>NZ_JBIAVX010000017.1:0-240037 GCF_042894725.1 Streptomyces sp. NPDC001480 | reverse complement strand
GCCGAGGCACAGACGATCTCCCGAACGCCCCCACCTCACCGGTGGAGGCGGCCACAGCCTTGACAGGGTCATTGAAACTCCCGGCCAAAGTCGCTACGCCGACCGCATGGTCCGCACCGCATGGACGCTCGGCGCACGCAAGCACCTCGAACACCTCCGCCTACGCGCCTGGGCCCACATGCTCGGATTCCGCGGCCACTTCTCCACCAAGTCCCGCCGCTACTCCACCACCCTCAGCGCCCTCCGCGAGGCCCGCGCTGCCTGATCGCCGAGCGACGCATCGTGTTCGTCAAGGTCGGCCGACACGTACGCATCCCCGAGAGCGCGTTGAACGCCTTCATCGACGCCAACACGGTGCAGCCGATCGGCCACCAGGGCAGCTCCCTTCGGAGGGCTGCCTGATGGCCAACAAGAAGGGCAGGCGCCGGGAGTTCGGTTCGGTGAGACAGCTTCCGTCCGGCCGTTGGCAGGTCCGCTACCGGGACCCCGAGACGGGGCAACCGCGTCCCGCACAGAAGACGTACGCGACCAAGACCGATGCTCAGGTCGCACTGACGCACATCCTGCCCACCTTCGGCGCCGGAACGGTGGCCGTCCTCGGCGCCAGCCGCCGCCAACGGGCAGGATGCGAAGGCGGAGCGCAAGGTCGACGTCTATGCCGACTACGAAGGTCATCGGACCCGTGGCAGCTATGACCGGGACACGAAGAGGATCGACATCACGTCGGGACCGCTTGCGGGGCAAAGCTTCAAGACGCCTACCGGAGCGGCTCGGGCTGTGGTGACGCACTACAAGCCGGACGTCAACCCAAACCGCAACGGCTGGTCGTTCTGGTTGCTCGATGACGGATCCGGCGAGTTCGTGCAGTCTATCCGGCACGCTTCATGAGCGCGTTGGGGCGATTCGCCGCGTGGTCTCTCGTTTGTAGGTAGCGAACCGCCCGAGGCGAAAGTGCGGGTGTAGTGGCACGCCTGTGGCACGAGCCCTGAAACACCGAAGGGCCAGCCTGGGAGGGAAACCCTCCTGAGCTGGCCCTTCTGTCTGTGCCCCCGGCAGGATTCGAACCTGCGACACCCGCTTTAGGAGAGCGGTGCTCTATCCCCTGAGCTACGAAGGCGGATCGTGGCTGTGTGGGCCACAGGCGTCAGCGTACCGGATCTCGGGGGTGGGGGTGGGGGGTCAGGTCGGGGGGATGGGGGTGAAGCGGGATGCGGTGTGGAGGTCGGATTCGATGTGGGCGGCTGTGGTCCTCAGGGCGGGGAGGAGGTCGGTCACGCAGTCGGCGAGGGTGCGGCGGGCCGCGTGGGTGGAGAGGTTGAGGGCGGCGATGACGCGGCCCGTGCGGTCGTGGAGGGGGACTGCGATGGAGCGGAGGCCTGATTCCAGTTCCTCATCGGCCAGGGCGTAGCCCTGCGGGGCGGCCTCGGAGAGGAGGGCGCGGCCCAGGGAGGTCGAGCCGGCCGGGAGGCGGGTGCCCACTGTGATGTCTGGGGAGAGGACTCGGGGTGTGGTGGCTCTCGCCGTCAGTTGGATCATCGGGGTCGGCGATTCCGGGTCGACCAGTACCGCCAAGGCCGCTGACTCCTCCATCCGGTCCGCCAGGGCGCGCAGGTGGGGAGCCGCCAGGTGGGGGAGGGTCGTGCGGGAGAGGGGTGGGAAGCCTAGGGACAGGACTCGAGGGGTGAGGGTGAAGGTCCGGGTGTCCGGGGCCATGGTCATCAGGCCCAGGTGGTCGTATGTGATCAGTGCCCGTCGGGCCGTCGCCCGGGCCAGGCCCGTCGCCTTGGCCACCTCCGTCAGGGTCAGGCAGGCGCGGCCCTCGCCGAAGGCGGTCAGGACGGTGAGGCCGCGGGCCAGGGACTCGATGAAGTCGCGGCCCAGCTCGTGCTTCGACGCTGTCGTCCAGGTGGCCAGGTCGGAGGGGGGTGGGCCTGGTACGACCGGGGGGGCCTCGCGCAGGTCCGCCTCCATCGCCGTCACCGCCTCGCGCAGGCGGGGGAGGAGCGTGTCGCGCAGGTCGGCGGCCGTGTGGCGGCTGGTGTGGCTCACCACGCTCGCCGCGCACACCACACGGCCCGTCGCCGGATCCCGTACCGGCACGGAGACGGCCACCAGGCCCGGTTCGATCAGCTGGTCGTCCAGGGCGTAGCCGTCGGCGGCGGCCAGGGTGGAGCGACGGACGAAGTCCGCGGCCTCCGGCGCGACCGTCAGGTCTCTGTGGGGTACCGCCGGGAAGCTCCTGTCCTCCGGGTCCGCTGACCGGCGCGCCCGCCAGTGGGTCCAGTCCCGTTCCGTCCAGTCGGTGGCGAACAGCGGGCCGGGGGCGGTGCGTTCGGCGGGGAGGAGGTCGCCGATGCGGAAGCTGAGGGACATCGCTCGGCGGCGGGTGGCCTGGTGGATGAAGCGGATGCCGTCGCGGTCGGCGACCGCCAGGGACACCGACTCGTCGAGCTCGTCGGCCAGTTCGTCGGCACGGGCGTCCAGCAGGGCGGGCAGGCGGAGGGCGGCGAGATAGGCGTTGCCCAGTTCCATGACGGGGGGCGCCAGCACGACGTCCCGGCCGTCGAGGCGGACGTATCCCATGCGTGCGAGGGTCGCCGTGATCCGGTCCACCGTGGAACGGGCCAGGCCGGTGGCCCGTTCCAGCGCGCTCGGGCTCAGGGTGCCGCCCGCTTCGGTGAGTTGCCGCAGCACGGTGATCCCGCGGATCAGCGGCATCACCGCCTCGGCCGGCGGCACGGCGGCTCCCCCTGGGGCGTCGGCGTCCAGTGGGGTCTTCGTCGCGGGCATCGGCTGCGGCTCTCCGGTACGGCGATGGGCCATGGCGGTGGGGTGCGGGGGTGGGGTGCGGGGATGGGCTACGGCGGTGGGGTGCGGGAGTGGCTACGGCGGTGGGCGCCGGGGTGGAGTACGGGCGTCTCGGCACGCCTACGGTAAGCCCGTGCCGCCCGCACGCCCGCCCGGTCCCGGGGCCGCACGGCTAGCTCCGCGTCACCCGCACCCGATAGTTCCCCGCCTCGTCCTTCCCGGTCACCTCTACGGTGATCCCCCGCAGCGGGTCCTTGAAGGTCTGGCCGGGGCCGAACGGTGCGTCCGAGAGTTCGGTGTGGACGTTGGGGCTGCTGGTGCAGCCGCCGGAGTGGCCGTGGGCGTCGTAGACCTTGACGGGGCCCTGGCCGGTGTCGATGTTCGCGTCGACCTTGTAGATGAGGACGCCGGGATGGCACACGGTCTCGTCGTTGCCGCCCCGGGTGCGTACTTCCAGGGCGTAGTCGGTGTGGCCGTCGACCGGGATGACGACGAGTTTGCGGCCGCCGGGCCGGTACAGCGGGGTCAGTTCGTACTCGGCGGTGCCGCGGCCGGCCGCGCAGCTGATCTGTGTGGCGTCCAGCCAGCCCAGCTTCCACTTGTGCCAGCCGAGCAGGTCGTTGTCGGCGCCCCAGTCCTCGCTCATGATGTCCCAGTGGCCGACCGTGCCGGCGCCTTCCTGGGTGTAGAGGTCGGGCAGGCCGAAGACGTGGCCGTTCTCGTGCGGGAGCACGCGGTAGCCGGTGAGGGGGTAGGAGCCGGAGCCGTCGTCCTGGCGGGAGTAGACGAAGGAGGCGTTGGCGACCGGTACGCCGTCGGCGATCGGTGCCTCCGCGTTGCCGGCGAACGTCACCGACAGCACGGTGTCCAGGGCGGAGGGGCCCGCGTTCGGGGTGACGAGCACGTTCAGCAGGTCGTACGAGCGGAAGTCCACGGTGGGGTCGGCGGCGGCCACGATGTCCTGGACCAGTCGGCGGTAGCCGGGGTCGAAGGGGGCGCCGCGCTCTATGCCGTAGTCCTTGAACGGCTTCGGCATGCGCAGCCAGTCGGTGACCGGGGTTTCGGGGCGGTAGTCGAGACGGCCGTAGGACGCGGTGCGGAACCACTCCTGGGTCTTCGGGAAGAACTCGTGGAAGCGGTCGAGGGCGCTGCCCTGGCCGGGTGCGTCGGGGAAGTCGACCATGAGGGTCAGGGCGTGGACGGTGCCGGTGGAGTGGGAGTAGCCGGCGGGGGTGGGTATGCCCTCGGTCATCTGGACGTCGTAGCCGCCGCTGATCATGCAGGGGGCCAGGGCGGGCGAGCGGGCCATGGCGAACGGTCCCGCACCGGCGGTGGTGGAACCCGCCGTGAGCTGCCCCGTGCCGGACGTGGTGCTGACCGTGAGGGTCAGCGCGGTCACGGAGGCGAGGGCGGCCACACGGCGCGGGCGTATCCGGTGTGCGCCCGGCGCACGCCGGCCGCTGGACGACTGCGGCTGCATGCAGGGGACCTTCCGCTCCACGGCAGCCGCCGGTCGCCGGCTGCACCCTTGTGGTCACCCTGTGTCGACGGTGCGGGGGGCGCGCGCTGGGGGAGGCCGATCGTGGGTTTCCCGCGGGTAGGGGCATGGATGCCGCACCGGATGTCGCGCCGAATGTCGCACCGAATGTCGCACCGAATGGGGTGTGAGCCAGGTCACTAGAAATTTCTTCGTGGCTGCGAAATATCCGGGGACCGTTTCCCCGTTTAGCCATGTGTCCGAGCGAAACGGGGACTGGTTCCCCGGATCGTCCATCCCGATGAACTCAGGAGTACGCCGTGCCCACCGCGACCCCCGTGCGACGCAGGACGCCCCGGCCCCGCGCCGACGCCCTGCGCAACCGGGAGCGGATCGTCGCCGCCGCCCGGGAGATGTTCGTCGAGTTCGGCCCCGACGTGCCGCTCGACGAGATCGCCCGCCGGGCCGGTGTCGGCAACGCCACGGTGTACCGCAACTTCCCGGACCGCGACGCCCTCGTCCGCGAGGTCGTCTGCTCCGTCATCGACCGTACGGTGCGGGCGGCCGAGGAGGCGCTCGCGGAGACCGGGGACGCCTTCGAGGCGCTGGCGCGCTTCACGCACACCGCCGCCGACGAGCGGATCAGTGCGCTGTGCCCGATGGTCTCCGAGACGTTCGACCAGAACCACCCCGACCTCGAAGCGGCCCGCCAGAGGGTCGAGCAGATCGTCGGGGAGGTCATGGACCGCGCCAAGACGGCCGGCCAGCTCCGCCCCGACGTCGGCGCCGGTGACCTGCTGCTCGCCGTGTCCCAGCTCAGCCGGCCGCCGGCCGGCACGGGCTGCCTCAGCATCGACCGCTTCGTCCACCGCCAGCTCCAGCTGTTCCTGGACGGACTGCGGGCCCCGGCCCGCTCCGTACTGCCGGGCACGGCCGCGACCATGGAGGACTTCCGGCAGACCTGACCGAGCTGACCGTTCCGACCGTTCCGACTGATCCGACCGAGCCGACCGTTCCGACCGAGCCGACCGATTAGTTCCGGGCCCCACACCGGTCCATCCGACGACGCTCCCAAAAGACGACACCTCGAAGCACGAGCAATACACGAGCCTCCGGCCGCCGCTCACCTTGGCGAGCCGTCGGCACCCTCACGCCTTTTACCGATTTCTCCGTCACGAAGTCCTGAAGTGGGTACCTCCATGTCCGAAACAACACCGGCCACCGTCGGCACCGCCGACGCCAACCGCTGGAAAGCGCTCGTCTTCATCGCGCTCGCCCAGCTGATGGTCGTCCTCGACGCGACCATCGTGAACATCGCGCTCCCCTCCGCCCAGCAGGACCTGGGCATATCCGACGGCAACCGCCAGTGGGTCGTGACGGCGTACGCCCTCGCCTTCGGTGGTCTGCTCCTCTTCGGTGGCCGGATCGCCGACCTGTGGGGCCGCAAGCGGGCCTTCGTCGTGGGCCTGACCGGCTTCGCCGCCGCCTCCGCGCTCGGCGGCGCGGCGACCACCGGCGCGATGATGTTCGGCGCCCGCGCCCTCCAGGGTGTCTTCGGCGCGCTGCTCGCCCCCGCCGCGCTCTCGCTGCTCGCCGTGATGTTCACGGACGCCAAGGAGCGCGCCAAGGCGTTCGGCATCTACGGCGCGATCGCCGGTGGCGGCGGCGCCGTCGGCTTCATCCTCGGCGGCGTGCTGACCGAGTACCTGGACTGGCGCTGGACGTTCTTCGTCAACATCCCGTTCGCCGTGGTCGCCGCGCTGGGCGCGTACTTCGTCATCCGTGAGCCGGAGGGCGGCCGCAACCGCAACCCGCTCGACCTCCCGGGCGTGCTCCTGTCCACCCTCGGCCTGGTCTCGCTCGTCTACGGCTTCACCCGCGCCGAGTCCGACGGCTGGGGCGACACCACCACCGTCTCCCTGTTCGTCGCGTCGGCCGTCCTGCTGATCGCCTTCGTCGTCACCGAGACCAGGGTCAAGGCCCCGCTGCTGCCCCTGCGCGTGGTCACCGACCGCAACCGCGGCGGTATCTACCTCTCCCTCGGCATCGCCATCATCGCGATGTTCGGCACGTTCCTCTTCCTGACCTACTACCTCCAGGTCATCAAGGGCTACTCGCCGATCAAGACCGGCTTCGCCTTCCTGCCGATGATCGCGGGCATGATGGTCGGCTCGACCCAGATCGGCACGCGTCTGATGACCCGGGTCCCGGCCCGGATGCTGATGGGCCCCGGCTTCCTGGTCGCCGCCGCCGGCATGCTGCTGCTGACGCGGCTGGAGATCGGCTCGTCGTACGCCTCGACGGTCCTGCCGGCGATGCTGCTGCTCGGCCTCGGCATGGGTACGGCGTTCATGCCGGCCATGTCCCTGGCCACCCTGGGTGTCGAGCCCCGGGACGCCGGTGTGGCCTCCGCGATGGTCAACACCTCGCAGCAGGTGGGCGGAGCGATCGGTACCGCCCTGCTGAACACGATCGCCGCCTCCGCGACGACCTCGTACATCAAGGACCACATCGCCACGGCCACCTCCAAGCCGAAGCAGCAGCTGGTCCAGATGCAGGGCATGGTGCACGGCTACACCAACGCGATCTGGTTCGCCGTCGGCATGCTGGTGCTCGCCGCGGCCATCGTGGTCACCCTCGTCAACGCCGGCCACCAGGGCGCCGGTCCGGTCGCCTCCGGTGACGGTGAGGGCGTCGAGGACGAGGTGGCCGTCCCGGTGATCGCCCACTAAAGGAGGGGTGGCTCCCTCAGCGGAGCCACGGCAGGTCCGCACCCGCTTCGTTCGGCTGAAGGCCCTCGGCGACGATCTCCATGATCTCGCCGAGGGTCTTCTGCTGCTCGGGGGTCAGCCGCTCGAACAGCGCCTGGCGGACGGCGGCCACATGGCCCGGCGCGGTGCGCCGCAGTACCTCGTGGCCCTCGTCGGTCAGCACCGCGAACTGGCCGCGCTTGTCGGAGGGGCAGTCCTCGCGGCGCACCCAGCCGTTCTTCTCCAGGCGGGCGATGGCGTGCGAGAGACGGGACCGGGTGATCTTGGCCTTCATGGCCAGCTCGGTCATCCGGAGCCGGCGGCGCGGGGCCTCGGCGAGTCCTACGAGCAGGCCGTAGTAGACGTGCGGCATCCCCGCGTCGCGCTGGAGCTGACGGTCGAGGTGGTCCTCCAGCAGCGTGGAGGCATGCAGGTAGGAGCGCCAGACGCGCTGCTCCTCGTCGGTGAGCCAGCGGTGCTGTTCGGCGGCGGAGTCGGGTGCCGTAGTCATATGAACCACTGTACGGGGCTTCTCCTTGAAACTTAAACAAGTGAGGCGTAGCCTATGGGACGTAGAGCTTGAGACTTAAAGCAATGAGGGAGCCGCCGTCATGTCCGCCGCCACCCAGGAGCGCATGCCCACCCTCTACCTGAGCCACGGTGCCCCGCCCCTCGCCGACGACGCCGTCTGGCCGGGTCAGCTCGCCGCCTGGTCCGCCGACCTGCCCCGTCCCAAGGCGATCCTGATGGTCTCCGCCCACTGGGAGGAGGCCCCGCTCGCCCTCGGCGCGACCACGACCGTCCCGCTCGTCTACGACTTCTGGGGCTTCCCCGAGCACTACTACCGGGTGCGGTACGAGGCCCCCGGCGCACCGGAGCTCGCCGAGTCCGTGCGCAAGCTTCTGCGCGCCCCCGGCACGCCCGTGCAGGACATCCCGGACCGCGGTCTCGACCACGGCGCCTACGTCCCGCTGGTGGAGATGTTCCCCGCCGCCGACATCCCGGTCCTCCAGGTCTCCATGCCGACCCTCGACCCGGTGCGGCTGATGGAGATCGGCCGCCGGCTCGCCCCCCTGCGGGACGAGGGTGTGCTGATCGTCGGCTCCGGCTTCTTCACCCACAACCTGGCCGCGCTGCGGTACGCGGGCAACGGGGTGCCCAGCTGGTCCTCCGAGTTCGACGACTGGGGCCGGCGCGCCCTGGAGGGCCGCGACTGGGACGCCCTGCTGGACTTCCTCGACAAGGCCCCCGCGGGCCGCTACGCCCACCCGCGCACCGAGCACTTCGCCCCGCTCTTCGTCACCATGGGCGCGGCCGAGGCCGGCGGGGAGCTGGACGCGCAGAAGTCCGTGATCGACGGCTTCTGGATGGGGATGGCGAAGCGGTCGGTGCAGTTCGGCTGAGCGGGCGGGCGCGGGCTGGAGCTTCTTCCTGGCCGGAGCTCGTCCTCGTACCGCTAGAGCTCCTTCTCGAACCAGGCGACGTCCCAGTACCGTCCGAACTTGCGGCCCACCTCCCGGTACGTGCCGACGTACCGGAAGCCGAAGCGCTCGTGGAGCCGCGCGGACGCCTCGTTGGGCTGGGCGATGCCCGCGTAGGCGCGGTGCAGGTCCTCCCCGGACAGTGCCTCGAAGAGGGCCTTGTACAGCAGGGTGCCGATGCCGCGGCGGCCGGCGTGCGGGGCGACGTAGACGGTCGTCTCCACGGACGTGCCGTACGCGGGTTTCACCCGGTAAGGACTGGATGTGGCGTAGCCCAGAATCTCCTGTGACTCCGCGGCCACGGCAACCATCAGGCGGTACGGGCCGTCTTCCGGGTGGGAGAGCAGCCAAGGACGTCGCTCCTCCGGCGTGAAGACCGCGGTGTCGAATGTGATGGGCGTCTCACGTACGTAGTGGTTGTAGAGGGCCGTGAGGGCTTCGAGGTCGCCCTCGACTCCCGGTCTGACCTGCACCTCTGCACTCTCTGTCGACATCACGCCTCCCTACGTGGCCGCACAGGGTACTGCATGATCAGAAAAAAGGAGGGGTGGGTTGGGAATTCTGTCCTGATTCCAGTCGTTGTTTCCTTCGGATGCCGGGCACTCGAGAAGAGTCCCAATCGTTCATCTCCCGGAGTGCCGAGTGTCCGCCTGGACCACCCGCTGACCCACCATCGCAAGGGAGCACGCATGGCAACCCGTGCCGTCGCCCGTCGTCAGTCCGCCACCGGCGAGACGGCCGACGCGGCAAGCAGTGTTCGCGCCCATGGCGGCGAGATCGCCGATCGCGACCTGGTCGGCATGTACCTCGACGAGATCGCGCGGACCCCACTGCTCGACGCCGCCAAGGAAGTCGACCTGTCCCAGACCATAGAGGCGGGCGTGTTCGCACGGCAGATCCTCGACGGGTACGAGGAGTCCAAGTCGAACGCCACTCGCGAGGAGCTCGAGGCCCTGGTCGCCGAGGGCGAGCGCGCCAAGGACGTGTTCATCCGCTCCAACCTGCGCCTGGTCGTCGCCGTCGCCCGCCGCTACCCCCGCAGCGGTCTGCCCCTGCTCGACCTGATCCAGGAGGGCAACGCCGGCCTGGTGCGCGCGGTGGAGAAGTTCGACTACCGCAAGGGCTTCAAGTTCTCGACGTACGCCACCTGGTGGATCCGTCAGGCGATCACCCGCTCGATAGCCGACCAGTCCCGCACCATCCGGCTGCCCGTTCACCTCGTGGAGGAGCTGGGCCGCATACGCCGTGTGCAGCGCGAGTTCAACCGGGAGAACGGGCGCGAGCCGGAGCCCGCGGAGATCGCGGCCGAGCTCGGCTCCACGCCGGAGCGCGTCATCGACGTGCTCGACTGGGCCCGTGACCCGGTGTCGCTGAACATGTCGGTGGACGACGAGGGCGAGACCCAGTTCGGCGACCTGCTCGAGGACACCTCCGCCGTGTCGCCCGAGCAGTCGGTGCTGACACTGCTGCGCAGCGAGGAGCTGGACGACCTGATCGGCCGCCTCGACCAGCGCACGGCCTCCATCATCAAGATGCGGTACGGCATCGAGGACGGCCGCGAGCGCACGCTGACGGAGGTCGGCAAGGAGCACGGCCTGACCCGCGAACGCATCCGCCAGATCGAGAAGCACGCGCTGCTGGAACTGAAGAAGCTGGCCCGCAGCACCGGCTTCGACGCGGCGGCGTAACCGTCGGCCGACCGGCGGTCGACCGGCTGCCGGTGACGTGCCGGCCGCCGGGCGACCGCGTACGCCGGGTGGCGGAAGACCGCGCAAACATGGCGCTGTAGCGCCGCTTCAACTCTCGGGGCCCCGGGAACAACACCTCCGGGCCCAGGAGACGTGCTCTCACGCTGAGCCACGCGTCCCGACGCACATCCCCCCCGGCGCCGGGACCTTCCCCGAGCCGGGCTTCGGTGCCTGTCCCCCCGGGTGCCGGAGCTCGGCTCCTCAATGTGCGCGGGTATGCCTGAGCGGCGAGTCACCCCGTACCTGAACCACGGGGTGGCTCGCCGGATGGCAGATTCTGCCACATGGGCATAACCTGCCGCCGTGAGTCCCAGTGTTCCTTCTGTTCCGTCCGATCCTTCCGGTCCTTCCAAACCTTCTCCGGCTTCCGGATCGCTGACGGAACGGCGCAAGGCCGAGACCCGGATGGAGATCGCACGGGCGGCGGCCGGTCTGTTCGTCAGCCGGGGTCTGAAGGCCACCCGCGCTGAGGACATCGCGCAGGCCGCCGGATGCGCCCCGCGCACCTTCTACCGCTACTTCGCCACGAAGGAGGAGGCCGTCGCCCCCCTCTACGCGGCGGGCGCCCGGCGCTGGACGGAGGCGGTCCGCGAGGCCCCCGCGTCCCTGTCCGTCCCCGAGGCGCTGGAACACGCCGTCCGCCGGACCCTCACGCCCGGCCAGGCCGTCTCGACCGCGTCCTGGGACTGGGTGCGCACCCTGATCCGCCTCGCCGGCACGAACCCGGCGCTGCGGAAGGTGTGGGCGGAGGTGTGCCGCGAGTCGGAACAGGCGCTGGCGGACATCCTGGCGGCCCGGCGGACCGGCGCCGACAACGTTGCCTCCTCCGTCTCTCCTGACCTGCGGTTCACCGCCGCGGTGGCCGGTGCGGCGGTGAGGGTGGCGGTCGAGACGTGGGCTTGCGCCTCGAACCCTCCGTCCGGCCCGGAGGGGCCCGAGGCACTGGCCCTGCGGAACCTCGCGGCGTTGCGGGGATTCCCTTGGGATGCGGGTTCGTCGGCGCCGTAACCCGGCGGTCGTGAACCGGCGGCCGTAACCCGGCGCGGTGACCTCACCCACCCCCCGCCCGGCTCAACCGCCCGCCCAGCTCCCGTACGCACCGCACGAGTTCCGCGGGCTCACGGACCTCGAAATCGCACCCCACCATCGCCAGCCGCACCGCCAGCCACTCCACGGGGTCGCCGGAGGTGCCCCGCAACACGCAGCCCCCGGCATCCAGCGGTTCCGGCCGTCCCGCCCACGCCGGTACCCGGGCCGCGACGAAGTCCGCCGGCTCCGTGAACACGACCTCGTACGCGTACGAGTCCTGCCGCCGTTGGATCGACTGCCGCAGATACTCCGCCGCACCCCCCGTCGGCAGCTCCCGCGGAGCGAAGCGCGCCCCCGTCGCGAACGGCTCGCTCACCCGGTCGACCCGGAACGTGCGCCAGTCCTCCCGGTCGAGGTCGTACGCCACGAGGTACCACCGCCGACCGGTCGACACCAGCCGGTACGGCTCGGTCAGCCGCCGTGACTCGCTGCCGTCCTTGGCCCGGTACGCGAACCGCAGCCGCTCCCGCCCGGCCACCGTCGACGCCATCACGGTCAGTGTCTCGGGCGCGATGCTCGCCCCGTCCCCGCTGGTCAGCGGGGTGGTCGCGGCCTGAAGGGTGGAGACGCGGTGGCGCAGCCGGGCCGGCAGCACCTGTTCCAGCTTCGCCAGCGCCCGTACGGACGCCTCGTCCACGCCCGCGACCGCGTGCCCGGCGCCGGCCCGCAGTCCCACCGCGATGGCCACCGCCTCCTCGTCGTCGAGCACCAGGGGAGGCATCGCCTTGCCCGCGACCAGCCGGTACCCGCCGTCGGCGCCCATGGTCGCCTGCACCGGATAGCCCAGCTCGCGCAGCCGGTCGACGTCACGGCGCACGGTACGGCGGGACACTCCGAGCCGGTCGGCGAGCTCGCCGCCCGGCCATTCACGGGGTGTCTGGAGGAGGGAGAGGAGCTGGAGCAGCCGGGCCGGGGTGTCCGTCGTCATGCGTCTCAGAATGCCGCAGAAGTAGGACACAATCTGACCTACTCGGCCTCTACCTTCGATGCATGACCTCCACCGAGACCGTCAGTACCGCTGGCACCGACAGCACCGCCCGGCAGGCGGTGGCCGACCGCCGCCGCTGGTTCGCCCTCGCGATCGTGATGACCGCCGCCTTCATGGACCTGGTCGACGTCACGATCGTCAACATCGCGATCCCCTCCATAAAGCGGGACGCCGGCGCGTCCTTCAGCCAGATCCAGTGGATCACCGCGGGCTACGCCCTGGCCTTCGCGGCGGGCCTGATCACCGGCGGGCGGCTCGGCGACATCCACGGCCGCAAGCGGCTGTTCCTCGTCGGCATCGGCGGCTTCACGCTGGCGTCGGCGCTGTGCGGGTTCGCCGCGAACCCGGAGATGCTGGTCGCCTCCCGCATCCTTCAGGGCGCGATGGCGGCGATGATGGTGCCGCAGGTGCTGTCGATCGTGCACGCCACCTTCCCGGCGCATGAGCGGGGCAAGGTCTTCGGGCTCTTCGGCGCGATCGTCGGCCTGGGCGCGGTCTCCGGCCCGCTGCTGGGCGCGCTGCTGACGGAGTGGAATCTGTTCGGTCTCGAATGGCGGCCCATCTTCCTCATCAACCTGCCGGTCGGCGTCGTCGCTTTCCTCCTCGGCCGCCGCTTCATCACCGAGTCGAAGGCCCCCAGGGCGCTGAAGCTGGACCTCGTCGGCGTAGCACTGGTGACGCTGGGACTGCTGATGCTGCTGTATCCGCTCACCCGGGGCCGTGAGCTGCACTGGCCGCTGTGGGGCCACCTGTCGATGGCCGGTTCGGTCGTGGTCTTCGCTGCGCTGGTGGCGTACGAGCGGCGCAAGAGCGCGCGGGACGGCTCGCCGCTGGTCGAACTGTCGCTGTTCAAGGTGAAGAGCTTCGCGGCGGGCATCGCGGTGCAGACCGTGTTCGGGGTCGGGCTCGGTGTGTTCTTCCTGGTGTGGACGCTCTACATGCAGGTCGGTCTGGGCTGGAGCCCGCTGCGGGCCGGGCTGACCGGGGTGCCGTTCTCTATCGCGGTATCCGTGGCGGCCGGGATGTCCGTGCAGAAGCTGGTGCCCCGCTTCGGCCGCAAGGTGCTCCAGGCCGGCGCGCTGCTGATGGCCCTCGGCGTGCTGATCTACATCGGGGAGGCCCACCGGTACGGCCAGGACATCGCCTCCTGGCAGATGGCGCTCCCGCTGGTGGTCATGGGCGTCGGCATGGGGCTGATCGTCGCGCCGCTGACGGACGCGGTGCTCTCCGAGGTGCCGCGCGAGCACGCGGGGTCGGCGTCCGGGCTGATCAACACCGTGCAGCAGATGGGCAACGCGCTGGGGCTGGGGCTGGTGTCGGTGGTCTTCTTCGGCTCGATCGGCGACGACCTGACCCCGCCGCGGGTGGGCCCGGCGTTCGTGGACGCCTTCCAGCACGCGTTGGGCTGGGTGGCCGCGGTGATGGGCGTGATCTTCCTGCTGATGTTCGCCCTGCCCAAGCGGCCGGCGCAGCACGTGGAGGGCGGGGAGTCTCCGCTCCCGGTGGAGGAGGAGAGGGAGCGGGAGCTCGTCTCCTGAGCCCTCCCCGATGGGTATGCGAAAGGGCCCGGCGACCGCGCGGTCGCCGGGCCCTTTCGCATACCCACCCGGAAGAGCCAGAAGTCCGTTCATGCCCGAATGGAGTCCGAACCTGTTTACTTTCCGGAAATCCGGGCGTAGCCTCACGGGTGAAACCACACGTTCGGGCATGAGTCGGAGGCGAACGGACATGTACGCACCGGAACGGCAGCAGGAGATCCTCCGCCTCGCCCGTGACGGCGGCCGAGTGGACGTGCTCTCTCTCGCCGAGGAGTTCCAGGTGACGGCGGAGACGATCCGCCGCGACCTGAAGGCGCTGGACCGCGCCGGGCTGCTCCGCCGGGTGCACGGCGGTGCCATCCCGGCCGGACGACTCGACTTCGAGCCGGACCTCGCCGAACGCGAGGGCACGGCCGCCGACGAGAAGGAACGCATCGCCAAGGCGGCCCTCGCCGAACTGCCGACCGAGGGCACCCTGATCCTCGACGCCGGCACGACCGTCGCCGGCCTGGCCGCGGCCATCCCCCTGGACGCGCGGCTCACCGTCGTCACGCACTCCCTGCCGATCGCGGCCCGCCTCGCCGACCACCCGGGCATCCAGCTCCACCTGGTCGGAGGGCGCGTGCGGCACCGTACGCGCGCCGCCGTGGACGCCTGGGCGCTGCGCGCGTACGGCGAGCTCCGTGCCCACGTGCTGTTCGTCGCGGCCAACGGCTTCTCCGCCGAGCACGGTCTGACCACCCCCGACCTCGCCGAGGCCGCGGTGAAGCGGGCGGCCATGGCCGCCGCCCGCCGTGTGGTGCTGCTCGCCGACGCCACCAAGCACGGCCAGGAGCACTTCGCCCGCTTCGGCGACCTGAGCGATGTGGACCTGCTGATCACCGACAGCGGGCTGAGCCCCGAAGACGCCGTCGCCATCGAGCGTGGCGGCACGGAAGTAGTGCGCGCATGATCCTCACCGTCACCCCGAACCCGTCCCTCGACCGTACGTACGAGGTCCCCTCGCTGGACCGCGGAGAGGTCATCCGCGCCACCGGCGAACGCATGGACCCCGGCGGCAAGGGCGTCAACGTCTCGCGGGCCGTCGCGGCCGCCGGGCAGCGCACGGTCGCCGTGCTGCCCCTGGGTGGTGCGCCGGGCGCGCTCGTCGCGGAGCTGCTGGACGCGCAGGGCATCGAGGTCGCGCCGGTCCCGGTCGCCGGGGCCACCCGCTCCAACATCGCGCTCGCCGAGGCGGACGGGGTCCTGACGAAGATCAACGCGCCCGGTCCGGAGCTGTCCCCCGAGGAGCAGGAACTGCTGCTGGACACGGTCCGCGCGCAGTCCGGCGACGCCGACTGGATCGCGTGCTGCGGCAGCCTGCCGCGGGGCCTCGCCCCCGCCTGGTACGCCGACCTGGTCGCGCGGGCGCACGCCGCCGGCAAGCGCATCGCCCTGGACACCTCCGGGCCCGCGCTGCTGGAGGCCCTGCGGGAACGACCGGACGTGGTGAAGCCGAACGCCGAGGAGCTGGCGGAGGCCGTGGGGCGTCCCCTGGCGACCGTGGGCGACGCGGTGAAGGCGGCCGAGGAGCTGCGGGAGCGGGGCGCGCGGGCCGTGCTCGCGAGCCTCGGCGCCGACGGTCAGCTGCTGGTGGACGGCACGGGCGCCTGGTTCGCCAGTGCGCGGGTAGACGCGGTACGCAGCAACGTGGGCGCCGGCGACTCCTCGCTCGCCGGTTTCCTGATCGCCGGTGGCAGCGGCCCCGAGGCGCTCGCCTCCGCCGTCGCGCACGGCGCGGCCGCCGTCCAGCTGCCCGGCAGCGTGATGCCGACCCCGGCCGATCTGGACCCGGCGGCGGTGACGGTCACGACGGAGGTCCCGGTGGACCGCGAGCTGACGGAGCCGGTGTCATGAACGTGCGTACGACCACCGCGACGAGCGGGCTGAACGCAACGCCCCCGCCGAGCGTGACGACCGCGACGCCCCCGCCGAACGCGCTGAAACGGTGCCCCATGAAGCGGCGAGGCTTCCCCTTACTCGCCGCGACCGCCGGTCGGCAGGGCACCCTGAGCCGCTCTGCCGGCCCGCGGAGGCGGGGCTTCCCCGGTCCCGCCTCCGCACCCGGCGCCTTCCCCCGCTGCACCCCCGTCCCCACCCCCGCCCACCCCACCCCCCGGGCGATACGCGTGCTAAGGAGCCCGCGATGAGCGAGATGATCACCGCGGACCTGGTCGACCTCGACCTGTCCGCCGACACTAAAGAAGCGGCGGCGCGCGCCCTCGCCGAGCGCATGGTGACCCTGGGCCGGGTGACCGACATCGAGGGCTTCCTCGCGGACGTCGCCGCCCGCGAGGCGCAGATGCCGACCGGCCTCGACGGCGGCATCGGCATCCCGCACTGCCGCAGCGAGCACGTCACCGAGCCGACCCTCGCCTTCGGGCGCAGCGCGGCCGGGATCGACTTCGGTGCCCCTGACGGCCCCGCCGACCTGATCTTCCTGATCGCCGCACCGGCCGGTGCCGACGACGCCCACCTGACGATCCTGTCCTCGCTGGCCCGGCAGCTGATGAACGCCGAGTTCACCTCAGCGCTGCGCTCGGTGGGCGACGCCACCGCGGCCGCCGCACTGATCCGGGGCGACAAGGCGGCGGACGAGACGGCGGACGGGGCGACGGGCGAGGCGGCCGGCACCGTCGCGGCGGCCGGTTCCGAAAACTCCGCTGCGGCGTCGGCGGCGGCCTCCGCCGACGCCGCAGCGGGCAGCACGGCCCCCGCCGAGACGCAGCGGCCGTTCCGTGTCGTCGCCGTCACCTCCTGCCCGACCGGCATCGCCCACACCTACATGGCGGCCGAGTCGCTGGAGACCGCCGGCCGTGAGGCGGGCGTCGAGGTCGTCGTCGAGACGCAGGGCTCGGCCGGTTTCACCCGGCTCGACCCGGCGGTGATCGCGGCGGCGGACGGCGTGATCTTCGCCCACGACGTGCCGGTGCGCGAGAAGGACCGCTTCGCCGGGAAGCCGACCGTCGATGTCGGCGTGAAGGCGGGCATCAACAAGGCCGCCGAACTGATCGCAGACGTGCGCGGCAAGGCCGAGCGAGGGGAGGTCACCGCGGCCGCCAAGGGCGGTACGCCGGTCGACCGGGCCGGCGAGCCCGGCGAGGGCTACGGCACCAAGCTCCGCAAGTGGCTGATGACCGGCGTCAGTTACATGGTCCCGTTCGTCGCCGCGGGCGGTCTGCTGATCGCTCTCGGGTTCGCGATCGGCGGCTGGAAGATCGCCAACGCGCCTTCGGTCATGGAGCACTTCTCCTGGACCCAGGTCGACAGCTGGGGCGCCCTGCTGTTCCAGATCGGCAAGGTCGCCTTCGGCTTCCTCATCCCGGTCCTCGCCGGATACATCGCGTACGGCATGGCGGACCGCCCCGGTCTCGTCCCCGGCTTCGTCGGCGGAATGATCGCCTCCAACATCGCCGCAGGTTTCCTGGGCGGTCTGGTCGCCGGCCTGCTGGCGGGTGGCGTCGTCCTCGCGATCCAGCGGATCAAGATACCGCCGGTGCTGCGGGGCATCATGCCGGTGGTGGTGATCCCGTTGATCTCCTCGATCGTTGTCGGCTTCCTGATGTTCGTCGTGATCGGCAAGCCCATCGCCGAGGCGCAGAAGGGTATGACGGACTGGCTCTCCGGCCTCTCCGGCACCAACGCCATCCTGCTCGGCGCCCTGCTCGGCCTGATGATGTGCTTCGACCTCGGTGGCCCGGTCAACAAGGTCGCGTACGCCTTCGCCACTGCCGGTATCGCGGTCCAGAACCCCAGCGATTCCGCGATGCAGATCATGGCCGCCGTGATGGCCGCGGGTATGGTCCCGCCGCTGGGCATGGCACTCGCGACCACTGTCCGCAAGAAGCTCTTCACCCCGACCGAGCGGGAGAACGGCAAGGCCGCCTGGGTGCTGGGCGCCTCCTTCATCTCCGAGGGCGCGATTCCGTTCGCGGCGGCCGACCCGCTGCGGGTCATCCCGTCCGCCATGGTGGGCGGTGCGGTCACCGGCGCCTTGTCGATGGCCTTCGGTGCCACGCTGCGCGCCCCGCACGGCGGCATCTTCGTGGTCCCGCTGATCGGCAACCCGTTCCTCTACCTGATCGCCATCGCGGCCGGCGTCTGCGTCACGACGGCGCTGGTGGTCGTCCTCAAGGGCATGCGCAAGCAGGCCCCCGAGGCCGCGGGCAACGGCTCGGCGCCGGACGCGGCCACCGCGACGGCGGAGCGGAAGCAGCCGGTCGCCGCCTGACGGGCCGGCACTCCTGTCCTGTGCGGTCCTTGTCCCATTAGGGCGCTGTGAGTTGTTCACGGCACCTGCGAGATACGTCACGGTCCGGGACCAAAGTCCCGGACCGTGGTGTGTACTGGGGCGTATGCCTGCGCACGTCTCCATCCTCCAGCCGGTGGCGGTGATCCTCCTCGCCCTGGTGACCGCCGCCTGGGTGACCGTCGTGACGGGCATTCTGCGCCGCCGCCGTCTCCTCCAGCAGGCCGCCGCACGGCGCACCCACCGGCAACCGCACGTGCTCCCGGACCTTCCTGTCCTCCAGGACCTTCCCGGCCTCCCGGACCAGCGGCAGGCCGCGCCCGAACTGGAGACCGTGGAACTGACCCCGGCGGAAAAGGACGCCTTCGCGGGTCTCGTACAGCGACTGGACCGGCCCTGAGCCGAACGGCTACGGCGGGCTGGGATCAGGCCTGCTGGGCCGCCCGGCGCTCCATGGCGTCACGGGCCGCGTCCTCCGACACGTACACCTCGCACATATGGCGCCCGTCGGGCGTGGCCGTGTGCTCGACCTCCCAGAGGGAGAGCTCCATGCCGTCGTGCAGCAGGAAGGCGTGCTCGTAGAGCGAGAAGCTCAACGCGCCCCGGCCGGCCCGGCCCGGGCGGCCGAAGGCCTGCGTGATCTGGTGCGCGCACGCCGTCGCCAGCAGCGCCGCCGTCCCGGCGTCCGGCCGGTCCGGGTTCTCCGCGCGGCGCAGCAGCCGGCGCGCGTGGTCCGCCGAGGCGTCCGGGGCGTACACATGCCGGGGCTCGGGGAGCGCTGACAGCTGGGTGAGCACCGGCAGCTCGAAGTCCGGCGCGTCCGCCGGCAGCGGCAGCCGGGCCGTGGCGGCGCGCAGCTCCTCCTCGTCCACGTACACCTCGTGCTGCGGCTCGCTGCCGGGCGCGGTGTTGTGCACCAGCTCCCACAGCGTGACCGCCGAACCGTCGGCGAGCAGCCAGGTGTGCCGGTACGTCTCGCGGTGCAGCCCCGCGCTGTGGTGGGCGGAGTGCAGCGAGCCGTCGTGCGCCAGCGGGCACTCCAGCTGCCGCAGACACTCGTCGGGCAGCTCGAAGGAGTTCAGGGCACGCCCGAGGAGCCGCTCGAGGTGCTCCTCCGGAGACTCGGGCGACTCGGCTGGTTCGTACGCTGCCGTCTCGTACGGAACGCTCAAGGCTTCTCCCGGCGTTGCTGCATGTCACCTTGTGGGTGCATACCGTAGCCCCTCGGTCGGACATCATGTCCGGGAACCGAGAAAACGTGTGCGGGGAAAACGCGCGGGCCGCGCGGAATGTTCCCGCACGGCCCGAGCTTCCGTCAGAAACCGCCGGTCAGGCGCCACTTCCCGCGGTCCACTCGCTCCAGGACATGTTCCAGCCGTTGAGCCCGTTGTCCGGGGCGACCGTCTTGTCCGGGGAGTTCTTGACGACCACGACGTCGCCGATGAGGGAGTTGTCGTAGAACCACTTGGCGGAGGTGTCGCCCTGGGCGCCCTGCACGTCCGCGAGCCCCACGCAGCCGTGGCTGGTGCCCTCGCGCCCGAAGGGCGGGTTGCCCTTGTTGTACCAGTAGTTGCCGTGGACGAAGGTGCCGGACTGGGTCAGGCGCATCGCGTGCGGCACGTCCGGGATGTCGTACTCGCCGCCGAAGCCGACCGTCGAGCCGTTCATGCGGGTCTGCGTGAACTTCTCGGAGATCACCATCTGGCCGTTGTACGTGGTGTGCTCCGGGCTGCCCGCCGAGATCGGGACGGACTTCAGGGTCTTGCCGTCCCGGACCACGGTCATGGTCTCCGTGTTCACATCGACGGTCGAGACCTGCGAACGCCCGACGGTGAAGGTCACCGTCTTCTTCTGCACGCCGTACACGCCGCTCGCGCCCTGCACGCCGTCCAGGTCGATCTTCATCGTGACCTTGGAACCGGCCTTCCAGTACTCCTGCGGCCGGAAGTCGAGCCGCTGCGCCCCGAACCAGTGCCCCACCACCTGCTGCCCGCTGCTGGAGGAGACGGTGATGTGCGACTGGACGGCCTTCTTGTCGGTGATGGCCTTGTCGAAGGTGAAGGACACCGGCATCCCGACGCCCACCGTGCTGTCGTTGTCCGGGGTGTAGGTCCCGATGAAGCTGTTCGAGGTCGTGACCGTGGTGAAGATGGAGTTGGCGGCGGCCGTGCGCCCGTTCCCGTCCTTCGCGGTCGCGGATATCTGGTACTTCGTCCCACGCTCCAGCTGCGCCTTGGGCTGCCAGCTCTTGCCGTCACCGGATATCGCGCCCGGCACGGCCTGCCCCGACCCCGCCACGGTCATCTTCACGTCGGTCAGCTTGCCGTCGCTGACCTTCACGCCGGTGGCGTTGATGGACGCGCTGGTCGAGCCGTCCTTCGCCGAGATGACGATCTTCGCGGTGGACGTCTTCGTGGAGGTCCTGCCGCCCTTGCCGTCGTTGTTGTCGGCGCTGGCGTCGCCCCCGCACGCGGTGAGGGTGAGGGCGCCGACCATCAGGGCGGCACAGGCCACCAGTGTGCGCCGCGCTGCAATGTCCGGCGTTGTCACGGGCTGCTCCAGGTTCGTGTGTCGTGCGTGATCCGCTCCAGTGCGTGAACGAAGAGGCAGCCGGGCTCGGTTGGGGTTCCCTCCGTTCGCGTTCAAGGTCTCCACGTGACAGAACCAGGACAATCGCAGCGGTCCGGGGATCTACGGCCTGCCGCTGCGGGCCCCGTACAACTCCTCGTACGACGGCCACGCCCCGCCCGGTCCGTCCACCGGCTCGGCGGCGCGTACGGCCCGGACGATCGCGCGGGTCACCAGGTCCGCGCCGGCCGCGAGGACGGCGTTCAGCGCGAGCGGGTCCTCGTCGTGGTCGCCGAGCGGGCGGGCACCCGTGGCCAGGGCGAACACCGTGTCACCGTCGTTGAGCAGATGGACCGGCCGGACGGCACGGGCGATGCCGTCGTGGGCGGTGCCGGCCAGCTTCTGCGCCTGCGCCTTCGACAGGTCCGCGTCGGTGGCGACCACCGCGAGCGTGGTGTTGAGCGGCGGAAGCGCGTTGCGTGCCGCGGACTCGGCGACGCGCCGGCGCGCGGCCTCGTGGACCCGTGGCTCCGGGTACACCACCCGGCCCCCGGACAACTCCCCGTACAGCACCCCCGTCTCCGGATCCACCGCCGACCCGACGGCGTTGACCACCACCAGGGCGGCCACCGTGACCCCCGTGTCCAGCACCGTGCTCGCGGTGCCGACCCCGCCCTTCAGCGCGCCCACCACGGCACCCGTGCCGGCGCCCACACACCCCTGGGGGACGGGTGCCCCGGGCGGGCTCGCCGCGGCCGCCTCGACCGCCGCCCGCCCGGTGGCCGCGTCCGGCCGGGCCCGGAAGTCGCCGCCCCGGCCCAGGTCGAAGACACAGGCGGCGGGCACCACCGGCACGACGTGCGCCGGATCCGCGCCGACCCGCACCCCGCGCCGTTGCTCCTCCAGCCAGGCCATCACCCCCGACGCCGCGTCGAGCCCGTACGCGCTGCCGCCGGTCAGCACGACCGCCTCGACCTTGCGCACCACGTTGCGGGGATCGAGAGCGTCGGTCTCCTTGGTGCCGGGGCCGCCACCGCGCACGTCGACCGCGGCGACCGCCCCGCCCTCGGGCGCGAGCACGACCGTCGTACCGGTGAGCCGGCCGTCGCCGACCCGGGTCGCGTGTCCCACCCGCAGTCCCATGACGTCCGTCAATGCGTCAACTGTCATGCGGGCAGTCTGCCCGGGCCCGGACGCCCGGGGCGGCCCGTACCCTTGAGGGCATGAGCACCGCCCCCGCCCCCGAGCCCCGCGAGCCGAAGCCCGCGCTGTTCTTCGACGACCCGCTGGACCAGCAGTCCTCGGACGACACCGACCGCGGATGGGGCGAGCGGACCGAGTCGGACGGCACCGGCGACCTCAAGCGCTTCCTCGACGAGAAGCCGCCCCACCACATCTGAACCGGCCGCGCCGCCCCGCTACCGCGGGCCGGGCCCCGAGGCGCGCTCGGCGGCCAGCAGGTCGCGGATCTGCTCGAGCACCTCCAGCTCGGTCACCGGCACGACCTCCTTCGTGCCCTCCCGCGCCTTCCTGCGGGCCTCTATCCGGGCCAGGTACCTGGACATCGGCAGGACCATCAGGAAGTACACCACCGCACCGGTGATCACGAAGGTGAGCGTGGCGCCCAGGACGGATCCCCACATCAGCTGGATGCCGTGGGTGCCCTTGCACGACGAGCTCAGGCACGAGCTGTAGTTGTCCAGGTTCTGCGTACCGACCGCGCCGACCAGCGGGTTGATGATCCCCTTCACCACCGAGTTGACGATGTTGGTGAAGGCGGCGCCGATGACCACCGCGACCGCCAGATCGACGACGTTGCCGCGCATCAGGAAGGCCTTGAAGCCCTGCCAGACGCCCGGTTCCTGCTTCTCGCTCACCTCGGAGCCTCTCTTCGCGTGCACTGGGTGTGGAACAAAACGCTCCGCAACCTACGGCACGACGAGGTACCCCTGTCCACCGCGGTGGCCCGGGTGAGAGGCTCAGCACAGCGTCACCGCCAGCCGTGCCGTCGCGCTCGCGCCGACCAGCCGTGCCGCGGTCGCGCGCGGCACCGCCAGCACCACCAGCGCCCCGCTCTCGACGGCGCCGTCCAGGGCGCGCGGCACCTTCGTCACCCGCGCCCCGCGCGCGACCACCCGGGCGTCGCCGCCCGTGGCCGGGTCCTCGGCGGCGATGACGTCGACGCGGTCGCCGGGCCGCAGCAGCCGCACGGTGGCCGCGTCGGCGATCCGGACCGGCGCCGACACCGACCCGGATGCGGGCTGCCGTCGTACCGGACCCGCCACCGGATGCCCGCGTGCCCGCCCCCCGCGATCCGGTTCCGGCGCGGCGCGCGGTCCCGCCGCCACGAGTGCCGCCGCGGTCACGGCGAGACCGACCGCCAGGGCCCGCCTGCGATGCCGCACCAGGCGCTGCACCTGGTACCGCCCGCCGCGCACCCGCACGGGCGCGAAGTGCGGTACCTCGCACGTGGCGGGGGCATCGGTGCCCGGCGGGCGCGGAGAGGCGAACGACGGCGAAGGGCGGGACGAAGGGTGGGGCGAAGGGTGGGACGGCGAGGGAAAGGAGGGCGACGGGGGCATGTGCACGAGGACCACCACCTGCGGTGAGGGGACGAGGAATCGGCTTGCGATCCCACGATGAGGCCTCGCGCCGAAGCTCGCCGGAGCCGGTGGACGACCGGCGGGTTGTGGAAAACCCGCCCACCCGAACGCGCGCTTCCGCCACCGCGGCGCTCTCGCCACCCCGGCACCACCGCACTACGGCAGCACGAACCCCGGATCCATCCCGCCCAGCGCGTTCACGCACAGGCAGTCCCGTCCCGTGCTCTCCGGCAGGGCCGCCACCGCGTCGAACAGCACGCCGCGCAGCCGCTCCACGTTGGCGGCGAACACCCGCAGCACCTCCTCGTGCGAGACGCCCTCGCCGGTCTCCGCGCCCGCGTCGAGGTCGGTGACAAGGTTCAGCGAGGTGTAGCAGAGCTCGAGCTCACGGGCGAGCACGGCCTCGGGATGGCCGGTCATGCCGACCACCGACCAGCCCTGCGCCTGGTGCCACAACGATTCCGCACGGGTCGAGAAGCGCGGGCCCTCGATCACGACCAGCGTGCCGCCGTCCACGGGCTCCCAGTCCCGCCCGCGCGCCGCCTTCAGGGCGGCGGCCCGCCCGGTGGGGCAGTAGGGGTCGGCCAGCGACACGTGCACGACGTTCGGGATGATGCCGTGCGGCAGCGGCAGCCCGTCGAAGTAGGAGTTCTCCCGGGACTTCGTACGGTCCACCAGCTGGTCCGGGACCAGCAGCGTGCCGGGCCCGTACTCGGGACGCAGGCCGCCCACCGCGCAGGGGCCGAGGACCTGGCGGACCCCGACGGACCGCAACGCCCAGAGGTTGGCGCGGTAGTTGATGCGGTGCGGCGGCAGATGGTGCCCGCGGCCGTGCCGGGGCAGGAAGGCGACTCGCCGGCCGGCGACCTCGCCGAGGAAGAGGGAGTCGCTGGGCGCCCCGTACGGGGTGTCCACCTGGATCTCGGTCACGTCCTCGAGGAACGAGTAGAAGCCGGAGCCGCCGATTACACCGATCTCCGCGTTTACACCGATCTCTGCGTTCGCCATGAGCAGCACACTAGCCGCCCCCGCGGACGCCGAAGACCCCGCCGTCGTATGACGGCAGGGTCCCGTAAGGAAACGGTCAGGCGGCGGAGCTGCTCGCGGAGCTCGAGGAGGAGGAGCTCGAAGACGAGGAGCCCGAGTCGCTCGACGAGGACGACGCCGACGACGAGGAGCCCGACGTGCTCGACGAGGACGAGCTCGACGACTTGGAGGCCGGGCTGCTGCTCGACGACGAGCCGCGGCTGTCGTTCCGGTAGAAGCCGGAACCCTTGAAGACAATGCCGACCGCCGAGAACACCTTCTTCAGGCGGCCACCGCAGTTGGGGCACTCGGTCAGGGCGTCGTCGGTGAACTTCTGCACCGCCTCGAGGCCCTCGCCGCACTCGGTGCACTGGTACTGGTAGGTGGGCACTGTCTTCCTCCTGGCACTCTCACTCGATGAGTGCTAACGACGATCCATAGTGACGTATTCCGGGGGATCAGTCCACCGTCACCGGCAAGCGGTGACCGACGCCACGTGCGACGGTGCGGTTCTGGGGCCGGCCGGCAAGCAGCGACCGCAGGGCCACCAGGGTCGCCAGGGCCAGCAGGGTACCGGCCGCCGGCACCAGGAAACCGGCGCCGTCCCAGAGGCGGTCCTCCAGTTGTCCGGCGACGGTGACGGCGGCCGCCTGGCCGAGCGCGACCGCGCCGGTCAGCCAGGTGAAGGCCTCGGTGCGGGCCCCCGCCGGGACCAGGTCCTCGACCAGGGTGTAGCCGGTGATCAGGGACGGCGCGATGCACATGCCGACCAGCAGGCCCAGCCCGGCGAGGAGGAGCACGGAGTGGGCCGTCCAGAGGGCGGACGCGGTCAGTGCGAGAGCCGCGTAGCCGAGAACGAGGCGCCGCTGCGGGGCGGTCTTCCAGGCGACGGCGCCGCAGACGAGGCCGGAGAGCATGTTGCCCGCGGCGAAGGTGCCGTACAGGACGCCGTTCAGGCCGGGCTCGCCGATCGACTCGGTGAACGCGGCCAGTCCGACCTGCATGCCGCCGAACACCGATCCGATGCCGAGGAAGGTCACCACCAGCACGCGCACACCGGGTACGCGCAGCGCGGAGGCACGCTTCACGCGCGCGTGCCCGGCGTCGGCGCCCACGGCGGGCTGGGTGTTCTTCTGCGCGGCGAACAGCAGTCCGCCGACCAGTGTCAGTGTCGCCTCGGTGACCAGGCCCGCCGCCGGGTCCAGGGCGGTGCACAGGGCGGTCGCCAGCAGCGGGCCGACGACGAAGGTCAGCTCGTCCGTGACGGACTCGAAGGCCGCCGCGGTGGTCATCAGCGGCGAGTCCGCCAGCTTCACGCCCCAGCGGGCGCGCACCATCGGGCCGACCTGCGGCACCGAGGCGCCGGTCGGTACGGCCGCCGCGAACAGCGCCCACAGCGGTGCGTGGGCCAGAGCGAGTGCCGTCAGGGCCAGGCCCGACAGCGCGTGCACGAGGACGCCGGGTACCAGCACCGCGCGTTGGCCGTAGCGGTCGGCGAGACGGCCGCTGTAGGGCGCGAACAGCGCCATGGAGACGCCGGTGGCGGCCGCGGCGGCGCCTGCCGCGCCGTAGGAGCCGGTGGTGTGCTGCACGAGCAGCACGATGGAGATGGTGAGCATCGCGAACGGCTGGCGCGCCGCGAAGCCGGGGAGCAGGAACGTCCAGGCGCCGCGGGTGCGCAGCAGCTGTCCGTATCCGGGGCGCTCGGTGGTGACCGTGGACTCCACGGCCCGTGCCTTTCTGCCGCCTGGTAGCGCGACCCCTCGTCAGGTCAGGGGGCGCCGAGAGCTGTCCTCTTGCGCGGAACTGCGGTAGATACCGGAATCCACTGCGGGAGCGCCCGGCCGCCATACGGTCGCGCCAGCTCTGCGTCAGACAGAGTTGGTTCGATCAGGGTTCTACGACCTTCACTTTACAGGGAGCAAGCCGGGCACGGCTGTGAAGAGGAGCACGACGACTCGTGTTCACCTGGGGTTTGTTCCATTCGTCCCCAGCCATCCGGCCAGCTTGCCGCCCCTCCCGACCGCGCGCAGGCGCCGTTCCGCGGCGTCCCGGACCGGGTCGGTGGCGACCACGAGGAGTTCGTCCCCGTGCCGCAGCACCGTGGTCGGCAGCGGAACGAACGATTTTCCCTCGCGGACGACGAGGGTCACGGCGGCCCCGGCCGGCAGTCGCAGTTCGTTCACCTCGACGCCGTGCATCCGTGAGCCCTCGGGGACCTCCACCGAGAGCAGGTGGCCGCGCAGCCGCTCCAGGGGGGCCGACTCGATGCCCAGGTCGGCGGCCTCCGTGCCGTCGCCCAGCCGCAGCGCGCGTGCCAGCCAGGGCAGCGTCGGCCCCTGGATGACGGTGTAGACGACGACCAGTACGAAGACGATGTTGAAGATGCGGTGGCTGGTGTCGACGCCGTTCACCATGGGGATCGTCGCCAGGATGATGGGCACCGCGCCGCGCAGTCCGGCCCAGGACATCAGGGCCTGATCCGGCCATGGCACCCGGAACGGCGCCAGGCTGAGCACCACGCTCAGCGGGCGCGCCACCATGGTCAGCGCCAGGCCGATGACCAGGGCGGGCCAGATGTCGTCGCCCAGTTCGTGCGGGGTGACGAGCAGGCCGAGCAGGACGAACATGCCGATCTGGGCGATCCAGCCGAGCCCTTCGGCGAAGCCGCGCGTGGCGGGCCAGTGCGGGAGCCGGGCGTTGCCCAGCAGCATGGAGGCCAGATAGACGGCGAGGAAGCCGCTGCCGTGGGCCAGGGCGCCGACGGCGTACGCCGTGACCGCGATCGCCATCACGGCGATCGGGTAGAGGCCGGAGGCGGGCAGTGCCACGTGCCTGAGGCCCCAGGCGCCCAGCCAGCCCACCGCGAGGCCGATGGCGGCGCCGATGGCGAGCTCCAGGAGTATCTCGCCCACGAGCACGTACCAGTGCTCGACCGGGCCGGCCGTGGAGAAGGCGACGACCAGGATGACCACCGGGGCGTCGTTGAATCCGGACTCCGCCTCCAGGGTGCCGGTCACGCGCGCGGGCAGCGGGATCCTCCGCAGAACGGAGAAGACCGCCGCCGCGTCCGTGGAGGACACCACCGCTCCGATGATGAGCGCCTGCCGCCACCCCAGGCCGACCAGGTAGTGCGCCCCCGCGGCCGTCACGCCGACGCTCACCGCGACCCCGGCCAGCGCCAGGGTGGAGGCGGCCGGCAGGACCGGCCGGATCTCCTTCCACTTGGTGCCCAGACCGCCCTCGGCCAGGATCACGACCAGGGCCGCGTAGCCGATGACCTGGGTCAGTTCGGCGTTGTTGAAGTGGACGTTCCCGATGCCGTCCTGGCCCATGAGGACGCCTATCCCCAGATACACGAGCAGGCTGGGGAGCCCGCTGCGCGAGGAGATCCGGACCGCCGCGACGGCGACGAGCAGGACGACGGAGCAGACGAGCAGGAGCTGGTCGAGGTGGTGAACGGACAGCGGCGGTTCCTCCCCTTTGATCCGGAAGGCGGGTTCCCGGCAAGTTTTCCGGTCAACTTCGGCGGTTACTTCGTTACCTTACCTAACTCTTGACGATTTCTTGACGAACCACAAGGCATGATCGAACGTCCGTCCGCGGCTGGACCCGACACCGCGTCAAGGGGCACCGGGCCCTGCGCCTATGGTTGCTTCAGCACTCCAGTACCGCCTGCCGCTCGCGTTAGGACAGCAAGGACAGCGATGCCCCCGAATACCACCGCCTCAACGGGTGACAAGCCCGGCAAGTCCGGCAGGAAGAAGGGGCGCAAAGCCCGTCTTATCGTGCTCGTACTGGTGCTGGCCATCATCGGAGGCATCGCCTACGGGGCCTACTGGTCCATCAGTACCGTGCGCGCCTCCTTCCCGCAGACCAAGGGATCCATCACGCTCGACGGCCTGTCCGGGCCGGTCGACGTGAAGCGGGACGGTTACGGCATCCCGCAGATCTATGCCTCGTCCGACGAGGACCTCTTCATGGCGCAGGGCTTCGTCCAGGCGCAGGACCGGTTCTACGAGATGGACGTGCGCCGCCACATGACCTCCGGGCGCCTGTCGGAGATGTTCGGCAAGAGCCAGGTCAAGAACGACGAGTTCCTGCGCACCCTGGGCTGGGACCGGGTGGCTCAGAAGGAGTACGACACCAAGCTGTCGCCGGAGACGAAGAAGTACCTCCAGGCGTACGCCAAGGGGGTCAACGCCTACCTCCAGGGCAAGGACAGCAAGGACATCTCGCTGGAGTACGCGGCCCTGGGCTTCACCAACGACTACACGCCGGCGAAGTGGACCCCGGTCGACTCGGTCTCCTGGCTGAAGGCGATGGCCTGGGACCTGCGCGGCAACATGCAGGACGAGATCGACCGCGCCCTGATGACCAGCCGCCTCGGCCCCCAGCAGATCGCCGACCTGTACCCGGACTACCCGTACAGCCGCAACAAGGCGATCGTCCAGGAGGGCCAGTACAACGAGCTGACCAAGACGTTCGAGCAGGGCAGCGGTACGGCGGGCTCGACGGGCACGGGCGGCACCACAGGTACCGGTGGCACGACGGGCACGGGCGGCACGACGGGCACGGGCGGCACGACGGGTACGGGCACCACCGGAGCCTCCGGTTCGTCCTCGTCCGGTTCGGCCGTCACGAGCCAGCTGGAGGGCCTCTACAACGTCCTCGACAACGTCCCCCCGGCCGTCGGCGTGAATGGCCAGGGCATCGGCTCCAACTCATGGGTGGTCGCCGGGAAGTACACCATCAGCGGCAAGCCGCTGCTCGCCAACGACCCGCACCTGGCGGCCTCGCTTCCCTCCGTCTGGTACCAGATGGGCCTGCACTGCCGCACGGTCTCCAGCAAGTGCCAGTACGACGTCACCGGCTACACCTTCGCGGGCATGCCGGGCGTGATAATCGGCCACAACGCCGACATCGCGTGGGGCATGACCAACTCCGGCGTCGACGTCACCGACCTGTACCTGGAGAAGCTCAGCGGCGAGGGCTACCTGTACGACGGCAAGGTCCGGCCCTTCACGAGCCGGGAGGAGACCATCAAGGTCGCCGGCGGCGCTTCCAAGAAGATCGTCGTCCGGCAGACCAACGACGGGATGCCCCTGCTCTCCGACCGCGACGACGAACTCGTCCAGGTCGGCAAGAAGGCCACCGTCGACACCGCGGCCCCCGACCGCGGCGACGGCTACGGCATCGCCCTGAAGTGGACCGCCCTTCAGCCGGGCACCTCCATGGACGCCGTCTTCGCCATGGACAAGGCCGCGAACTGGAGCGACTTCCGGTCGGCGGCCGCGCTGTTCGACGTGCCCTCGCAGAACCTGGTCTACGCCGACACCAAGAACCACATCGGCTACACGCTGCCCGGCAAGATCCCCACGCGGGCGAAGGGCGACGACGGCTCCATCCCGGCGCCGGGCTGGAACTCCAAGTACAAGTGGACCGGCTACATCAAGCAGGACGAGCTGCCCTACGAGTTCGACCCGAAGCGCGGCTACATCGTCACCGCCAACCAGGCCGTCGTCGACGAGGGCAAGTACCCCTACACGCTCACCACGGACTGGGGCTACGGCACCCGCAGCCAGCGGATCAGCGACCTGATCGAGTCGAAGATCAAGGGCGGCGGCAAGATCTCGACCGACGACATGCGCCAGATGCAGCTGGACAACAGCAGCGAGATCGCCAAGCTGCTGGTGCCCAAGCTGCTGAAGATCAACCTCGACGACAAGGACGTCCGCGACGCCCAGAAGCTGCTGGAGGGCTGGGACTACACCCAGGAGGCCGACTCGGCGGCGGCCGCCTACTTCAACGCGGTCTGGCGCAACATCCTCAAGCTGGCCTTCGGCAACAAGCTGCCCAAGGAACTGCGGGTCAAGGGCCAGTGCCTGTGGGTGGACAAGACCGACTCGACCGGCCCGGTGGACGACGACAGCAAGGTGCGCGAGTGCGGTGAGCGCGACGCCGACCAGGCGCAGCCGGACGGCGGCGACCGCTGGTTCGAGGTCGTGCGCACCCTCATGGACAAGCCGAAGAGCGACTGGTGGAAGACCCCGGCCGGCGTGGGTGACCGCATCAAGGCCGACAACCGCGACGACCTGTTCAAGCGCGCCATGATCGACGCCCGCTGGGAGCTCACCGCCAAGCTCGGCAAGGACATCGACACCTGGAGCTGGGGCCGGCTGCACCGCCTGTTCCTGAAGAACCAGACCCTGGGCACCGACGGCCCCGGCGTCCTGAAGTACATCCTCAACCGCGGCCCCTGGAAGCTCAGCGGCGGCGAGGCGACGGTGAACGCGACCGGCTGGAACGCGGCCGGCGGCTACGGCGTGGTCTGGGTGCCGTCGATGCGGATGGTGGTCAACCTCGACGACCTCGACAAGTCGAAGTGGATCAACCTCAGCGGTGCCTCCGGACACGCCTACAGCGCCCACTACACCGATCAGACCGGCAAGTGGGCCAAGGGCGAGCTGTTGCCGTGGTCGTTCTCCGGCAAGGCGGTCGACGGCAGCACCAGCGACACCCTCGTGCTGAAGCCGTGAGGCTGAATCCGTGAGTACGTGAAACGGCCCTCCACGCACGCGTGGAGGGCCGTTTCTCATTCGGCTCCCCGCTGGGCGTCCCGGAAGCGCCGTACGCCCGACGGCGTCACCACCGCGTGCACCGGCCGGTCGTGCGGCTCCTTCGGGACGCGCTCGACCACCTCCGCGTCGTACAGCAGCACCACCAGCGCGGGATCCGCGCCCGCGCGCTCCAGCCGGGCCAGCACACGGTCGTACGACCCTCCGCCGCGCCCCAGCCGCATCCCGCGCGAGTCCACCGCCAGGCCGGGCAGCAGGACGGCGTCGGCGCCCGTCACGGCGTCCGGGCCGAGCCGCTCGCCGGAGGGCTCCAACAGCGGCATCCTCCCGCCGTGTTGCACGCGCGCGAGGGAGCCCTCACCGGCGTACACGCCCCAGTCCAGGTCGTTGTCCGGCAGGAGCACGGGCAGCAGCACGCGTACGCCCCGCCCGCGCAACGCGTCGAGCAGCGCGAGCGTGCCGGGTTCACTGCCCACGGAGACGTACGCCGCGACCGCGCGCGCGTGTGCCAGTTCCGGCAGCTCCAGGGCGCGCCGGGCCAGCGCGGTGGCCGCCTCCCGCACGTCATCTGGCGTCAACCCGCCCCTCACCGTGAGGAACTCCCGCCGCAACGTTCGCTTGTCAGGCTCGCCCTCGCGCCCTGCCTGGTCCACCTGTCGTACCCGCACTTTCCTCAATGGGCTCAAATGAGAGACAACCAACCCGAGCCACAGTTTCCCCACAAAGGCACCGGATAAGGTTGCGGGCATGACTCAGTCGCACCCCAGGATCAGCAAGGCTGTCATTCCCGCAGCAGGCCTCGGCACCCGGTTCCTGCCGGCCACCAAAGCCACTCCCAAGGAGATGCTGCCGGTCGTGGACAAGCCCGCGATCCAGTACGTGGTCGAGGAGGCCGTGTCGGCGGGGCTCGACGACGTCCTCATGATCACCGGACGCAACAAGCGTCCCCTGGAGGACCACTTCGACCGGAACTACGAGCTGGAATCCGCTCTCCAGAAGAAGGGCGACGCCGGCCGGCTCGCCAAGGTCCAGGAGTCCAGCGACCTCGCGACCATGCACTACGTGCGCCAGGGCGACCCCAAGGGCCTCGGCCACGCGGTCCTGTGCGCCGCCCCGCACGTCGGGCACGAGCCCTTCGCCGTCCTGCTCGGCGACGACCTGATCGACCCGCGCGACCCGCTCCTGAAGCGCATGATCGAGGTCCAGGAGCTGCACGGCGGCAGTGTGATCGCGCTGATGGAGGTCGCGCCCGAGCAGATCCACCTCTACGGGTGCGCGGCCGTCGAGGCCACCGAGGACGGCGACGTCGTGAAGGTGACCGGCCTGGTGGAGAAGCCGGAGACGGCGGACGCCCCGTCGAGCTACGCGGTCATCGGCCGGTACGTCCTCGACCCGCACGTCTTCGAGATCCTGCGCAAGACCGAGCCGGGCCGCGGCGGCGAGATCCAGCTGACCGACGCCCTCCAGCAGATGGCCGAGGACGAGAAGGCCGGCGGCCCGGTGCACGGCGTCGTCTTCAAGGGCCGCCGCTATGACACCGGCGACCGCGGCGACTATCTGCGTGCCATTGTCAGGCTCGCGTGCGAACGTGAAGACCTGGGCCCGGAGTTCCGGACCTGGCTTCGCAGTTACGTAGCCGAGGAGATGCAGCAGAGTTGAGCAGCGCCGCGACCAGCCCCGCCGGCCGGGACCACCTGTGGTCGGTCGAGGAGCACCTGGAGGACATCCTCGCCACCGTCCGCCCCCTCGACCCCATCGAGCTGCAACTGCTCGACGCCCAGGGCTGCGTCCTGGTCGACGACGTCACGGTGCCGGTCTCGCTGCCGCCGTTCGACAACAGCTCCATGGACGGGTACGCGGTGCGGGTCGCGGACGTCGCGGGCGCGAGCGAGGAGTTCCCGGCGGTCCTGGACGTCGTCGGGGACGTCGCGGCGGGCGCGGCCCATCTGACACCGGTCGGCCCGGGACAGGCCGCCCGCATCATGACCGGCGCGCCGCTGCCGCCGGGCGCCGAGACCGTCGTCCCCGTGGAGTGGACCGACGGCGGGCTCGGCGAGGGCCCGGTCGGCGGGATGCGCGCCCGCAGCCTGGCCCCCGAGGGCGCCACCGGCCAGGTGCGCGTGTACCGCCCGGCCGAGGCACGCGCGCACGTGCGGGCCGCGGGCAGCGACGTGCAGGCCGGCGACCGGGCCCTGGACGCCGGCACCGTACTCGGCCCGCCGCAGATCGCGCTGCTCGCCGCGATCGGCCGCGGCACGGTCCGGGTGCGCCCGCGCCCGCGCGTGGTGGTGCTGTCCACCGGCAGCGAACTCGTCCAGCCCGGCGAGGGGCTGGGCAGCGGCCAGATCTACGACTCCAACAGCTTCGCCCTCACCGCGGCCGCCCGGGACGCCGGCGCCATCGCCTACCGGGTGGGCGCCGTCGTCGACGACGCCGAGACCCTGCGGACCACCATCGAGGACCAGCTCATCCGCGCCGACCTGCTGGTCACCACGGGCGGCGTCAGCGTCGGCGCGTACGACGTGGTCAAGGAGGCGCTGGCGCACGTCGGCGACGCGGAGGAGCCGGGCAGCGGGGTGGACTTCCGCAAGCTCGCCATGCAGCCCGGCAAGCCCCAGGGCTTCGGCTCCATCGGTCCCGACCACACACCGCTGCTGGCCCTGCCGGGCAACCCGGTGTCGTCGTACGTCTCCTTCGAGCTGTTCGTGCGGCCCGCCATCCGCACGCTGATGGGGCTGGCGGACGTGCACCGGCCCACGACCAGGGCGGTCCTGAAGGCGGACGAGGCGCTGAGCTCGCCCAAGGGGCGCCGCCAGTTCCTGCGCGGGGCGTACGCCGACGGCGAGGTGACGCCGGTGGGCGGCTCCGGATCGCACCTGGTCGCGGCCCTGGCGCAGGCCGACGCGCTGATCGTCGTCCCCGAGGACGTGGTGGGCGTCGAGCCCGGCACCGAGGTAGAGGTGGTCCTGCTCGGCTGAGCGGCGCCGGTTGGCGGTACCGTGTCGCGCACGACAGGCCGTCGCGCACGACAGGCCGGGACCGGGAGCACCGCACAGTTATGAGTACGCAGGACCGACTGACGCACATCGACGACGCGGGCGCGGCCCGCATGGTGGACGTGTCGGACAAGGACGTGACCGCCCGCACCGCCCGTGCCAGCGGCCGCGTCCTCGTCTCCCCGCGCGTGGTCGAACTGTTGCGTGGCGAGGGGGTTCCCAAGGGGGACGCGCTCGCCACCGCGCGTATCGCGGGGATCATGGGGGCCAAGCGCACTCCGGATCTGATCCCGCTGTGCCACCCGTTGTCGGTGTCGGGTGTGAAACTGGACTTGTCGGTCGCGGACGACGCCGTCGAGATCCAGGCCACCGTGAAGACGACGGACCGTACGGGCGTCGAGATGGAGGCCCTCACCGCGGTGTCCGTCGCCGCGCTCACCGTGATCGACATGGTCAAGGCGGTCGACAAGGGAGCGGTCATCACGGACGTACGGGTGGAGGAGAAGACGGGCGGCAAGTCGGGCGACTGGAGCCGGGCATGACCTACCGGGCTCTCGTGGTCACGGCCTCCAACCGGGCCGCCGCCGGGGTCTACGAGGACAAGGGCGGTCCGCTGGTTGCCGACGGCCTGAAACGCTTCGGCTTCGCTGTCGACGGGCCGCAGGTCGTCCCGGACGGCGACCCGGTGGAGGCGGCCCTGCGCGCCGCCGTCGAGGCCGGTTACGAGGTCGTCGTGACCACCGGCGGCACCGGCGTCTCGCCCACCGACCGCACGCCCGAGGCGACCCGCCGGGTGATCGAGTACGAGGTGCCGGGCATCGCGGAGGCCATCCGGGCGTTCGGCCGCGACAAGGTGCCGACCGCGGCGCTCTCGCGGGGCCTCGCGGGAGTGGCGGGCGGCACGCTGATCGTCAACCTGCCGGGTTCCACGGGCGGAGTGAAGGACGGACTGGCCGTCCTGGAGCCCCTCCTGGCGCACGCCGTCGACCAGATCCGCGGCGGCGACCACCCCAGACCCGGTGCCGGCAGTGGGGGTGCGAGCTGAACAGCCCATCCTGGCCCGCCGTGCTGGTGGACGGCGACATCGTCCTGAGGCCGATAAGGCTGCGCGACCAGAAGGCGTGGCGCGAGGTGAACCGGCGCAACCGGGACTGGCTGCGGCCCTGGGAGGCGACCATTCCGCCGCCCACGCCCACCGGTCCGGTCGCCCACCGGCCGACCTACCGGCAGATGGTCCGCCACCTCAGGGCGGAGGCGAACGCGGGCCGGATGCTGCCGTTCGTCATCGAGTACCAGGGGCGTCTGGTGGGCCAGTTGACGGTCGCCGGGATCACCTGGGGTTCGATGTGCTCGGGGCACGTCGGCTACTGGGTGGACCAGGCGGTGGCCGGGCGCGGGGTGATGCCGACGGCCGTGGCGCTCGTCGTCGACCACTGTTTCCGCACCGTCGGACTGCACCGCATCGAGGTCTGCATTCGCCCCGAGAACGGGCCCAGCCGTCGGGTCGTGGAGAAACTCGGATTCCGCGAGGAGGGCCTCAGGCCCCGTTATCTCCACATCGACGGAGCCTGGCGCGATCATCTCGTCTTCGCGCTCACCGCCGAGGAGGTACCGGACGGCCTGCTCGCCCGCTGGCGGCGCGCACGCTCGCAGAACGCCTCCAATTGAAAAGGACCGCAACCGGTCCATAATCGCCCGCCATCTGGTCGAATAAGCGTTCGAAATTGATCGGTTGATCGCATCGAGCGCAAAAAAAGCTGGAAATATCAGCCAGATCGTGCGACACACCGGCCCAATTGGCGGATGGCCTCACGCAAACCCCTCTACGGTGTGAGACGTGAGCAGCAGCGGCCTCATCTACGCAGTCATCGTCGGGGCCTGGGCCGCCTACTTGGTGCCGATGTGGCTCCGTAGGCAGGACGAGCTGAACGAGGCCCGTCCGACGGAACGCTTCAGCACCGCCATCCGGCTTCTGTCCGGACGGGCGGGTATGGAGCGCCGGTACGCCAGGGACCTGCGGGCGCGCTCCGCCCAGGAGGGGGAGCACGACATCGACGCTCCGGGCGTCGTCACCGAATCGGTCGACGTCCGGGCCTTCGCCGTGCCTCCGGCCCGCCGGCAGGCGCCGGTGGAGGCCGAGCCGGAAGCCCCGGAGCGTCCGGAACCGGCGCGCGCCCAGACGGTCGCGCCCGCGCGCAAGCCGGCCCCCGCGTCCGCGTCCGCCCCGGTGTCCACGTCCGCCCCGAAGTCCGCGTCCGCGGCCAAGCGGGTACCGGCCGCACGGCGGGCGCCCTCCAGCGAGTCGGCGGCGGCGCGCGCCCGGCGCTCGAAAGTGCTCGCACGCCGTCGGCGTACCACCGTGCTGATCTTCCTGGCCTTCACCCTCGGCGCGGTCGTCGCCGCCGTCGGAGGACTGGCGTTCCTGTGGGCGCCCGGTGTGCCGGCCGTCATGCTCAGCGCGTACATCGTCTACCTGCGCGCCCAGGAACGCCGCCGCTTCGCCTACCAGATGGACCGGCGCCGGGCCGAGGTCGCGGCCCAGCGGCTGCGCGAGCAGCCCCGCCGGCGCGCGCCCCTGGACGGCGGCACGGGCACCCCCGAGCCGGACGAGGGCCCCGAGTCCGAGACCGACCCCGGGATGTCCGCGCTCGCCGCGGACCGCCGCGCCCTCGTCGAGCAGACCGACCACGCCGAGTGGGTCGACCAGCAGCGCGAGCGCCGGCGCCGCCCCGGGCACGGGGACAGCTGGGACCCGGTGCCCGTACCGCTCCCGACGTATGTGACGGCGCCGGTCGCACCCCGGGCCACCTCCGACGTGGACCTGGGGGCCCCCGACACCTGGAGCTCGGCGCGGTCCGGCCCGGTGACCCCGGAGCACGAGGCGCAGGCCGCCGAGCGCGGGCCCGAGCCGGGCGACCCGGAGTCCGCCGCCGACGACGACCGCCCGGCCGCCGACGGCCGCACCGACGCCCGCCGCGCCGCCTCCGCCCGCCGCGCCCGCGAGCGCGGCCGCACCCCCCTCTTCGACCAGTACGAGGAAGGCGACCGGCCGCGCGCGGCCAACGAGTGACCGCCGCCACACCCGCCGGAGCCCGCCCCTGACCAGTCGGGGAACGGATTTCCAAGCACCCCAGCGGGGATGCTAGAGTTTCACTCGTTGCAAGGGCCTGTGGCGCAGTCCGGTAGCGCACCTCGTTCGCATCGAGGGGGCCAGGGGTTCAAATCCCCTCAGGTCCACGCATCACTGTTCTTGAGTTCGCTCAGGGTCAGTTGACGAGATCCCGCCGATCTTCTTGATCGGTCGGGATCTTTGTCGTTTCCCGGGCCTGTCCGCGAAGGTGATCCAGCAGGTGTCGCCGGTGCGGCCCTGTTCGGTCCAGACCCGCCGAGGACTAGCTGCCGTAGGGGTGGACCCACTGGCGTTCGCCGGAGTCGTTCGTGCCGTACCAGTAGCGGGACATTCCCTTGGTGCTGGTCGTGTGGAAGGGGCGGCCGTGGTCGTCGATGCGGATCGTGCCGGTGCGGCCCTGGGAGGACCAGTCGAGCTCCAGGTACCAGCGGGCGTCGTGGGTCTGGGTCGTCGCGTCTACCAGCAGGACTTCGGGGTCCTCGGCGGATACGCGGTACGGGAAGTGCACGGCCGGGATGGTGTGTTCGGTGTTGGCGGCGTCGGCGCCGTCCTTCGGGCGGGCGATGGGGCGGTCGGCGTCGAGGTTCACGGTGAAGCTACGGGGTGTCAGGTCACCGCCGCAGCCCTGGTCCATTTCGTACACGGTGCCGGGGCCCGGGTTGCCGCGACTGACGACGCGGACCCGGAGCGCCTCGAGGACGACGGCCGTGGAGGACCGGCCCTGCACCGAGATCTGCACCATCGTCTGCCGCCCGTGTACCGCGCCCTGCGTCGCCGACCACGCTGCGGCGTCCTGCTGCACCGGGGGCGGGGGGACCTGCGTGGGCGGCTTGTCGATGACGTAGTCGTGGCTGCAGCCTCCGCTCCAGATCTGGGAGTCGGCGCTCCAGGTGACGGGCACGCCGGTGGCCGGTTTGGCAGTGGGCGTGGGGGTGGGGTCTGTTCCCCTGTTCGCGGCGGGCGAGCCAGGGGTCTTGTTCTTCGAACTGGGTGAGGACGAGTTGCCGTCGCCGGTGGGGGAGGGGCTCGTGGGAGCGGTCGTACGCGAGCCGGACGCGTTCGAGGGGCCGTCGGCCGGCAGGGCCGACAGGCTGCCCAGGGTCGCGACCAGCGCGCAGGCGGCAGCGGTGGAGATCAGGATCCGTCGGCGGCGGTACCAGGGGCGGGGAGCCGGGGCGGGCGCTTCGGCCTCGGCGGTGTCGGCGGGGGCTTCGTCCACCGGCTCCTCCGGCTGCTCCGGCTCCTCCGGCTCCTCCGGCTCCTCCGGCTCCTCGTCCGCCGCAGGCGCCGTACGGACCCGTTGCCGTGCCGCCACCGCGAGCAGCCACAGCCGGTGCAGTTCGAGTCGTTCCTCCGGCGTCGCCCCGCAGAAGGCGGCCAGCCGTTCCACGGGTGCGAAGTCCTGGGGCACGGCTTCCCCCGCGCAGTAGCGGTGCAGCGTCGAGGTGTTCATGTTCACGCGCCGGGCCAGGGAGCCGTAGCTCCGGTCCGTACGGTCCTTCAACCGCCGCAGCAGCTCCGCGAACCGCTCGACGTCGCCCCGAGCCGACACCGTTCCCCCGTCGTCCATCGAATCCCGTGCATCCCGCGTTTCAGGCACCCGTATACCTGCACGTCAGATGGGCTGGGATGGTTCCACCGTCGCCGAACGGGCGTCGGGCGTTGCGCCGGGCCTCCGTGGCGGCCGATGCTCTTGGTGTCGCACCGACCAGGGCCGGGCCGACCAACCGGCGTCGCCGCGACATCCGGCATCCGTGCACCCATGCACCCAGGCACTCATTCACCCATGCGCTCCTTCACGGGGGACGTCCATGCCCAGGCGCACCCGAGCAGGCCGGCTCAGCTCATCGCACGGACGGCCGACGACCAACACAACCATCAGCCAACGGAGATCACACATGGACCGCAAGACCCGCACCGCGCTGACCGCCGGCGTCCTCGCCGTCGCCCTCGGCCTCGGCGCCACCGCCCAGGCGGCCTCCGCCGGCACCCCGCGCAGCGTCAGCGGCAAGACGTCCGACAACATCACCCGCATCGCCGACTTCTACGGCGCCTACATCGACGCGATGAACGACGAGGGCAGCGTCAAGCTCCGGGCCGCGCTGCGCGAGCACTACCTCACCCCCGCCTTCCAGAAGGAACTGAACGCCTGGGAGAAGAAGAACCACGCCAACGGTGTCCTGCGCGCCCAGAACGTCCCGCTCGCCTGGAAGGTCACCGACAACGGCGCCGTCGGCCACACGGAGGCCGTCATCACCTTCACCTGGGGAAAGAGCCGCCCCAGCAAGCTGATCGTCGACATGACCCGCGACAGCCGCAAGATCTACCACATCGGGGAGAAGGGCATCAGCGGGAAGTAGTGCAGGGCGCTTTCTTGCGACGGCCGTTGCTCACCGCAGTGTCTTCGCGAAGCAGCGGCTGTCCTCGTAGTGGCGGTAGTAGCCGAACTTGCCGCACGGCTCGTAACCGCTGGAGGTGTACAGGGCGATGGCCTCCGGCTGCTTGGTGCCGGTCTCCAGGACCATGCGGAGGCGGCCGGCCGCGCGGGCGTCGTCCTCCAGGGCGGTCAGGATGCGGCGGGCGAGACCCCGGCCGCGCATCGCCTCGACCACGAACATGCGCTTGAGCTCGGCGTCGCCGTCCAGGTTGCCCTCCTCGTTGGCGTCCTGGCTGCGCCAGCCGCCGGTGGCGACGGGTCTGCCGGTGGTGTCGTACGCGATCAGGTACACGCCCCTCGGCGGCTCGAAGTCCGACGCGTTGAGGACGGTGGCGTCACCGCCGTCGCCGTAGCGCAGGTGGTACTCGGCCTGGACCTCGTCGTTGAGCTTGACGGCGTCGGAGTGGTCGAAGGGGACGCGACGTATATTCATGCTGGGCATCGTACATTCATGCGTAGTAGGGAACCGCCGGAAATCAGGGCCCGTCCAGTGTGCCGGTATCGTGCCCTGGTGCTGACTGTGACCTCGGTGAATGTGAACGGACTGCGGGCCGCCGCGAAGAAGGGCTTCGTGGAGTGGCTCGCGGAGACCTCGGCTGATGTGGTGTGCCTTCAGGAGGTGCGCGCCGAGCCGCAGCAGCTGCCCGAGGCCGTCCGGCAGCCCGAAGGCTGGCACGTCGTGCACGCCCCGGCCGCCGCCAAGGGCCGCGCGGGCGTCTCCCTCTACACCCGGCGCGAACCCGACCGAGTCCGGATCGGCTTCGGCTCCGCCGAGTTCGACACCAGCGGCCGGTACGTCGAGGCCGACCTGCCCGGTGTCACGGTCGCCTCCCTCTACCTGCCCTCCGGCGAGGTCGGCACCGAGCGGCAGGACGAGAAGACCCGTTTCATGGCCGAGTTCCTCGCCCACCTCAAGGGCCTGCGCGAGCGGGCCGCCGCCGACGGGCGCGAGGTGCTCGTCGTCGGCGACTGGAACATCGCCCACCAGCAGGCCGACCTCAAGAACTGGCGCTCCAACACCAAGAACTCCGGCTTCCTGCCTCAGGAGCGGGAGTGGTTGAGCCAGGTCTTCGACGAGAGGGACGGCGGCTACGTCGACGTCGTACGGGCGCTGCACCCGGACGTGGCGGGGCCGTACTCGTGGTGGTCCTACCGGGGGCGGGCCTTCGACAACGACTCAGGATGGCGCATCGACCTCCACGTGGCGACGCCCACACTCGCGGGAAAGGCCGTCAAGGGCTTCGTGGAGCGGGCGGCCACGCACGAGGAGCGCTGGTCCGACCATGCGCCGGTGACGGTGGTCTACGACCTCTAGGACCTCCGGGGCCGCCCGGCTCCGGTCAGTCCCGCTTGCGCTGTCGGCGGTCCAGGGCCAGGGAGAGTTCCGCCTCCACCACGCTGCGGGCCAGGGGGCGCAGGCGTTGCAGGTCCTCCTCGGGGCCGTGGCGCAGGACGAGGTCGGTGAAGAGTTCGGCGAGGGCGTCGGCGTGTTCGCGTACGCGCCCCGCGACCGCCAGGACCTCCGCGAGCGGGATGCCCTCGCGGGCCAGGGCGGAGGAGACGTCCAGCAGGCGGCGGCTGATGTGGACGATCTCGTCGCCGTCGGTGCCGAGGTAGCCGAGTTCCATCGCGGCGGCGAGGTTCTCCGGGGTGACGTGGCCCTCGAAGCGTGCGGCGAGTTCCTCGGGGGTGAGGCGGACCGGCTCCTCCTCGGTGGGGTCGTCGACGCCGAGCAGGTCGGCGACGTCGCGGCCCTGGTCGAGGGCTTCGGCGAGTTCCGCGATGCCGGTGAGGGTGTGGCCGCGCTCCAGCAGCGCCGCGATCGTGCGCAGGCGGGCCAGGTGGTGGTCGTCGTACCAGGCGATGCGGCCCTCGCGGCGGGGCGGGGGTATCAGCTTGCGTTCCCGGTAGAAGCGCAGGGTGCGGACCGTGATGCCGGCCAGCCGGGCCAGCTCCTCCATGCGGTACTCGCGCTTGTCTGCCACGCCCGCACCCTATGTCGTACCCGGGGTAACTTTCCTCGCCGCGCCCCCTACCGGTCGGTACGGACCTGCTCTACAGTCCATTGCGCCAGTGTTCACTGGCAGAGTGCAGGGTGCGGAGCGCAGGGTCGCGTCGGGCAGGGAGGCTGTCGGGATGAGCGAGCACGAACACGTACGGGTGGCGGTGATCGGATCCGGATTCGGCGGGCTGGGCGCGGCCGTGCGACTGCGCCGCGAGGGGGTCACCGACTTCGTCGTCCTGGAACGGGCCGACAGCGTCGGCGGCACCTGGCGGGACAACAGCTACCCGGGGTGCGCCTGTGACGTGCCGTCACATCTGTACTCCTTCTCCTTCGCGCCCAACCCCGACTGGCCGCGCACCTTCTCCGGACAGGAGCACATCCGCGCCTACCTGGAACACGTGACGGACGTCTTCCGGCTGCGGCCCCACATCCGCTTCGGCGCGGAGGTGAAGCGGATGACCTGGGACGCGGAGAGGCTGCGGTGGCACATCGAGACGAGCAGCGGCTCGTTGTCGGCGGACCTCGTGGTCTCCGCCACCGGCCCGCTGTCCGACCCGAAGATCCCCGACATCCCCGGCCTCGACACCTTCCCCGGCAAGGTCTTCCACTCGGCCCGCTGGGACCACGACCACGACCTCACCGGCAAGCGGGTCGCCGTGGTGGGTACGGGCGCGTCGGCGATCCAGATCGTGCCGTCCGTCCAGCCCCGCGTCTCCCGGCTGACCCTCTTCCAGCGCACCCCGCCCTGGGTGATGCCCCGGATGGACCGGGCGATCGGCGATGTCGAGCGGCGGCTGCACCGGGCCCTGCCGTTCACCACGCAGCTCAGGCGCGGACTGCTGTGGGGCATCCGGGAGTTGCAGGTCCAGGCGTTCACCAAGCACCCCGACGAGCTGGGCCTGGTCGAGCGGCTCGCCAAGCGCAACATGGCGCGGGCCGTCAAGGACCCGGCCCTGCGCGCCAAGCTCACCCCGGACTACCGCATCGGCTGCAAGCGGATCCTGCTGTCCAGCGAGTACTACCCGGCCCTCGCCCGCCCCAACGTCGACGTCGTCGCGAGCGGGCTCGCCGAGGTGCGCGGCTCGACCCTCGTCGCCGCCGACGGCAGCGAGGCCGAGGCCGACGCGATCGTCTTCGGCACCGGCTTCCACGTCACCGACATGCCGATCGCCGAGCGGGTGGTCGGGGCGGAGGGCATCACGCTCGCCGAGGCCTGGAAGAAGGACGGGATGCAGGCGCTGCGCGGGGCCAGTGCCGCCGGCTTCCCGAACTGGATGACGGTCATCGGCCCCAACACCGGCCTCGGGAACTCCTCCATGATCCTGATGATCGAGTCCCAGCTGAACTACCTGGCCGACTTCGTGCGCCAGCTCGACGTCCTCGGCGGCCGGGTGGCACTCGACGCCCGCCCGAACGCCGTGGAGGCCTGGAACCACCGGGTGCAGGAGCGTATGAGGCGCACCGTGTGGAACACCGGCGGCTGCACCAGCTGGTACCTGGACGCCAGCGGCCGCAACACCACCATCTGGCCGGGCACGACGACCGAGTTCCGCCGGGCGACCCGGCGGGTGGACCTGGCGGAGTACCAGGTGATCCGGCCGGCCGTCGCGAGCCGGACCCCGGCCGGCGCAGAGACCGCCGGTGAGACCGGCGCCGAGACCGTCGGCGAGGTCACCGCATGAGCCGCCTCCCCCACGTGGCCTCCGGCCCGTACGCCCCGCCCACGCCCGGCCGCGTCCTGACGGCCGTCTCCGCCGACGGCGCCCGGCTGCACGTCGAGGTGCACGGCCCCGACGGCGCGCCCTCCGTCGTCCTGGCCCACGGCTGGACCTGCTCGACCGCGTTCTGGGCGGCGCAGATCCGGGAGCTGGCCGTGGACCACCGGGTCATCGCCTACGACCAGCGCGGACACGGCCGCAGCCCGGCGAGCCCCGGCTGCACCGCCGAGGCGCTCGCCGACGACCTGGAGGCGGTGCTCGCCGAGACCCTCGCGCCGGGGGAGAAGGCCGTGATCGTGGGCCACTCCATGGGCGGGATGACGGTGCTGGCCGCCTCCGCGCGTGCCCGCTTCCGCGACCACGCGGCGGCCGTCCTGCTGTGCAGCACGGGCAGTTCGCGGCTGGTCGCCGAGTCGCTCGTGGTGCCGTTGCGCGCGGGGCGGGTGCGCTCCTGGCTCACGGCGCGCGTCCTGGGTTCGCGCGCCCCGCTGGGACCGGTCACGCCCCTCGCGCGGCGCATCCTCAAGTACGCCACCATGGGCGCCGGTTCGGCCCCGCACATGGTGGAGGCGTGCGCGCGGATCGTGCACGCCTGCCCGCGCGCCGTGCGCCACGCCTGGTCACTGGTGCTGGACACGCTCGACCTCGACCACGCCGTACGGGAGTTGCGGGCGCCGACGGTCGTGGTCGTGGGCACGGCGGACCGCATGACCCCGCCGGTGCACGCGCACTCGCTGGTGGCCGCGCTGCCGCACTGCGTGGGCAGCACCGAGCTGGCCGGCGTCGGCCACATGACACCGGTGGAGGCACCGGAGCTGGTGACCGGGAAGATCCGGGAACTGGTCACCGGATACGTGACGGACACGGTCAAGGAGAGCGAGAGCGCATGAGCAGAGTGGATCTCGAAGGACAGGTCGCGGTGGTCACCGGGGCCGCGCGCGGCGTCGGCGAGCTGCTCGCGCGCAAGCTCTCCGCGCGCGGCGCCAAGGTGGCGCTGGTCGGGCTGGAGCCGGAGGCGCTGAAGGAGGTCTCCGGGCGGCTGCACAGCGACAGCGACCACTGGTACGCCGACGTCACCGACCACGAGGCGATGAACCGGGTCGCCCAGGAGGTCAAGGAACGGTTCGGCAAGGTCGACATCGTCGTCGCCAACGCCGGGGTGGCGACCGGCGGTCCCTTCGCGGACTCCGACCCGGAGGCCTGGCGGCGGGTGATCGAGGTCAATCTGATCGGCTCGGCGGTGACCGCACGCGCCTTCCTGCCGCTGCTGGTCGAGAGCCGGGGCTACCTGCTCCAGGTCGCCTCGCTCGCCGCGATCACCCCGGCTCCGATGATGACCGCGTACTGCGCCTCCAAGTCGGGTGTGGAGGCGTACGCGCACAGCCTGCGCGCCGAGGTCGGCCATCAGGGCGTCCGCGTCGCCGTGGCCTATCTGTCGTGGACCGACACGGACATGGTGCGCGGCGCCGACCAGGACGAGGTGATGCGCGAGCTCAGGCAGCGGCTGCCCTGGCCGTCCAACAAGACCTATCCGCTGGGCCCGGCGGTCGACCGGATCGTGGCCGGGATCGAGCGGCGCGCCGGCCATGTGTACGGGCAGTGGTGGCTGCGCGGGATGCAGGGAGTGCGCGGGTATCTGCCAGGGCTCATCGGGACGGTGGGCCAGCGGGAGATGCGCCGGTTCGCGCCCCGGCTGCGGGGCATGCGGACGGGCCTGGTGGGCGCGGGCGGGGAGGCCGACGAGCGGGAGCGGTCGGTGCGGCGCGGCTAGCCGTGGCCGAAACTGGCCCTGGACCAGCGGGTGTTACGTACCGTTAATGATCGAAATGCGGAGTGTGTCCGCCCGTGTGAATCTGGTCGAGGCCCCACCGAGGGGCCAACCCCCCACCCACCACGGGAGTGAACCCACATGGGTATGAAGGACCAGTTCCAGGAGAAGGCCCGCGGCATGCAGGAGCAGGGCAAGCAGAAGATCGGCGAGGCCCGTGAGAAGGCCGGCCAGCGTGGCCAGCAGCCCCCGAAGCGCGGGCCGCAGCAGTCTCCGCAGCGCGGTCAGCAGCAGTCCCCGCAGCGTGGGCAGCAGCGTGAGCACGGTCGTCAGGACATGGACGACACGGAGCAGGAGATGCACGACCGCTTCAGCCAGGACTACGACGCCTGACGCGGTCTCCTGACCCTGAGGGGCGCCCCTGACGAGGGGCGCCCCTTCTCGCGTGGCCGGTCACCGGTCCGTGGGCCGTCGCGGCAGCTTGGGCCGCGAACGGTCCGGCACGTCGCGGTAGTCGGGCGGGACCGCCGCGGGTTCGGTGGTCAGCATCTCCAGCGCCAGCTCCACCGCGTCGGCCAGCTGCGCGTACCGGCCCTCCGCCCAGTCCAGCGGGGTGCGCAGCGCCTCCACGTCGGGGGCGACGCCGTGGTTCTCCACGGACCAGCCGTACGCGTCGAACCAGGCCGCGTTCATCGGCACCGTGATCACCGTGCCGTCGCCCAGCCGGTGCCGCCCGGTCATCCCGACCACCCCGCCCCAGGTGCGCTGCCCGACCACCGGTCCCAGCTTGAGCAGCTTGAAGGCGGCCGTGATCATGTCGCCGTCGGAGGACGTCGCCTCGTCGGCCAGCGCCACCACCGGTCCTCGGGGCGCGTTGGAGGTGTACGACACCGGCTGGGCGTTCCGGGTCAGGTCCCAGCCGATGATGCTCCGGCTCAGCTTCTCGATCACCAGCTCGCTGATGTGCCCGCCCGCGTTGCCGCGTACGTCCACGATGAGCGCGGGCCGGGACACCTCCATGCGCAGGTCGCGGTTGAACTGGGCCCAGCCGGAGCCGCCCATGTCGGGGATGTGCAGGTAGCCGCACTTGCCACCGCTCAGGTCGTGCACCAGCGCGCGGCGTTTGGCGACCCAGTCCTGGTAGCGCAGGGGGCGCTCGTCGACGAGCGGGACGACGGCGACCCGCCGGGCCGGGCCCTCCTCGCCCTCCGGCGGTGCGAAGGTCAGCTCCACCGTCGTGCCGCCGGCCCCCGCCAGCAGCGGGTAGGGCCCCGCCACCGGGTCCACCGGCCGGCCGTCGACATGGGTCAGGACCGCGCCGCCCCGGATACCGGTGCCGGCCAGTGGGGAGCGGGCCCTGGAATCGGAGGAGTCGCCGGGCAGAATCCGCCGGATTGCCCAACGACCGTCCTTACGTACGAAATTGGCGCCCAGCAGGCCCTGCAGGCGCTGGTAGTGTGCCGGGCCCTCGTTGCGGCGGGCGGCGCTGACGTAGGCGTGCGAGGTGCCGAGCTCGCCGAGCACCTCGCGCAGCAGGTCGGCGAACTCGTCGGGGGAGGCGACGCGTTCGACCAGCGGCCGGTACTGGTCGAGGACCGCGTCCCAGTCGATGCCGGACATCCCCGGGTCCCAGAAGTAGGCGCGGATGAGACGGCCGGCCTCGTCGTAGGCCTGGTGCCACTCGGCTTCCGGGTCGACCTCGTGCAGGATCCGGCGGGCGTCGATCCAGGTCGTCGAGTCGGCGTCGCCGGGCTCGGTGGACGGCACCGCCCGCAGGTCGCCCTCGTCGACCACGACCAGCCGGGTGCCGTCGCCGCTCACCGCGAACCAGTCGAGGTGGCCGACGAGTTCGGACTTCTTCCCCTTGGTGATGTTGAAGTACTCCAGGGTCGGCCGGCCGGTGGTGTCGTCCGGGTTCGCGAACGTCTCGCCCAGCGCGCCCGAGATCGGCCAGCGCAGCCAGACCAGGCCGCCGCCGGCGACCGGTTGCAGCGCGGAGTACTTGGAGGCGGTGACCGGGAACGGCGTCACCCGGTTCTCCAGCCCCTCGACCTCCACGGTCACCGCGCCCGCCTCGCCGCCCTCCTCGTCCTCGACCGGGTCCAGGCCGCCGGCCGCCGGCCGGCCCTCCGGGTTCAGGGCGAAGGGGGAGGGGGTCGCCGAGGACAGGGGGACGAGGTACGGCTTGCAGCCGAGCGGGAAGGACAGGTCCCCGGTGTGCACGTCGTACACCGGGTCGAAGCCCCGCCAGGACAGGAACGCCAGATACCGGCCGTCCCGGGTGAACACCGGGTTCTCGTCCTCGAAGCGGCCGTTGGTGACGTCGACGATCAGCCCGTCCTTTATCCGGGCCATCTTGATCTGCCGCAACGTCCGCCCGATCCCCGGATGCGACCAGGTCAGCCAAGCCCCGTCCGGCGAGAACGCGAGATCCCGCACGGGCCCGTTCACCGACCGGATCAACTCGGTGACCCCGTCACCGGAGCCACCGGGCCCACCGGGAGCGCCGAGCCCGCCGGAGCCGGGGGAGTCACCTGGGCCACTGGGGCCGGCCTCGGAGCTGCCGAGGCCGCCGGAGCCGCCGGAGCCGCCGGAGCCGCCGGGACCGCCGGAGGCCCCGAGACCGCCGGAGCTGCCGACGTCGCCGGAGCTGCCGGGACCGCGGGAGACCCCGAGACCGCCGGAGTCCCCGGGGCCGCCGGAGTCCCCGGGGCCGCCGGAGTCCCCGAGACCGTCGGAATCCCCGGGACTGCCGGGACCGCCGGAATCCCCGAGACCGCCGGAGCCGCCGGAGTCCCCGAGACCGCTGGGCCCGCCCGGGCCGGCGTCGTTGGGGTTGCCGGGGGCGGTGTTGTTGCCGGAGGTGGTGGGGGGCGGGTTCTCCGTGACGTCGAGGAGTAGCAGTCGGCCGTCGTGGGCGGCGAGGGCCAGGCGTTCGCCTTCGGGGTCGGAGACCATCTCCAGGACGCGGCCCAGCCGTCCGGAGGCGAGCCGGCGGGGCTCGCGGTCGCCGGTGGCGCGGGGCAGCTGGGCGATCTCGATCGCGTCCTCGCCCTCGGCGTCGGTGACGTGGGCGACCTGCCCGGTCGAGCCCAGCATCTCCGGGAGCCGGGCGCGTACCCCGGGCGTGTCGGTGATCGTGCGGGCGGGCCCGTCGCGGTGGGTGAGCCAGTGCAGGGAGCCGCGTACGACGACGGCGCTGGCCCGGCCCGTCTCGTCCACGGAGATGCCGTCCACGTGCTGGGCGGCCGGGATCTGGTACGGACGGCGGCCCGCGCGCGGCCCGGACAGGCGCACGTCCAGCTTGTGCGGTTCCGAGTCCGGCGCCAGGTCGTCGACCATCCACAGGTCACCCGCGCACTGGTAGACGATCCGGGTGCCGTCGCTGGCGGCGTGCCGGGCGTAGAAGGCGTCGTGGTCGGTGTGGCGGCGCAGGTCGGTGCCGTCGTACGCGCAGGAGTACAGGTTGCCGATGCCCTCGTGGTCGGAGAGGAAGGCGATGCGGCCGCCGACGAACATGGGGGAGTGCAGGTGCCCGCCGATGTCGGGCAGCAGCCGTTGCCCGTGCAGCCACAGCCGGCCCATGGCGCCGCCCCGGTACCGCTTCCAGGAGGCCGGCTCGTGCGGCGGGGTGCCGGTCAGCAGCAGGGTCCTGTGCTCGCCGTCGACGTCGGCGACCTGGATGTCGGAGACCGGGCCCCAGGGCAGCTTGCGGCCCGGGTCGCCGGCGGGGGTGACCTTGTAGGACCAGGTGAAGTACGAGAAGGGCTCGCCGTGGGAGGCGACGGCCAGGATGTCGCTGTGCCCGTCCTCGTCGGGCGGGGTCCAGCCGCACACCTGGGTGTCGGGGCTGCCCCAGTACGTCAGCTGCCGCGCCGGCCCGCCGTCGACCGCGACCAGGTGGATCTCGGGCACCAGACTGCGCCAGGTCGTGTACGCGATGTGGCGCCCGTCGGGCGAGAAACGGGGGTGACCGGCCTTGGTACGGTCGACCGTGAGCCGCCAGGCGCGGCCCGGGGTGTCGAGGGGGGTCAGCCAGAGGTCGTCCTCGGCCACGAAGCACAGCAGTTCGCCGCTGAGATGCGGCAGGCGCAGATAGCTCACCTCCCCAGGCTTTCCCCGGGGACGGACTGGAGCAACTCGTGAGAAAACACCCCCTCCCACCAGGCGTGACGCAACACACGTACGAAACGGTTTCGTTTCGCTGGTGCCTTGCGCTACATTCTTCCTGTACGGAAAGCGAGTCGTTCGGAGCGGAAGGGTGAGAGAGATGACCGAGGTCGCCACCGCGCGCCGCAGTCGGATCACACCCGAGCGCGAGGCCGAGTTGTACGGGGCCGTGCTCGACCTGCTCCGGGAAGTCGGCTACGACGCCCTCACCATGGACGCCGTGGCCGCCCGCACCCGGTCCAGCAAGGCCACCCTCTACCGCCAGTGGGGCGGAAAGGCCGAGCTGGTGGCGAAGGCCGTGCGGCACGACAAGCCGGGCCACTCGGCCGATGACGTCGACACCGGGTCGCTCAGAGGTGATCTGCACGCCCTCACCCTGCGCGCGGACGACTGCGAGATGGAGCAGAACTCCGCGCTGATGCGGGGCCTGGCCATGGCGATCCACTCCAACCCGGACCTCCTGAGGGCCTTCAAGGACCACCTCATCGAGCCGGAGATGGCGGAGTTCCGCCGCGTGCTGCAACGGGCGATCGACCGGGGCGAGGTCCGTGCGGACAACCCCGCGATCGACTACGTGATGCACATGATGATCGGCGGGTTCGCCGCCCGCGCGATGATCGACGAGCAGCCGCCGACGCAGGCCTTCCTCCTTTCGTACATCGACGCCGTGGTCCTCCCCGCCCTCGGCGCGCCCGCCGGCTGAGCACTCAGCCGGACCCTCTCCCCAGCAAGCCCACCAACCTGACGTACCCGCTCACGTCGTCGGGCTGATCGACCCTGCCCAGAAGAACCCCACGACCTGACCGGGAGTACGCCTCCGTGGCCACGTTCCTCTACAAAATCGGCCGACTCGCCTTCCGGCGACGGCACTTCGTCGCCCTGATATGGGTCGCGCTGCTCACCCTCGCCGGGGTGGGCGCCGCCTCCGCGCCGGCTGCCGGCAACACCTCCTTCTCCATCCCGGGCACGGAGGCCCAGAAGGCCTTCGACCTGCTGGAACAGCGCTTCCCCGGCACCACCGCCGACGGCGCCACCGCGCGGGTCGTCTTCAAGGCGCCGAGCGGCGAGAAGATGACCGACAAGGAGAACAAGAAGGCCGTCCACAAGGCGGTCGAGGAGCTGAAGAGCGGCTCCGAGGTCTCCTCCGTCGCCGACCCCTACAAGACGCACGCCGTCAGCAAGAACGGCAGGGTCGCCTACGCCTCGGTGCGGTACAAGGTCTCCGGCATGGAGCTGGAGGACTCCACCAAGGACGCGCTCAAGGAGGCCGCGCAGCACGCGCGGGCCTCCGGGCTCACCGTGGAGATCGGCGGTGACGCGCTCAGCGCCACCCCCGAGACCGGCTCCAGCGAGATCATCGGCATCGCGGTCGCCGCGGTCGTCCTCGTCATCACCTTCGGCTCGCTGCTCGCGGCCGGATTCCCGCTGCTGACCGCGATCATCGGCGTCGGCATCGGCGTCTCCACGATCACCGCGCTCGCCTCCACCCTCGACCTCGGCTCGACGACCTCCACCCTCGCGTCGATGATCGGCCTCGCCGTCGGCATCGACTACGCCCTCTTCATCGTCTCCCGCTACCGCGCCGAACTCGCCGAGGGCCGCGACCGCGAGGACGCGGCCGGACGGGCCGTCGGCACGGCGGGCTCGGCGGTCGTCTTCGCCGGCCTGACCGTCGTCATCGCCCTGGTCGGCCTGTCCGTCGTCAACATCCCGATGCTGACCAAGATGGGCGTCGCGGCGGCGGGAACGGTCGCCATCGCCGTACTGATCGCGCTGACCCTGATCCCGGCGCTGCTCGGCTACGCGGGCCGCAAGGTCAAGCCGGCCGGCGAGAAGAGCAAGCTGCTCGGCGGTGGCCGCAGGCCCAAGCAGGCGGGCCGCCCCAACATGGGCACGCGCTGGGCGAGCTTCGTCGTACGCCGCCCGGTCGCCGTACTCCTGCTCGGCGTGATCGGCCTCGGCGCGGCGGCGATCCCCGCCTCCTCCCTGGAACTCGGCCTCCCGGACGACGGCTCCCAGCCGACCTCGACCACCCAGCGCCGCGCCTACGACCTGCTCTCCGAGGGCTTCGGGCCGGGCTTCAACGGGCCGCTGATGATCGTCGTCGACGCCAAGGACAGCGCCCACCCGAAGGCCGCCTTCACCAAGGTCGGCGACGAGATCAAGGGCCTCAAGGATGTCGTGACGGTGACCCCGGCCGCGCCCAACAAGGCCGGCGACACCGCGACGATCACCGTCATCCCCGACTCCAAGCCGTCCTCGGCCACCACCGAGGACCTGGTCCACGCCATCCGTGACAAGGGCACGGACATCACCGCGAAGACCGACGCCAAGGTGCTGGTCACCGGCTCCACGGCGATGAACATCGATTTCTCGCAGAAGCTGAACGACGCGCTGCTGCCCTACCTGGCCCTGGTGGTCGGCCTGGCCTTCCTGCTGCTGATCGTGGTCTTCCGCTCGATCCTGGTCCCGCTGAAGGCGGCCCTCGGGTTCCTGCTGTCGGTGACGGCCGCGCTGGGCGCGGTGGTCGCGGTCTTCCAGTGGGGCTGGCTGTCGGGCCTGATGAACGTCGAGGAGACCGGCCCGATCATGTCGATGATGCCGATCTTCATGGTGGGCGTCGTCTTCGGCCTCGCGATGGACTACGAGGTGTTCCTCGTGACCCGGATGCGGGAGGCGTTCGTGCACGGGGAGACGCCCGGCCAGGCGGTGGTGACCGGCTTCAAGTACAGCGCCCGGGTGGTGACGGCGGCGGCCGTGATCATGATGGCCGTCTTCTCCGGCTTCATCGGCTCCAGCGAGTCGATGATCAAGATGATCGGCTTCGGACTCGCGATCGCCGTCTTCTTCGACGCGTTCATCGTCCGCATGGCCATCGTCCCGGCGGTGCTCGCGCTCCTCGGCAAGAAGGCCTGGTGGCTGCCGAAGTGGCTGGACCGCGCGCTGCCCAACGTGGACGTCGAGGGCGAGGGCCTGCGCGCCGGCGCCGAACCCCGCGCCAAGGACGGGGACGAGGACCGGGAGCTGGTGCGCGTCTGACGCCCCGCTCCTGACCACCAACGCCGGTGAGGGCGCCGTGGGGACGGCGCGCCCTCACCGGCTCCCTCGTCCCCGTCCCGTCCCGCCCCGCCCGCCCGAAACGGGGTCGCCTGCGCGGTACACCTACCACTACCGTGCCCGGCATGACGACGACCGCCGCCACTGACGCCGACGACCGCCGCGAAGCCCATCCCCGTTTCGCCGCCGCCCTGGACGAACTCGGCCTCGGGGAGCTCCGCTCCCGCGTCCGCCGCTTCCCGGAGGCGACCCGTACGGCCGCCGAGGCCGCCGCCGCCATCGGCTGCGAGCTGAGCCAGATCTGCAAGTCGCTGATCTTCGCGGCGGACGGCGTGCCGGTACTCGTGCTCATGGACGGGGCCTCCCGCGTGGACGTGGAGCGGGTACGGGCCGAACTCGGGGCCACACGCGTCACCCGGGCCAAGGCCGAGGTGGTACGGGAGACGACCGGGTACGCCATCGGCGGCGTGCCCCCCTTCGGGCACCGGACCCGGACGCGGGTGCTCGCCGACCGGCGACTCCTCGACCACGACGTCGTGTGGGCCGCCGCCGGAACCCCGTACACCGTCTTCCCCATGGCACCCGGGACGCTGGTCGCCCACGCCGGAGCCACCCTGGTGGACGTGCGCGAGCGCACCGCGTGACCCCGCTGGTCACCTCCGCCGTCCTGCTCGCCGCCGTCACCCACGCCAGCTGGAACGCCATCGCGCACCGGATCACCGACAAGCTCGTCGGCTTCACCCTGATCCTGACCGGCGGTGTGCTGATCGGGCTGGTCCTGGCGTGCTTCGCCCCGGTCCCGGCGGGGCGGGCGTGGCCGTACCTGATCGGCTCGGCGGGCATCCACTTCGTGTACATCGTCCTGCTGATGACCTCCTTCCGGCTGGGCGACTTCGGGCAGGCCTATCCCATCGCCCGCGGCACCGCACCGCTGGTCGTCACCGTGTTCGCCGCCGTCTTCGCGCACGAGGTGCCCGACGGCTGGGCCGCGGCGGGGGTCGCGCTGTCCTGCGCGGGGCTGACCGGGGTCGCCGTGTGGGGGCTGCGCGGGCGGCGGCCCGAGTGGACGGCGATCGGGGCGGCCCTCGCCACGGGGCTGTCCATCGCCGCGTACACCGTCGTCGACGGCCTCGGCGTGCGGGCCTCCGGCTCCGCCCTCGGGTACATCGCCTGGCTGATGGTGCTCCAGGGGCTGTGGATCTCCGGATACGCCCTCTGGCGCTGGCGCGGGGAGACGGTCGCCGTCCTACGCCCCTTCGCCGCCCTCGGCCTGCTCGGCGCCGCCCTCTCGGTCGCCGCCTACGGCCTGGTCCTGTGGGCCCAGACCCGGGCCGAACTGGCGCCCATCGCGGCGTTGAGGGAGTCCTCGATCATCGTCGGCGCGGCCATCGGGGCGGTGTTCTTCAAGGAGCGTTTCGGGCTGCCCCGGATCGCCGCCGCGGGGCTCATGGTGGTCGGCATCGGGCTGATGCTGCACGCCGGATAGCGGGCGTGTCCCTGCCGCCTACGGGAAGCTGAGGCCTGTACGGCGACATGGGAACAGGAAGTGACCGCCATGACCGACAAGCTCACCGTGAGCGTCCTGGGCACCGGCATCATGGGTGCCGCGATGGCCCGTTGCATCGCCAGGGCCGGACACACCGTCCGGGCGTGGAACCGCACCCGGGCCAAGGCGGAACCGCTGGCCGCGGACGGCGCGTACATCGCCGGCACGCCCGCCGAGGCCGTCGAGGGCGCCGACGTCGTGCTCACCATGCTGTACGACGGCGACGCGGTCCGGGAGGTCATGCGCGAGGCCCTTCCCGGCCTGCGGTCCGGCGCCGTCTGGGCGCAGTCCACCACCGCCGGGCTCGAGGCCGTCGCCGAGCTGGCCGGGTTCGCCCGCGAGCACGGCCTCGTCTTCTACGACGCCCCGGTGCTGGGCACCCGGCAGCCCGCCGAGGCCGGGCAGCTGACCGTGCTGGCCGCCGGTCCCGAGGAGGGGCGGAAGACGGTCACGCCCGTGTTCGACGCGGTCGGCGCCCGTACCGTGTGGTCCGGCGAGGACGCGGCGGCGGCCGGGGCCACCCGGCTGAAGCTGGTCGCCAACAGCTGGGTCCTGGCGGCCACCGCGGCGGCCGGCGAGGTGCTGGCGCTGTCGAAGGCGCTCGGCGTGGATCCGGCGAGCTTCTTCGACCTCATCGAGGGCGGCCCGCTGGACATGGGCTATCTGCGGGCCAAGTCGCAGCTGGTGCTGGAGGGGCGGCTGACGCCGGCCCAGTTCGCGGTGGGCACCGCCGAGAAGGACGCCCGGCTGATCGTCCGGGCCGGCGAGCGGGGCGGCGCCCGTCTCGACGTCGCCGAGGCGGCGGCCGAGCGGTTCGCGCGGGCCGCCGCGCAGGGCCACGCGGACGAGGACATGGCCGCCGCGTACTTCGCCAGCTTCGACGAGAAGTGACGGTTCCCGGCCTGTGCGGTGGCGCCCCGACGTGACGGCGCGGGCCTTCTGGGAGCACCCTGGAATCAACGGTTCCGGAGGTGGTCGACATGCGTACGACGGTGGGATGGCACATCGAGCTCGAGTTCGAGGAGGACGACATGCACACCCGGGCGGCGGCCCTCGTCCGCCTGCCCGACGGCACGGAGGTGCGGGCGCACGGCCACGCCAGCCGCCACCGCACCGACGCCAACCAGCCACGGGTCGGCGAGGAGATAGCGGGTGGCCGCGCCCTCAACGACCTGGCCATGCAACTGCTGACCAAGGCACACGGAGAGATCGACGAGGCGTCCGGCCGGACGTCCCACGCGATCCACGTCTGAACACCACACCAACGCCTGCGTCGGCGCGGCCGAGGCGTGCGGGGGCTCTCGGTGGCTGTCAGCGGGCGGCGGGCAGGGCGTGTCGTACCGCCCGTACCAGTGCCTGTGCGCGCGGGTCCGCTGTCACGCTCTGGCGCAGGCCGTTGGTGACGTAGCCGAAGGCGATGCCCGATTCGGGGTCGGCGAAGCCGAGGGCGCCGCCGCGGCCGGGGTGGCCGAAGGAGGTCGGGCCCAGGAGTGGGGACGCGCTGCCGTGCAGCATGTAGCCGAGGCCGAACCGGGTGTGCACCACGAGCACGCGGTCGGGGCCGGTGGAGTGCTCGGTGCGGGCCAGGTCCGCGGTGCCCGGGGTGAAGAGGCGGGTGCCGCCGTCCACCTCGCCGATCAGGGACGCGTAGCAGCGTGCGAGGCCGTCGGCGGTCGCGATGCCGTTGGAGGCGGGGAGGGCGGCGGCGCGGTAGGCGGGAGAGTTCTCGTTGGGCAGCGGGGTGATCGCGGCGAAGGCGCGGCGGGTCAGGGAGCCGGGGTCGGCGTAGGCCTCGGCGACCGCACGCTTCGGACGGGTCTTGAGTCCTCCGGCCGTCTCGGGGGCCTCGACCGGGCCGATCCGGCCCACCCGCCCGGCCTCCGTCTCCGGCAGGCCCACCCACAGGTCGGCGCCGACCGGCCCGGCGATCTCCGCGGCGATCCACTCGCCGATCGGGCGGCCGGTGACCCGGCGGAGCAGCTCGCTCGTGAGCCAGCTGAAGGTCTGCGCGTGGTAGCCGTGGTCGGTGCCCGGCTCCCACACCGGTGCCTGGGCGGCCACGGCCGCCGCGCCGAGGTCGGGGTCGGCGGCCTGCTCGGGGGTGAGCGGCCGGTCCAGCACGGGGACGCCGGCCCGGTGTGCGAGCAGGTCCCGGACCAGCGTGTGCTCCTTGCCCGCCGCCTTGAACTCCGGCCAGTACTCGCCGACCGGGGCGTCCAGGTCCAGCTCCCCGCGCTGGTGCAGAAGCAGCAGCGCGGCGGCGGCGACGCCCTTCGTCGCGGAGCGCACGATCTGGGCGGTGCCCCGCTCCCAGGGAGCCGAGCCGTCCGTGCCGTCCGTGCCGTCGACGTTCTTGGTGCCGGCCCACAGGTCGACGACCTTGTGTCCGTCCCGGTACACGGCCACGGCCGCGCCCCGTTCGCCCCGCAGCGCGAAGTTGGCCGCGAACGCCTCCCTGACCGGCTCGAAGCCCTCGGCCACCGCCCCGTTCACGTCAACGCCGTTCACGACCGCGTCCATGGTCCTGCACTTCCCTCCGGCTCACCTTCGACAGTGGCGGCAACGCCGACCCTGAGCCTGGGATTCCTGCGTCTGCCTAGCCGAGGACGATCGTTACATCGATGTTGCCCCGCGTGGCGTTCGAGTACGGGCACACCTCGTGCGCCGCGTCCACCAGCTTGCCGGCGATGTCCGGGTCGAGGACCGGCAGGGAGACGCTGAGGGCGACCGCGAGCCCGTAGCCGCGGGTCCTGTTGGGGCCGATGCCGACCTTCGCGGCGACCGTGGAACCGCTGAGGTCGTAGCCCGCCCGGTTGCCGACCAGGATCAGGGCGTTGTGGAAGCAGGAGCTGTAGCCGGCGGCGAAGAGCTGCTCGGGGTTGGTGCCGCCCCCGTCGCCGCCCAGTGCCACAGGCATCGCGACCTTCAGGTCGATATGGCCGTCCTGGCTGGTGACATAGCCGTTCCGGCCGCCGTGCGCGGTGGCTTCGGCGACGTACATGATCTTCGTCGGGCGGGTGTCGACAGCGGTGCCGTCAGTCATGGTCGGCCTTCCCCGGAACAGGTGCGCACAAGTACATCGTGCACAAGGTACTGGCCGGTACGTCGGCTGTCTCCGGCCGGGGGAGGTAACTGCGGGTAACCCGATTACCGGACGGTTGCCGCGCGGGCGGTGCGCTCGGCGAGCCTCCACAACTCCTCGCGCAACCGCGCGACTTCCGCCGCGTCGAGCCCCGTCGTCGTCAGGAGCGTGCCGGGTACGCGCGCCGCGCGCTCCCGCAGGTCCTCCCCGAGCCCCGTGCAGGCGACGAGCACCGAGCGTTCGTCCCGCGCCGAGCGCTCACGGCGGACCAGGCCCGCCGCCTCCAGCCGCTTCAGCAGCGGCGACACCGTGCCGTAGTCGAGGCGCAGCGCGCCGGCCAGCTCCTTCACGGTCGTCTCGCCGCGCTCCCACAGCACCAGCAGCACCAGGTACTGCGGGTAGGTGAGCCCGAGCTCGTCGAGGAGCGGGCGGTACGCGGCCGTCACCGCGCGCTGGGCGGCGTACAGCGCGAAGCACAACTGCTCGTCGAGGAGCGGCGACGGCGGCGCCCCGGACTCCTCCTGATGTGTCACGCGTCGATGTGTCACGCGCCCATTGTCACGGACCGCGGGTCGAAGCCGAAGGGCAGTTCCAGGCGGTGGGCGCGCATCAGCGCGTCGTCGGACAGGAGTTCGCCGGTCGGGCCGTCGGCGGCGATCACGCCGTCGCTGAGGATCAGCGAGCGCGGGCACAGCTCCAGCGCGTAGGGCAGGTCGTGCGTGACCATCAGGACCGTCACGTCCAGCGAGCGCAGGATGTCGGCCAGCTCGCGGCGGGAGGCCGGGTCGAGGTTGGAGGAGGGCTCGTCCAGGACGAGGATCTCCGGCTCCATGGCGAGCACGGTCGCCACCGCCACCCGGCGCCGCTGGCCGAAGGAGAGGTGGTGCGGCGGCCGGTCGGCGAAGTCCTGCATGCCGACCCGCTCCAGCGCGGTGCGCACCCGCTCCTGGAGCACCGGCCCCTTCAGCCCGGCCGCCGCCGGTCCGAACGCCACGTCCTCCCGCACGGTCGGCATGAACAGCTGGTCGTCGGGGTCCTGGAAGACGATGCCGACCTTCTGCCGGATCTCGCCCATGTGCTTCCTGCCGACCGGCAGCCCGGCCACGGTCACCGTGCCGGCGCCGCCGCCCAGGATGCCGTTGAGGTGCAGTACGAGGGTCGTCTTGCCGGCGCCGTTGGGACCGAGCAGCGCGACCCGTTCGCCGCGCCCGATCTCGAAGTCCACGCCGAAGAGGGCCTGGTGGCCGTCGGGGTAGGCGAAGGCGAGGCCGGAGACTTCCAGTGAAGGTGTCACCGAACCCTCCGAACGCCGGCGCGCGACCGGGGAGCGTCTTCGACGGTGAACGGTGCGCTGCGAGAACCGAGCACGCGCTGCCTCCTTGGCGTTGACGTTGACGTTGACGTCGACCGGGCTGGTCCCGACCCGGTCAGAATCCCACTTGTGCGCGAGGGGGTGGGGTGAGAGCACCCGTCCCAGCAGGTCAAAGCACCCACCCCAGCAAGCACACGACGAGGGCCGCGCCCGGGAGGGCCAGCGCGTACGACCACTGCGCCCGGGACGCGGTCACCTCGTCGATCACCGGCATCGAACCGGCGTAGCCGCGGCTCACCATGGCCAGGTGCACGCGTTCGCCGCGTTCGTAGGAGCGGATGAACAGCGCGCCGGCCGACTTGGCGAGCACGCCCCAGTGCCGTACGCCCCGCGCCTCGAAGCCGCGCGACTCCCGGGCGATCCGCATACGGCGCATCTCGTCGGTGATGACGTCGCCGTATCGGATCATGAAGGAGGCGATCTGCACGAGCAGCGGCGGCAGCTTGAGGCGCTGGAGGCCGAGGAGGAGTTCGCGCAGTTCGGTGGTGGACGCGAGCAGCACGGAGGCGGCGACGCCCAGGGTGCCCTTGGCGAGCACGTTCCATGCGCCCCACAGGCCGCTCACGCTCAGCGAGAGCCCGAGGACGTCGACCCGCTCGCCCTCCGCCACGAACGGCATGAGCACGGCGAAGGCGACGAACGGCACCTCGATCAGCAGCCGCTTCAGCAGGAAGCCGGCGGGCACGCGCGCGACGTACGCCACCGCGCCGAGCAGGACGGCGTACAGCCCGAACGCCCACACCGCCTCGCGCGGGGTCGACACCACGACCACCACGAAGGCGAAGGCGGCGGCGAGCTTGGTGTGCGGCGGCAGGGCGTGCACGGGGGAGTGCCCGTGCCGGTAGAGCCGGTGCGCGTGTCCGGCGCCCATCTCAGGAGGCCTCGGCCGGTTCGCCGGTACGGCGCCGGCGGGCGACCACCCAGAACACCGTGCTGCCCACGACGACGGTGACGCCGACGCCGATCACCCCCGCGAGGCCGCCGGAGAAGCGGGCGTCGGCGATGTCCTTGACGCCGTAGCCGGCCAGCGGGGAGTCGGAGCTCGCGTGCCGCTCCGCCTTCTTGTCGATGCCCTTGTCGTGGGCGACCTTCTCCAGGCCGTCGGGGTTGGCGGAGGCGTAGAAGCTGACGAACCCGGCGAGGATCAGCGAGGTGACCAGGCCGGTGAGCCACAGCTTGCGGTGGGAGCGGGCGGCCACCGGGACGGCGGGCTCGGCGGCGGGCGCGTCGACGAGCTGTCCGTTCACCCGCAGCTTGAGCTTCCGCTCCAGGCCGCGCGCGCCGTACACCAGGTCGGGCCGTACGGCGATCACGGCGCCGACGGTGAGCGAGGTGATCACGGCCTCGCCGATGCCTATGAGGACGTGGACGCCGATCATCGCGGTGGCGACCTTGGAGATGGCCACGTCGGTGGTGCCGCCCACGGCGTAGATCAGCGTGAAGACGACCGCGGCGGCGGGCACGGACACCAGCGCGGCGACGAAGGAGGCGACGGTGACCGCGCGCCGCCTGCGCGGCAGCACCTTCACCAGGCCGCGGAAGACGGCGTACGACACCACGGTCGTCGTGATCGCCATGTCGGTGACGTTCACGCCGAGCGCGGTCAGTCCGCCGTCCGCGAAGAGGATGCCCTGCATGAGCAGGACGACGGAGACGCACAGGACCCCGGTGTAGGGGCCGACGAGTATCGCGGCGAGCGCGCCGCCGAGCAGATGTCCGCTGGTGCCGGCCGCGACCGGGAAGTTCAGCATCTGCACCGCGAAGATGAACGCCGCCACCAGCCCGGCCAGCGGCGCGGTGCGTTCGTCGAGTTCGCGCCGCGCGCCGCGCAGGCTCACGGCGAGGGCACCGGCGGCGACCACGCCGGTGACAGCGGAGGTGGGGGCGTCGATGAATCCGTCAGGAACGTGCACCGTCTGATTTTAGTCAGTTGTTGCGAACCTCTCGCAAGAGCGAGGTGGCGGCATGGGCGGTAGAGGGCGCGTAATACGGGAGATATGCGACATTGGAGTGGAGGCGGATGCACAGCTTCCGCACAGGTCACCGACGGTAAGGGGCCGCCCGATGTCTGTAGTCGAGCAGTACGCACGGGCCCACATATTCACCGACGAGGACATCCCGGAGGATCCGGCCGTGCCGGTGGTCCTTCGCTACGACCCCGACACCGACCCGCGCGAGGTACGGGTGGGCGTGCCCGGCCCGCACGAGTGGACCCTCTCCCGGTCGCTGCTGGAGGAGGGGCTGCGGGCGCCGGTCGAGAGCGGGGACGTACGCGTGTGGCCGCTCGGCCGGGTGCAGGCCGTGGTGGAGTTCCACGACGCGGAGGGCGTCTCGGTGGTGCAGTTCGAGTCGAAGGCGCTGATCCGGTTCCTGCGCCGGACCTATCTGGTCGGCGAGCCCGTACGGGGCTGACCCGGGTTCAGCCGCCCATCTTCAGCAGCGAGGCCACGATCGGTCCCGCCGTGTCGCCGCCGTGCCCGCCCGCCTGGACCACCCCGGCCGCGACCAGGTCGCCGCGGTACGCCGTGAACCAGCCGTTGGGCTTCTTCTGGCCGTCGACCTCGGCCGAGCCCGTCTTGGCGCCGTAGTCCGGGCCCAGCCCCGACATGGCCTTGGCCGCCGTGCCGTAGGCGGCCGTGTACCGCATGACGTCCTTCAGCTCGGACTGCGTCTTCGACGACATCGTGCGCGAGGCCTTCGCCAGCGTGCGGTGGTCCACGCTGGAGGACACCAGGTACGGCTGGCGGAAGGTGCCCGACTCCACCGTCGACGCCACCGAGGCCATGTTCAGCGGGTTCATGCGCACCCCGCCCTGCCCGATCAGCGAGGCGCCCATCTGCGCGCCGCTCTGCACCGGGACGGAGCCGTCGAACGACGGGACGCCGACGGCCCAGTTGTTCAGGCCGAGGCCGTAGACCTGCTGGGCCTCCTTCGTCAGGTCGCTGTCGGACAGCTTCGGCGCGAAGTTGATGAACGCGTTGTTGCAGGAGGCCCCGAAGCTCATCTTGAACGTGCCGTGCTTGATCTCGGAGTTGTCGTCGTTGTGGAACGTCCAGCCGGCGAGCTTGTACTTCTTGGGGCAGGGGTGCGACGCGTCCGGGGAGGTGAGCCCCTTCTCGAACAGCATCGTGGACGTCACGATCTTCATCGTGGAGCCCGGGGCGAGGGAGCCCTGGAAGGCCGTGTTCCAGCCGTGGTCGGTGTTGGCCACCGCGAGGATCTCGCCGGTCGAGGGCCGCATGGCCACCACCGACGCCCGCTTCTGCTTGCCGACCTGCCGCTCGGCGGCGGCCTGGAAGGCGGGGTCGAGCGTGGTCTTCACCGTGCCCGGCGTGCCCTTGCTCAGCTCGACGAGCGTCTTGTCGGACAGCTTCGCCTTCGTCGACGCCCCGCCGCGCACCACGCGCAGTTCCACGCCCGCCCTGCCGCCCGCGACCTTGCCGAACTTCTCGCGCAGCCCGTCCAGCACCGTGCCCAGCGACGGGTACTTGGCGGCGGTCAGCTCCCTGCCGTCACGGTCCAGCGCCTTGACGGGCGGGGTGCCGGACTCGCCGGTGACCAGCGTGTCGCCGTCCTTCAGGTCGGGGTGGACGACGGAGGCGTGCCAGTCGACCAGCGGCTTGCCGTCGCTCCCCCGTCGTACGACGGTGAGCGTGCTGTCGTACGCCAGCGGCTTGCTGAGGCCCTTGTACGACACCGTGCCCTTCACGGAGAACGGGACCTTGGCGCCGGTGCGGGTGCCCGCGGTGAGCTTGACGCCCTTGACGTGGGCGTCCTTGGTGTAGCCGGTGAGCAGCGTGGTGGCGGCGCCCGAATCGTCGGTGGCGGCCGCCGCCTGCGTGACCTTGCCCTGCTGCCAGGCGGTCAGGAAGCGTTCGGCGGTGGTGCGCACCTCGGTGGCGGAGAGCGGGCCGGTCTTCACGTGCTTGTGCTCGGAGGCGGAGTGCGTACGGTCGTCGGCCGACGCGCCGCCGCCGTACAGCGCGTAGACGCCGAACCCGGCGCCGCCGACGACCACGGCGATCATCCCGCCGAGCATGGCGGGGCTGGTCTTCCGTCGCTGTCGCTCGGCGACGCGTCTTCTCTTGCCCACTGCTCTTCGATCCTCCGCGAATCCCCAGGGTCCCCGATGCCCTCTTGGTCCTCACACTCCCCAACGACGGCATCCACATTAGAGTCCCTTCCGGCGTGGGTGATCTCAGCCGCCCGTCCGTAGCAGGGTTGCGACAATCGGACCGGCCGCGTCGATGCCGTGGCCGCCGTCCTGGGTCATCGCGGCGGCGGCGATGTCGCCCCGGTAACCGGTGAACCAGCTGTTGGACTTCGCCTGCCCGTCGACCTCGGCGGAGCCGGTCTTCGCGCCGATGTCGCCGCCGCCCAGGCCGGACATCACGCCGGCCGCGGTGCCGCTGGTGGCGGTGCGGTTCATCATCGAGCGGAGCTGGGCGACCGTGGCCGGCGACAGGCCGCGGGCCGTGGCGATGTCCCGCCCGTCCAGCTCGGGGGACACGATGACCGGCTGCCGGAAGGTGCCCGTCATCGCGGTCGCCGTCACCGACGCCATGTTCAGCGGGCTCATCTGGACCTGGCCCTGCCCGATCATGTTGGCGGCCGTGTCGGGCCCGCCGGAGGCCGGGACCTGGCCGTCGAAGGACGGGACGCCGACCTTCCAGTCGTCCTGCCCGAGCCCGAACCGTTCCTGCGCCTCCCTGGTGAGGGAGTCCACCTTCACCTCGTCCGCGAACTTCACGAAGGCGGTGTTGCAGGAGCGGGCGAAGCTGTCGGAGAGGGTCGCGTGCTCGTCGGGGGCGAGGCCCTTGAGGTTGCTGAAGGTCTGGCTCTGCCAGGTCGCGGTGGGCGGGCACGGGGCCGGTCCGGTGGCCTTGGTGATGCCGTTGTCGATGAGGGTGGCGGCGCTGATGATCTTCATGGTGGAGCCGGGCGCCAGCTCTCCGAGGAAGGCGGCGTTGAAGCCGTCGTCGCGGTGGTTGGCGACCGCGAGCACCTCTCCCGTGCTGGGCTTGACGGCCACCACCGAGGACTCGGCGTACTTCTGCACGGCCGTCTCGGCCGCCGCCTGCACGCCGGCGCTGAGCGTGGTCCGGAGCTTGCCCGCCTTGCCCTTGGCGAGGGTGAGCAGGGTGGTGTCGGCGGCGCTCTGGTCGGCGTGCTTGACCACCAGCTCGACGCCGGGCGTGCCGCCCGCCTTCTCGCCGTAGCGGCTGCGCAGCTCGTCCAGGATCGGCCCGAGGGAGGGGTACTTCTCCTTCGTCAGCACCTTCCCGTCGCGGTCCACGGCCTCGATCGGCGGTGTCGCCGCGTCGCCGGTGGCGAGCGTGTCGCCCTTGCGCAGCTGCGGGTGGACGACGGACGGCCGCCAGTCGACCAGCGGCCGGTGCGTGGTCTCGCCGCGCACCACGGTCAGCCGGCTCGCGTAGTCGAGGGCCTTGGACTTCCCGTCGTACGACACGGTCGCCTTCACCGTGAAGGGCACGGTGTCCCCGCTCGCGGTGCCCGGCGTGATGCGCACGCCGGTGATGTGCGCGGTGTGCCCGTACGCCGCCAGCAGCGGCTCGGCGTCCTGCGGGTAGTTCGTGTACGAGGCCGCGGTCGCCGCCTTCCCCTTCTCCCAGGCCGCGAAGAACTTGGCGCTGGTGTCCTTCACCTCGTCCTCGTCCGGCGGCCCGGTCTTCACGGCCGCCGCCCCGCCGTCGTTCAGCGCGGACAGGACGTTGTACCCCCCGTACCCCGCCCCGCCCACCAGCACCACCAGCACGCCGCCTATGACGGCGCCCTTGACCCCCTTGCGCATCCCGCGCGTCCTCCCCCGTTTGCGTCACTTCCCGTGTCCGCACTGTAAGCGGCATGAGGGGCCACTGTGAGGAGAGTTTTCGGAACGGTGTCCGAACGGAGAGCAGGGATGTGCCCACATATGCCTTACACCCATGTGTCAAGCCACATACGTGAACGCCATTCGTCGAGCGGGATCGCCGTCCCCGTGTACAGCGGCCAGAAGTAGATGAAGTTCCAGGCGATCAGGAGGACCAGTACGCCCGCTGCCGTCGCGCCGACCACCCGGCGGGTGTCGGTGGACCTGGCGGGGCCGACGATCGCGCCGATCAGCATGGCCACCGCCAGGCAGAGGAAGGGGACGAAGACGACGGCGTAGAAGAGGAAGATCGTGCGCTGCTGGTACATGAACCAGGGGAGGTAGCCGGCTGCGATGCCGCACGCGATGGCGCCCGCCCGCCAGTCACGGCGGAAGGCCCAGCGCCACAGGACGTAGAGGATGGCCAGGCAGGCCGTCCACCACAGCAGGGGCGTGCCGATGGCGAGGACCTCGCGGGCGCACTTCTGGCCCGCGTCGGCCGGGCAGCCGTCGGCGCCGGGGGAGGGGGACTCGTAGAAGTACGAGACCGGGCGGCCCAGGACGATCCAGCTCCACGGGTTGGACTGGTAGGTGTGCGGCGAGGACAGGCCGACGTGGAACTTGTAGACCTCGTGCTCGTAGTGCCACAGGCTGCGCAGCCAGTCGGGCAGGAAGGTCCAGTCGCCGCCCTTGCCGTCGGTGGCGGCCCAGTTGCGGAAGTAGCCGCCGGAGCCGTCGGCCGGGGAGAGGATCCAGCCGGTCCAGGAGACGAGGTACACGCCGATGGCCACCGGGACCGTGGCCAGGAAGGTGAGGCCGGTGTCGTACTTGAGGACGGCCCGGTAGGGGTGCCAGGCGCCCGCCACCCTGCGGGCGCCGACGTCCCACAGCAGCGCCATCAGGCAGAACGCGGCCAGGATGTACAGGCCGTTCCACTTGGTGCCGATCGCGAGGCCGAGCAGCACGCCGGCCGCCCAGCGCCAGGGGCGCCAGCCGAAGCGGAGGGTGTCGGCCACGTCGGCGTCGGGGCGCAGGCGGCCGTCGGCGTCGACGGGCAGCGCGGCGGCGAGCCGCTCACGTGTCCGGTCCCGGTCGATGATCAGGCAGCCGAACGCGGCCAGCACGAAGAACATCAGAACGCCGTCGAGCAGCGAGGTCCGGCTCATCACGAAGTGCAGGCCGTCCACCGCCATCAGCGCCCCGGCCAGGCAGCCGAGGAACGTCGAGCGGAACATGCGGCGGCCGATGCGGCACAGCAGCAGCACCGAGAGGGTGCCGAGCAGCGCCGTCATGAAACGCCAGCCGAACGGGTCGAAGCCGAACATCAGCTCACCGAGCCCGATGACGTACTTGCCGACCGGCGGGTGCACCACGTACGCCGCGTCCGTCGGTACGGCGACGTGACCGTTCGCCTGCACGATCAGGTCGTTGGCGTTCTTGTCCCAGTTGACCTCGAAGCCGCGGTGCACGAGCGCCCAGGCGTCCTTGGCGTAGTACGTCTCGTCGAATATCACCTTCTTCGGGCTGCCCAGGTTCCAGAACCGCATCAGGCCCGCCATCAGCGTCACCAGCACCGGACCGGCCCAGCCCGACCAGCGGCTGATCTGCGCGGCGGTCGACGGCACGCCCAGAGCCGCCCACAGACGGGGGCTGGGCTGGGCGTACGGCGGCACCAGCCGGTCGCGGAGATCGCTGCTGGGCGCCGCCGTGTAGCCGAATCGGCGCAGCCGCTGCTGCCACGCCGGCCGCTCGTCGTGCGGGGCCCGGCCCTGCCGGATGTCCGTGGAGGACGCGGTACTGGTCACCGCGCCATCGTAGGGAACCGTTCTGTGTGAGTCCCGTGCATGGGTGGTACCGGCCAGGATGCGTCCGCCCCGCCCGGGCCGCCGAAAGCCCCGCCGGGCCCCTGAGAGGATGACGGTGTGACTGGAACCCTTGTTTTGGCGGGCACCCCCATCGGCGACATCGCGGACGCGCCGCCCCGGCTGGCCGAGGAGCTGGCCGGCGCCGATGTCGTCGCCGCCGAGGACACGCGCCGGCTGCGCCGGCTGACCCAGGCCCTCGGCGTGACGCCCAAGGGGCGCGTGGTGTCGTACTTCGAGGGCAACGAGTCCGCCCGGACGCCGGAGCTGGTCGAGGAGCTCGTGAACGGCGCACGGGTGCTGCTGGTGACGGACGCCGGGATGCCCTCGGTCTCCGACCCCGGCTACCGGCTGGTCGCCGCGGCCGTCGAACGGGACGTCCGGGTCACCGCCGTTCCGGGTCCGTCGGCCGTGCTCACCGCGCTCGCCCTGTCGGGGCTGCCCGTGGACCGGTTCTGCTTCGAGGGCTTCCTCCCGAGGAAGGCGGGGGAGCGGCTCACCCGGCTGCGGGAGGTCGCCGAGGAGCGGCGCACGCTGGTGTACTTCGAGGCCCCGCACCGCCTCGACGACACCCTCGCCGCGATGGCCGAGGTCTTCGGCGGCGACCGGCGGGCCGCCGTCTGCCGGGAGCTGACCAAGACGTACGAGGAGGTGCGGCGCGGCCCGCTCGCCGAGCTGGCGGCCTGGGCGGCCGAGGGCGTGCGCGGCGAGATCACCGTCGTCGTCGAGGGGGCGCCCGAACGCGGGCCCGAGGAGCTCGACGCCGGGGAACTGGTGCGCAGGGTCCGGGTCCGGGAGGAGGCCGGGGAGCGCCGCAAGGAGGCGATCGCGGCCGTCGCCGTGGAGGCCGGGATCCCCAAGCGCGAGGTGTTCGACGCGGTCGTGGCGGCGAAGCGCGCCGAGGGGGTGTGAGCGGGGTGTGCGGGGGCTCATACCCCCTCTGAGCAGGCCACTTCTCCCATGAGCATGCGCCCCATGGGTGGGCAAAGCACTGCCGCCCAAGGCAAAGCGCAGACCTCGCCGCCGGGCCGGTTTGGCAAGCGACGTCCAAATCGCCTCCAACAGTCGACAGCCCCTGCTGCATTCACGTCGGCGGAAGAGTCCACTGGTCGCAGGGACGCACCTGTCCCTCGCCCCCAAGGGGAGGAGCTGGCATGAGCGAGATCGCTGGGCAGACCGGCCCGCGCGGTACCGCGACCGCGGTCGTACACGAGTCGTATTCCTTCGCCTGCATGCGGTGCGGGCACGGCTGGGAACAGTCGTACGAGATAGAGCACCACGTGGACGCCGACGGCCACGAGTTCGTCATATACGTGGCAGCCGGCCAGGTCGTGCCGTCCCCGCTGAGCCGGCCCGCGTGCCAGAACTGCGACGGCCACGTGGTGCGGATCATGCGGGCGGGCCAGGTCTCGTCGGTACGCGGCGCGACCGAGCGGCACCACGTGCCGCAGGCCGGACCGGTCGAGGCGCCGAAGGTCCCCTCGGCGGTCGTGGATGCCACGGCCAAGCAGGACCACCACTGGCACCTGTCCGATCTCCTCCATCACTTCCAGCGCAAGGCGAGCTGACCGGCGGGGCATGCCCCTTTCGTAGGATCGGGGCATGCCTTCGAACGCCTCCGCCGCGGGCGGCCAGCACGACAAGCACGCCGCACCGCCGCTCCCGGAACCCCTCCGGGTGCCCGTCGCCGACTCCCACACCCACCTGGACATGCAGTCCGGCACGGTGGAGGAGGGCCTCGCGAAGGCCGCGTCGGTGGGGGTGACGACGGTCGTCCAGGTCGGCTGCGACATCAAGGGCTCGCGGTGGGCCGCCGAGACGGCGGCGGCGTACGACAGCGTCCACGCGACGGTCGCCCTGCACCCGAACGAGGCCCCGCGCATCGTCCACGGAGACCTCGACGGCTGGTCCAGGCAGGGCGCCCGCGAGCCCGGCGGTGACGCCGCGCTGGACGAGGCGCTCGCCGAGATCGACCGGCTGGCCGGGCTGCCGCAGGTCAGGGGCGTCGGCGAGACGGGCCTCGACCACTTCCGCACCGGCCCGGAGGGCAAGGCGGCCCAGGAGCGGTCGTTCCGCGCCCACATAGAGATCGCCAAGCGCCGGGGCAAGACACTCGTCATCCACGACCGCGACGCCCACGCCGACGTGCTGCGGGTGCTGAAGGAGGAGGGCGCCCCCGAGCGCACCGTCTTCCACTGCTACTCCGGCGACGCGGAGATGGCCGAGATCTGCGCCCGCGAGGGCTACTACATGTCCTTCGCCGGCAACGTCACCTTCAAGAACGCCCAGAACCTCCGCGACGCCCTCGCCGTCGCCCCGCTGGAACTGGTCCTCGTGGAGACCGACGCGCCCTTCCTCACACCGGCGCCCTACCGCGGACGGCCCAACGCCCCCTACCTCGTGCCCGTCACCGTGCGCGCCATGGCCGCCGTGCGCGGCATCGACGAGGACACCCTGGCGGCGGCGCTCGGCGCCAACACCGCCCGCGCCTTCGACTACTGACCGCCGGTTCGACGGGCTTCGTCCGATCGAGGGGCCACCGTACGTAGTCGCGTCGCTTTGGAGAGTGACGCCCGCTCCGCTAGGTTCTGGGGGCCCGATCCGGACCCCTCTGGCCTCCTGGAGCGTGTCGGCGTGAGCAAGTCGCAGTACGAGACGTACGGACCGTACGGCCATGACGCCTCCGTGCACAGCGCGGAGACCCTGCCGTACGCGATGTACGAGGACACCTACCGGCCCGCTTACGAAGCCGAGGCGTACTTCGTCACCGAGCCGGTGCTGCCGTCGCCGACGCGGGTGGCGAGCGTGTCCGGGACGGTGTGCCCGGAGCCCGAGGCGGCCGCGGCGCCCACCGGAGTCGTGGCGCCCGCCGCGGCCGGCGGGCGGGCCGCGCGCCGGCACCGGGCGCGCTCCGCCGAACGCCCGGAGTCCGCCGTGCGCCGGCTGCTGCCGCAGGCGCTGGTCGTCGCCTTCCTCGCCGGCGGCACCACCGCGTTCGTCGCCAAGGACAAGGCGATCGAGCTGGACGTCGAAGGCAAGCCGCGCACCCTGCACACCTTCGCCGACGACGTGAGCGAACTGCTGGCCGAGGAAGGCGTGCCGGTCGGCGCGCACGACGTGGTGGTGCCCGCCCCCGGCACCCCACTGGCCAGCGGCGACGAGGTCGAGGTGCGGTACGGGCGGCCCGTACGGCTCACGCTCGACGGGCACCGGCGCGAGGTGTGGACGACGGCGCACACGGTGCGCGAGGCGCTCGAACAGCTGGGGGTGCGGGCGGAGGGCGCGTACCTGTCGGCCCCGCTCGCCCGGCCCATCGGACGCGCCGGGCTCGCGCTCGACGTGCGCACCGAACGCACCGTCACGATCATGGCGGACGGCCGTGCCCGCACCATCCGCACCAACGCGGCGACCGTGGGGGAGGCCGTGACGGAGGCCGGGATCACCCTGCACGGCCAGGACACCACCTCCGTGCCGCCCGGCAGCTTCCCGCGCGACGGGCAGACGGTGACCGTGCTGAGGATCACCGGCGCCAAGGAGATCCGCGAGGAGGCGATCCCCTTCGACGTACGGCGGACGGCCGACCCCTCCCTGTTCAAGGGCACGGAGGTCGTCGAACGGGCCGGGCAGCCCGGACTCAGACGGGTCACCTACCTCCAGCGGACCGTGAACGGGGTCAAGCAGCAGCCGCGCCGGGAGCAGTCCGAGGTGGTGCGCACGCCCCGGACCCAGCTGGTGAAGGTGGGCACCAAGGCGCACCCCCCGTCCGTGCAGGGCGCCGAACACCTCGACTGGAAGGGGCTCGCGGCCTGCGAGTCCGGGGGACGGCCCGACGCGGTGGACTCCTCCGGCACCTACGGCGGCCTCTACCAGTTCGACACCCGCACCTGGCACGGCCTCGGCGGCACCGGCCGCCCCCAGGACGCCCCGGCCGCCGAACAGACGTACCGGGCGAAGAAGCTGTACGTACGGCGGGGGGCCGCTCCCTGGCCGCACTGCGGGACTCGGCTGCACGGGTGAAGGGCGCCCGGCCGCGGCCCCGTACCCTTGTCGGGTGAGCAGCCCCACCCCCGACGCCCTCCTGGGCCCCGCCGACGTCCGTGAACTGGCGGCCGCCCTCGGAGTGCGCCCCACCAAGCAGCGCGGCCAGAACTTCGTGATCGACGCGAACACGGTCCGCCGTATCGTCCGCACCGCCGACGTCCGCCCGGACGACGTGGTGGTCGAGGTCGGACCGGGGCTCGGCTCCCTCACCCTCGCCCTGCTGGAGGCCGCCGACCGCGTCACCGCCGTCGAGATCGACGACGTACTGGCCGCGGCCCTGCCCGCCACCGTCGCCGCCCGCATGCCCGGGCGCGCCGGCCGTTTCGACCTCGTCCACTCCGACGCGATGCACGTCACCGAACTGCCGGGCCCCGCCCCGACCGCGCTGGTGGCGAACCTCCCGTACAACGTGGCCGTGCCGGTGCTGCTGCACATGCTGGACACCTTCCCGAGCATCGAGCGCACCCTCGTCATGGTCCAGTCGGAGGTCGCCGACCGCCTCGCCGCCGCGCCCGGCTCGAAGGTGTACGGCGTCCCGTCCGTGAAGGCCAACTGGTACGCCGAGGTCAAGCGGGCCGGCGCCATCGGCCGCACCGTCTTCTGGCCCGCGCCCAACGTCGACAGCGGCCTGGTCTCGCTCGTCCGCCGGACCGAGCCGGTCAAGACCACGGCCTCCAAGCGGGAGGTCTTCGCGGTGGTCGACGCGGCCTTCGCACAGCGCCGCAAGACCCTGCGGGCCGCCCTCGCCGGATGGGCCGGGTCGGCGGCCGCCGCCGAGGCGGCCCTGGTCGCCGCCGGGGTCTCGCCGCAGGCGCGGGGGGAGTCCCTGACGGTCGAGGAGTTCGCGCGTATCGCGGAACACAAGGAGAGCGGTAAGTGAGCGTCACCGTACGCGTCCCCGCCAAGGTCAACGTCCAGCTGGCGGTGGGTGCCGCCCGCCCCGACGGCTACCACGACCTGGCCAACGTGTTCCTCGCGGTCGGCCTCTACGACGAGGTCACGGTCACCCCGGCCGACGAGCTGCGGATCACCTGCGCCGGGCCGGACGCCGAGCAGGTGCCCCTGGACCGCACCAACCTCGCCGCGCGCGCGGCGCTCACCCTCGCCGAGCGCCGGGGCCTCGAGCCCGCCGTGCACATCCACATCGCCAAGGACATCCCGGTCGCCGGCGGCATGGCGGGCGGCAGCGCGGACGGCGCGGGCGCGCTGGTCGCCTGCGACGCGCTGTGGGGGACGGAGGCCTCGCGTACTGAGCTACTGGATATCTGCGCCGAGCTGGGCAGCGACGTGCCGTTCAGTCTGGTGGGGGGCGCGGCCCTCGGGGTCGGGCGCGGCGAGCGGCTGACCGCGCTGGAGGTCGGCGGCACCTTCCACTGGGTGTTCGCGATGGCGGGGCGGGGGCTGTCGACGCCGGCGGTGTTCCGCGAGTTCGACCGGCTGGCCGAGGGGCGCGACATCCCCGGGCCCGTCGCCTCCGACGACCTGCTCGACGCCCTCGCCAAGGGCGACCCCGACGCCCTCGCGGCCGCCGTCTCCAACGACCTCCAGTCCGCCGCCCTCTCCCTCTTCCCGGAGCTCGCCGACACCCTCGCCGCGGGCCGCACGGCCGGCGCTCTCGCCGCACTGGTCTCGGGCTCGGGGCCCACCACCGCCTTCCTGGTCCGCGACCCGGAGGCGGCGACAGCGGTGGCCGAGGGGCTGCGGGCGTCCGGGACGTGCCGGACGGTACGGATCGCTACGGCGCCGGCGCCGGGGGCGACGGTGGGCTGAGGGGATCAGCGCTTGTCGATGGCGGTCAGGTCGATGTCAATGGCATAGGGCTTGTCGACCTTGAGGCGGTCGCGGTACATGCCCATGTGTACGTACGACTTACCGAGTGGTTCGAGCTCATAGACATGGATGACGGGCCCGCCGGTGGTTCCGTCCTGCTCGACGCGCCAGAAGCTCGGGATCCCCGCGGCGGCGTATTTCTGCGGTTTGGTCGTACGGTCGCGGGATTCCGAGTCGGGGGAGACAACCTCGACTGCGAGCAGGACGTCCTCGGCCTGAAATCTGGTCTGGTCCAGCCCGGTGACAGCGTCGGCTCGGACTACGCTCACATCGGGTTCGGGGCCGTTGCGCTTGTCAAGGATGATGGTCATCTCCCGCTCGACACTGAACTCCGGGCCGAGAGAGCTGCAGAGGCCGTTGAACAGCAGGTTGATCACGAGGTAGTGGAAACGGCGCTGCGGACTCACGAAAACCAGGCTCCCGTCGATCAGCTCGGTGTGCGGCGGGAGATCCGGCAGTGTGAACAGGTCATCCACGGTGTAGCCGTCCGGGGGCGGCACCGGCCAGGAACGGCGGTGCTTTACGGACTCGGCGGTCATGGTTCCTCCCATGGACGGGATCCTGCTGCCTGCCCTCCACGGTAGCGGCCGATTCCCGATCACGTCATCACAAAGAGTGACCACCCCTCCACGCCCCGTCCCCCACCCCGCAGGCTCTACGCTAGAAGGCTGATCCCCGCGGCGGAGCCGCACATCGATACCGTCCCGCCGGCAGGAGTGAAATGGCCGTCAACCTGGTCAATGTCGAGAACGTCAGCAAGGTGTACGGCACCCGTGCGCTGCTGGACGGTGTCTCGCTCGGCGTGTCCGAAGGGGACCGGATCGGGGTCGTCGGGCGCAACGGCGACGGCAAGACCACGCTCATCCGGATGCTGGCCAAGGTGGAGGAGTCCGACACCGGGCGGGTCACGCACTCCGGGGGGCTGCGGCTCGGGGTGCTCACCCAGCACGACTCCCTCGACCCGGCGGCGACCGTCCGGCACGAGGTCATCGGTGACATGGCCGACCACGAGTGGGCCGGGAACGCCAAGGTCAGGGACGTACTGACGGGGCTCTTCGGCGGGCTCGACCTGCCGGGGTTCCCGAAGGGGCTCGACACCGTCATCGGGCCGCTGTCCGGTGGCGAGCGGCGGCGGATCGCGCTGGCGAAGCTGCTCATCGAGGAGCAGGACCTGATCGTCCTCGACGAGCCCACCAACCACCTCGACGTCGAGGGCATCTCCTGGCTGGCCCGGCACCTGCGCGAGCGGCGCTCCGCGCTGGTGTGCGTCACCCACGACCGGTGGTTCCTCGACCAGGTGTGCACCCGCATGTGGGACGTGCAGAGAGGGACCGTCTACGAGTACGAGGGCGGCTACTCCGACTACGTCTTCGCGCGGGCCGAGCGGGAGCGCATCGCCGCCACCGAGGAGACCAAGCGGCAGAACCTGGTCCGCAAGGAGCTGGCCTGGCTGCGGCGCGGGGCGCCCGCCCGTACGTCGAAGCCGCGCTTCCGCGTCGAGGCCGCCAACGAGCTGATCAAGGACGTGCCGCCGCCCCGGGACAGCAGCGAGCTGATGAAGTTCGCCTCCTCCCGGCTCGGGAAGACGGTGTTCGACCTGGAGGACATCACCGTCCAGGCCGGCCCCAAGGTGCTGCTCAAGCACGTCACCTGGCAGCTCGGCCCGGGCGACCGGATCGGCCTGGTCGGCGTCAACGGCGCCGGGAAGACCTCCCTGCTGCGGGCCATGGCCGAGGCGGCCCGCACGGAGGGCGAGACGCAGCCCGTCGGCGGGCGCATCGCCGTCGGCAAGACCGTCAAGCTCGCCTACCTCTCCCAGGAGGTCGGCGAACTCGACCCGAACCTGCGGGTCCTGGAGGCCGTGCAGCGGGTCCGCGAGCGCGTCGACCTCGGCAAGGGGCGGGAGATGACCGCCGGTCAGCTGTGCGAGACGTTCGGGTTCAACAAGGAGAAGCAGTGGACGCCCGTCGGGGACCTGTCCGGTGGTGAGCGGCGCCGGCTCCAGCTGCTGCGCCTGCTGATGGACGAACCCAACGTCCTCTTCCTCGACGAGCCCACCAACGACCTCGACATCGAGACCCTCACCCAGCTCGAGGACGTCCTCGACGGCTGGCCCGGCTCGATGATCGTCATCTCCCACGACCGTTTCTTCGTCGAGCGCACCACCGACCGGGTGTACGCCCTCCTCGGCGACGGCACCCTGCGGATGCTGCCGCGCGGCATCGACGAGTACCTGGAGCGACGGCAGCGCATGGAGGAGGCGGTCGCCGCATCCGCAGCCACCTCGGCGCCCAAGCCGGCCGTCGCGGAGAAGAGCGCCGCCGACCAGCGCGCCGCCAAGAAGGAACTCCAGAAGATCGAACGGCAGTTGGACCGCGTCTCCGAGAAGGAGTCCAAGCTGCACGCCCAGATCGCGGACAACGCCACGGACTTCGCGAAGGTCGCCGAACTCGACGCGCAGCTGCGGGACTTGGTCGCGGAGCGGGAGGAACTGGAGCTTCGCTGGCTGGAACTCGCCGAGGACGCGTAGGCGGCGCGCGCGCCGTGTGAAGGGGGCGTGCGGGCGCGTAACGACGGCATCACGGGCCGGTCCTCCCTTGGGAACAGGGGTTGGTCCGGCCCGCTGTGCTGTCGGACCCGGGTGGTAGAAAGAGCGGTCTGAGAACTGGCTAAAAATCAGTGAACGAGGGGGAGACGCGCTGATGACCCAGCCGCCCGATCAGCCACCGCAGCAGGGCGGTTTCGGCCCGCCGCAGGCACCGCCGCCGCAGCCCCAGCCGGGCTACGGCTATCCGCAGCAGCCCGGCCCCTACGCCCAGCCCGGACCGTACGCGGCGCCCGGCGGGCCCGGTCCGTACGGGCAGCCGCAGCAGCCGGGCCCGTACGGACAGCAGCCCGGGTACGGCTACCCGCAGCAGCCGCAGTACCCCGGCGCACCCGGAACCCCGCCGCCCGGCGGCCCGCGCGGCCCCTTCAAGGGCAAGCCCGCGATCGTCGTCGGGGCGGCGGTGGCGGCCCTGCTGGTCATCGGCGGCACCGTGTACGCGGTCACCCGCGGTGACGACGGCGGCCAGAAGAAGCCGGTCGCGCAGCAGAGCGACGGCGGCACGTCCACCGCGACCACCCCGGCCAACCCCGGTGACGGCAGCGGCGACGGCAAGTCCGACCCGGAGGACCTCAACGCGGGCCGCAAGCCCGGCGAGGCCAAGGTGCTCTGGTACAAGACGGCACCGGACGCGCCCCGTTCCGGCGCCGACGCGCCCGGCATGTGGATCACCGGCAAGACGGCGGTGAAGGCGGCCTACAAGCAGGTCTTCGCCTACAACGTGGGCGACGGCGCCCCCACCTGGTCCCCCATCACCTTCCCGCAGAAGATCTGCGCGGCCACCCCGCAGAAGTCGGCCGACGACAAGGTCGTCGTGGCGTATATGAGCGGCACCAGCGACCGCGCCAAGTGCAACCAGCTCCAGCAGATCGACCTGAACACGGGCAAGAAGGGCTGGAGCGGCGAGGTCGCCGACGGCGGGCTGTTCGACAGCGCGATCAGCGTCGAACTGACCATCAGCGGCAAGACGCTGATGGTGGGCCGCTCCCAGTCGGGCACGGCGTACGACCTCGGCACCGGCAAGAAGCTGTACGACAAGAAGAAGTACGGCACCGACTGCTTCCCGAGCGCGTTCGCGGGCGGCGCCGGCCGGCTGTTCTCCGTCGCCTCCTGCGACGTCACCGGCAGCGACGAGCACGACGAGATCCAGTCGCTCGACCCGGCCACCGGCAAGGTCAAGTGGACCCAGAAGGTCAAGAAGGGCTGGAAGGTCGCGCGGACCTACTCCGTCGACCCGCTCGTGGTCTATCTGACCAACGAGGACAAGAAGGCCTGGAACATCTCCACCTTCACCGCCGACGGCAAGTTCCGCTCCGAGGTCAAGATCGACGAGAAGTTCGCCCCGAGCTGTGGCTGGGCCATCCTCGAACGCGACCTCCAGGGCTGCCAGGGCGTCGCCGCCGACGCCGACACCCTCTACCTGCCGACCGACACCACGAGCGGGGCCAACGAGATCGTCGCGATCAGCCTCGCCAACGGCAAGGCGAAGTGGCGTGTGAAGTCCCCGACGGAGGAGTCGATGGTCCCCGTGGACGTCGAGGGCGGCAAGCTCGTCGCGTACGTGCACCCGTCGTACGACACCGGCGGACAGATCGTGTCGATCCCGACCGGCGGCTCCGGTCACCAGGTGACGAAGCTGCTCCAGAACCCCAGCGGCACCGCCCAGATCGAGGACGGCTTCTACGACGGCGCGGTGGCCTGGGCCGACGGGCGCTTCTACATCTCCTCCACCCGGCTGTCCGGGAACGACGACGCGAAGGAGAAGCTGATGCTCGCCTTCGGCAAGTGAGCTCGTTCCGCCGCCGCCTTCCTCCGCCGCCTTCCGCTCCGCTCTCCGAGCTTCCTCCCGAGGTACATCAGCCATGACCCAGCCGCCGCCTCCGCCGCCGAACCAGCCCCCGCAGCAGGGCGGCTTCGGCCCGCCGCAGCCGCCGCAGCCGCCGCAGACCCCGCCGGCCGCACAGACGCCTCCGCCGCCCCCGGCCCAGCAGCCGCAGACCCCGCCGGCCCCGCAGCCCCCCGTCCCGCAGCCCGGCTACGGCTACCCGCACGCGCCGCAGCCTCCGCAGCCCCAGCCGGGCTACGGCTACCCGGCCCAGCAGCCGAACCCGTACGCCCAGCAGCCGACCGCGTACGGTCAGCCCGGCTACGGCTACCCGGGCCAGCCGACCATGCCGATGCACCCGCAGCCAGGACAGCCGGGTGGTGGCGGCCGCAAGGTGAACGGCTCGCTGGTCATCATCGTCTCGGCACTGGTCGCGGTCGCCCTGATCATCGGCGGCGGGGTCTGGTACGCGAAGTCCAGCGGCGCAGGCAGCGGCAAGAAGGACACCGCGAGCTCCAGCGGCGGCACGGGCGGCAACGACGACAAGGGCGGCGGCACCTCCACCGGCGGTAAGGAGAAGGTGCCGGCCGACACCGCCGCCACACAGCTCTTCGACATCCCGCTGCCCAAGGCGAACGACACCGTGTCCACCGCCGGCTCCTGGCTCACTGACAAGGTGTACGCCAAGAGCGGCGTCGCCCAGATCGTCGGCTACGACCCCGCCAAGGGCACCAAGCTGTGGACGATCAAGCTGCCCGGCCCGGTCTGCTCGGCCACGAACCACGTCACCTCCGATGGCCGGACGGCGATCGTCTTCCAGCCGAAGATGCCCGCGAAGGGCCTCTCCGCGGGGTGCAGCCAGATCGCCGCGATCGACCTCGCCGCGGGCAAGAAGCTGTGGACGAAGACGGTCGACTCCGGCGACTACCCGATCAGCTTCGAGAACGTGACGGTCGCGCAGAACACGGTCGCCGTCGGCAGCACCAGCGGGGGCGCCGCCCTCGACATCGCCTCCGGCAAGGTGCTGTGGCAGCCGAAGTCGACCGACACCTGCTACGACGCCGGGTACGGCGGCGGCGAGAAGCTGGTGGCGGTGCGCAAGTGCGGCCAGTACGACAACCACCAGCTGCACATCCAGACCATCGACCCGAAGTCCGGGAAGGTGATCTCCGAGTACAAGATGGCCGAGGGTATCGAGTACGCCAGCATCGTCTCCACCGACCCGCTGGTGGTCGCCGCCGACGTCAACGACAGCGCGGGCGACGGCAGCGGCATCTCGGACTACTTCTCCATCGACAACAAGACCGGCCGGCTGCGCACCCGCATCTCCGCGCCGGCCGACTCCTTCGGCGGCCGCTGCGACGGCATCACCCGCGTCGAGTACTGCAAGGAGATCGTCGTCGGCAACGACAGGCTGTACGTGCCGACCGAGGAGCACGACGGCAGCGCCCAGTACAGCAGGACCAACGACATCGTCGCCTTCGACCTGGGCACCGGCAAGCAGACCGGCCAGCGCGCCGACGCCGGCGACGGCTACACGATCTCCCCGCTGCGCATGGACGGCGGCAACCTGCTCGCGTACAAGCGTCCGCCCTACAACAAGGGGGGACAGATCGTCAGCATCGCCGGCGGCTCCTTCAAGGAGACCAAGCTGCTGGAGAACCCGGCCACCGAGTCGGTGCGCAACGCGGAGACCGACATGCTGCCGGACTACGCGGAGATCCTCTTCTCCGGGGGCCGCCTGTACATGTCGGCGATCTACGCGGACAGGTCGTCGTCCACCTCGGCCGGCGAGAAGGACTTGGTCGTCGCGTTCGGCACCAAGAACTGATCACCCGTCAGGCGCTCTCGATTGTTCGGAATAGCAGGAATTTCAGCGATCCGGGGCACTTCTCACCAGTAGGGGCAGCGCGACGTCGAACAAGCGTGTAGCTTCCGGGGGCATGAAGGGCGGGGTGCCGGGGGGCCCTCTGTCCAAGTGGACCGTGGGCATCCATAGTGGGGCATCCATGGGGGGGACTGGGGGGTTGCTCTATGGGAGTGCGGCTCATGGTGGTCGACGACCACCGACTGCTCGCGGAGGCGCTGGCCTCGGCGCTGAAGCTGCGGGGACACCGGGTCCTCGCGGCGGCGGCACCGGCCGCGGGCGCGGCGGACCTGGTGATCAGCCGGGCGCCCGAGGTGTGCCTGCTGGGCACGGCGGCGCCCGCCGAACCGGGGGTCTTCGACCCGGTGGTGAAGATCAAGCGGGAGCGCCCGCAGGTCGCGGTCCTGGTGCTGGGTCCCGTCCCGTCGCCGCGGGGCATCGCGGCGGCCTTCGCGGCGGGGGCCTCCGGCTACGTCCGGCATGACGAGCGCATCGAGGGCGTCGAGCGGGCGATCATGAAGGCCAGGTCCGGGGAGGCGGCCGTCGCCCCCCAGCTGCTGCAGGGCGCCTTCCACGAGCTGCTCAACCCCGCCGCCCAGCCCGACGACGAGGGCCAGCGCCTCCTCCAGATGCTCACCCCGCGCGAGGTGGAGGTCCTGGTCCGGGTCGCCGACGGCGAGGACACCCGCCTGATCGCGGCCGGCATGGGCATCGCCCCGTCGACGGCCCGGACCCACGTCCAGCGGGTCCTGATGAAACTGGGCGTGGGCTCCCGCCTGGAGGCGGCGGCGCTGGCCGCGCGCACGGGGCTCTTGGACCGGGCGTCGACCGGGCCGAGATCGTAGCCCACCCGGCGTGGCCGCGGGCCTCTCTGGGGGCTGCCGCCCCCAGGCCCCCGCTTCGGCCCTGAACGGGCCTCGTCCTCAAACGCCGGACGGGCTGAGTACAGCCACCCGGCGCCCGTTCACTCGCCCGCGCCGTTTTGTTCCTCGTCCGGCGCGACATGCGGAACCGGCGGAGGCGTGGGCCGCAGCTTGAGCCAGGCCAGGAAGAACAGCCCCAGCAGCAGCATTCCGATCCCGGTCCACAGGTTGATGTTCACTCCCTGCGCCTTGTTGATCTCGGCGTCGGACGCGGTGATCCCGGCGATCGTCACGATGATCCCGTACAGCACGAACAGCCCGCCGATGATCCGCCGCAGATCGAAGATCCGCGCGGCCGTCGCGGACTGGTGCTCCAGCTCGATGACCTCCCGCTGGAGCTCTTCCTCGGAGAACTCGGGGAACTCAGAGGACGCTGAGTGTTCGGACATGGTCTCTCCATCCTCCCGCGGTCAGAACGAGAACGGGACGTAGCAGACGGCGGCCAGGATCACCGCGCCCCAGCCCAGCAGCGCGGGCCTGCGGTACCACGCCTCGTCCCCGGGCGCGGGCGGCTCGGCCATCCCCGGCGACCGCGTGCCGTACACCAGCCCCTGGAGGTCGCGCTCCCGCTTCGGCGCGGTGAACAGGGACACGGCGACCATGACCACCGCGCCGGCGACGAACCCCGCGATCGCGGAGACGAAGTTGGCGCCCTGGTCGGTGGGGATGCCGATGATGCCCTTCTTGTAGATGACGAAGTAGTTGACCATCGCGGTCACGGTGCCGGCGAGCAGCCCCCAGAAGCCGGACTTCGCGGACGCCCGCTTCCAGAACATGCCGACGATGAAGACGACGAACATCGGCACGTTGAAGAAGGAGAACAGCGTCTGGAGGTACGCCATGATGTTGGAGAACGACGAGGCCAGGAACGCCGTGCCGATCGACGCCAGCACACCGATCGCCGTGATCAGCCGCCCGAACCGCACGTAGTACGCGTCCTCGCGGTGCCGGACCACGTACTTCGACCAGATGTCGTTGGTGAAGACGGTGTTGAAGGACGACACGTTGGCCGCCATGCCCGCCATGAAGGCGGCGAGCAGCCCGGTCACGGCGATGCCGAGCACGCCGTTGGGCAGCAGTTCCTGCATCAGGTAGGGGATGGCGTCGTTGTACTGGAGGCCGGAGCCGGTCGTGCCGATCTTCGGCACCAGCGCCGCCGCGACCAGGCCCGGGATCATCACCAGGAAGACGATGAAGACCTTCGGGTAGGCGGCGATCAGCGGGGTGCGCTGCGAGGCGGAGAGGTTCTTCGCGGACAGCGCGCGCTGCACCTCGGCGAAGTTCGTCGTCCAGTAGCCGAAGGAGAGCACGAAGCCGAGGCCGAGCACGATGGTCAGCCAGTTGGCGCCCAGCGGGTTGGCGCTGCCGATGCCGGTGCCTCCCCAGGCGGTGGTGAAGTTGTGGCCGTGCAGGGTGGTGAGCCGGTCGGTCAGGCCGCCCCAGCCGCCGACCTTCTTCAGACCGAGGACGGTGATGGGGATGAGGGCCGCCAGGATCACGAAGAACTGGAGCACCTCGTTGTAGATGGCGGAGGACAGTCCGCCGAGGGTGATGTAGGCGAGGACGAAGGCGCCGGCGACCACGATGGCCACCCACTGCGGCCAGCCCAGCAGCGCCTCGACGACGATCGCCAGGGCGTAGAGGTTCACCCCGGAGATCAGGATGGCCGCGAACGCGAACAGGATCGAACTGAGCAGGTGCGCCCCTTTGTCGAAGCGCAGCAGCAGGAACTCGGGCACCGAGCGGACCTTGCTGCCGTAGTAGAAGGGCATCATCACCAGGCCGAGGAAGACCATGGCAGGGATGGCGCCGATCCAGTACCAGTGGACGGTGTAGGCGCCGTACTGGGCGCTGTTGGCCGCCATGCCCAGGATCTCGGTGGCCGCCAGGTTCGCCGAGATGAAGGCGAGGCCGGTGATCCAGGCGGGCAGCGAGCGTCCGGAGAGGAAGAAGTCGAGGCTGGTCTTCACCGACCTGCGGGCGGCGAAACCGATGCCCAGGACCACGACGAAGTAGATCGCGAGGATCGTGTAGTCGAGCCAGTTGGTCGGGAGCCGTAGCTCGGCGGCCAGGTACGTGGGGGTTCGCATGCGGCTGTCACCTTGCTTGGTGTTCTTTGTTTGATTGTGATGGTGACGGACGTGGGGGTTTGTGCTTTGATGTGTTCGGTTCTGTTTGGTGCCTTGCTGGGTGTACGGATGGAGAGTCGCGGTGAAGAAGACCTCGACCCGGTTGGCCGACGGTCGTGAGCTCATCTACTACGACCTGAAGGACGACGCGGTGCGCGACGCGGTGGACCGGCGCCCGCTGGAACGCACGGTCACCACTTCGGAGGTACGCCACGACCCGCTGCTCGGCGACGCGGTGGCGATCGCCTCGCACCGGCAGGGCCGCACCTACCACCCGCCGGCCGACGAGTGCCCCCTGTGTCCCTCGCAGGGGGACCGTCTCAGCGAGATCCCCGACTCGTCGTACGACGCCGTCGTCTTCGAGAACCGTTTCCCCTCGCTGGCCGGCGACTCCGGACGCTGCGAGGTCGTCTGCTTCACCTCTGACCACAACGCCTCCTTCGCCGACCTGACCGAGGAGCAGGCGCGACTGGTGCTGGACGCCTGGACCGACCGGACCTCCGAGCTGTCGCACCTCCCTTCGGTCGAACAGGTGTTCTGCTTCGAGAATCGGGGAGCCGAGATCGGGGTGACGCTCGGGCATCCGCACGGACAGATCTACGCGTACCCCTTCACCACCCCCCGCACCGCGCTGATGTTGCGTTCGCTCGCGACACACAAGGACGCCACCGGCGGGGAGAACCTCTTCGACACCATCCTGGAGAGGGAACTCGCCGATGAGCGGGTCGTCCTTGAGGGTGAACACTGGTTGGCCTTCGTGCCGTACTCCGCGCACTGGCCGTACGAGGTCCACCTGTACCCCAAGCGTCGCGTCCCCGATCTGCTCGCCCTGGACGAGGCGGCACGCTCAGAATTCCCCAAGGTTTATCTGGAACTCTTGAGGCGCTTCGACCGGATCTTCGGGGACGGTGAGCCTCCCACGCCGTACATCGCCGCCTGGCACCAGGCGCCGTTCGGCCAGCTGGAGGACTTCGAGGGCGTCACACGGGACGACTTCGCGCTCCACCTCGAGCTTTTCACCATCCGCCGCACCTCCGGCAAGCTGAAGTTCCTCGCCGGTTCCGAATCCGGCATGAACGTGTTCATCAACGACGTGCCGCCGGAGCGCGCGGCTCAGCGACTGCGAGAGGTAGCGAGTTCATGAGCGGGAAGTACCTGGTGACGGGCGGTGCGGGTTACGTCGGCAGCGTGGTCGCCCAGCACCTGCTTCAGGCCGGACACGAGGTCACCGTCCTGGACAACCTGAGCACCGGCTTCCGCGAGGGCGTGCCCGCCGGGGCCGCTTTCGTCGAGGGCGACATCCGCGACGCGGGCAAGTGGCTCGACTCCTCCTACGACGGCGTCCTGCACTTCGCCGCGTTCTCCCAGGTCGGCGAGTCGGTCGTGAAGCCCGAGAAGTACTGGGACAACAACGTCGGCGGCACCATGGCGCTGCTCGGCGCGATGCGCGAGGCGGGCGTGCGCAGGCTCGTCTTCTCCTCCACGGCCGCCACGTACGGCGAGCCGGAGCAGGTCCCGATCGTCGAGACCGCCCCGACCAAGCCCACCAACCCCTACGGCGCCTCCAAGCTCGCCGTCGACCACATGATCACCGGCCAGGCGGCGGCCCACGGGCTCGGCGCCGTGTCGCTGCGCTACTTCAACGTGGCCGGCGCGTACGGCGCGTACGGCGAGCGCCACGACCCCGAGTCGCACCTGATCCCGCTGGTCCTCCAGGTCGCACAGGGACGCCGCGAGTCGATCTCCGTCTTCGGCGACGACTACGCCACCCCGGACGGCACCTGCGTCCGCGACTACATCCACGTCGCGGACCTCGCCGAGGCCCACCTGCTGGCCCTGAAGGCCGCGCGGTCCGGCGAGCACCTGATCTGCAACCTCGGCAACGGCGAGGGCTTCTCCGTCCGCGAGGTCATCGAGACCGTCCGCAAGGTCACCGGCCACCCGATCCCCGAGGTCGTGGCCCCCCGCCGGGGCGGCGACCCCGCGGTCCTGGTCGCGTCCGCCCAGGCCGCCCGCGAGCGCCTCGGCTGGCAGCCGACCCGCTCGGACCTCGCCGGTATCGTCGCCGACGCCTGGGAGTTCGCCCAGCACATCGCAAGGGAGCACTAGTGGGGGCACAACAGGTCCGCGAGACCTTCGCCGCACTGTACGGAGCCGAACCGGAAGGCGTCTGGTCGGCGCCCGGCCGGGTCAACCTGATCGGCGAGCACACCGACTACAACGACGGCTTCGTCATGCCGTTCGCCCTGCCGCACGTGGCGACCGCCGCGGTCTCGCGCCGCGACGACGGCGTGCTCCGCCTGCACTCGGCGGACATCGAGGGCGGCGTCGCGGAACTCTCCCTGGACGCGCTCGCCCCCGAGAGCGACCGCGCGTGGACTGCGTACCCGGCGGGCGTGGTCTGGGCGCTGCGCGAGGCCGGGCACCCGGTCACCGGCGCCGACATCCACCTGTCCTCGACCGTACCGACCGGCGCGGGCCTGTCCTCCTCGGCGGCCCTGGAGGTCGTCGTCGCGCTCGCCCTGAACGACCTGTACGAGCTCGGCCTCCAGCGCTGGCAGCTGGCCCGCCTGTGCCAGCGCGCCGAGAACGTCTACGTCGGCGCGCCCACCGGCATCATGGACCAGACGGCGTCCGCGTGCTGCGAGGAGGGCCACGCCCTCTTCCTCGACACTCGCGACCTGTCCCAGCAGCAGATCCCCTTCGACCTCGCCGCCGAGGGAATGCGGCTGCTGGTCGTCGACACCCAGGTCAAGCACGCCCACAGCGGCGGCGAGTACGGCAAGCGGCGCGCGGGCTGCGAGAAGGGCGCGGCGCTGCTCGGCGTGGACGCCCTGCGGGACATCCCGTACGGCGAGCTCGACCAGGCCCTCCAGCGGCTCGGCGACGAGGAGGAGGTGCGCCGCCTGGTGCGCCACGTCGTCACCGAGGACCAGCGGGTCGAGCGGGTCGTCGCCCTGCTGCGGGCCGGCGAGACCCGGGCGATCGGCCCGGTGCTGACCGATGGCCACGCCTCCCTGCGGGACGACTTCCGCATCTCCTGCCCCGAGCTGGACCTGGTCGTCGACACCGCGCTGGCCGGCGGCGCCCTGGGCGCCCGGATGACCGGCGGCGGCTTCGGCGGCTCGGCGATCGTCCTCGCGGAGGCCGCCGACGTCGACACCATCGGCAAGGCCGTCGAGGAGGCCTTCGCGGCGGCGGGCTTCACGGCGCCCCGCGTGTTCGAGGCGGTACCGGCGCCGGGGGCGCGGCGGATCAGCTGAGCTTCTTCGTCAGCGTGTACTCCGTGATCCCCGGCGGATAGCCGGGGATCACGCACACCACCTCGTAGCCCTGCCGGCGGTAGAAGTCCGGCGCCTGGAAGTCCCAGGTCTCCAGGCGGGCACCGCGGCAGCCGCGGTCGGCGCGGGCGATCCGCTCGGCCTCCCCCAGCAGGTGGGAGCCCAGGCCCGCGCCGCGGTGGCGGGCGTCGACCCACAGGTACGTCACGTGCAGCCAGGTCGCCCAGGTGTGGCCGACCAGCCCGCCGGCGAAATCACCGGTCTCGTCCGACGCCCACACGTGCAGCGGACGCTCCCGCTCACCCGGCGTGCCGCGCAGGGCCGCCAGAACGGGCGACGCGGCCGTGTTGGCGTCGCGCAGGCGGGAGCGGAGCAGATCATGTCGGGCCTTGTCGACTTCCGCCTCAATACGAAACATGCGGCACACCATAAACGCGCTGGACGGCCAGTTCTGCAAATAGCCTTCCGCCGCCCGCCCCGGTCCGTACCCTGATGTGCAGCACCGGTGGGGGCCGGTGCTGATCAGGGGGCGAGACACGCGGGTACGACGCCCGCGGTGGGGGTAGCAGTGTTCCGCACGGCGGCGGCCGTGCGGTTGTGTTTCCGTCAACCGTGGGGTCGTACCCGCAAGGTCGTCGTTTCCCGGACCAGTGGGGGTTTCAGTGGTTCGCATCCGAGTCCTGGTCGTCGACGACCACCGCATCTTCGCCGAGTCGCTCGCCGCCGCCCTGGCCGCCGAGCCCGACGTCGACGTCTCCGCCGCCGGCAGCGGCCCGGCCGCGCTGCGCTGCCTGGAGCGGGCGGCCGCCGAGGGCCGCCGCTACGACGTGCTGCTCGTCGACGCCGACCTCGGCGGCCATGTGCCCGGCATACGCCCGGCCGTGCCGGTGCAGGACGGCGACGAGGAAGGCCTCGTCGACGGGATCTCGCTGGTCGCGGGGGTCCGGACGGCACAGCCGGCGGTACGGACCGTGGTCCTCGCCGAGAAGGACGACCCGCGCCGGGCCGCCCTCGCGCTCCAGGCCGGCGCCTCGGGCTGGGTCGCCAAGGACTGCTCGCTGTCCCGGCTGCTCAACGTCATCCGGGGTGTCCTGCGCGACGAGACGCATCTGCCGCCCGCCCTGCTCACCGGGGTGCTGCGGGAACTGACCGCCGCGCGCAAGCACCGCACCGAGAGCGAGCGGCTGGTGGAGTCCCTCACCCCGCGCGAGCGGGAGGTGCTGCGCTGCATGGTCGCGGGCCTCGGCCGCAAGGCGGTCGCCGAACGGCTGTTCCTCTCCCCGCACACCGTCCGCACCCACATGCAGAACGTCCTCGGCAAACTGGGCGTCCACTCCACCCTCGCCGCGGTCGCCCTGGCCAGGCGGGCCGGGGTGGGGCCCGCCGATCTAGCCGGGGATGTTGTCGAACGGGGCGGTCAGCTGGCGTAGGAGGCCGGCCAGTTCGCTGCGCTGGGCGGTGGTCAGTTCCGCGAGGATCGCCCGTTCCTGGTCCAGCAGGCCGGCCAGTGACTGGTCCGCGCGGTCCCGGCCCTCGCCGGTCAGGCGGACCAGTACGCCCCGCCGGTCGCTCGGGTCGGGCAGCCGCTCCACCAGGCCCTTCTTGGCCAGCCGGTCGATGCGGTTGGTCATCGTGCCCGAGGTGACCAGGGTCTGGGTCAGCAACTGCCCCGGCGAGAGCTGGTACGGCGTCCCCGCGCGCCTGAGCGCGGTCAGCACGTCGAACTCCCAGGGTTCGAGCTGGTGCTCGGCGAAGGCCAGCCGGCGTGCCCGGTCCAGGTGCCGGGCCAGTCTGCTGACCCGGCTGAGCACCTCGAGCGGTTCCACGTCGAGGTCCGGGCGCTCCCGGCGCCACGCAGCGACCAGCCGATCGACCTCGTCCTCCATGACGATCAGTGTAGTGGTTGTGTCGACGTGAAGTCTCTTGATGTGAAGTCTCTTGACGTCGAGATAATCGGGTTGGGAAGGTGGGGGACATGACCACTCCCGCCTGGGACCCCGCCCAGTACCTCCGGCACGCCGGCCACCGCGCCCGCCCCTTCGCCGACCTCCTCGCCCGCGTCCCCGACCTCCCCGGCGACCCGCCCCGCATCGCCGACCTCGGCTGCGGCCCCGGCAACGTCACCGCGCTGCTCGCCGCACGCTGGCCCACCGCGCTCATCACCGGGTACGACAACTCGCCCGAGATGCTCGACAAGGCCCACGTCGACCACGCGGGCCCCACCGCGGGCGGCGGCCGCCTCGACTTCGCCCCCGCCGACGCCCGGACCTGGACGCCCGCCGAACCGCACGACCTGATCATCAGCAACGCCACGCTCCAGTGGGTCCCGGGTCACGCCGACCGCTTCGCCGACTGGGTGGCGGCCCTCGCGCCCGGCGGCACTTTCGCCTTCCAGGTCCCCGGCAACTTCTCCGCCCCCAGCCACCGTCTGATGCGCTCCCTGGCCCACTCCGCCCGCTGGAAGGACCGCCTCGCGGACGTCCTGCGCCACGAGGACGCGGTGCTCGCGCCCGAGGCGTACCTCGACCGGCTGACCGGGCCCGGCCGCACCGCGGACGTGTGGGAGACGACGTACATCCACCTGCTCCAGGGCGAGGACCCGGTCCTCGACTGGGTCAAGGGCACGGGGCTCCGGCCGGTGCTCACCGCGCTCGCCGACGACCCCCAGGCGCGCGAGGACTTCCTCACCGAGTACCGGGCCGCCCTGCGCGAGGCCTACCCGGCGGGCCCGCACGGCACGCCGTTCCCGTTCCGGCGGATCTTCGCCGTGGCGACGAGGGAGGCGTGATGCTCACGGCCGTGGACCATGTGCAGCTGGCGGCCCCGCCGGGGAGCGAGGACCTGCTGCGGGCGTACTACGTGGACGTCCTCGGCATGACGGAGATCCCGAAGCCGCCGGTACTGGCGGCGCGCGGAGGGTGCTGGTTCCAGGCGGGGGCCGTGCAGCTGCATCTGGGGATCGAGGCCGACTTCCGTCCCGCGAAGAAGGCCCATCCGGGGCTGCGGGTGACGGGTATAGAGGCGTACGCGGCCCGGCTGGCGTCGCTTGGAGCGCAGGTGACCTGGGACGACAACCTGCCCGGTCACCGGCGTTTCTACTCCGAGGATCCGGTGGGGAACCGGCTGGAGTTCCTGGAGCCGGTGGCTACAGCTTCCTCAGGGCGTCCAGGCTGATGTCGATGTCGATGTCGAAGGGGACAGTGACCTTGAGGCGCTCGTGATACGTGCCAGTCAGCCCGTACGCGCTGGTAACAGGGTCGAGCTCGTAGACGCGGACGACAGGATGCGGGTCGGTGTCGGTCATCTCCACCAGCCAGAAGTGCCGGATACCCGCAGCGGCGTACTTGCGTGGTTTCGCGTCGTGGTCGCGCTCCTCGGAGTCCGGGGAGACGACCTCCACGGCCAGCACGACGTCGTTCGCCTCGTACCGTGTCTGACTCAGACTGGTGTCGGCCTCCGCGCGCAGTACGCTGACGTCCGGCTCCGGGCCGTTGCGCCGGTTAAGGACGACGGTCATCTCACGGCGAACCCTCAGGTGCTCCGGAACCGTCGTACGCAGGCCCGCCACCAGCAAGTCGATCATCAGACTGTGGAATTCCCGCTGAGGGCTCACGAAGACCAGGCTCCCGTCGATCAACTCGGTGTGCGGCGGGAGGTCGGGCAACGAGAAAAGGTCGTCGACCGTGAAGCCGCCGGGGGGCGGCAACGGCAGATGGATGCCGGGCTCGGGGTCGTGGTCGGCGATCGGCTCGGCAGTCATGGTGATTCCTCCCATGAGCGGGATTCTCGGCCTGGATATCCACCGTAGCCGCCAGAACCGACAAAGGTCATCACAACGGGTGATCAAGCCCGCCCCGCGTCAGCTCCTCCGATGCCCGATCAACCGCGGCTTCGGCTCCAGCCCGTCCAGCCCGTGCCACGCCAGGTTCACCAGGTGCGCCGCCACCTCGGCCTTCTTCGGCCGGCGTACGTCCAGCCACCACTGCCCGGTCAGCGCGACCATGCCGACCAGGGCCTGCGCGTAGAGGGGCGCGAGCTTCGGGTCGAAGCCGCGGGACTTGAACTCGCGGCCCAGGATGTCCTCCACCTGGGTGGCGATGTCGGAGATCAACGAGGCGAAGGAACCCGTGGACTGCGGAATGGGGGAGTCGCGGACCAGGATCCGGAAACCGTCCGTGTACTCCTCGATGTAGTCCAGCAACGCGAATGCGGCCTGCTCGCACAGTTCACGGGGATGCCCGGCGGTCAGGGAACTGGTGACCATGTCCAGCAGGCGCCGCATCTCGCGGTCCACCACCACCGCGTACAGCCCCTCCTTGCCACCGAAGTGCTCGTACACCACCGGCTTGGACACCCCGGCCTTCGCCGCGATCTCCTCCACCGACGTGCCTTCGAAACCTTTCGCCGCGAACAGGGTGCGACCGATCTCCAGCAACTGCTGGCGGCGCTCGGCACCGGTCATCCGGGTGCGACGCGCTCGCCGCGGCTTCTCATTGCTCGGGGTGCTGCTGGAGTCGGTCGCCACGGCGTCAATCATGCCGCCTCGGCCGTCTCCTTCCGGTGCCGGGAGCCGCCTTCCCCGGTGTTACGGCGCGAATCGATACGCGAGCGTGACGGCCAGCGCACGTCGTACGCCCAGCCGAGTTTCTCGAACCAGCGGATGAACCGGGCGGAGGAGTCCAACTGACCGCGCTCCACACCGTGCCGCGCCGAGGTCGGGTCGGCGTGGTGCAGGTTGTGCCAGGACTCGCCGCAGGACAGGACCGCCAGCCACCACACGTTCCCCGAACGGTCCCGGGACTTGAAGGGGCGCTTGCCGACCGCGTGACAGATCGAGTTGATCGACCACGTCACATGGTGCAACAGGGCGACCCGGACGAGTGAACCCCAGAAGAAGCCGGTGAACGCGCCCCACCACGACATGGTGGCCAGACCGCCGATCAGCGGCGGCAGCGTCAGCGACACCACCGTCCACAGCACGAACTGGCGCGAGATCGCCCGGATCGCCGGGTCCTTGATCAGGTCCGGCGCGTACTTGTCCTGCGGCGTCTGCTCCTCGTCGAACATCCAAGCGATGTGTGCCCACCACAGGCCCTTGATCAGCGCCGGAACCGTCTCCCCGAACCGCCACGGCGAATGCGGGTCACCCTCCGCGTCGGAGAACTTGTGGTGCTTGCGGTGATCGGCCACCCAGCGCACCAGCGGGCCTTCGACCGCCAGCGAACCCATGACCGCCAGGGCGATCCGCAACGGCCGCCTGGCCTTGAACGAACCGTGCGTGAAGTACCGGTGGAAACCGATCGTGATGCCGTGGCAGCCCAGGAAGTAGAAGAAGACCAGCAGACCGAGATCCAGCCAGCTCACCCCCCACCCCCACGCCAGCGGCACCGCCGCCAGCAGAGCCACGAACGGAACGGTGATGAAGAGGAGCAGCGTGATCTGCTCGATCGAACGCTTCTGCTCGCCGCCCAGCGTGGCGGAGGCCGGGGTGCCGGTCGACTGCGGGGCGTCTTCCATCACATCGGAACTTGAGGTCATGCGCGTCCCCTGTGGGGTCGAGGGTCGAGACAGGTGCCCGTCGGAGGGGAACCAGCGGGACTCGAGCGGTACTTCCCTACGGTTCCGTAACCTACGGCGTCGTAAGTATGGCAGCGAGCCGACCAGCGGCAAGAGCCCAAGAGCCTGCGCGTCCGAACGGACACCTATCCTTGGTGTCGGTCGGACAGCGCGGTCCGCTCTGTTTTCTTCCCGGATGCCCGGCCCGTATGCGGCGCCCGCCGCGCGGCAGACGGCCCAGACACACGGGTCCCCTCCCAGACGAGCTTCAACACTGCAAGGAGCCGCACCTGTGAGCAGTGCCGACGACCAGACCACCACGACCAGCACCGAGCTGCGCGCCGACATCCGGCGACTGGGTGACCTCCTCGGCGAGACCCTCGTCCGCCAGGAAGGCCCCGAACTGCTCGAGCTCGTCGAGAGGGTCCGCCGCCTCACCCGCGAGGACGGCGAGGCCGCCGCCGAGCTGCTGCGCGGCACCGAACTTCAGACCGCGGCCAAGCTGGTCCGCGCCTTCTCCACCTACTTCCACCTCGCCAACGTCACCGAGCAGGTCCACCGAGGCCGCGAACTGCGCGCCAGGCGCGCCGCCGAAGGCGGCCTCCTCGCCCGCACCGCCGACCGCCTCAAGGACGCCGACCCCGAGCACGTCCGCGAATCGGTCAGCCACCTCAACGTCCGCCCGGTGTTCACCGCACACCCCACCGAAGCCGCACGCCGGTCGGTCCTCAACAAGCTCCGGCGCATCGCCGCGCTCCTGGAGACCCCCGTCATCGAGTCCGACCGCCGCCGCCACGACACCCGGCTGGCCGAGAACATCGACCTCGTCTGGCAGACCGACGAACTCCGCGTCGTCCGCCCCGAACCCGCCGACGAGGCCCGCAACGCCATCTACTACCTCGACGAACTCCACGCCGGCGCCGTCGGCGACGTCCTCGAGGACCTCACCGCCGAACTGGAACGGGTCGGGGTCAAGCTCCCCGACGACACCCGCCCCCTCACCTTCGGCACCTGGATCGGCGGCGACCGCGACGGCAACCCCAACGTCACCCCCGAGGTGACCTGGGACGTCCTCATCCTCCAGCACGAACACGGCATCAACGACGCCCTCGACACCATCGACGAACTCCGCGGCCTGCTCTCCAACTCCATCCGCTACACCGGCGCCACCGAGGAACTCCTCGAATCCCTGCGGACCGACCTCGAACGCCTGCCCGAGATCAGCCCCCGCTACAAGCGCCTCAACGCCGAAGAGCCCTACCGCCTCAAGGCCACCTGCATCCGGCAGAAGCTCGCCAACACCAAGCAGCGCCTCGCCAAGGGCACCCCCCACGAAGAGGGCCGCGACTACCTCGGCACCACCGAGCTCCTGACGGACCTGCGGACCATCCAGACCTCACTGCGCGCACACCGCGGCGGCCTCTTCGCCGACGGCCGCCTCGCCCGCACCATCCGCACCCTCGCCGCCTTCGGCCTCCAGCTCGCCACCATGGACGTCCGCGAACACGCCGACGCCCACCACCACGCCCTCGGCCAGCTCTTCGACCGCCTCGGCGAGGAATCCTGGCGCTACGCCGACATGCCCCGCGACTACCGGGCCAAGCTCCTCGCCAAGGAACTCCGCTCCAGAAGGCCGCTGGCACCCACCCCGGCCCCCGTCGACGCGGCCGGCCAGAAGACCCTCGGCGTCTTCCAGACCATCAAGAAGGCCCTCGAAGTCTTCGGCCCCGAAGTCATCGAGTCCTACATCATCTCCATGTGCCAGGGCGCCGACGACGTCTTCGCCGCCTCCGTCCTCGCCCGCGAAGCCGGCCTCCTCGACCTCCACGCCGGCTGGGCCAAGATCGGCATCGTCCCCCTCCTGGAGACCACCGACGAACTCAAGGCCGCGGACACGATCCTGGAGGACATGCTCTCCGACCCCTCCTACCGACGCCTCGTGGCGCTCCGCGGCGACGTCCAGGAGGTCATGCTCGGCTACAGCGACTCCTCCAAGTTCGGCGGCATCACCACCAGCCAGTGGGAGATCCACCGCGCCCAGCGCCGCCTCCGCGACGTCGCCCACCGCTACGGTGTACGCCTGCGCCTCTTCCACGGCCGCGGCGGCACCGTCGGCCGCGGCGGCGGCCCCAGCCACGACGCGATCCTCGCCCAGCCCTGGGGCACCCTCGAAGGCGAGATCAAGGTCACCGAACAGGGCGAGGTCATCTCCGACAAGTACCTCATCCCCTCCCTCGCCCGCGAGAACCTGGAACTGACGGTCGCCGCCACCCTCCAGGCCTCCGCCCTGCACACCGCACCCCGCCAGTCCGACGAGGCCCTCGCCCGCTGGGACGCCGCCATGGACGTCGTCTCCGACGCCGCCCACGCCGCCTACCGCCGGCTCGTCGAGGACCCCGACCTGCCGACGTACTTCCTCGCCTCCACGCCCGTCGACCAGCTCGCCGAGCTGCACCTGGGCTCGCGGCCCTCCCGCCGCCCCGGCTCGGGCGTCTCGCTCGACGGTCTGCGCGCCATCCCGTGGGTGTTCGGCTGGACCCAGTCCCGGCAGATCGTGCCCGGCTGGTTCGGCGTCGGCTCCGGCCTCAAGGCGCTGCGGGAAACCGGTCTGGACACCGTGCTCGACGAGATGCACGGACAGTGGCACTTCTTCCGCAACTTCATCTCCAACGTCGAGATGACCCTCGCCAAGACCGACCTGCGCATCTCCCAGCACTACGTCGACACCCTCGTCCCCGACGAACTCAAGCACGTCTTCGACACCATCAAGGCCGAACACGAGCTCACCGTCGCGGAAGTCCTGAAGATCACCGGCGAGAAGGAACTGCTCGACGCCACCCCCGTCCTCAAGCAGACCTTCGCCATCCGCGACGCCTACCTGGACCCCATCTCCTACCTCCAGGTCACCCTCCTCAAGCGCCAGCGCGACGCCGCGGCCGCCGGCGAACAGCCCGACCCGCTGCTCTCCCGCGCCCTGCTGCTGACCGTCAACGGCGTCGCCGCCGGCCTGCGCAACACCGGCTGACCCACCGGACACGGGCACAAGGGTGCCCCCGGGTTCTACCGAACCCGGGGGCACCCTCATGTCCACACGTTCACACCGTCACGAACGCCGCCGTCAGCAGCGCGACCCCCGACCCCGCCAGCACCCAGGCCGCCCGCGTCCGCCGCAGACCACCCGCCACCACCACCGACGCCAGCAACAGCGCACCGCCCAACGGCACCCACGCGTAAAGAATCCCCGCCGGCCCCGAACGCACCACCTGGTCCGAATTCGGCTTGACCACCACGGAGTACGTACCACCCCGGTGCACCGCCACCGTCTGGGCGATCACCACCCGGCCCCGCGCCCGCGACCCCGAGGACACCGGCCGATACGACCCCGTACACGTGTCCTCACCGCACGACGCCACCGTGATCGTGCCGTGCTCCCGCCCCTTCGTCAGCATCACGTGCTGCGCCGTACCCCACGACGCCCACACACCCGCGATCAGGATCAGCGCCGTGACCGTCCCCATCGCGGCGACCCGGCCGAACCGGAGCGCGGCATTCGATGCCTGGCGAGAACGAGTGGCGGCGGTGGCGGTGGCTGGCATGGCCGGGATCATTGGCCATCCCCCTACGGCCGGTCAACCTCGCCGGGCGACAAGTCAGGAGTTGTACGTACTCTGCGCCCGCTCCAGCCCCTCGATCACCAGAGCCTCCACCGCGTCCGCCGCCCGGTCCACGAAGTAGTCCAGCTCCTTCCGCTCGGCGGAGGAGAAGTCCTTCAGCACGAAATCGGCGACCTGCATCCGCCCCGGCGGCCGCCCGATCCCGAACCGCACCCGGTGATAGTCGGCCCCCATCGCCTTCGTCATCGACTTCAGACCGTTGTGCCCGTTGTCCCCGCCGCCCAGCTTCAGCCGCAACGTCCCGTAATCGATGTCCAGCTCGTCATGCACGGCCACGATGTTCGCCACCGGCACCTTGTAGAAGTCCCGCAACGCGTTCACCGGGCCACCCGACAGATTCATGTACGACATCGGCTTCGCCAGGATCACCCGCCGGTTCGCCGGCCCAGGAGGACCGATCCGCCCCTCCACCACCTGCGCCTGCGCCCTGCCCGCACGCTTGAACCTCCCCCCGATCCGCCCGGCCAGCAGATCGGCCACCATGAAACCCACGTTGTGCCGGTTCATCGCGTACTCGGGCCCCGGGTTACCGAGCCCCACGACGAGCCAGGGGGCGTTGGCGCCAGTGGTCACGTCCATGTCTCCTTGATGCGCGCCAGCCGCTGCCCCCCACGGGAACAGCGGCTGACGAAACGATGACGAGAAACGAGGATCAGGCCTCGGCGGCCTCTTCGCCCTCGGTCTCCCCGCCCTCCGGGGCCTCCTCGACCTGCGCGGCCAGGACCTGCAGAACGACCGCGTCCTCGTCGACCGCCAGGGTCACGCCGCTGGGCAGCGTGATGTCCTTGGCGTGGATCGAGGCACCGGCCTCCAGACCCTCCACGGACACGGTGACCGACTCGGGGATGTGCGTGGCCTCGGCCTCGACCGGCAGCGCGTTCAGGACGTGCTCCAGCAGGTTGCCACCCGGGGCCAGCTCGCCCTCGGCGTGCACCGGGATCTCGACCGTGACCTTCTCGCCGCGCTTGACCAGCAGCAGGTCCACGTGCTCCAGGAAGCCCTTGATCGGGTCACGCTGCACGGACTTCGGGATCGCCAGCTCGTTGGTCTTGCCGTCGATGTCCAGGGAGATCAGGACGTTCGGCGTACGCAGCGCCAGCAGCAGTTCGTGGCCCGGAAGGGTCAGGTGCAGCGGGTCCGAACCGTGGCCGTACAGCACACCGGGAACCTTGCTGTCACGGCGGATACGGCGGGCGGCACCCTTGCCGAACTCGCTACGGGTCTCGGCGGCGATCTTCACCTCGGACATGTTCACTCCTCGTAGAAACGTAGGCAACGGACGTGGTCACCCGGCCACACGAACGGCCTGCTACGAAGAGCGCGTCGATAACGGACCGCCGTACAGTCCCGAGAACGGGGTACGGCCTCCCTCGCCGAGCAACTGAAGCAGTCTACTCGGCAAGGGAGGCCGCGCCAAAAGGATCTTCGACTAGCCCGCGAGAGAGCCGTGCAGAAACCTCACTGCAAGCTCACTGCTCGTCGAACAGGCTCGTCACCGAACCGTCCTCGAACACCTCACGCACCGCACTCGCGATCGTCGGAGCGATCGACAGCACCGTGATCTTGTCCAGCTCCCGGTTCAGCTCACCCGGCGTCGGCAGCGTGTTCGTGAACACGAACTCACTCACCCGCGAGTTCTTCAGCCGATCCGCCGCCGGCCCCGACAGCACACCGTGCGTCGCCGTCACGATCACATCCTCCGCACCGTGCGCGAACAGCGCGTCGGCGGCCGCACAGATGGTCCCACCCGTGTCGATCATGTCGTCGACGAGGACACACACACGCCCCTTGACCTCACCCACGACCTCGTGGACGGTCACCTGGTTCGCCACGTCCTTGTCACGCCGCTTGTGCACGATCGCCAGCGGCGCACCGAGCCGGTCGCACCAACGGTCCGCCACCCGCACACGACCCGCGTCCGGGGAGACCACGGTCAGCTTGTCCCGGTCGACCTTCCGGCCCACGTAGTCCGCCAGCAGCGGAAGCGCGAACAGGTGGTCCACCGGCCCGTCGAAGAAGCCCTGGATCTGGTCCGTGTGCAGATCCACCGTCAGGAGGCGGTCCGCACCCGCCGTCTTCATCATGTCCGCGATCAGACGCGCCGAGATCGGTTCACGACCACGGTGCTTCTTGTCCTGCCGCGCGTAACCGTAGAACGGCACGATGACGGTGATGGAGCGGGCCGACGCACGCTTCAACGCGTCGATCATGATCAACTGCTCCATGATCCACTTGTTGATCGGAGCCGTGTGGCTCTGGATCAGGAAGCAGTCCGCACCGCGCGCGGACTCCTGATAACGCACATAGATCTCGCCATTGGCGAAGTCGAAGGCCTTCGTCGGGACGACCCCGACACCCAGCTGCTGGGCGACCTCCTCGGCAAGCTCGGGGTGGGCGCGGCCGGAGAAGAACATCAACTTCTTCTCGCCGGTCGTCTTGATCCCGGTCACAGCACTGTCTCCTCAGAGGTCTCTCAGCAGGTGGGGTGCAGGATGTGCACTTATCACGGTACGCCGTGTTTGACGGACCCGTTTCCGGTCAGTCCTCGCGCGACCCCCGCCCGGAAGCCGCCTCGGCCGCCTTCGCGGCCGCACTCCCCGGACGCTTACGAGCCACCCAACCCTCGATATTCCGCTGCTGACCACGGGCCACGGCCAGCGAACCGGGCGGCACATCCTTCGTGATCACGGACCCCGCGGCGGTGTACGCACCGTCCCCGACCGTGACAGGCGCCACAAACATGTTGTCCGAACCCGTCTTGCAGTGCGACCCGACGGTGGTGTGGTGCTTGCTCTCCCCGTCGTAGTTCACGAAGACACTCGCGGCACCGATGTTCGTGTAGTCACCGATCGTCGCGTCACCCACGTACGACAGATGCGGGACCTTCGTCCCCTCACCGATGGAGGAGTTCTTCGTCTCCACGTAGGTCCCGATCTTGCCCTTCACACCCAGCCGCGTCCCCGGACGCAGATAGGCGTACGGCCCCACACTCGCCTGCGCCCCGATCCGAGCCCCGTCGGACACCGTGTTGTCCACCCGGGCCCCCGCACCCACGTGCGTGTCCCTCAGCCGGCAGTTGGGACCGACCTCGGCGCCCTCGGCGAGGTGGGTCGAGCCGTGCAGCTGCGTGCCGGGGTACACGACGGCGTCCTGCTCGAAGGTGACGGTGACGTCCACCCACGTCGTCGCCGGGTCGATCACCGTCACGCCGGCCAGCATCGCCCGCTCCAGCAGCCGGTCGTTGAGGATCCGGCGCGCCTGGGAGAGCTGCACACGGTTGTTGATCCCCGCGATCTCACGGTGATCACCCGCCACGGAAGCCCCGACGCGGTGACCGGCCTCACGCAGGATCCCGAGCACGTCGGTCAGGTACTCCTCGTGCTGGCTGTTGTTCGTCCGCACCTTCTTCAGCGCGTCGGCGAGCAGCTGCCCGTCGAAGGCGAAGACCCCGGAGTTGATCTCCCGGATCTCCCGCTGGGCGTCGGTGGCGTCCTTGTGCTCGACGATCGCGGTGACCGCACCGGTGGCATGGTCACGCACGATCCGCCCGTACCCGGTCGCGTCCGGGACCTCGGCGGTCAGCACGGTGACGGCGTTGCCGTCGGCGTGGTGCGTCTCGGCGAGCCGCTGGAGCGTCTCACCGGTCAGGAGGGGAGTGTCCCCGCAGACGACGACAACGGTTCCGTCGACCCCGCTGCCCAGCTCCTCCAGGCCCATGCGCACGGCGTGCCCGGTCCCCTTCTGCTGCTCCTGCACCGCCGTGCGCACGCTCGCGTCGACCTCGCCCAGGTGGGCGGTGACCTGCTCGCGGGCGTGGCCGACCACGACGACCAGGTTCTCGGGCTTCAACTCACGGGCGGCGGCCAGCACATGGCCCACCAGGGAACGGCCGCAGATCTCGTGCAGGACCTTGGGTGTGGCCGACTTCATACGGGTGCCCTCACCCGCTGCGAGAACGACGACGGCTGCCGGGCGAATGGCGCTCACGGGGTTGCCCTTCGGCTTTGGACGGGTGGGGACATCCGCAGGATACCGGGGCGTTTCTTGGGGGACGTGAGAGCGGGCCCTGACAGAGGTGTCAGGGCCCGAACCTTGCAGCTCCGCCAGCTGGATTCGAACCAGCACTACAGGGCTTCAAAGGCCCGCGGGCTACCAATTACCCCATGGCGGATGGCTGCGTCAGACCTTACCTGAGTCGTGTCGGCGCCTGAGACACCATTCCCTTCCACCATCCTTCAATCCGACGATAGAGGTCAGCTCCTTGTGACACTCGGATCACGAGGCAGCCTCGGTAGTTGTCGCCCACGTTCTTGCGCACCGTCTTGGGGTTGTGCTTCTTGATCGTCGTCTTCTGGAACGCTGAGGCTTCGACGCCCACCAAGTCGGCCCAGTAGCGCTTGGCGCCCTCTACGTTTGCGGTGATGTGGATCATCACTCGGTATGTCAGACGTTCGGGCTCGACACCCAGCAGGCTGAGCCAAGCCAGGTAGATCTGGATCACACCGGGATCGCTGTTGACGAAGAGGACGTTCTCGCGCCGGTCGTATGGCTTGTCTTTGGAGCCCTCGGCCCAGTACAGGGCGACGCCCGCAATGAACAGATCGCGGTCGGACATCTCACCGAGCTGCTCCGCCGCAGCGGCCTTGGTCTGTTGCCGCTTCTGCTCCCGCATGGCCAGCTCGTGCTCCCACCTCTTTCGAGCGGCCAGCGTTGCCTGCTCCGTCGGGTCGCGGCGCTCCGGCTTCGGCAGATCCCGTACCCACAGTGAGATCGAACTCTTCGAGCACCCCAGCTCCACCTGGATCTGGTCGTAGGTCCACCCCTGGAGCCGCAGCTCCCTCGCCCTGCCCCTCAGGTCGTCCTTCGCGTTCGGCCGCTTGGTCCATTCCGGGGGCGGCTCGCCCTCCAGTAGCCGGTTGAGGATGTCGTTGTTGTCCACGTGCAGCCGATCGCGGATCTGCCGTCGGCTGAGCCCCGCCCGCCGCAAGGCGACCGCCCGCTCCCGCAACCCCTCGAAGTCCGCGTACTTGCCTGCTGAATGTGCCATGGGCATACCGTCCGGGCGGAATGCCCGCTTCCGGGGTCGAACGGGTGTGGTTCAGCAGTTCGAGGGATACCGGTCGGTTTCGCTGTTATTCGATTACGGGGTGTGGTGTAACCCAGTCCGCGAAACTCACCGGAAAAGCGGTACCTGCCGAACGTAGGCTGGACGCATGACCACGACGGGGGAAGACCATGCCACGGGCCCGACCGGCCCGTGGTGGTGGGCGAGGTGGCGCAGTGCGGTGCTCGACGGGAGTCTCGCGCTGGTGTCGGCTCTGGAGTGCGGCGCGGAGGGGATCCCGTTCGCGCGTGATGCCGGGATTCCGGTGGCCGTGGGGATCGTGTTCGGGTTGCTCGCGGGGTCGGTGCTGCTGATCCGCCGCCGGTGGCCGATCGCCGTCGTGCTGGTGGCGATCGCGATCACTCCGGCCCAGATGGGTTTCCTGATGGGCATCGTGGGTCTGTACACGCTGGCCGCGTGCGAGCTGCCGCGTCGGATCATCGTGGCGCTGGCGGGGATGTCCCTGGTGGGGACGATGGTCGTGACGTTCGTGCGGGTGCGGCAGGACATGGCGCGGGGTGACTTGACCCTCGGCGACTGGTTCGTGCCCTTCGCCTCCATCACCACCTCCCTCGGGCTGACCGCGCCCCCGCTTCTGCTCGGCCTGTACGTGGGTGCCCGGCGTCGGCTCATGGAGAGTCTGCGGGAGCGGGCGGACAGTCTGGAGCGGGAGCTCCAGTTGCTGGCCGAGCGGGCGGAGGAGCGGGCCGAGTGGGCGCGGGGCGAGGAGCGGACGCGGATCGCGCGGGAGATGCATGACGTGGTCGCGCACCGGGTGAGCCTGATGGTGGTGCATGCGGCGGCGTTGCAGGCGGTGGCGCGGAAGGATCCCGAGAAGGCGGCGCGGAACGCGGCGCTGGTGGGGGACATGGGGCGGCAGGCGTTGACGGAGCTGCGGGAGATGCTCGGGGTGCTCAGGGCGGGGGACGACGCCCAGCGGCGGGCGGCGCAGGCGCAGTTGGCGGCTGTGGATGTGGTTGTCGCGAAGGCGGCTTCGCGGGCCGTGGACGAGGACGGGCCGTGTCTGTCGGAGCTGGACGAACTGGTGGGGCAGTCGGCCGCCGCGGGGATGGTGGTGGATCTGTCGGTGGAGGGGGACGCGCGGTCGTATGCGCGGGAGGTCGAGCAGACGGCGTACCGCGTGGTGCAGGAGGCGTTGACGAACGTCCACAAGCACGCCGCGGGTGCGAAGACGTATGTGCGGCTCGCGCATCGGGTGTCGGAGATCGCGATGCAGGTGGAGAACGAGCCGCCGCCGGAGGTGGGGTCGGAGCCCGCGGTGGGGTTGCCGTCGGGTGGTAACGGCCTGGTGGGGATGCGGGAGCGGGTCGCGGCGCTGGGCGGGGTGTTCGTGTCGGGGCCGACGGACGCGGGGGGTTTCCGGGTGTCGGCGGTGATTCCGGCGGCGTGAGCCGGCTGGGTCGCGGGGCCGGTGGGGGTCAGCCGGCGGTGAGGCGTACCGGTTCTATGCCGGAGATCAGTGCTGTGAGGGCGTGGTCGATGTCGGGGCCGAGGTACCAGTCGCCGGTGTGGTCGAGGGCGTAGACGCGGCCCGCGGCGTCGACGGCGAGGAGGGAGTGGGTGTCGGTTTCCTCGCCGAGGGGGCAGACGTCGGTGTCGAGGGCGCGGCCGAGGTCGCCGAGGGTGCGGGCGTGGTGGACGCCGTGCAGTGGGTCGAGGTGGAGGGTCGCGGGGGCGATCTGGCGGCCGGGGCCGGTGGGGGCGATGTGGAGGCCGCCGAATTCGGCCCAGGCTTCGACGGCCGCGGGGAAGACGGTGTGGCGGTGGCCGGCGGGTGAGGTGTGGTCGCGGAGGGTGTCGGCCCAGTATTCGGCTTGTTTTATGTCCCAGCGTCCGGGTTGCCAGCCGGCGGTGCGCAGGGCGGCGTCGACGGGGACGGCGAAGCGTGTGGTGGAGGTGGTGCGGTCGGTGTGCATCTGCCCTTCGTTCGTCGTGCTTGTGCGGAGTGCCTGTGCGGGGTGGTGCGGGTGGTGGGTTCTAGTCGTCGGTGGTGGGGTCGACGATGCGGACGCCGAAGTGGGCGCTGAGGGCGGTGCAGGCGCGGCATGGGGTGGCGAAGCTGCCGTGGAGGGGGTCGCCGTCCTCGCGTATGCGGCGTGCGGTGAGTTTGGCTTGTTTGAGGGCTTTGCGTGCTTCGCCGTTGGTCATGGGTTTGCGGGCGGCACGTCTGCTGCGCTCGGCGTCGGCGGCCGTGATGTGGCGGGAGATGAGGATGGTTTCGGCGCAGCGGCCGGTGAAGCGGTCGCGTTGGGCGCTGGTGAGGGTGTCGAGGAAGTCCTGGACGAGGGGGTGGAGGGCGGGGGTGTGGTCGCCGCGGGCGGCGGTGCCGGTGAGGGTGGTGCCGCGGACGGAGAGGGCGGCGGCGACGGTGGGCAGGATGCCGTCGCGGCGGTGCAGGAGGGTGGGGGCGGGAGGTGTTTCGGTGCTGCTCCAGCCGATGCGGGGGTCGCCCGCGTGTACGTCTCCACCGCCTCCGGCCTGCATGGTGTTCATGGTCCTCTTCCCTCCCGGGCTTCCCCCGAAGGACACAGATTGCCAAATCGCGTGGCGGGTGCGGAAGCTGGGGCGGTGCGACACGCCCTGTTCGGGGTGGGCTGTCACGGTGGGGTGACGGCTGGTCACGGAAGTGGAGGCCCGGTGACCGGGGTCGGTGTACCGCATAGGCTGTCGGCATTCGCGATCGATTCCGCCGTACAGGCCTGAGAGAACGCCGCAGGGGGCTACCGCCATGACGACAGGTCGGCTCGGGCAGCAAGCCGCGCCGCCGAACGCGGCCTATGCCGGGCAGGTCGTGCATTTCCCGGATCCGGTCCGGGCGGCACGTCACCCGAGAGGGGTACGTGTCGACGAGCGCGGGTACCCCGATTTCTCGCCGTATGCGCGTGCGGCGGCGGAGGTTGCCGAGCCGCCGGAGGGTTTCGGCGTCGATGAGTTGCGGCTGACGGACTACGTGTCGGCGAACGCGGCGTTGGCGGCGTCGGGGCACGAGTTGTGGGACACGGTGCCGGATGTGGCGACGCCGCACGGCTGGACGTGGCATCACGTGGTGGGTTCGCGGCGGCTGGAGCTGGTGCCGGTCGATGTGAAGGCGTTGCTGCGGCATCACGGTGGGGTGGCGACGGCCGGGGTGGACCACGGGAAGCGGGGGACGCGGCCGTTGCAGGAGACGCGTCCGGCGCATTTCGGTCTGCCGAAGTCGGGTGTGGCGGTGACGGAGTCGCAGGTGCAGGGGGTCGAGGAGGACCTGGGGTATCGGTTGCCGGGTGCTTATCGGTCGTTCTTGAAGGCGGCGGGCGGGTGTGCGCCGGTGGGGACGGCGTTGGTCGCCGAGTTGGGGTTGTTGGTGGATCAGCCGTTCTTCACGGTGCGTGATGAGGCTGCGGTCAATGACCTGGTGTATGTGAACAAGTGCTTGCGTGATCATCTGACGAAGGACTACCTGGGGGTGGCCTTCGTGCAGGGTGGTCTGCTGGCGGTGAAGGTGCGGGGGGAGCGGGCCGGTTCGGTGTGGTTCTGCGCGTACGACGACGCGCGGGACGTGGATCCGGCGTGGCCTCCGGCGGAGCGGGTGGAGCGTCTGCTGCTGCCGTGCGGTGACGACTTCGACGCCTTTCTGTCGCGGCTGGCGGGCAGTCCGCCGGAGTTGGAGACGGTGGCGAACCTGATGGTGGACGGCGGTTTCGCGCGTGCCGTTCCGGTGTCTTCCGTTTCTTCCGTGGGGGAGTGAGCTTCGGCGATGGTGACGTTCGCGCAGGCGCAGGAGCGCGCGGAAGAGTGGATCAACGGGGACGTGCCGGTGTACCAGCACCGTGAGGTGCGGGTGCGGGAGTTCGACCTCGGTTTCGTGGTGTGGGGCGAGGACCGTGCGGAGGGCCCGCGCTCGGACGCGGGCGGGCAGCGGCTGGTCATCGCCCGGGACAGTGGTGAGGCCACGTTGTGGCCGGCGTTGCCGGTGGGTGAGGTGATCCGCCGGTACGAGGAGGAGTACGGCCGTGAGGCCGAGCCGGCGGACGCGGTGCCGGCGCCCGCGGCGCGGGTGGATCTGAACCAGACGTCGTTCTTGCTGAGTCCGCCGGAGTGGTTGCAGGAGGCGGCGGACAAGCTGGGGATTCCGGATCGGCGCTCGCAGGGCGGCGAGTTGCCCCGGACGCAGGCGGGGGTGCCGGTTTCGGGGCCTGCCGGTGCTTCGGGTGCCGAGCCCTCGGACGCGGTGCCGTCGGACGCGGTGCCGTCTGATGGTGTGCCGTCGGATGGCGGGCTGGGCGGTGGTGCGCCGGGCGGTGGTGCGCCGGGCAGTGGTGCGTCGTGGCCGGCCGCCGGGGCCGGTGAGCGGGGTGGCTCCGATGGGCCGGTGCCCGCCGGGGCGACGCCCTGGGCGGGTACGGACACCAATGGGGACGCCGGTGAGGACCGGTCCGTGCCGTTGCCGGCGACGGTGTTCTCGCCGCCGGTGAGCGAGTCCGGCGATGGCTCGCCGACTCCGCCGACTCCGCCGGACGCCAAGACGGCGCTGATCTCGGGGGGCAGTCAGCTGCCGCCGACGGCTGTCGCGCCGGCGGTGGACGGTCCGGGGGCTCCGGCTGCCGGCCCGGTTCCGAGGCCCGCGCAGGGGAGCTCCCCGCCGCCTCCGCCGCCGGGTGCGCCGTCGTACGGCTATCCGCAGGCGCCGGGCGCGCCGCAGGGCAGCACCCCGCCGCCTCCGCCTGCGCCGCCCGGTGGCCCGCAGGGTGCTCCCAGGTACGGCTATCCGCAGGCCCCGGGAGCCCCGGCGGGTGCTCCGGGCGCGCCTCAGCCGCCGGTCGGTCCGGGGGGCCAGGGTGCTCCCGGTGCTCCCGGTGCTCCGGCTGGTCCGGCTGGTCCGGGGCGGCCGTTGGCGCCGAACGCCGGGGACATCGCGGACGCCGCGACGAGCAAGGCCGCGCCTCCGCCGCGCCGGGCGCGCGGTGGGGCGGGTGCGCCGCCTCCGCCGCCGGGTGCTCCGGGGACGCCGGGTGCCGCGCCGCCGCCTCCGCCGGGTGCGCCCGGGGCGCCGGGTGCGCCGGGTGCGCCTGCGGGCGGGTATGTGCCGACGCAGATGGTGTCGGCGCTCGGTCCTCAGGGGCCCGCGGGCCCGCAGCCGCCGGGTGCTCCGGCCGGTCCCGGTGTGCCGAACCCGTCTGCTCCGCAAGGGCCTTCGACGGGTGGTGGGCCTGGTGGCGTGCATCACGCGGAGACCGTGCTGGCCGCGCCCCCGGTGTCCGGGCCCGGCGCGCCTCCGCCGCCTCCCCCCGGTGCGGCGGCCGCCCCGCAGCCGATGCCGCCGGGTGCCATGCCGCCGCCTGGTGCCATGCCCCCGCCGGGTGCCATGCCGCCTCCCGGTGCCATGCCGCCGCCCGGGCAGCCTCCGGCGTACGGCTACCCGCAGCAGCAGGGGCAGCCGATGGTCGGTCCGGGGTATCAGGCCGTGCTGCGTTATCGCGCGCAGGACGGTTCCGAGCAGCAGCTGATCCGGCGTTCGGCGCCGGGTACGCCGCATCCGGAGTGGCAGATCTTCCATGAGCTGCGTGCGATGAACGTGCCGCCGAACCAGGTGCTGGAGCTGCACACGGAGCTGGAGTCGTGCGAGCTGCCGGGTGCGTACTGTGCGCGGATGATCCGGGAGCAGTGGCCGCAGGCGCGGATCGCGAGCATCGCGCCGTACGGGACGGATCACGCGAGCCGGCAGCAGGGCATGCGGCAGTTGCTGGCGCACCAGGGCGAGTTGCACCAGGTGGCGGACGGTCCCGCGCGGCCGGCGCCGGTGCGGGCGCCGTTGCCGCCGGTGCAGCCGGCGCCGCCGATCCCGCCGGAGGCGATCGCGCAGGAGCTGGCGGCGGCGTTCGGGCCGGGGGTGTTCCGGTTCGACCAGGGGGCGGTGTCGCGTCAGGGTGTGCCGCCGGTCGTGGCGCACACGCTGGTGGTGGCCGGGCTGCCGCTGGACATGGGTCCGTTCTTCTGGGCGCAGGCGCAGCCGGGGCGTCCGGTGCCGACGCTGGCGGAGCTGGCGGCGGAGCGTGGGGTGCAGCCGGCGCCGGACGCGGGGTCGTACCTGGTGATGGGTACGGACTTCGGCAAGGCGGTCTGTGTGCAGTACGGGACGGCGAACATCGTCGCCGTGCCGGTCGAGGCGGGGCCGGGCGGTGGGCCCGTGCCGCCGCAGTTCGTGAACTCGGGGCTGCCGGAGTTCGCGCGGTGTCTGGCGCTGCTGGGCCGGATGTGGCGGCTGCGGTTCGGTCTGAACCCGGAGCAGGCGGGCCGCTGGACGGTCGATTTCCAGGCGCAGTTGGCCTCGCTGGACCCGGCGGCGCTGGGGTCGCCGGAGAGCTGGTGGTCGGTGCTGCTGGAGCAGATGTGGGACGGGCTGCTGTAGGGCGGCTGTCGTAGCGGTTTGTCGTAGTCGGTGGGGCCGGACCCGGGTGACCGGGGGCGGCCCCTTCGCGTGCTGCCAGTACCTGGCCGAGTTGTGTCTGCGGAGTGTCGCGTTATGAACACTTACGTCCGATACATCAAGATATGCGCGAAATCATCATTTCGTGTGTGTCTGGCGGAGAGGGGTTCACAGGATGGGCAGTGCACCGGTGTCGCCGCACGGCTTCGTCTCCGTCCGGGGGCGCGGCTACCGGCCCGACCGGGTCGACGCGTTCGCCGAGGCGCTCTCGCGGGACCGGGACGCCGCCTGGGAGCGGGCCGCCCGGCTCACCGTGCTCGCCAAGGACATGGCGGCGGAGGTGGCCCGGTTGCGCGAGACGGTCGCGCAGCTGGCACCGCCGACGTACGAGTCGCTCGGCGAGAGCGCGCGGCGTCTCTTCCAGCTCGGGGTGGAAGAGGCGCACGCCGTACGGGAGTCCGCGCGGGACGCCGCGCGGGCTGAGCTGGCTGAGGCGCTGGCGTACGCCGAGAGCGTGGGCCGGGCGGCCGAGGAGTACGCGGACGCGCTCGTCGGGGACGCCGAGGAATGGGCCCGCCAGCGGCTCCTCGCGGCGCAGGCCGAGGCCGACGCCCTTCGGGTCGGTACGCGGCGGGCGGTGAAGGAGAGCCGCAGTGAGGCGCTCGCGGCGCTGCGGGAGGTACGGCAGCGGACCTCGGGGATGCTGGCCGAGCAGGCCCGGGAGCATGCCGAGCGGTGGGCGGCGGTGGAGCGGGAGGAGGTCGAGCGCTCGGCCGAGTTCGAGGCGCTGCACGCCGAGCGGGTGGCCCGGGCGGAGGCCGCGGTGGCGGACGCGGAGCGGGAACTCGTGGCGGCGAGGGAGGGGGAGGCGCCGGGCCAGGAAGAGGCACGCGCGCGTGCCGCCGAGATCCTTGCCGAGGCCCGGGTGCGCGAGGACCTGATCGCCCGGGAGACGGAGCGGGTGCTGCGCGAGCACGGGGAGACGTGGGACCTCATGCAGGCACAGATGGACTCCGTGCGCAGCAGCCTCACGACCTGGAAGGGCCGAGGGGCCGAGTAGCCGAACCAGGCGCCCACCAGCGCGGCGCCCCTCGCGTCGGCCGGCACCGGTCCTCGCGTCGACCGGCACCGGTCCTTGCTCCGGCGGTGCCGGGCCGGGTCAGCGGCGCGTCTACCGGCGTACCACCCCCGCCAGGATCCAGCCCTCCACCGCCTCGTACTGCCGCCGCTGTTCCTCGGCCTTGTGCCGGCCGCAGGCCATCGTGCCGAGCCAGCCGAAGGCGAAGCCGGCCGGGATGGAGACCAGGCCCGTGGTGGTGAACGGGAACCAGTTGAAGTCGGCGTGGGGGAAGGCGGCGACGGGGGAGCCGGAGACCAGGTTGGTGCCGGGCATGAGCAGCAGGACGGTGAGGGAGCCGCCGATCAGGGTGCACAGCAGGCCCGTTCGGGTGTAGCGGCGCCAGAAGAGGCTGTACACCAGGGCGGGGGCGATGGCGGAGGCGCCCAGGCAGAAGGAGAGGGTCACCAGGGGTTGCAGGCTGTGGTGCTGGACCAGGGTGGCCAGGAGGACCGCGGGGATGCCGATCGCCAGCGCCGAGAGCCGGGCCAGTGCCATCTCGCGGGGAGCGGGCATCTCCTGCACGCGGGCGGCGAAGACGTCGTGGGCGAGGGAGTTGGCGCAGGCGAGGATCATGCCGGCGACGGAGGCCAGGAGGGTCAGGAAGATCGCGGACGTGACCGTGGTGAACAGCAGCGTCTCCGCGGTGGAGATGTCGGAGCCGAACGCGGCCCGCGCGCCCAGCAGGTAGGCGGTGTTGCCCTGCGGGTCGGCGCCCGCGATGGCCCGGCTGCCGACGAGCGCCGTCGCACCGACCGCCACGACCATGATGACCAGCACGAACAGGGCCACGCAGGAAACCGCCCAGGACATCGAGCGGCGGACCTGGCGGGCACTGGAGGCGGTGTACATGCGCATGGTGATGTGCGGCAGGCAGGCGCCGCCGAGCACGATCGTCAGCTCGGACGAGATCATGTCCAGGCGGGGTGCGGCGCCGCCCGCGAACTGGAGGCCGGAGTGGAGGAAGGCCGGTCCGGCGCCGCTCTGCCGCGCGGCCTGGCCGAACAGGGCGCCGGGGTCCCAGTCGAAGCGGTGCAGCACGAGTACGGCGACGACGGCGCCGGAGCCGAGCAGCATCACGATCTTCAGGATCTGGATGAGGGCGGTGCCCTTCATGCCGCCGATCGCCGCGTAGCTGATCATCAGGGCGCCGATGCCGACCACGCACCCGGTCTTCACCGACTCGTTGGAGAAGCCGAGCAGGAACGCCATCAGCTGTCCCGCGCCCGCGAGTTGGACCAGCATCAGCGGCAGCAGCGCGGCGATGGTGACCGCGCAGGCCGCGATCCGTGCGCCGCGTCCGGGCGTGCGGCGGGCCAGTGCGTCGCCCATGGTGAAGCGGCCGGCGTTGCGCAGGGGTTCGGCCAGCAGGAACATCAGCAGCATCAGCGACAGGGCCGTGCTCAGGGCCAGCACGATGCCGTCGTAGCCGCACAGGGCGATCACGCCGCCGGTGCCGAGCACGGTCGCCGCCGAGATGTAGTCGCCGGCGATGGCGAGGCCGTTGCGCAGCGGGGAGAGGGAGCCGTAGCCGGTGTAGAACTCGTCGAGGTCGTCGCGGTCCGGGCCGGTCATCACGCACAGCAGCAGGGTGATGGTGGCGACGGTGCAGAAGGCCACCAGGGACCACGCCTGCGCCGAGTCGCTGAAGCCGGTCATCGTGCGGCCCCCCGCTTGGCGTCGAGTTCGGCCTGCTTGCGGATGCGGTCGGCGAGCGGGTCGACGCGGCGGCGCGCGGTGTGCTCGTAGAGGGCGATCGCCAGCCAGGTGACGGGCAGTTGGGCGAGGGCGAGCAGCAGGCCGGTGGGGATGCCGTCGGTGGCGGGGGTCGTCATCAGGTCCGGGGCGAACGCCGACAGCAGCAGGAAGAGGGTGAAGTAGCCGAGCGCGGTGAGGGTGGCGGTGCGGCGCTGCCAGCGGTAGGCGCTGCGCAGGATCCGCAGATCGCTGTGGTGGCCGAGCGGTGCGCGCTGGGGTGCGCTGCGGGGGCGGTGGGGTTCGGGGGGTGGTGGCTGCCAGGGGTAGGTGAGGTGTGCGGGGTGGTGCGGGGACGGGTCGTAGGACATCCCGTGCTCCTTGCGTGGCTCGGGTCCGTGGCGGCGGACCGCAGGGAGGTGGGGGGAGCGAGTGCGCACGCTACTCGCAGCTTTCCGGGGCGCGCGGGGTTTTCATCAAACTGGACGGTCGGTATGCGCTTACTATGCGAAAACGTGTCTGACCTCGGGTGTTACCGGCGTTAACTTGCGTGCGTGCGACCGCAGTCGGACACCTGAAGCGGAGGGGTACGTACCTCCCTGAGGCGAGGACGGCACCCGAGGTCTCCGTCCGGCTGCCCTGACCGGCCCCTTGCCCCCTGCACCTATGCGCCGGGAACAGCTTCCCGTTTGACCCTCACGTGGCGGGAGGATGCAGCCTGTCGGGGCCGAAGGGTGGAGCGGGACCCCGAGTCCGGCTCCACCCGGGGGTGGACCGCCCCTAGGGGTTCCTCCGTACAACGGCTGGGGGAGGGTTCGTACCGCCGGAGGACGAGACGGCACCCGTGCCCTCCTTAACCTGGCTTTACGCCGTCGGGGGGCGGCTGACCGAACCGGCGGAGGTGGGGTTAACCCCCCGCGAAGAGGGGGCTTCGCACCAGCGCGCGGCGCCCCCGCGGGACGCCAGACTGATCGACGTACCCAGCACGACGCGCCGGCTCGACCGGGCGCATCCGCAGACCTGCTGACCGACATAGGAGACTTACCGTGACATCGGCTGTGACCATTCCCAGGCACGGGGGCACTGGAGGGCGTACGGCCGTTGCCGCGCGGGCGCGGCAGGTCGTGAAGGCGTACGGGTCGGGCGAGACCCGCGTCGTCGCCCTGGACCACGTCGACGTGGACATCGCCCGCGGCCAGTTCACCGCGATCATGGGCCCCTCGGGCTCCGGCAAGTCCACGCTGATGCACTGCCTGGCCGGGCTCGACACCGTGACGAGCGGCCAGATCTACCTGGACGAGACCGAGATCACCGGCCTGAAGGACAAGAAGCTCACCCAGCTGCGCCGGGACCGGATCGGGTTCATCTTCCAGGCGTTCAACCTGCTGCCGACGCTGAACGCGCTGGAGAACATCACGCTGCCCATGGACATCGCGGGCCGCAAGCCCGACCGGGCGTGGCTGGACCGGGTGGTGGAGACCGTCGGCCTCGCCGGGCGGCTCAAGCACCGGCCCACCCAGCTCTCCGGCGGCCAGCAGCAGCGCGTCGCCGTGGCCCGCGCCCTGGCCGCCCGCCCCGAGATCATCTTCGGGGACGAGCCGACCGGCAACCTCGACTCGCGGGCCGGCGCCGAAGTCCTCGGCTTCCTGCGCACGTCCGTGGACGAGCTGGGCCAGACCATCGTGATGGTCACCCACGACCCGGTGGCGGCGTCGTACGCGGACCGGGTGCTGTACCTCGCCGACGGCCGGATCGTCGACGAGATGTACCAGCCGACGGCCGACCAGGTCCTGGACCGCATGAAGGACTTCGACGCCCGGGGGCGTACGTCATGACCGTCCTGAAGACCTCGATGCGCAACTTCTTCGCGCACAAGGGCCGTATGGCGCTGTCGGCGATGGCGGTGCTGCTGTCGGTGGCGTTCGTGTGCGGCACGCTGGTGTTCACCGACACGATGAACACCACCTTCGACAAGCTGTTCCAGGCCACCTCCTCCGACGTGCAGGTAAGCGCCAAGGGCGCCTCCGACACCGGTGAGACGACCTCCGACAACGGCAAGCCTCCGGTGATGCCCGCCTCGGTGCTCGGCAAGGTCCGCAAGACCCAGGGCGTCAAGGCCGCGGAGGGGACGGTGTTCTCCACCACGGCCACGGTCGTCGACGCCGACAAGGACGACCTCTCGCCCAGCAGCGGCGCGCCGACCATCGTCGGCAGCTGGAATGGCAACGACGCCCGCACCATGAAGATCACCTCCGGTGCGGCGCCCAAGGGCTCCGGCCAGATCATGGTCGACGCCGACACCGCCGACAAGCACCACCTGAAGCTCGGCGACGAGATCGGCGTGATCACCACGGTCGGCACGCACACCGCCCGCGTCTCCGGCATCGCCACCTTCCAGGTCACCAACCCCGGCGCGGCGATCTTCTACTTCGACACCCGCACCGCCCAGCGGACGCTCGTCGGCGAGACCGGCGTCTACACGAACGTCAACGTCACGGCGGCGAAGGGCGTCACCGACGCCCAGCTGAAGAAGAACGTGGCGGCCGAACTCGGCGCCGGCTACAAGGTGCAGACCGCCAAGGAGGTCGCCGACGCCAACCAGAAGCAGGTCGAGGGCCTGCTGAACGTCATGAAGTACGCGATGCTCGGCTTCGCCGGGATCGCCTTCCTCGTCGGCATCTTCCTGATCATCAACACCTTCTCGATGCTGGTCGCCCAGCGCACCCGGGAGATCGGTCTGATGCGGGCCATCGGCTCCTCCCGCAAGCAGGTCAACCGCTCGGTGCTGGCCGAGGCGCTGCTGCTGGGCGTGGTCGGGTCCGTGCTCGGTGTCGGCGCGGGCGTCGGCATCGCGGTGGGCCTGATGAAGCTCATGGGCAATATGGGCATGCACCTGTCGACGGACGATCTGACGGTCGCCTGGACGACCCCGGTGATCGGTCTGCTCCTCGGGGTCGTGGTCACCGTCCTGGCCGCCTACCTGCCCGCCCGCCGGGCCGGCAAGGTCTCCCCGATGGCCGCGCTGCGCGACGCGGGCACCCCGGCCGACGGCAGGGCCGGCTGGATACGGGCCCTGATCGGTGTCGTCCTCACCGGCGCCGGAGGCCTGAGCCTGTACGCGGTCACCTCCGTCGACAAGGCCAAGGACGGCACCCCGTACCTCGGCATGGGCATCGTGCTGACCCTGATCGGTTTCGTCGTCATCGGCCCGCTGCTCGCCGGCGGCCTGGTACGGGTGCTCAGCGCCGTGCTGCTGCGGATGTTCGGCCCCGTGGGGCGGATGGCCGAGCGCAACGCCCTGCGCAACCCGCGCCGCACCGGCGCCACCGGCGCGGCCCTGATGATCGGCCTCGCGCTGGTCGCCTGCCTGTCGGTGGTCGGCTCCTCGATGGTGGCCTCCGCCACCGACCAGCTCGACAAGACCGTCGGTACGGACTTCATCATCCAGAACGACAAGGGCGAGAAGGTCGTCCCGCAGGCGGTGAAGGCCGTGAAGTCGACGCCGGGCCTGGCCCGGGTCACCGAGTACCGGACGGCCGTCGCCGACTACACCACCCCCGACGGCAAGACGCTCAAGGACACCGACATCACGGCGGCCGACCCGTCGTACGCGAGCGACCTGCGCAAGAAGACCGTCGCCGGTGACCTCAAGGACGCCTACCTGCCGGACTCGATGTCCGTCCACGAGAAGTTCGCCAAGGCCCACGGCATCCACCTCGGCTCGAAGATCACCGTGGCCTTCAGGGACGGCTCCACCGCCCACCTGACGGTCCGCGCGATCACCAGCAGCGACGACGTGATCGACCAGGGCGCCAAGTACACCTCGATCGCCACGCTCGCCAAGTACGTGCCGGCCGACAAGATGCCGCTCGACCAGCTGGTCTTCGCCACCGCCAAGGACGGGCAGCAGGCCGCCGCGTACAAGGCGCTGAAGTCCGCGCTGCACGGCTACCCGCAGTACAAGGTCCGCGACCAGACCGACTACAAGAAGAACCTGAAGGACCAGATCGGCCAGCTGCTGAACATGATCTACGGCCTGCTGGCACTGGCGATCATCGTGGCGGTCCTGGGCGTGGTGAACACCCTGGCCCTGTCCGTGGTGGAGCGCACCCGGGAGATCGGTCTGATGCGGGCCATCGGCCTCTCCCGCCGCCAGCTGCGCCGCATGATCCGCCTGGAGTCGGTGGTCATCGCCCTCTTCGGCGCCCTGCTCGGCCTCGGCCTCGGCATGGGCTGGGGAGCCACCGCCCAGAAGCTGCTCGCCCTGGAGGGCCTGAAGGTCCTGGACATCCCCTGGCCGACCATCATCTACGTCTTCGTCGGCTCCGCCTTCGTGGGACTGTTCGCGGCGCTCGTCCCGGCGTTCCGGGCGGGCCGGATGAACGTACTGAACGCGATCGCCACCGATTAGCGATCGGCCTCGGACCACCGCGGACGGGGGTCACGGGGGAACGGGGGAGGGGCTGGGCCCGGCGGATGCTGCCGCCGGGCCCAGCCCCTGTGGCGTCGGGGGCCGGGGCGACGACCCGGCCGATCCTCACTCCCGCGGGTGAACGCCCCGGCGGAGTCGTACGCTGGACACCCCCGGCCCGCGACGCGTGTCGGGCCCGTCGTGTTGCCCGCCCCGGACGAAAGCCGCCCCCGAATGAGCCTGCACGGTCTGCTCGACGCCGTAGTCAAGGACCCCGCCCTGGCAGAAGCGATCAAGGCTTCCGCCGACGGCAACCGCATGCACGTCGACCTGGTCGGCCCCCCGGCGGCCCGCCCCTTCGCGGTAGCCGCCCTGGCCCGCGACGCCGGCCGCCCGGTGCTGGCGGTCACGGCGACGGGACGGGAGGCCGAGGACCTGGCCGCCGCCCTGCGCTCGCTGCTGCCCCCCGAGGGCGTCGTGGAGTACCCCTCCTGGGAGACGCTGCCCCACGAGCGGCTCAGCCCGCGCAGCGACACCGTCGGCCGTCGCCTCGCCGTCCTGCGCCGCCTGGCCCACCCCCGCGCCGACGACCCCGAGACCGGGCCGGTCTCCGTCGTCGTCGCCCCCGTTCGGTCCGTGCTCCAGCCGCAGGTCAAGGGCCTCGGCGACCTGGAGCCGGTGGCCCTGCGGACCGGGCAGACCGCCGACCTGAACGCGATCGTGGAGGCCCTCGCGGCGGCCGCGTACGCGCGCGTGGAGCTGGTGGAGAAGCGGGGCGAGTTCGCCGTGCGCGGCGGCATCCTCGATGTGTTCCCGCCCACCGAGGAACACCCCCTGCGCATCGAGTTCTGGGGCGACGACGTCGAGGAGATCCGCTACTTCAAGGTCGCCGACCAGCGGTCGCTGGAGGTCGCCGAGCACGGCCTGTGGGCACCGCCGTGCCGTGAACTGCTGTTGACGGAAGACGTCCGCACGCGCGCGCGTGCCCTCGCCGAACAGCACCCGGAACTGGGCGAGCTGCTCGGAAAGATCGCCGAGGGCATCGCGGTCGAGGGCATGGAGTCCCTGGCCCCCGTCCTGGTCGACGACATGGAACTGCTGCTCGACGTGCTGCCCAAGGGCGCCATGGCCGTCGTGTGCGACCCGGAGCGGGTACGCACGCGTGCCGCCGATCTCGTCGCCACCAGCCAGGAGTTCCTCCAGGCCTCCTGGGCGGCCACCGCGGGCGGCGGCGAGGCGCCCATCGACGTCGGCGCGGCCTCCCTGTGGTCCATCGCGGACGTCCGCGACCGCGCGCGCGAGCTGGACATGATGTGGTGGTCGGTGTCGCCGTTCGCGGCGGACGAGACCCTGGACGCCGACACCCTCAAGCTGGGCATGCACGCGCCCGAGACCTACCGCGGCGACACGGCGAGGGCACTGGCCGACACCAAGGGCTGGCTCGCCGACGGCTGGCGCACCGTCTTCGTCACCGAGGGCCACGGCCCGGCCGCCCGCACGGTGGAGGTGCTCGGCGGCGAGGGCATCCCCGCCCGCCTGGCCGTGTCCGACGCGAAGCCGGGCGACCTCGGCGAGCTCACCCCCTCCGTCGTGCACGTCGCCTGCGGCTCCATCGACTACGGCTTCGTCGACCCGGCGCTCGGACTCGCCGTCCTGACGGAGACCGACCTCACCGGCCAGAAGGCGGCCGGCCGGGACGGCACCCGCATGCCCGCCCGCCGCCGCAAGACCATCGACCCGCTCACCCTGGAGACCGGCGACTACATCGTCCACGAGCAGCACGGCGTCGGCCGCTACATCGAGATGGTGCAGCGCACCGTCCAGGGCGCCACCCGCGAGTACCTGGTCGTCGAGTACGCCCCCGCCAAGCGCGGCCAGCCCGGCGACCGCCTGTACATCCCCACCGACCAGCTGGAGCAGATCACCAAGTACGTCGGCGGCGAGGCGCCCACCCTGCACCGGCTCGGCGGCGCCGACTGGACGAAGACCAAGGCCCGCGCGAAGAAGGCGGTCAAGGAGATCGCCGCCGACCTGATCAAGCTGTACAGCGCGCGCATGGCCGCCCCGGGGCACGCCTTCGGCGCGGACAGCCCCTGGCAGCGCGAGCTGGAGGACGCCTTCCCGTACGCGGAGACCCCCGACCAGCTCACCACCATCGCCGAGGTCAAGGAGGACATGGAGAAGTCGGTCCCCATGGACCGGCTGATCTGCGGTGACGTCGGCTACGGCAAGACGGAGATCGCGGTCCGTGCCGCCTTCAAGGCCGTCCAGGACGGCAAGCAGGTCGCGGTCCTCGTCCCCACCACGCTGCTGGTGCAGCAGCACTTCGGGACGTTCTCCGAGCGCTACGGCCAGTTCCCGGTCAGCGTGAAGGCGCTCAGCCGCTTCCAGACCGACACCGAGGCCAAGGCCGTCCTGGAGGGGCTGCGCGAGGGCTCGGTCGACGTTGTCATCGGCACCCACCGGCTGTTCTCCTCGGAGACGAAGTTCAAGGACCTCGGCCTGGTCATCGTCGACGAGGAACAGCGCTTCGGCGTCGAGCACAAGGAACAGCTGAAGAAGCTGCGCGCGAACGTGGACGTGCTGACCATGTCGGCCACCCCCATCCCGCGCACCCTGGAGATGGCGGTCACCGGCATCCGCGAGATGTCGACGATCACCACCCCGCCGGAGGAGCGGCACCCGGTGCTCACCTTCGTCGGCCCGTACGAGGAGAAGCAGATCGGCGCGGCCGTCCGCCGTGAACTGCTGCGCGAGGGCCAGGTCTTCTACATCCACAACCGGGTCGAGTCCATCGACCGGGCCGCCGCCAGGCTCCGCGAGATCGTCCCCGAGGCGCGCATCGCCACCGCGCACGGCCAGATGTCGGAGTCGGCGCTGGAGCAGGTCGTCGTCGACTTCTGGGAGAAGAAGTTCGACGTGCTCGTCTCGACGACGATCGTCGAGTCGGGCATCGACATCTCCAACGCCAACACCCTGATCGTCGAACGAGGGGACAACTTCGGCCTCTCCCAGCTGCACCAGCTGCGCGGCCGGGTCGGCCGAGGACGTGAGCGCGGGTACGCGTACTTCCTGTACCCGCCGGAGAAGCCCCTGACGGAGACCGCGCACGAGCGGCTCGCGACCATCGCCCAGCACACCGAGATGGGCGCCGGCATGTACGTCGCCATGAAGGACCTGGAGATCCGCGGCGCCGGAAACCTCCTCGGCGGCGAACAGTCCGGCCACATCGCCGGTGTCGGCTTCGACCTGTACGTCCGCATGGTCGGCGAGGCCGTCGCGGACTACCGGCGCCAGCTGGAGACGGGCGAGATCGAGGAGGAGCCGCCGCTCGAGGTCAAGATCGAGCTGCCCGTCGACGCGCACGTCCCGCACGACTACGCGCCGGGCGAACGGCTGCGCCTCCAGGCCTACCGGGCCATCGCCTCCGCGAACAGCGAGGAGGACATCAAGGCGGTACGGGAGGAGCTCGTCGACCGCTACGGCAAGCTGCCCGAGCCGGTGGAGAACCTGCTGCTGGTGGCCGGGCTGCGGATGCTCGCGCGCGCGTGCGGCGTCGGCGAGGTCGTGCTCCAGGGCAACAACATCCGCTTCGCCCCGGTGGAGCTGCGGGAGTCGCAGGAACTGCGGGTCAAGCGGCTGTACCCGGGGACGGTCATCAAGCCGGCCGTCCACCAGGTGCTGGTGCCGCGTCCCAAGACCGCGAAGGTGGGCGGCAAGCCGCTGGTCGGCCGGGAACTGCTGGGATGGGTCGGGGAGTTCCTGGCCTCGATCCTGGGGTCGTAGGCCGTCTTGTACGACGACGGGGGCGCGCGTGCGGATCGGTGAGCTGGCGGCGGCGACCGGGGCGTCGCCGCGCGCCCTGCGGCACTACGAGCAGGCCGGGCTGATCACCTCGGAACGGGCCGCCAACGGCTACCGCGCGTACGACGCAGGGGCGGTGCTCCGCGTCCGCAACATCCGGAACCTGCTGGACGCGGGGCTCACCCTGGACGACGTACGGGCGTTCCTGCCCTGTCTCGACGGGGACGTCACCGCCCAACCGGTCTCCGCGAAGGGCCTGCGGATCGCGAGGGACCGGCTGGCCGTGATCGACGCCCGGATCGCGGCGCAGGTGGCGGTACGGGACCGGCTCGCGGCGGCGCTGCGGGAGGTCACGTAGCAGCGCAGGTCACGTAGCCGCGCGGGTCACGCGACCACGGCGCCGCCGTCCACCGGCAGGATCACGCCGGTGATGAACGACGCCTGCGGCGCGGCCAGCCGCGTGATCGCCCAGGCGACCTCCTCGGGGCGGCCCACCCGGCCCAGTGGGGTGTGGTCGAGCTGCCACTTGCGGATGGCGGCGCGCTGTTCGGGCGTGTAGCCGGAGTGGTCGGCGATCGGCGTCTCGATGGCGCCGGGGGCGACGGCGACGACCCGGATCCCCAGCGGGGCGAGTTCCACCGCCCAGCTGCGGGTGAGGACTTCGAGGGCCGCCTTGCCCGCCGCGTACAGGGAGTTGCCGGGCCAGCCGCGCTGGCCGACGGACGTGGTCACGTTCACCACGACACCGTGGCTCTCCTCCAGCGCCGGGAGGGCGGCCTGGGTGAGCAGGACGGGCGCGAGGAGATTCGTCGCGAGCTGGGGTCGCACGGACGCCCGTGAATAGGTGCGCAGCGACTCGGTGTTCACGACGGCGGCGTTGTTGACCAGCACGTCGATACGCCCGTGACGCTCAATCGCGGTGCGGACGACGGTCGCCGGGCCGTCCTCGGCGGTGATGTCAGCGGGGAGGGTGGTGATCCCGGGGTGGCCGTCGGCGGTCTCTGTGAGGGGCACGGGACGCCGGCCGACGGCCAGGACGTGCGCGCCCTCGGCGGCGAACGCGCGGGCGGTGGCGCGTCCGATGCCGGTGCCGGCGCCGGTGACCAGGACGGTGCGGGGGGAGTTGGCGGGTTCGCGCGGTGGGCTCGGTTCGCTCATGACGGGATCGTCGGACCCTGACGCCAGGGGCAAGGTCAAGGGAAATCGGGGTAACAGGGCTCAGGGGCAGGACGTTCGAGCGCTTCATGCGCCTGTCGTCCTCCCCCCGGGCGCTCTCCGCTTCGCGTTCCCCCGCCGATATCGTGGGAACTGGAGCGGGTCCGTCCGTGCCAGGGCGGAACCAGGGGAGGCGAAGGGGGACGCGCGTGATGCGTCTGAGGCGCGGGGCGGTGGGCACCGCCGTACTGCTGGCGACCGGATTCATGCTGGCCGGATGCAAGGACCTCAACTCACCCGCGGACGGCGGACCCTCAGGTTCCGCTGTGTCAACCGCCGGAAACGGCCGGGCGGTGAGCCCGCTGGACAACCCGGACGGAACGAAGCCCGGGTTGGCGGCCATCACCTCCACCGCGGACAAGGCGAAGGCACGGTCGTTGATCGGGAAAGTGGCCACGAAGGGGCGAGGCCCCAAGACGGGGTACGAACGGGACAAGTTCGGCTACGCCTGGATGGACTCGGCGCCGGGCGCCGTCCCCTTCGCTCACAACGGGTGTGACTCACGAAACGATCTCCTCAAACGCGATGGCGAGAAAGTCCGCTTCCGGGCGGGCTCGAACTGCGTCGTCACCTCCATGACGCTGCATGACCCGTACACCGGTAAGGCGATCGAGTGGGTCAAGTCCCGTGCGACGACGGTCCAGATCGACCACGTCATGCCGCTGTCCTACGACTGGCAGATGGGTGCCTCACGCTGGGCGAAGGGCAAGCGGGAGGACATAGCCAACGATCCGCTCAACCTGATCCCGGTGGACGGACCGACCAACGGCGCGAAGAGCGACTCAGGTCCGGCGAGCTGGCTGCCTCCCAGCAAGCAGATCCGCTGCGCGTACTCGGTACGCTTCGCCCAGGTGTCGCTGAAGTACGACCTTCCCGTGACGGCCGCCGACAAGCAGATGATGCTGGAGCAGTGCGGCGGCTGATGGAGGCGGAGACAGCCGCCATCTCCGCCCTCCGCCCGTCCCGGCTCAGCCGCCCAGTGCGTCCAGGTCGATGATCTTGCCGGTGGGCTTCTTCGCCGGCACCGGCTGGTCGAAGTCGCTGAAGTCGAGGTTCATCGGCTCCTTGGCGGACGCGCCGTCGACCCGCAGCACGTACGGCTTGCCCTGGGTGGCGACGTAGATGGTGTAGCGGTCCTTGCCGTCCTTCTCGTGCAGCACGATCGCGGGCGTGCCGTCGACGGTGGTCGTCTTGCCGCGGGTGGCGTCCGAGTTGCCGTCCTCGGCGCCGCCGAGCACCGAGTCCAGGTCGCAGAAGCCCGCGATGTCCTTGGCGTCCTGTCCCTTGGCGGCCATCTTGGTCCACTTGCCGGCCAGCATCGCCACGGCCGCGTCGGTGTCCGACTTGGACTCGCCCTTGCTCTGCGCGCGCAGGAACGCCTCGTCGTACTTCATGTAGACGGTGTCGCCGGTCTTGACCAGATCGGCCTTGCCCTGGCCGCCCATGCTCATCGTGCCGGCACACTCGCCCTTCTTGTTCAGGGCCATGTCGATCCGGATGTTGCCGTCGGTGTCGACGACATCGCCCTTCATCCGCAGCGACGAGGCTCCGGTGGTGGCCTTCATCGCCCGGTCGGCGATCTCGCCACCGGACAGCCCGGCGAACGGTTCCTTCGACTTGCTGTTCGCGGGCTTGTTGTCCGCCTTGTCCTGCCCCGGCGTGCAGCCGGTGAGCCCGACGGTGGTCGCGGCGGCGAGGCAGAGGGCGGCAAGTGCGGTGCGACGCATGGGAATTCCTTGGTGAGAGATGGTGAAGATGGTGGGTGATGCTGAGCGGGCGCGGGGCGGCGGGTGGCCGGCCGCCGCGCCGTGTGCCGTCGTGGTCTGCTGCCCGGCGGTGGCCGGTTCAGCCGGCCTTCTTCCAGTCCCCGCAGCCGGTGGTCTTGAAGTAGGCGTCGGTGGGCTTGATGGTGACGACGGCCGTGCCGGTCACGTTGTTGTTGGCGATGATGGAGTCGAGACCCTGCTCGGCGTCCTTGGTGCGCTCCCAGTAGCAGGAGTCGTCGGCATTGCCGGTGGACTTGTACGTCCCCGGGGCGAGGTCGGTGCCCACCTTGAACATGCCGCCGTCGCCGTCCGCCGTCGAGGCGGGTGAACCCTTCGCCTTCGGGTCGACGGCCTCCCAGTCCTTGCAGCCGCTGGACTTGAAGAGCTTGTCGGTGGCCTTGATGGTGACGTAGCTGGTGCCGGTGACGTTGTCGTTGGCCAGCAGCGAGTCCGTCTCGCCCGAGGCGTCCTTGGCCCGCTCCCAGTAGCACATGTCGTCGGTGTTCCCGGTGGTGCGGTAGGTGCCGGGCTTGACGTCCTTGCCGACCTGGAAGTCGCCGTCCCCCTCGAACGCGACCTTCTTCGCGGCGGCCTGCGAGCCGCCCGAGTCCTTCTTGCTGCCGGGCTTGTGCTGGGCGGAGGCGGAGGACCCCTTGCTGCCGCTGCCGGAACCGCCGTCCTTGTCGTTGCCGCCGGCGTTCGCCGACACGACACCGATGACGACGACCCCCACGACAGCGCCCAGCGCGACCTTGCCCTTCATGCCCATGGCAATCCCCTCCCGACGCGGCGACCGCCTCCGTCCGGCGGTCGCTCGTTCGCTGGGTCAATGAGACCAGAGCTTGTGAACCGAGTCAACACGATTCACAGGGGTGTTCTAGTACACGCTCGTGAATGCCTGGATCGTGTGTACGCCGCTATGCTCGGCTCACACATGGACGAGGGGAGCGGGGCGGGTGCAGGACAACGCAACAGAGGTGACCGCCGCCGGAATCGCACGGCTGGCCGGCGTCGGCCGCGCCGCCGTGAGCAACTGGCGCCGTCGGCACGCCGACTTCCCCAAGCCAGTCGGCGGCACCGAGACCAGCCCCTCCTTCGCCCTCGCCGAGGTCGAGGCCTGGCTGCGCAAGCAGGGCAAACTCGCCGAGGTCCCCCTGCGGGAACGCGTCTGGCAGCAACTCGCGGGGCACCCCGAAGGACCGGTCACCGCGCTGGTGCACGCAGGCTGCGTCCTGCTGCTCATCCACGAACGCCCCACCGTCTGGCTGGACGTGAGCGCCGGCTCCGACGCGCGCCTGGCCGCGATGCTGCCCGACGCGCTGGAGCAGGTACTCGTACCGCGCTTCGGCGTGACGCGCGACGCCCGCGTTCACAAGCGGCGGAGCACCGGCGGGACGGCCGCTGTGAACGCGCCGGACGCGGCGCGCACCGCACCCGCCGTTCACACCGCACCCGCTGTGAACACCCCGCGGTCCGTGAACAGCATCCCAGCCGTTCACATCCCCGCCGGCCCCGAACTGCTCCCCTCCGCCCCCCTTCTGCGCGGCGCCGCCGAGCTCGCCGCCGAGCTGGGCGCACGGCAGACCTTCGAGTTCCTGCTGGGACGGCACCTGGACGCCAACCCCCGCCAGTACACCCTCACCCCCGCCGAACTCGCCCGCCTGATGGCCGAGCTCGCCGGCCCCGCCCGCACCGTGCTCGACCCGGCCTGCGGCACCGGCGCCCTCCTGCGCGCCGTCGACACCCGCCCCGACCAGGAGCTGTACGCCCAGGACAGCGCCCCCGAACTCGCCGCGCTCACCGCACTGCGAAGCGCGCTGCACGCGCGCGTGACGGTGCGCGCCGCCGTCGGCGACACCCTCCGCGCGGAGGCCTACCCCGAGCTGCGCGCCGACGCCGTCCTGTGCCATCCGCCGTTCAACGAACGCAACTGGGGGCACGACGAACTCGCCTACGACCCCCGCTGGGAGTACGGCTTCCCGGCGCGCACCGAATCCGAGCTCGCCTGGGTGCAGCACGCGCTCGCCCGGCTCCGGGACGGCGGCACCGCCGTACTGCTGATGCCGCCCGCCGCCGCCTCCCGCCGCTCCGGCCGCCGTATCCGCGCCGACCTGCTGCGCCGGGGCGCGCTGCGCGCCGTCGTCGCGCTGCCGGTGGGCGCGGCCCCGCCGTACAACATCCCCCTGCACCTGTGGGTGCTGCGCCGCCCGGACCGGACACCCGCACAGCCCCAGGTGCTGCTGGCCGACACCGGGCGGTTCGCCGGCGAGGGGCGCGGCGGGCCCGACTGGCAGGCCGTACGGGACGCGGTCCTCGACGCCTGGCGTGCCTTCGAGCGCGCGGGGGAGTGCGAGGAACGGCCGGGGCTGGCCCGTTCGGTGCCGGTCATCGAACTCCTCGACGACGACGTGGACCTCGCCCCCGCCCGGCATCTCCCGCCGCCCGTCGCGGCCGACGGCGCGCAGCAGCTCACGGCCGTGCGCGAACGCCTCGGCGAGACCCTGCGCCTGACCGCCGACCTCACCCCGCCCCCGGCCGACTCCGCGCGGCCCGCGCGCTGGCCGCTGACCACCGTCGGTGAACTCGCGCGCGGGGGCGCGCTGGTGATGCGCACGGGTGGAAGCGGCGGCCGCACGCGCGTGCCCGTCCTCACCGACCACGACGTCCTCGCCGGCACCGCTCCCTCGGGAACGCTCCCCGAGAGCGACGAGGAGGCCGTGCTGGCCGAACCGGGCGACGTCGTCGTCCCGGTGCTCGGCGGCGGTTCGGTGGCGCGCGTGATCGACGACAGCACGGCGGGCGCCGCCCTGGGGCGCAACCTCGTACTCCTGCGCCCCGATCCCACCGCACTCGACCCGTGGTTCCTCGCCGGGTTCCTGCGCGGCACCGCCAACAACCGCCAGGCCAGCAGCTACGCGTCCACCGCCACCCGCCTCGACGTGCGCCGGCTCCAGCTGCCCCGGCTTCCGCTCGACGAACAACGGCGCTACGGCGGCCGCTTCCGGGCCCTCGACGAGTTCGAGCGGGCGCTCCGGCACGCGGGCCGGCTCGGCGAGCAGCTGGTGCGCGGAATGTACGACGGCCTGACGGACGGAACGGTGGCGCCCGGTTGAGGTGATCGTGGAGCAAAGTGATCAGCACGACAACGGTTCGGTACAACCTGGGACCGCTTGTCCGTGTCGGCCTATACGCTCGAAGCGACAACCGCACGCCCTCTTCAGGCAACAGGAGCAGCCATGCAAGGCCGCGGCTACGCACAGCCGGTGAAGCAGCCGCCCCACATCGGGTGGCTGGTCTTCCTGCGGGTGCTGTTCGTGGTGATCGCGATCTTCAGCATCGGTCTGCTGACCTCGGCGATGCTGTTGCGCCTGGCCGCCGTGACGCGCAAGTCGCTGGACTGGGGCCTGTTCGTGGCGGTGGTCGCCGCCGACATCCTCAGCCTCGTGCTGCTGGGCAACGAAGGCGGGGACGAGGTCCACACCCCCGGCGGCTACCTGGGTGTCTTCCTGCTGCTCGGCACCCTGGTGGCGGCGATCGCGTACTACCTCGCCGCCGACATCCGCCACTTCCACCGGCTCAAGCAGGCCTACACCGCGCAGTTGGCCATGGCGCCGGCGTACGGCTACGCGCAGCCGCCGTCGCCGTTCACCGCGGCGACCGTGCCGAGCGCGCCGCAGGCCCCGCACACCCCGCCGCCGATGCCGCACACGCCGCTGCCCCAGCAGCCGATACCCACCCCGCCGCCGCCCCAGCGCCCGGCGCCCGCGCGTATCGACCAGGTGCGCGCGGAGCTCGACGAACTCAGTGACTACCTGCGCAACCACGACGGCAACCACGAGGGCGGAAGGTGACCGTGGCGCAAGGACGCGTCGTCGCCGGCCGCTACGAGCTGTCCACGCTCATCGGGCAGGGCGGCATGGGCCAGGTGTGGACCGCTTACGACCGGCGGCTCGACCGGCGCGTGGCGGTGAAGCTGCTGCGCCCCGACAAGGTGGCCGGACAGGAGGCCGACGAGCTGCGCCGCCGGTTCCTGCGCGAGTGCCGGGTGACCGCGCAGGTCGACCACCCGGGACTGGTCACCGTGCACGACGCGGGCAGTGAGGGCGAGGAGCTGTTCCTCGTCATGCAGTACGTCGACGGCGCCGACCTCTCCGACCACCTCGCCGAGCACGACCCGTACCCGTGGCAGTGGGCGGTCGCGGTCGCCGCGCAGCTGTGCGCCGTACTCAGCGCGGTGCACGCCGTGCCGATCGTGCACCGCGACCTCAAGCCGCGCAACGTGATGGTGAAGCAGGACGGCACGGTCACCGTCCTCGACCTCGGCGTCGCCTCCGTCATGGACGCCGACACCACCCGCCTCACGCACACCGGCACGCCCATAGGCTCGCCCGCCTACATGGCGCCGGAGCAGGCGATGGGCGGCGCGGTCGGCCCGTACACCGACCTGTACGCGCTCGGTGTGCTGCTGCACGAACTGCTCAGCGGAAACGTCCCGTTCGCGGGCTCCACCGCGCTCGGCGTGCTCCACCGGCACCTGTACGAGCCGCCGCTGCCCGTGCGCCGGCTCCGCCCCGAGGTCCCCGAGGCACTCGAAGCGCTGGTCCTGCGCCTGCTGGCCAAGGACCCGCAGCACCGGCCGGCCTCCACGCAGGAGGTGTACGAGCATCTCGCGCTGCTCCTGCCCGCGCGCGGGACACCCACCGGAGCCCCGCTCGACCCGACGCGCCCCTTCCTGCGCCCGCACGCGCCGTGGCCGGACCGCGCCCGCACGCCCGCGCCCCAGCCCGCCCCCGTCGCGCCCACCCCGCCCGTGACCGAGAAGCCCGACGTCGCCGCCGCCGTCGACGAGGTCAAACGCCTGCTGGGCGAGGGCCGCATCACGCAGGCGGTGGACATCCTGGGCGCGATCCTGCCCGCCGCGGCCGAGCAGCACGGCGAGCACTCCCCTGTCGTCCGCACCCTGCGCAAGCAGTACGCGGCCACGCTCATGGACGACGGCCAGTACCGGCGCGCGCTGCCCGAACTGCGCCGCCTCGCCGACGAACGCGCCACCGAGGCCGGCCAGGCCGACCCGCAGTCCCTGCGCTTCCGCTACGACGCCGCCCAGTGCCTGGAACAGCTCGGCGAACCCGCGGCGGCCCTGGCCGAGTACCGGGCGCTGCTGCCGTACTACGAGAACCAGTACGTCTCCGGCGACCCGCAGCTCGCCCACGACGTCCGCCGCCGCATCGGCCACCTGTTGCTCGCGCTCGGCGACCGGCCCGCCGCCCACGACACGCTCGCGCGCCTCGTGCTGGACGTGGAGCGCGTGCACGGCCCCGGTCACCCGCTGGCCGCCGAGATCAGGCGGACCCTCCAGTGGCTGGGACAGGTCCGTGGCTAGTCTTTGCCGTCGCCGTCCGTTTTCGCCACGCAGCACTACAAGGGTGGGGTCTTCCATGTCCAGCCATCGGCATTCCAAGAAGCGCAGATTCATCACGTGGGCCGTCACGGGTGCCGCCGTCGTGGCCGGAGCGGGCATCGCCGCGCAGACCTCCATGGCGGCCACCACCTGGCCCGCGCAGAAGACGTACACCGGCCGCGCCTTCGACACCTGCGCCGCGCCCTCCCAGTCCGCGATGAAGGCCTGGCACACCGGGTTCTACGGCGCCGCCGCCGTCTACGTGGGCGGCAAGAACCGCGGCTGCGGCCAGCCCAACCTCAATGCCTCCTGGGTCAAGTACGTCAGCGGCCTCGGCTGGAAGCTGATCCCGCTCTACGTCGGCGCCCAGCCGCCCTGCCAGTCCGGCTCCAACCCGGAGAAGCTGACCGCCTCCACCGCGGCCTCCCTCGGCGCGTCCGACGCCTCCGACGCCGTGGCCAAGGCCGCCGCGCTCGGCATGAAGGCGGGCAGCCCGATCTACCTGGACATGGAGGCGTACGACACCACGAACAAGTCGTGCAACGACGCCGTGCTGACGTATGTGCGCGCCTTCGACAAGGGCCTGCACGCCAAGACGTACCGCACCGGCTACTACGGCTTCACCAGCTCCAGCGCCAAGGCCGTTGCCACCGCCACCGACAAGACGGACCTGCCCGGCAACCTCTGGTACGCGCTGTGGGACAAGCAGAACACCACGACCGCCGACTGGCCGTGGGGCTCCACCCAGTTCACGAACCACAGCCGCGCCCACCAGTACATGGTCAACAGCAAGGAGACGCACGGCGGCGTCACGATCACCGTCGACCGTGACGCGTGGGACGCGCCCGTGGCCATCACCGGCTGACCGGCACCCTCCCGCATCCTCCCGGGGCACGCGGCGGTGCCCGAAGCGCGCGCGAATCGTTGGTCGAATGGGTTGGCCAGAGCTTGCCCACTGCCTACCATCGATCACCGCAAGACTTTGTGCACCGCCGCACAAACTCCCTTGGAGGTTTCCTTGCACCGCCGCCGTCGCACCGCGCTCGTCCTGTCCGCCGCGATCGCCGCCGCGGCCCCCCTGCTCTCCGCCTGCGGAAACGACGCGCACCCCGGCGCCGCGGCCGTCGTCGGCGGCCATCGGATCACCGTCGCCCAGCTGGAGAGCCGGGTCAACGAGGTGCGCCGGGCGCAGCAGGCCGCGGTGCCCGACGAGGCGCAGTACCAGCAGGTCCTGGCCTCCACCAGCGGCCTCACCCGCGACACCCTGCACAACATGGTCCTCGACCGGGTGCTGCACCGCGCCGCGCGGGACCAGGGCGTCACGGTCAGCCGCAGGGAGATCCAGCGGATGCGCACCGGCCTGGAGCAGCAGGCGGGCGGGGCGAAGGGACTGGAGACGACCTGGCTCCAGAAGTACGGCATCGCGCCCGCGCGGCTCGACGACAACCTGCGCCTCCAGCTCGAAGCGCAGAAGCTCGCCACCCGGCTCGGCACGGACACCACCCAGCCCGCGTTCTGGAAGGCCCTGTCCACCGCGTCCGAGGAACTCCACGTCGACCTCAACCCGCGCTACGGCACCTGGGACGTGCAGAAGAGCAGCCGGGTCGACGCGAAGACGCCGTGGGTACGGGAGGTCACGGCGAGCGGGACGCAGCAGACGGCGTAGGCCTGGCGGGTCGGGTCGGGTCCGGGTCCGGGTCCGGGTCCGGGTCCGGGTCGGGTTTGGGCCGCACCCGTGCCGGGCCCGGGCCCGGTTCTGGTTCCGGTCATACGATCCCACCGTCGGCCCCACCCTGTGGACAACGCGCGAGACCGCCGACGGGTGTGCGTTACGTTCGAGGCGTGAACACCACCAGCCTCGAAGACGCCCAGGTACCGGGCCCGGATGCCGCCCCCGGCCGGATCGTCCTGCTCACCACCAGCCACCGTGTCGCGCCCGGCCTGCTGTCCTGGCCGGCCTGGCAGGCGCTGCGCGCCGCCGACCGAGTGCTGTGCGCGGACGGCGCCCACCCGCAGCTGCCCTATCTGCGCGAGGCCGGGATAGCCGTCGACGAGGCCGCCCCGACCGCCCAGGAACTCGTCGACGCCTGCGCCGGCGGGCACACGGTCGTGGTCGTGGCGACGGGCGAGGGCGAGCCGGCCCTCACGGACGGCCTGGCCCGCCTCGCCGGCACCGGCCGGATCGCCATGCCGGAGCTGGAGCTGCTCCCCGCCTCCTACGACCTGCCCGGCGCCCGCCTCCTCGACCTCGTCCAGGTCATGGACCGCATCCGCGCCGAGTGCCCCTGGTCCTCCCGGCAGACCCACGAGGGCCTGGCGAAGTACGGCATCGAGGAGGCCTACGAACTCGTCGAGGCGATCGAGGCCGGCGACCGCGAGGAACTGCGGGAGGAACTGGGCGACGTCCTGCTCCAGGTCGTCTTCCACGCCCGCATAGCCGAAGAGGACGCCGACGCCCCCTTCTCCGTCGACGACGTGGCCGGCGGCATCGTCGCCAAGCTCATCCACCGCCACCCGCACGTCTTCGGCGACGCGACGGCCGAGACCCCCGAGGACGTCAAGGAGCACTGGCTGCGGACCAAGGCGGTCGAGAAGCAGCGCACCTCCGTGACGGAGGGCATCCCCCTCGGTCAGCCCGGCCTCGCCCTCGCCGCGAAGCTCTCCTCCCGGGTACGCACCGCCGGCCTGGACGTGCCCCTGCCCCAGGGCGAGGGCATCGGCTACGACCTGCTGGCACTCGCGACCCGGGCCGAGGCGGACGGCGTCGACCCGGAGGCGGCCCTGAGAGCGGCGGCCCGGGCCTACCGGGACGCGATACGCGCGGCCGAGGGCGTGGCGGGCCAGGGCCCCTCCGGCGGACAGCCATAGCCCCCGGGGCGCGCGCCGGAAACCCGGATACCGTCAAGGGGTGACCAACCAGTCCCAGCCCCAGCCGCACCTTCAGGCAGCCCCCGACGCGCCCGCCCCCGAGCTCTTCACCTGGGAGTTCGCGAGCGACCCCTACCCGGCCTACGCCTGGCTGCGGGAGCACGCGCCCGTGCGGCGGACGAAGTTGCCCAGCGGGGTGGAGGCCTGGCTGGTCACCCGGTACGCCGACGCCAAGCAGGCGCTGGCCGATCCGCGGCTGTCGAAGAACCCGGCGCACCACGACGAGCCCGCGCACGCCAAGGGCAAGACGGGGATCCCGGGGGAGCGCAAGGCCGAGCTGATGACGCATCTGCTCAACATCGACCCGCCGGACCACACCCGGCTGCGCCGGCTGGTCAGCAAGGCGTTCACGCCGCGCCGCGTCGCCGAGTTCGCCTCGCGCGTGCAGGAGCTGACGGACCAGCTCATCGACGGGTTCGCCGCGAAGGGCTCCGCCGACCTCATCCACGAGTTCGCCTTCCCGCTCCCCATCTACGCCATCTGCGACATGCTCGGCGTCCCGCGCGAGGACCAGGACGACTTCCGGGACTGGGCGGGGATGATGATCCGCCACGGCGGAGGACCGCGCGGCGGGGTCGCGCGGTCGGTGAAGAAGATGCGGGGCTACCTCGCCGAGCTGATCCACAAGAAGCGCGAGGCGCTCCCGGCCGAACCGGCGCCCGGCGAGGACCTCATCTCCGGTCTCATCCGCGCCTCCGACCACGGTGAGCACCTCACCGAGAACGAGGCCGCCGCCATGGCGTTCATCCTCTTGTTCGCCGGGTTCGAGACGACGGTCAATCTCATCGGCAACGGCACGTACGCCCTCCTCACGCACCCAGGGCAGCGGCAGCGGCTCCAGGAGTCCCTCGCGCGCGGGGAACAGGACCTGTTGGAGACCGGCGTCGAGGAACTCCTGCGCTACGACGGCCCGGTGGAGCTCGCCACCTGGCGGTTCGCCACCCGGCCGCTCACCGTCGGCGGGCAGGAGATCGCACCCGGCGACCCCGTCCTGGTCGTACTCGCCGCCGCGGACCGGGATCCCGAGCGGTTCGCCGACCCGGACGTCCTCGACCTCGGGCGGCGTGACAATCAGCACCTCGGCTACGGCCACGGCATCCACTACTGCCTCGGCGCCCCGCTCGCCCGGCTGGAGGGCCAGACCGCGCTCGCCACCCTCCTCAGCCGTCTTCCCGACCTCCGACTCGCGGTGGAACCAGCCGATTTGCGGTGGCGCGGTGGGCTCATCATGCGTGGACTGCGCACCTTGCCCGTGGAGTTCACGCCCGTCCGGTAATCGACCGGTAAGGGGGACGGCGGGCGGCGCCTTCACGAAAAAGTGACCAGCGTTCAACTCTGTGATCTTCACGTGATCTGCGCGGCATTAACTTGTGACAAGTGATCGTCTGCCGATACGTTCACTCGTCAGCGCGGCGCCTCACCGCAGCCGCCGCGCCGGTTACTGCTGTCTTGCGAAAGGTCACCGCATGCTCTCCGGGAACGGTCGCCACCGACGCCCCCGTCAGGCTCCGGCCCTCCTCGTCGCGGCCGGAGTGACCGGCTCCGCCATCGCCATCCCGCTGCTCGGCGCATCCGCCGCCAACGCGGCCGACGGGACCACGTGGGACAAGGTGGCCGAGTGCGAGAGCGGCGGCTCGTGGAGCGCCGACACGGGGAACGGCTACTACGGCGGCCTCCAGATGTCCCAGGACGACTGGGACAAGTACGGCGGCCTCGACTACGCCTCCACCCCGGACCAGGCCAGCCGCTCGCAGCAGATCGCGGTCGCCGAGAAGATCCTCGCCGACCAGGGCACCAAGCCCTGGACCACCTGTGCCCTCCTGTCCGGCCTCACGTCGAACTCCGGTTCGGTGGACGTCGATACGGGCGTCGGAGGGTCCGGATCGTCCGGTTCCGATGATTCCTCCCATTCGTCGAGCTCATCCGATTCGGCCGGTTCGTCCGATTCGAAGGGGGCCAAGGAGTCCAAGGGATCCTCGGATTCCTCGGGTTCGTCGTCCGATTCGTCGGGGTCGTCCGATTCCGGCTCCTCGTCGGACGCCTCGCCCTCGCCGAGCCTGGACGCCGGTGCGGGATCCAAGGGTGTGGACGGTTCCGCCGGGTCGGGCGAGTCGGCGTCTTCCGGCTCCGGGAAGGCCAAGGGGAGCAGCGGTTCGGCCACGGCGTCCCCCGAGATCGACGACTCGGACAATTCATGGCAGACGGGCGGTTCCTGGAGCCTTGTGGACACCGGGGCGAGCAGTGGTGGCCGTCACCGGGGCGACAGTGCGGATGAAAACGTGACGAAAAGTCAGTCCGCCACCACCTCCGGCCGGCATGCCGCGCGCGACTACACCGTCCGCGACGGTGACACCCTCGCCTCCATCGCCGACTCCCTTGACCTCGAGGGCGGGTGGCGGGCGCTCTATGCCGCGAACAAGGACGCCCTCGGCTCCGACCCGAACAACATCACCCCCGGTCAGACCCTGGAACTCACTGCCGAAACGGGTGCAAAGTAGCGGGAGTTGACGCCCCGTTTTGGGCATGTTGTCCGCTTTGGTGAAAGTGTGGGATGAGTCTCAGAAGCCCTGATCGTCTTTGAAATTCCGCGGATCGCGTGTCTACGGTCATGACCGCTCGCCAATGCGGGCCCCGGCCGCCGCAACGCCGAATCCTGCCAGCGGCTGCCCGGGAACAGTCGTCGCGTCAAGCGCCGTAGGCAGGAGCGGGGGACCCAAGGTAAGCGCCGGGCCCGGAGGTCGAAAGACCGCCGGGGACGGCTAGGGGTGAAGCCGCGCCTCGCACGAGAACCACGCGAGGTGCGGCCGGGCAACTCAACCGGCCCGAACCCGACAGCTCACCTCGCAGGCGTCGGTGAGGGGATCGATCCATGCTGTTTTCCGGCAAGGGCAAGCACCGTCGTCCGTCCAAGGCCGTCCGCGCCATCGCTGTCGCCGGTGTCACCGGCGCCGCCGTCGCCGCCCCGCTGATAGCGGCCGGCAACGCCTCCGCCGCCACCGCCTCCGAGTGGGACGCGGTCGCCCAGTGCGAGTCCGGCGGCAACTGGTCCATCAACACCGGCAACGGCTACTACGGCGGTCTGCAGTTCTCCGCCTCCACCTGGGCCGCGTACGGCGGCACGCAGTACGCCGCCCAGGCCAACCAGGCCTCCAAGTCCCAGCAGATAGCCGTCGCCGAGAAGGTCCTCGCCGCGCAGGGCAAGGGCGCCTGGCCGGTCTGCGGCAAGGGCCTGTCCGGCGCCGCCTACAGCGGTTCGAGCAGCGGCTCGTCGAACTCCGCCGGCTCCTCGTCGAACAGCACCAGCACCCGCTCGACCGACGGGCAGGCCGCCAACCGCTCCGCGGAGCGCCAGGCCCCCGAGAAGACCGTCACCAAGAAGACCGTCACGACCCCGACCGGCAAGAAGGTCAAGAAGGGCGACGGCGAGTACAAGGTCGTCAAGGGTGACACCCTCAGCTCGATCGCCGAGAAGCACCACGTCGCCGGCGGCTGGCAGAAGCTGTTCCAGCTGAACAAGGACATCATCGACGACGCCAACGTCATCTACCCGGGCCAGCAGCTTCACCTGAAGTGACACCTGGCTGGTAGCAGAACCACAGCACCCTCATACCGGTGGTCTCCATGACGGAGGCCCCGTGAGGGTCACGCCCCCCGTCCCCCACGGGGCTCCCCGCTCCGGCGCGTGTTCCCCCGTACGCGCCGGGGCGGGGTCTTTTGGTTTCCCCCAGCCGTTTCCCCGGAGCCGTTTCCCAAGCCTTTTCCCTCCGGCCCTTTGTTCCGCCGGGGAACAATGTGTACCGTCACCGTGTCCACGGGACGGTCGGTCGGCTGCCGACGACCCGGGGACGGTTAGGCTCTAGTCGCAAGGCCCAGCCGCAAGGCACACAGCCCCGCACTTTCAGCGTCACATCCAAGAAGGAGATGCTCGTGCCGTCCATCGACGTCGTCGTAGCCCGGGAAATCCTGGACTCCCGAGGCAATCCCACGGTCGAGGTCGAGGTCGGCCTCGACGACGGCAGCACGGGTCGTGCCGCCGTCCCGTCCGGCGCCTCCACCGGCGCCTTCGAGGCCATCGAGCTCCGCGACCAAGACCCCAACCGCTACCTGGGCAAGGGCGTCGAGAAGGCCGTCCTCGCCGTCATCGAGCAGATCGGTCCGGAGCTGGTCGGCTACGACGCCACCGAGCAGCGCCTGATCGACCAGGCGATGTTCGACCTCGACGCCACCGACAACAAGGGCTCCCTCGGCGCCAACGCCATCCTCGGCGTCTCGCTCGCCGTGGCCCACGCCGCCTCCGAGGCCAGCGACCTCCCCCTCTTCCGTTACCTGGGCGGCCCGAACGCGCACCTGCTGCCGGTGCCGATGATGAACATCCTGAACGGCGGCTCGCACGCCGACTCCAACGTGGACATCCAGGAGTTCATGATCGCCCCGATCGGCGCGGAGTCCTTCTCCGAGGCGCTGCGCTGGGGTGCCGAGGTCTACCACACCCTGAAGAAGGTCCTGAAGTCGAAGGGCCTGTCCACCGGCCTCGGCGACGAGGGCGGCTTCGCCCCGAACCTCGAGTCCAACCGCGCCGCCCTCGACCTCATCCTCGAGGCGATCAAGCAGGCCGGCTACATCCCGGGCGAGCAGATCGCGCTCGCGCTCGACGTCGCCGCGTCCGAGTTCTACAAGGACGGCAAGTACGAGTTCGAGGGCAAGTCCCGCTCCGCCGCCGAGATGACGGAGTACTACGAGGAGCTCGTCGCGGCCTACCCGCTCGTCTCCATCGAGGACCCGCTGTTCGAGGACGACTGGGCCGGCTGGAAGGTCATCACCGACAAGCTCGGCGACAAGGTCCAGCTGGTCGGCGACGACCTGTTCGTCACCAACCCCGAGCGCCTGGCCCGCGGCATCGAGGAGGGCACCGCCAACGCCCTGCTCGTGAAGGTGAACCAGATCGGCTCGCTGACCGAGACCCTGGACGCCGTCGAGCTCGCCCAGCGCAACGGCTTCAAGTGCATGATGTCCCACCGCTCCGGCGAGACCGAGGACGTCACCATCGCCGACCTGGCCGTCGCCACCAACTGCGGCCAGATCAAGACCGGTGCCCCGGCCCGCTCCGAGCGCGTCGCCAAGTACAACCAGCTGCTGCGCATCGAGGAGATCCTCGACGACGCCGCGGTGTACGCCGGCCGCTCCGCCTTCCCGCGCTTCCGCGGCGCGATCTCCAAGGGCTGACCCCGCCAGGGTCAAGCGACAGCCAGTCGTACGTACGTCCCCGTACTCGGTCCCGTACCGTGTGCGGGGACGTACGCACGTAGGAAGCACCCAGGACGCACGCAGGGGAGACGGAGAGCCAGATGGCCGCGAAGGAACGGGACCGTTTCTCCACCGCGACCAGGATCCGGCTGCTCGGCGAGCAGACGGCGGCCCGGGTCTACCGCTCCCAGACCAAACGGCAGGCCCGCCGCTCGCGGCTCACCAGCCGGGCCGCGCTGCTCGCCCTCGTGGTGTGCACGCTGGTGGTGGCCCTGGCCTACCCGATGCGGCAGTACGTCTCCCAGCGCGCCCAGATCGCCGACCTCCAGCGGGAGAAGCAACAGGCCAAGGAGCGGGTCGAGGAGCTGCGCGACCTCAAGGCGCGGTGGCAGGACGACACCTACGCCGAGCAGCAGATCCGGCGGCGGCTGCACTACGTGATGCCGGGGGAGACCGGCTACGTCGTGATCGACCCGGGCGCGGCCAAGCAGGCGCGCGCCGACCTGGTGGCGGCCGACCGCCCCTGGTACGCGAACGTCTGGGACGGGGTCGACAAGTCCGACGCCGCCGACCAGTGAACCCACAGAGAGACTTTCGTACAGGCATGGAAACTCCCGCCCGTCGCCCGACCACCACCCCTCAAGGGCAGCGCTCCGCGCTGACGCTGTTCGATCTGCCCCAAACCCCGCGCACCGAGCCCACCGAGGCGGACGTCGAGGCCTTCAAGCAGCAGCTCGGGCGGCCCCCGCGCGGACTGCGCGCCATCGCGCACCGCTGTCCCTGCGGACAGCCGGACGTCGTGGAGACCGCGCCCCGGCTGCCGGACGGCACGCCCTTCCCGACGACGTACTACCTGACGTGCCCGCGCGCCGCCTCGGCGATCGGCACGCTGGAGGCGAACGGCGTCATGAAGGAGATGACCGAGCGGCTGGGGAGCGACCCCGAACTGGCCGCCGCCTACCGGGCCGCGCACGAGGACTACATCCGGCGCCGGGACGAGATCGAGGTCCTGGCGGGCTTCCCGAGCGCGGGCGGCATGCCGGACCGCGTGAAGTGCCTGCACGTCCTCGTGGCCCACTCGCTGGCCGCGGGGCCGGGCGTGAACCCCCTCGGCGACGAGGCGCTCGCCATGCTGCCCGAGTGGTGGCGCAAGGGGCCGTGCGTGCAGCCGCTCCAGGCGCCCGATCCGGCGGACGAGCACCCGGGCGAGCAGGGTGCGGTCTTCGACCCCGCCGAGGCCCGCAGCGGCTTCTTCGCCGACAGGCCGCTCGTCCCGGAGGGCTTCTCCCGGGTCGCCGCCGTCGACTGCGGTACGAACTCGATCCGCCTGCTCGTCGCCGACGTCAACCCGTCCACCGGCGAGCTGCTGGAGCTGGACCGGCGCATGACGATCGTGCGGCTCGGCCAGGACGTGGACCGCACCGGCCGGCTGGCGCCCGAGGCGCTGGAGCGGACCTTCGCCGCGTGCCGCGAGTACGCGGACGTCATCCGTGAACTGGGCGCCCCGAAGGTGCGGTTCGTCGCCACCTCCGCCTCCCGGGACGCCGAGAACCGGGACGAGTTCGTGCGCGGGGTCGTGGACATCCTCGGGGTCGAGCCCGAGGTCATCACCGGCGGCCGGGAGGCGGAGCTCTCGTTCACGGGGGCGACGAAGGAGCTCAAGGGCCGCGCGGACCTCGCCAGGCCGTACCTGGTCGTGGACATCGGCGGCGGCTCCACCGAGTTCGTCGTCGGCGACGAGCACGTGCAGGCCGCGCGCTCCGTGGACATCGGCTGCGTGCGGATGACCGAGCGGCACCTGCTGCGCGACGGCAAGGTGAGCGATCCGCCCACCGAGGAGCAGGTCGCCGCGATGCGGGCGGACATCGAGGCGGCCCTCGACCTCGCCGAGGAGACGGTTCCGCTGCGCGAGGCGCGCACGCTGGTCGGTCTCGCCGGGTCCGTCACCACCGTGTCGGCGATCGCTCAGGACCTGCCCGAGTACGACTCCGAGGCCATCCACCACTCCCGTATCCCGCTGGACCGGGTCCGCGAGATCACAAGTGGGCTGCTCCGCTCGACCCATGCCGAGCGCGCGGCGATCCCCTCCATGCACCCGGGCCGGGTCGACGTGATCGGCGCCGGTGCCCTGATCCTGCTCGCGATCATGGAGCGGATCGGTGCCGAGGAGGTCGTCGTGAGCGAGCACGACATCCTCGACGGCATCGCGTGGTCGGTGTCCTAGGTCTCTTTTGTTACCGACCAGTAGCCGTCGGGTGAGCAGGTCGGATAACGTTTGAGCGCGGTCGGGGGGCCCTCCGGGGCCCCTCGTTGACGCTCCGCCGGAAAAGTTCGTGAAGTTCTTCACAAGGAATTCGGCCCGTCAGGGGGATCCCGGAGGTTCTGTTGAGCCGTTCGGGGGTCCAACAGGCCTGGGAGCCCGCTCTGGAGCGCTTTGCGGGGCGGTGTCCGGCGAAGGTCCGCAAGAGGTGTTTCCGGGGGCTCACAGGGGCCAGCGGGAGACGGAGAGGCAGCTCACGCGCCATTGACAACGGGTCACGGCGGCGACCGGTTCCCCTCCGCAATCATGACCTGCGTCACGCGGGCGGCGGAGGATAGCACAGGGCCTCGACAACCTTGTGAAGGGGCGCACGAGCGACCCCCCAGGGGCGGGTGGATACTCGATGGCATGAGCACCACGGAGCGTCCCAGGATCCTCGTAGTAGGCGGTGGGTACGTAGGCCTGTACGCAGCTCGGCGCATCCAGAAGAAGATGCGCTACGGCGAGGCGACCGTCACGGTCGTCGACCCCCGGTCGTACATGACCTACCAGCCCTTCCTGCCCGAAGCCGCCGCCGGCAGCATCTCCCCTCGCCACGTCGTCGTCCCGCTGCGGCGCGTGCTGCCGAAGGCGGAGGTCCTCACCGGCCGGGTCACCACCATCGACCAGGACCGCAAGGTCGCCACGATCGCCCCGCTGGTCGGCGAGGCGTACGAGCTGCCCTTCGACTACCTCGTCATCGCGCTCGGCGCGGTCTCCCGCACCTTCCCGATCCCCGGCCTCGCCGAGCAGGGCATCGGCATGAAGGGCATCGAGGAGTCCATCGGCCTGCGCAACCACGTCCTCGAGCAGCTCGACAAGGCCGACTCCACGACCGACGAGGAGATCCGCCGCAAGGCGCTTACGTTCGTCTTCATCGGCGGTGGCTTCGCGGGCGCGGAGACCATCGGCGAGGTCGAGGACATGGCCCGGGACGCGGCCAAGTACTACAAGAACGTCTCCCGCGAGGACATGCGCTTCATCCTCGTCGACGCCGCTGACAAGATCCTCCCCGAGGTCGGCCCGAAGCTCGGCCAGTACGGCAAGGAGCACCTCGAGGGCCGCGGTGTCGAGGTCTACCTGTCCACCTCCATGGACTCCTGCGTCGACGGCCACGTCGTGCTGAAGAACGGCCTCGAGGTCGACTCCAACACCATCGTGTGGACCGCGGGCGTCAAGCCCAACCCGGCGCTCTCCCGCTACGGTCTGCCGCTCGGTCCGCGCGGCCACGTCGACTGCGAGCCCACGCTCCAGGTCAAGGGCACGGACTACATCTGGGCCGCCGGCGACAACGCCCAGGTGCCCGACCTCGTCGGCCGCAAGGCGGGCAACGAGAACGCCTGGTGCCCGCCGAACGCCCAGCACGCGCTGCGCCAGGCCAAGGTCCTCGGCGACAACGTGATCTCCGGTATGCGGGGCTTCCCGCAGAAGGACTACTCGCACGCCAACAAGGGCGCGGTGGCCGGTCTCGGCCTCCACAAGGGCGTGGCGATGATCGTCATGGGCAAGATGAAGATCAAGCTCAAGGGCCGTCTCGCCTGGTACATGCACCGTGGCTACCACGGTCTGGCGATGCCGACCTGGAACCGCAAGATCCGCATCTTCGCGGACTGGACGCTCGGCATGTTCCTCAAGCGCGAGGTCGTCTCCCTGGGCGCCATGGAGAACCCGCGCGAGGAGTTCTACGAGGCCGCCAAGCCGGCGCCGGTCGCCGCCGCGCCGAAGACCGAGCAGAAGGCCAAGGCCTCCTGACCTCCCGCGGTCGCTGAACAACCGATCGAAGGACCTCCCGCCATCCGTGGTGCGGGAGGTCCTTCGGCGTTCCCGGGCGTCCGGTGTTGGGCGGAAAGGGTGTTTGCCCAGACGTAACACCATTGCGGGACTGTGTCGGGGGCAGGTGGATGTTTACGTGGGGGAGGACATTCCGGGGTTCGTCGTACGGAGGTGTGCGCCATGGCCGACGCCGCGTCGCGGCTCAAGAGCCTGCTCGAACAGATGCTGGGAGTCCCGCTCCCGGTGCGGATCCGCGCCTGGGACGGTTCGCAGGCGGGACCGCCCGGTGCACCGACGCTCGTCGTCCGTAATCGCCGCGCCGTGCGCCGGCTGCTGTTCAAGCCGGGCGAACTGGGCCTGGCCCGCGCCTGGGTGTCCGGCGACCTGGAGATCGAGGGGGATCTGTACTCCGCCCTGAAAGCGCTGTCGGGCCTGGTCTGGGAGCGCGGGGAGGACGCCCGCACCCTCGCGCAGGCGCTGCGCGACCCCGAGGTCAGGGCCGCCGCCCGCGGGCTGCTCCGGCTCGCCGGACCCCCGATCCCGCCCGCGCCGCCCCGCGAGGAGGTCCGCGGGCGCGGCCATCTGCACACCAGGCGCAGCGACAGACGCGCCGTCAGCCACCACTACGACGTCGGCAACGACTTCTACGAGATCGTCCTCGGCCCCTCCATGGTGTACTCCTGCGCCTACTGGGAGGAGACCGGCACCCTCGAGTCGGCCCAGCGCGACAAGCTGGAACTGGTCTGCCGCAAGCTTGCCCTGACACCCGGTCAGCGCCTGCTCGACGTCGGCTGCGGCTGGGGCTCGATGGCGATCCACGCGGCCCGTGAGCACGGCGTGAGCGTCGTCGGCATCACCCTGTCCCAGGAGCAGGCCGCCTACGCCCGCAAGCGCATCGCCGACGAGGGACTCACCGACCGGGTGGAGATCCGGGTGCAGGACTACCGGGACGTCACCGACGGCCCGTACGACGCGATCTCCTCCATCGGCATGGCCGAACACGTCGGCGCCGAACGCTACCTGGAGTACGCCACGGCTCTGCACGCCCTGCTCAGGCCCGGGGGACGGCTCCTGAACCACCAGATCGCCCGCCGTCCGCAGCGCGACGAGACGGCGTACCACGTCGACGAGTTCATCGACGCCTACGTCTTCCCCGACGGCGAGCTCGCCCCCCTCGGCACCACGGTCACCCAGCTGGAGCGGGCCGGTTTCGAGGTCCGGGACGTGGAGTCGATCCGCGAGCACTACGCCCGCACCCTGCGCCGGTGGGTCACCAACCTGGAGGCCGACTGGCCGCACGCGGTCCGCCTCACCGGCCCCGGCCGCGCCCGCGTCTGGCAGCTGTACATGGCGGCCTGCGCCCTCGCCTTCGAAGGCAACCGCATCGGCGTCAACCAGGTCCTCGCGGTACGCACCCCCGAGTCGGGCGAGTCGGGCCTGCCGCTCAGGTCCCGTACCTGGAACTGAACGCGCGGGGCCCCGTTCCCTGTCCGTGTCCGGAAGGGAACGGGGCCTCGGCCGCCGTGCGGGGCTACTCCGACTTGATGGCGGTCAGCATGTTCAGCCGGGCCGCGCGCCTGGCCGGCCAGAGGGCCGCGAGGACGCCGACCGTGGCGGCCAGCAGCAGGAAGAAGGCGATCCGGCCCCACGGGACGACCAGTTCGTAGGTCGCCATCTTCGTGCCGAGGAGCTCACCGGCCGCCCAGCCGAAGAACACGCCCAGGCCGATGCCCAGCACCGCGCCGAAGAGCGAGATCACCAGGGACTCCAGGCGCACCATCCGCTTGACGGCCTTGCGGTCCAGGCCGATCGCGCGGAGCATGCCGATCTCCTGGGAGCGTTCGAAGACCGACATGGCCAGGGTGTTGATGACGCCGAGGACCGCGACGATCACGGCCATCGCCAGCAGGCCGTAGAGCATGTTCAGCATCAGCGTGAACATCTGCGCGATCGAGTCGGACAGGTCCTTCTTGTCCTGGATCTTGATCGCCGGGTTGTTCCCCAGCGCCTTCTCCAGCTTGTCCTTGGTCGCGTCGGACGCGCCGCCCGCCGTCTTGATCATGACCTGCATGTCGGCCGGGTCCGTCTGGTGCGGGGCCAGGGCCGTGTTGTCGAGCATGATGCCGTGGATCATCTCGTTGCCCTCGTACACCCCGGCGACCGTCAGCCTCTGCTGCTTGCCGTCCTCGTAGTGCACGGTGAAGCCCGAACCGGCCTTCCAGTGGTGGGACTTGGCGGTGTCCTTGTCGACGACGACCTGTGTGCCGCCCACCTGGAAGGAGCCGTCGTCGACCTTCAGGTCGGTCAGCTTGCCGATCGCCGGGCCGTTGACGCCGGTCAGGTACTCGCTCTGGCCCTCGATGCGGGAGGCCGCGTTGCGCAGCGGGCTGCCCGCGGTGACGCCGTCGGTGGCGGCGAGCTTCTCGGCCACGTTCGGGGAGAGCTCGTTGCCGTTGGCCATCGACACCACGTAGTCCGCGCGGATCGCCGAGCTCGCCATCTTGTCGATCGACTTCTGGAGGCTGCCCGCCATCACCGTCATACCGGTGATCAGGGTCAGGCCGATCATCAGCGCGGAGGCCGTGGCGGCCGTACGGCGCGGGTTGCGCACCGAGTTCTGCCGGGCCAGCTTGCCGGAGACCCCGAACGCGCGCAGCACCGGCGCGGCGGCCGCGATCAGCGGGCGGGACAGCAGCGGGGTCAGCACGAACACACCGATGATCAGCAGTACGGCACCCAGCCCCATCGGTGCCTGGCCGTCGGAGCCGTTCATCGTCGTGGCCGCCAGGACCACCGCGATGCCGGCCGCCGAGAACAGGGCGCCGATCGTGTTGCGCAGCACCAGCGACTTGGTGGTCGCCTTCGCGTGCACGGCGCTCATCGCGGCCACCGGCGGGATCTTCGCGGCGCGTCGGCCGGGCAGCCAGGCGGCCAGCATGGTGATGACGATGCCCACCGCGAGGGCTGCGGCGACCGTGCCGGGCGTGATGACCAGCGGGCCGTCCGGGACGGTCGCGCCGAGCGAGCCCATCAGCGACCGCAGCCCGGCGCCGATGCCGATGCCGGCGGCCAGACCGGTCAGGCCGGCGACCGTGCCCACCACGAACGCCTCGATGAGCACCGACCGGGTGACCTGGCGGCGGGAGGCGCCGACCGCGCGCAGCAGGGCCAGCTCCTTGGTGCGCTGGGCGACCAGCATGGTGAAGGTGTTGGCGATGATGAACGTGCCGACGAAGAGCGCGATGCCGGCGAAGACCAGCAGGCCCTGCTTCAGCCCGCTCATCGACGAGGCGATCGCGTCCGCCTGGTCGGCGGCGAGCGTGGCGCCGGTGGTGGTCTCCGTCCTGTCCTTCGGCAGGGCCTCGTCCAGTGCGTGTTTGAGCGCCGTCTGGCTGGTGCCGGGCTTCGCCTTGACGTCGATCTCGTCGTACGTGCCCGGCTTGCCGAACAGCTTCTGCGCGGTCGCCGTGTCGAACAGGGCGAGGCTGCCGCCGGCGGCGACATTGCCGTCGTCGGTGGTGAAGACGCCGCTGATGACCGGGGTGAGTACGGGACCGTCGACGGATATCCGCACCTTGTCGCCGACCTTGTAGCCGGCCCGCTCCGCGGTCCTGGAGTCGATCAGCACCTCGCCCTTGCCGCTCGGGGCGTGGCCGCTGACGAGCGGGTACCGGGCGTCCTTGGTGCCCCAGTAGTTCCCGCCCTCGGACTGCCAGCCGCCGCCGATCAGCTTGCCGTTCTTGTCGGCGATGGCGGTGAAGCCGGTGACGACGCCGGTCGCGGACGCGGCCCCGGTGACCTTCGTGCTCCGGTTCAGCAGCTCCTGGGTCAGTTCGGGGGTCTTTCCGACGGTGTTGCCCTTGTCCGCCTGGCCCTCGGCCGTGACGGCGACGTCGACCTGGTCGAAGCCCTTGGCGGAGCTCTTCTGGTAGGCGTCGGAGATGGTGTTGGTGAAGACCAGCGTCCCGGACACGAACGCCACGCCGAGCATGACGGCGAGCACGGTCATCAGGAGCCGGGCCTTGTGCGCGAACACGTTGCGCAGGGCGGTGCGGAACATCAGCTCGTGCGGCCCTTCGCGTCGAACTGCTTCATGGTGTCGAGGACGGACTCGGCCGTGGGCCCGTACACCTCGTCGACGATCCGGCCGTCGGCCAGGAACACCACGCGGTCCGCGTACGCCGCGGCCACCGGGTCGTGAGTGACCATCACCACCGTCTGCCCCAGCTCCCGCACCGAGTTGCGCAGGAAGCCCAGCACCTCGGCGCCGGAGCGCGAGTCGAGGTTTCCGGTGGGCTCGTCGCCGAAGATGATGTCGGGCTTGGAGGCCAGGGCGCGGGCGACGGCGACGCGCTGCTGCTGGCCGCCGGAGAGCTGGGCCGGCCGGTGGCTCAGCCGCCCGGACAGGCCGACCATCTGGATCACGCCGTCCAGCCACTGCTTGTCCGGCCTGCGGCCCGCGATGTCCATCGGGAGGGTGATGTTCTCCAGCGCCGTCAGGGTGGGCAGCAGGTTGAACGCCTGGAAGATGAACCCGATCTTGTCCCGGCGCAGCTTGGTCAGCTGCTTGTCCTTCAGGGAGCCCAGCTCGGTGTCGCCGATGCGCACGGACCCGGAGGAGAAGGTGTCCAGCCCGGCCACGCAGTGCATCAGCGTGGACTTGCCCGACCCGGACGGCCCCATGATCGCGGTGAACTCGGCCTGCCGGAAGTCGACGGAGACCTGGTCGAGGGCGACCACCCGGGTCTCACCCTGCCCGTAGATCTTCGACAGCTCCGTGGCGCGCGCGGCCACGGTGGTGGTCCGGTCGGCGGTGGGTGTGGTGGTCACGGAAAGGTGCTCCTGTCAGGACGACGGCGTTCGTGGGGACGTTCTCCATCGTCCCGGCCGGCCGCCGTCCTGAAGTCAGCCGCTGTTCCGGTTCCGGGGGGCGACTGCGGTCGGACCGGGGGGCGTCATGTCATACCTGGGGATGACGGCCGACCCTGAGTGGGACCGCACAGGTTGTCGAGAACGGGTGGGGCCCCCTTGTTCGTACGGTGAAATTCCGTCATTCCGTGTACGCGCGCACCCACCACACGTAACGCTATTGGCAAGTGCGGATGGCGTGTGCAGGGGCCTGATGCTCCCTCAGACCTCAATAAAATAAGACAACATCGCGCTGCCCTGCCGCTGTTCGGGGGATGCATCCCGATAGGCTCGGAACCTCGAAGCGGGGCCCATGGCCTGCCCGGATGGTGGAATGCAGACACGGCGAGCTTAAACCTCGCTGCCCCTCGCGGGCGTACCGGTTCAAGTCCGGTTCCGGGCACCTTCCATGTCTGCGTGCGCCGACGCAGGCCTATGCCTCCCCACTCGTACCCAGTGCGGCGCCGAGTACCGAGATGGCCTGGGCGACGGCCGCACGCGTCGCGTGGGTGTCGCTGAGCGGGTTGAGCATCATGAAGTCGTGCGTGATGCCGTCGTAGCGGACGGTGGTGACGTCGACGCCCGCGGCACGGAGTTTGGCGGCATAGGCCTCGCCCTCGTCTCGCAGGACGTCGGCCTCGTCCACGAGGACGAGGGCCGGCGGCAGGTCGGCGAGCTGGTCGAGGTCCGCCTTCAAGGGGGAGGCGGTGATCTCGCCGCGCCGCGCGCGGTCCGGCGCGTAGGCGTCCCAGAACCACCGCATGGACTCGGCGGTGAGGAAGTAACCCGTGGCGAAGTCGGAGTAGGACTGGGTGTCCATGTCGGCGTCGGTCACCGGGTAGTACATGGACTTGTGGACGAAGCGGACGTCGCCGCGCTCCTTGGCCAGCAGGGTCAGTGCGGCGGTCATGTTGCCGCCGACCGAATCGCCGGCCACCGCGATGCGTTCCGGGTCGAGACCGTGAGCGGCTCCTTCGCGCACGATCCACTGGGCGGTGGCGTAGCCCTGCTCGATCGCCACGGGGTAGTGCGCCTCGGGTGAGCGGGCGTACTCGACGAACACCACGGCGGCCCGTGTCCCGTTGGCCAGTTCGCGCACCAGCCGGTCGTGGGTGTCCGCGTTGCCGAGGATCCAGCCCCCGCCGTGCATGTACAGGATCACCGGAAGGGGGGATGCGGCGTTCTGCGGCCGGACGATCCGGACCCGGACGTCACCCACCGCGGCGGGAACCGTGATCCACTCCGCGTCGGCGGGAAGCTTGTCGATCGGCGCCGCCTGGATGTCGTCGAGCACCTTGCGGGCCTTCGTGGGGCCCATTTCGTACAGGAACGGCGGCTTCGAGGTGGCATCGGCGAGTTGCTGGGAGGCAGGCTCCAGGACCAGGGAACCGGCGGGCAGGACGGCCATGACGATCTCCTCGGGGCAGTGGCGCGCTCGGTATGACAACAGCGTCACTCGCCCTGATGGTGATCGCATCCGTCGGGTCCCCCGGCCCTGGCCGACGGTGTGTCACCCTTCGTAGACGGTCAGTACGGCCCCTCCGACCTCGATCCGTCGTCCCGCCCGCATGCCGTTGCGGCGGAGCGTTTCCAGACAGGTGTGGAACAGGCGGAGTTCATCCGCGTCCAGGATGGCGGCGGCCAGGTCCAGCAGATCGGCGACCGCCTCCGCGGTGAGGACCTCGGGCAGGTCCCCGGACAGCAGGACCATCGATTCACCGGCGGGTCCCCGGACCACGGCCGTGGTCGTCCCACCATGCACGAACAACACATTCCCCCCAGAGAGCCCGTGGTCGTGCGGCTCCAGAGTGCCTCGGGCGTGACGAGAGACTAGCGGGGGATCTCGGTCGATTCGGGCGGTGTCGGATTCTTTCACCGACTTGGTGAGGGAGCGACCGTCCGATGTCGTCGGACGGCCGGGCCGGCCGGCAGCTCGGTCACTTCTCGTGCGGCGCCCGGTCCAGCAGGGACTCCACCAGAGCGGCGACGTGCCGGCGGTCGTCGGCCGACAGCTTCTGGACACTGGCGATGAGCACGTCCACCTCGGGGTCGACGGCGGGGGCGGCCCCGCCGTCGCCGGCCGCGTTGGACGGGCTGCCGTAGACGTGGATGCCGCAGGCCTCGGCGGCGGCGCGGCGCACGGTGTCCAGGGGCAGCTCCAGGCCCTTGGCCAGGCCTTCGAGGGTGGCCGCCTGGGGCATCCGGACGACGCGGTCGGTGGTGGCCAGGTGGTGGACGGTGGAGCGGGGGACGCCGCCGCGGCGCGCCACGTCACCGTAGGACCAGCTCTTGCGGTCGAGGCGTTCCCGGATCAACTGCTGCAGTGCGTTGGCCACTGACGGTCACTTCCTGCTCGCCGCTCGGCTTGGGGCCTGGCTGTCCATGTCGGGGCCGATTCTACGGTCGGGGGCACGTACCGCCGAAAGGGTGATTACCCGAATGGGTTGCGCGGAGGGTTCTCGACCCCGTAGTGTCCAATCTCGTTGGACAGCACGTCCGACCAAGTTGGACAGAGTCGGGGGGGAACCTGACTCGTTCCGACCGGAAATGCCTATCCCTGAGGGGGAATCGATCATGATGGACGCCCACGAGCTCGAGGCCGAGTCCGCGGAACTGCTGCCGGGTCGTGAGGCCCTCGGTCGCCTGAAGTTCAGCTTCGGCAAGACCGTGAACGTCACCAAGCACGTCGCGAACATCAACGCGCACAACGAGTCGGCCGCCCTGAACAACCACTCCGCGTGGTCCGTGGCCGACTCCGGCGCCGCCCAGGCCATCAACGTCGCTCAGTGACACGCACGGCCGGCTGAACTCCTGGGCGCTCAGGTGCCTGACCACCTGAGCGCCCGCGACACCCAGAACATCTGCAACACCCGAAACGCCTGAACGCCTGAAAGGGGCACCCATCATGAGCATGGACATGAACGAGCTGGAGACCGAGTCCGCCGAGCTGCTGCCGGGTCGTGAGGCCCTCGGTCGCCTGAAGTTCAGCTTCGGCAAGACCGTGAACGTCACCAAGCACGTCGCGAACATCAACGCGCACAACGAGTCGGCCGCGCTCAACGACCACTCCTCGTGGTCGGCCGCCGAGTCCTCGGCCGCCCAGACGATCAACGTCACGCAGTAAGCGGCGGAACCGCTACGACCGGTACCGGGGGCGGACCGTGAGGTGGCGCGGTCCGCCCCCGGAACGGACGGGGGGAGCGGTGAGTACGTGGGGGGAGATCACGGATGACGGTGCTCGGAGACGGGGCCCCGGCGCTGTACGACACGGGCCCGGTGCCGGGCCCCGGCGGCTGGCCGGTGACCTACGAGCAGGTGACGACGGGGAGCCTGCCGGTCGTCGAGCCGCCGCCGCTGGTGCCGAGACTGAGCGCGGGACTACGGCTGCACGGCGAGTACCAGGGATCGGGCTTCACCGACCCCAAGTACATCGCCCGTCGGGGGGACGGGCAGGTCGTGCAGCTGTCGCGGCTGCTGTATCTCGTGGCGTCGTCCGTCGACGGCGAGCGGGACGTCGAGGCCATCGCCCACCGGGTCAGCGCCCGGTACGGCAAGGAGGTCAGCGGTGACAACATCCGCTACCTGGTCGAGAAGAAACTCGAACCGCTCGGGCTGACGGTCCCCGAGGGCCAGGAGGACGACGAGGTCGAGGCCCCGCGCTCCGACCTGCTGCTCGCCCTCAAGGGTCACCGGGTCATCTTCAACGAGCGGCGCACCGCGAAGATAGCCCGGGCGTTCGCCTGGCTGCACCGGCCGGTCGCGGTCGTGTTCGTGCTGCTGGCTGCCGTGGCCATGGACGTCTGGCTGTTCGGCTTCTTCGGCGCGATCGAGCCGGTCCTGGAGGTCATGGACCAGCCGGTGCTGATCCTCGTCGTCTTCGTGCTCACTGTGGCCTCCCTCGTGTTCCACGAGTTCGGCCACGCCTCCGCCTGTAGATACGGCGGCGCCAGACCGGGCTGCATCGGCTGCGGGCTGTTCCTCATCTGGCCGTCGATGTACACCGACGTCACCGACGTCTACCGGATCGGCCGCGGCGGGCGGCTGCGCACCGATCTGGGCGGGGTGTACTTCAACGTCGTCTTCATGCTGGTCATGACCGGGCTGTACTTCGCCACCGGGGCGCAGTTCCTGCTGGCCACGGTGTATCTCGGGCACTTCGAGATCCTGGAGCAGCTGATGCCGGCCGTCCGGCTGGACGGCTACTACATCCTGGGCGACCTCGCCGGCGTGCCGGACCTGTACGGCAAGATCAAGCCGATCGTGCTGAGCCTGGTACCGGGGGCGAAGGGGCGGGCCGCCCGCCAGGAGGTCGCGGGGCTGAAGAAGTCCGCCCGTACGATCGTGGCCACCTGGGTGCTGACCATGGTGCCGCTGATCATCGGCGAACTCGGGTACGCCCTGTGGAACCTGCCCCGGATCATCGCCACGATGACGCGGTCGCTGACCGAGCAACTCCTCGGCACCGGCTCGGCCTTCGTGCACGGGAAGATCCTCGAGGGCCTGGTCGGGGTCATCGGCTCCATCATGCTGCTGTGCCCGATGGCCGGGGTCATCTATCTGTCGGTGAAGATGGGCGGCCGGATCCTGCGGGCCGCGAAGCGCTCCACCGACGGTCGGCCCCGGCTGCGAGTGGCGTTCTGCGCGCTGGCACTGGCCGGGCTGGCGGGGCTGAGCTACGCCTGGGTGTCCGGGATGACGCCGCAGCCACTGCCGAAGAAGCCGCCGATCGCGCCGATCCTGCAACCCGGGGTGTCCACGAAGGAGCCGGAGCCGCGGGAGGCGTCCACGCCGGACGACGGCGACTCGTCCGATCCCTCGGGCGGTGGCTCCACGTCACCCTCGGGTGCGGCGGCCACCGGGTCGGCGCAGCCGGGGCACGGTCCGTCGGCCTCGGCCTCGGGCAGCGCGTCGGTGTCGGCCTCGGCCACCGCGTCCGGCAAGCCGAGCCGGAGCCCGTCCACTCCGAAGGCGGCACCGAGCGTCCCGGCCACCGAGGAACCACCGCCCACCACCGCCTCCGGCGGGGCAGGCGGGCCGACGCCCACGCCCACACCCACCCCGTCGGAGAGTGTCACGCCCACCCCGACGCCCACCCCGACCCCGACCCCGACCAGCGACCCCTCCGCCCCGACGTCGACCTGAACCCACCGCCTGGCGACGCCGGCCGGCCAGGGAGGCGGTCGGCGGACCGCGGGTCTGCGGGAGTCGGCGCGGTAACCACCACGCCTGGGGCGGCGGTATCCAACCGCCTGTCAAGGGACGGGAGCCCCGGGGGCCGGTGCGGTAGCCAACCGCATCTGGGCCGCGAGCCCACCGGCGCCGACCGCGCGCCGTGCCTGCGGCAACCACCACCCGCAGGCAGGCGGCGGTAACCGGGCGTCGGCGGGCGGGAGCCCACCGCCTCCGGGGTGGGAGTCAACCGCCCGCCCGTGGCAGCCAGTCGTCCGCCTGCGGCGGCTGCCAACCGTACGTGTCCGATCCATCGCTGGAGATCCCATGAACAGCCACCGAAAGCCACGCTCCACCAGCAGTCCCCTCACCCAACGGGCGGTCCGCATAGGCCTGTTCGCCGCCGGTATCGCCGGTGTGGCGACCGCGGTGCCGGCCCAGGCTCAGGCCGTGACGCAGTCGCACGTGGCGGTCGCGTCGGACGCTGTGTTCAGTCACGCCGACCGGGCGCACCACACGCAGACCAAGGACTCGTTCACCATCCGCCAGTTCGGCGACGTGAACGCCACCGCCGTGCGCAACCAGGCCAACGCGGTCTCGGCGGGCTGCTCGGCCGACGCCCACTGCCGGTCGGTGGCGCTGTCCTTCCAGATCGTCACGGTCACGGGGGACGAGACCCGGCTGAACGCCGTGAACCTCAGTGACGCGGCGAACAAGAAGTGCACCGGCTGTCAGACGCTGGCCGGCGCCTACCAGTTCGTCGTCTCCACGCCGACCCGGCTCACCCTCGACGACAACGCCCGGGGGCGGCTCGCCGACATCCACCGCCGGCTGGACGAGCTGACCCGGTCCACGATTCCGGCAGCCGAGCTGAAGTCGAAGGTCGACGGTCTCGCCGCGGAGGTCACCGGTGTCCTCCACGACGCGGTGGCGCAGGCTCCCAAGGGTGACACGCAGCCCGACGTGACCCTGCACCGCCACCTCGACGGCTGGCCGGGCCACTGACCGAGCCCCGCCGTCACCCCCCACCCTCCGCCGGGCCCGCGACTCCGACCGCGGGCCCGGCGGACGGCTGTGCGTACGGCCATTGACATCACCGGTGGCCGAGCGGAGACTCGGCCGCAGGAAAGTGAAGGAAATTTCACCAGACGAACAACGGGCAGACGGACAGGCGAACCGAAGGGAACGACCGATGCGCACCACCGTCGGCATCATCGGAGCCGGCCCCGCCGGACTCCTCCTCGCGCGGCTGCTGCACACCGCGGGCATCGACTCGGTCGTCCTGGAGAGCCGTGACCGTGACTACGTCGAGCACCGGCAGCGCGCCGGGATCCTGGAGCAGGGCACGGCGGACGTGCTCCGGGCGGTGGGCGCCGGGGAGCGCATGGACCGCGAGGGCCTGCGCCACGACGGGATCGAGCTGAGGTTCGCCAGGCAGCGCCACCGCGTGGACTTCCCCGCCCTCACCGGCGGCCGGTTCGTGACGGTCTACGCCCAGACCGAGGTCTGCAAGGACCTCATCGCCCTTCAGCTGAAGGAGGGCGGCCCGCTGCTGTTCGAGGCGGAGGCCCTGGCCGTCGAGGACGCCGACACCGACCGCCCCCGCGTCCCCTTCCGGCACGCGGGGCGCGAGGACGTCCTGGAGTGCGAGTACGTCGTCGGCTGCGACGGCTTCTGGGGGGTGTCCAGGAGCGCCGTCCCCGCCGCTCTCTCCCAGGTCTTCGAACGCATGTACCCCTTCGGCTGGCTCGGCATCCTCGCCGACGTGGCCCCCTCGCACGACGAGCTGGTCTACGCCCGCCACGACCGCGGCTTCGCCCTGCTGTCCATGCGCTCCCCGTCCGTCTCCCGCCTCTACCTACAGGTACCGGCCGGCACGGAGGCGGCGAGCTGGGCCGACGGTGAGATCTGGGACGAGCTGGAGCGCCGGTTCGAGACCGCCGACGGCTGGCGGCTGGCACGCGGGCCCGTCACCCAGAAGTCGGTGACCCCGATGCGTTCCTTCGTCCACGAGCCGATGCGGCACGGCCGCCTCTTCCTCGCCGGCGACGCCGCCCACATCGTGCCGCCGACCGGCGCCAAGGGGCTGAACCTCGCCGTCGGGGACGTCGTCACCTTCGCGCGGGCGCTGACCCACCGGCGGGACACCGGTTCGGCGGAACTGCTCGACGCCTACTCCGCGACCTGTCTGCGCCGGGTCTGGCAGGCCGAACGGTTCTCCTACGACATGACGACCCTGCTCCACCGCGCCCCGGACGCCACCCCGTTCGAGGACCGCCTCCAGCTCGCCCGGCTGGCGCGGATCGCCTCCTCGCGGGCGGCCGAGACCGACCTGGCCGAGGCGTACACGGGCTTCCCGTTCGACTGAGCGCGCGGCGCTCGCGCGGGAGTCGTCCCTGTCCGGTTCCGGCTGTGTACCAGTTCGGTGAGGAATGGATCCCTCCGTGGCTGGGAATCACGCATCCGCGTAGCGTGTTGGCCAGCACGGACAGGGAAAGATCCTCCTCAAGTATTAGGATCATTCCTTTGCCAATCTATTACTCTTGAGCCAAGGCCACGAAGGGTGGCCATGGAGGAGTGAAATGAGGAGCAGCAACCCGGTCTTCTCGCGACGGGGGTTCAGCCGCGACAACGGCTACGCGGGCTTCAACACCGCGCCGCAGGCCGGGTACGCGCAGGGCAACCCGTATGCGCAGCAGGGCAACCCGTACGCGCAGAACCCCTACGCGACCAACCCGTACGCCCAGACGGACCAGCAGTACGGCGCTGCGCCGCAGGCCCCGGTCTCCACCGGCCGGATGACGATGGACGACGTCGTCATGCGCTCGGCCATGACGCTCGGCACCGTCGCCGTCGGCGCGGTCCTCGCCTGGGCCCTGCTTCCCGTCTCGGCCGGCAGCTACGGCCTGGCGGTCGGATCCGCGCTGGTCGCGATGGTCCTGGCGCTCGTCCAGAGCTTCAAGCGCACCCCCTCGCCCGCGCTGATCCTGGGATACGCCGCCTTCGAGGGTGTCTTCCTCGGCGTGATCAGCGAGATGTTCAACAGCCGCTGGAGCGGCGCCCCGTTCCAGGCGGTGCTCGGCACGATGGCGGTCTCGGCGGCCACCCTCCTGATCTACAAGGCGGGCTGGATCCGCGTCACCGCCCGGTACGCCCGTATCGGTCTGGCCATCGCCATGGCGTTCATCCTGGTCATGGCGGTCAACCTGCTGCTGGTCGTGTTCGGCGTCGCCGAGGACGGCGGTCTGCGCAGCTTCGGCCCGCTGGGCGCGGCCGTGGGCATCCTGGCGGTGCTCATCGGCGCGTTCTTCCTTACCCTCGACTTCAAGCAGATCGAGGACGGCATCGCCTACGGCGCCCCGCGCCAGGAGGCTTGGCTGGCCGCGTTCGGCCTCACCCTGACCCTGGTGTGGATCTACGTGGAGATGCTGCGGCTCGCGGCCATCTTCAGCAGCAGCGACTAGTCACAGCGACCAGTCACCACTCAGCGGTGGTGAGAAGGGCCCCGGGGTCTGCCCGGGGCCCTTCGTCGTGTGCGGGTACCTCGTGTGGGTGGGCGGTCAGGGCCTGGCCCCTGTCGCCCTAGCGCAGCATGCGCGCGGCCCTCCTCAGGTCGTACTCGTGGACGATCGCCTTGGCGTGGCCGTACGCGAGGTTGTGCTCGTGCCGGAGCCAGCTGACTTTTTCCTCGAAGCGGAAGAGAGAGGGTCCGTCTTCGACGGTGCGCAACCAGTCGGAGACTTCACGACCGGTGCACTGGGGGATGCGGGCGAGCAGGTTGCGGTGGGTCTCCTCGGAGAAGAGTTGGGACATCGGCGCCTCCGAACGCAAAGGGGATGTAAGCCGGTCCTTCAGGTCACCGTGCCCTAGCGTTGGCGTGTTGGCAACAGTCCCGCTGGGACGCGTTACGCTCACGGCGTGGTTGATACGACGCCCCTGACCCGTGCCGTGGATCACTTCGCCGACCGATTGCGGGCGGCGCCGCAGTCCCGACTCCAACGGGGTGCCGCCGCCGAGGCTCTGCGACTGGGCCGGGAGTTGGCCGTGTGGGCCCAGCGGCTCGAGGACCCTTCGGGGGAGCCCCGGGAGATGCCGGACGCGGGAATGTTCGCCGCGGCCGACCAAATCACGGTGGCCGGGCACGACTTGGCGGTCGTGCTGTCGAGTGACACCGAGGTCGAGGAAGCGGTGCGGCTGGTCGCGGAGGCGCAGAAGAGGGCCGGGGTCTGAGGACCCGGACCCGCTGCCTCGGGGCTTTTCGGCCCTACAGCGAGGCGATGACCCGGTCCGCGAGGATGTAGACGCTCTCCTCGCCGCACGCGAACGTCAGCGTGTACGCGCCCGAGATGCCGGAGCCGCCCAGCAGGTGCGGCTTCTCGCCGGTGCGCAGGGCCGCGGCCAGGCGTTCGGCGGTCTCGCGGTGGCCGGGGGTCATGCACAGGGTCGTGCCGTCGGCGAAGACGTAGACGTCGAGGGTGCCGAGGGGCCCGGGGCGCACGTCGGTCAGTTCCGTGCGGGACTCGGCGAGCCCTTCGAGGATGGTGACCGTGCGCTCGTGGTCGCCCACGACCGGCGACTGGACCGGAACGAAGTCGGGGTGGGAGGGGTGGCGGCGGCGGGCCGCGGCCAGCTCCGGGGACTCCCCGGCGAACTCGTCGTTGTCCGGGCCGGGCTCCGTCACCGGCTCCAGGCCCGCGAAGTCGGCCGTGCGGGGCAGGAACAGCTCGCTGTCGGGGAGACCGAGCAGGGTGGGCGCGTCGGAGGCCTCGCGGGCCTCCTGGGCGGCCCAGAACGCCCGCGCCTCGGCCAGCTCGCGCTCCCGCTCCTCGGCGAGCGCCTCAGCCACGGCCGCGCGTATCTCCTCGGCCTCGGCGGTCCGGGCGGCGGGCAGCAGGGCGCGCGTCGCGACGGCGTTGTTCTCGGCGGTCTCGGCGAGCTGCGCGCGCAGGGCCGCGAGCTGCCGGCGCAGGCCCAGAAGGGTGCGCAGGACGGCGGCGCCCACGGCGCCGGTGGCGGCCGTGGTGACCAGCAGGGCGATCGGCATGGCGCTCACTGACGTACTCCCGGTTAAAAGTCGACCCCCGACTTCCTACATCAGCTTGAAGGGCGGACTAACCAGCTGTCAGTGCGTAACGTCACGAAACGGACAGATCCCTGTCTTGGGCTTCCTGTGTACAGCCGCTCTGACCTGCCTTGACGCCTCCCGGGCGGGAGATAGGTCACATCCTGGGGGAGATTGGATCACAAACCGGCCCGGCGTTCGAGGTTTTCTCGAAGGCCGGGCCGGAGGGTCACTTTGGGTCCAGCGACCGCTACTTTACGGCGCTCAGCTGAGGCGCTCGATGACCATGGCCATGCCCTGGCCACCGCCGACGCACATCGTCTCCAGGCCGAACTGCTTGTCGTGGAACTGGAGCGAGTTGATGAGCGTGCCGGTGATGCGGGCGCCGGTCATGCCGAACGGGTGGCCGACGGCGATGGCGCCGCCGTTGACGTTCAGCTTGTCGAGGTCGATGCCGAGGTCGCGGTACGAGGGGATCACCTGGGCGGCGAAGGCCTCGTTGATCTCGACCAGGTCGATGTCGTCGATGGTCAGGCCGGCGCGCCGCAGGGCCTGCTTGCTGGCCTCGACCGGGCCGAGGCCCATGATCTCGGGGGACAGGCCGGAGACGCCGGTCGACACGATGCGGGCGAGCGGGGTCAGGCCCAGCTCGCGGGCCTTGGTGTCGGACATGATGACGAGCGCGGCGGCGCCGTCGTTCAGCGGGCAGCAGTTGCCGGCGGTGACCATGCCGTCCGGGCGGAAGGCCGGCTTGAGGCCCTGGACGCCCTCCAGGGTGACGCCGGCGCGCGGGCCGTCGTCCTTGCTGACGACCGTGCCGTCGGGGAGGGTGACCGGGGTGATCTCGCGCTCCCAGAAGCCGTTCTTGATGGCTTCCTCGGCGAGGTTCTGCGAGCGGACGCCGAACTCGTCCATGTCCTGGCGGGTGACGCCCTTCAGGCGGGCCAGGTTCTCGGCCGTCTGCCCCATCGAGATGTAGGCGTCCGGGACGAGGCCGTCCTCGCGCGGGTCGTGCCAGGTGGTGCCCTCCTGCTCCGCCACGGCGGCGGTACGGGCCTCGGCCTCGGCGAAGAACGGGTTGTGGGTGTCCGGCAGGCTGTCGGAGTTGCCCTTCACGAACCGCGAGACCGTCTCGACGCCGGCCGAGATGAAGACGTCGCCCTCGCCGGCCTTGATGGCGTGCAGGGCCATGCGGCTGGTCTGGAGCGAGGAGGAACAGTAACGGGTGATCGTGCAGCCCGGCAGGTGGTCCATGCCCATCTGCACGGCGACGATCCGGCCGAGGTTGTTGCCCTGCTCGCCGCCCGGGAGACCGCAGCCGAGCATCAGGTCGTCGATGTCCCTGGGGTCCAGCTCGGGGACCTTCGCCAGGGCGGCCTGGATGATCGTGGCGGCCAGATCGTCCGGGCGCAGGTCCTTGAGGGAGCCCTTGAAGGCGCGGCCGATGGGCGAGCGGGCGGTCGAGACGATGACGGCTTCGGGCATCACGGCTCCAATGAAAAGGGCAGCGCGTAGCGCTTCGTTGAGGGGTGGCGGTCGGGCGACGGGTGGGAGTACGGGGAGTTGGCTGGGGCTTCCTGCGAAGTTACCCGTACGTATGGCCGAGGTCACGTGTGTCACAGTGTGACCCTGGCCGCAGTTTCTAAGCGCTTGCTTTTCTTCAGGGTTCCGCGCGCGGCGCGGACGGCGCGGGCTCGGAAGCCGGCTCCGGCTCAAGCACCCGGCGCCTCCGGCGCCGCTTGAGAAGGGCCCAGGGGCCACGGGGGCCGGTCGGCATGGCTGCCGTGACCTCTGTGCCGGCCTCGCCCGCGGCCTCGGCCGCCGCACGGGCCACCGGGAGGAAGCCCTCGCGGCGGGAGACGTCCGGGCGGTCCTCCTCGGCCGGCCAGAGGCCGAGGGCGGCGCAGACGGTCGGGAGGACCGCCATCGCCGCCGTGGCGTAGCCCTCGGCCGAGGGGTGGTAGTTGTCGGGGCCGAACAGTTCACGCGGGTTCGCCGCGAACTCGGGGCCGAGCAGGTCGCCCAGCGACACCGTGCGGCCGCCCTGCTCGACCACCCCGATCGTCTGGGCCGCCGCCAGCTGCCGGGAGGCGCGGCGGGCCAGCCAGCGCAACGGCTGCTGCACCGGCTCGATGGTGCCCAGGTCGGGGCACGTGCCGACCACCACCTCGGCACCGGCCGTGCGCAGCCGCCGTACCCCCGCCGCCAGATGACGGACCGAGCGGGTCGGGGGCATCCGGTGCGTGACGTCGTTCGCGCCGATCATGATCACGCAGATGTCGGGGACGGGCGAGGGATCGGAGAGGACCAGCCCCACCTGACGGTCCAGGTCGTCCGACTGTGCGCCGGGCTGGGCGACGTTGCGCAGCTCCACCGACCGTTCCGCCACCGCCGACAGTCCCGAGGCCAGCAGCGCGCCCGGCGTCTGGCCGGCCCGGTGCACCCCCTGGCCGGCGGCTGTGGAGTCGCCCAGCATGGCCAGGCGCAGCGGCGGCTCGCCGGGGATGTCGTACTCGGTGCCGTACACGCCGTCCGCCACCGGTACCCGGCCGCGCGCGCCGTTGCCCACGTGCCGCTTGGCCAGCCGCAGCTCCGCCAGCACCAGACCGACGGTGGCCGCGCCGACCAGCCCGACCCCGCCACCGCCGTACGCCGCACCGGCCGCGATCCGCCGGGCCACTCTCGCCCTCGACATGCTCGTCATGCCTCGCCGCCACCTCCTTCAAGCCGTACACCCACTCCTTGCCCCGTACAGCCCGTGCGCCAATCTCAACGCGGAGTGAAGGCCCTCGTGGCGCCGTCGGTGGCCGTAGGCTGGCGGGACCAATCACGACCACCCTTTTTGCGGCAACCGGAGACAACGGTGCGATTCCACGACTCGATGATCAGCCTCGTCGGCAACACCCCGCTGGTGAGGCTCAACAGTGTGACCAAGGGGATCCAGGCGACCGTCCTGGCCAAGGTGGAGTACTTCAACCCGGGCGGTTCCGTGAAGGACCGCATCGCCCTGCGCATGATCGAGGCCGCCGAGCAGAGCGGGGAGCTCAAGCCGGGCGGCACCATCGTCGAGCCGACCAGCGGCAACACCGGCGTGGGCCTGGCCATCGTGGCCCAGCAGAAGGGGTACAAGTGCATCTTCGTGTGCCCCGACAAGGTGAGCACCGACAAGATCAACGTACTGCGGGCGTACGGCGCCGAGGTGGTCGTGTGCCCGACCGCCGTGGACCCGGAGCACCCGGACTCGTACTACAACGTCTCCGACCGGCTGGTGCGCGAGACGCCCGGCGCCTGGAAGCCCGACCAGTACTCCAACCCCAACAACCCGCTCTCGCACTATCACTCGACCGGCCCCGAGCTGTGGGAGCAGACCGAGGGGAAGATCACCCACTTCGTGGCGGGCGTCGGCACCGGCGGCACCATCTCCGGCACGGGCCGCTACCTGAAGGACGCCAGCGACGGCAAGGTCCAGGTGGTCGGCGCCGACCCCGAGGGCTCGGTCTACTCCGGCGGCTCCGGGCGGCCGTACCTCGTCGAGGGCGTCGGTGAGGACTTCTGGCCGACCGCCTACGACCGGACGGTGGCGGACGAGATCGTCGCCGTGTCCGACAAGGACTCCTTCCAGATGACGCGGCGGCTGGCGAAGGAGGAGGGGCTGCTGGTCGGCGGGTCCTGCGGCATGGCCGTCGTGGCCGCGCTGCGCGTCGCCGAGCGGCTCGGCCCGGACGACGTCGTCGTGGTCCTGCTCCCGGACAGCGGGCGCGGCTACCTCAGCAAGATCTTCAACGACGAGTGGATGGCCGACTACGGCTTCCTCGAGGACGAGGGCCCCAGCGCCCGGGTCGCGGACGTGCTCCAGGACAAGGTGGCCGGCGCCATCCCGTCCCTGGTCCACATGCACCCGGAGGAGACCGTCGGCCAGGCCATCGAGGTGCTGCGCGAGTACGGCGTCTCGCAGATGCCGGTGGTCAAGCCGGGCGCCGGTCACCCGGACGTGATGGCCGCCGAGGTCGTCGGGTCGGTCGTGGAGCGGGAGTTGCTCGACGCGCTGTTCAACAAGCGGGCCTCGCTGGAAGATCCGCTGGAGAAGCACATGGGCGCCCCGCTGCCCCAGGTCGGCTCCGGCGAACCCGTCGGGGACCTGATGTCGGTGCTCGGTTCGGCGGACGCCGCGATCGTCCTCGTCGAGGGCAAGCCGACCGGTGTGGTCAGCCGGCAGGACCTGCTGTCCTTCCTCGCCAAGGGCGGGAAGCAGTAGCGAACGTCCGGTGAACCGCCCGTGACGCGAAGAAACTTGCGGTGTCCTGCCCAAGTGGTGGACTTCGCGGAAGTGGTACGAGCGCGTCACGTGCGCGCAGCACCCGCTTAACACGGATCCGGCACATTAGTGGGTGTCGGCAGGGCGGGAGCGGCTCCCCGCCCCGGCCGGCGCCCAGCGGCGCCAAGGACCTCCGGAGCGGCTCCCGGACCTCCAAGGACGCCACGGACGCGCAAGCCCGGCCCTGACCCGGACCGCGTCCCTCGCGGGGACCGCCGTCGTCCCGCCCCCCGGCAACGGGGGTGCGGCGGTCCCCGCGTAAGCCTTTTTCCGCGGGCGTCCTCCTCAGCGGGCGTGCGCGGATTCCCAACTGGCCAGCAGCGCCAGCCGTTCCGCTGTCTCCGAGCCCGGCTCCGGGGTATAGACCACGATCGTCTGCTCCGGGTCCGCCGGGGTGCTCAGGGACTCGTACGGGAGGGTCAGCAGGCCCGCCACCGGATGCCGGATCCTCTTCACGCCGTACGCGCACTCGGCGACCTGGTGGTCGGCCCACAGCCGGCGGAACTCCTCGCTCTTGACGGACAGTTCGCCGACCAGGGCGCACAGCCCGGGGTCGTCGGCGTACGTGCCCGCGGCCAGGCGCAGGTAGGCCACCGTCTGGACGGCCACCGCGGACCACTCCGGGTAGAAGTCCCGGCTCGCGGGGTCGAGGAAGAACTGGCGGGGGATGTTCCGCTCCTCCGGGGCCATGCGGCTGAAGCCGTTCACCGCGTCCCCGAGGGCGTTCCAGGCCAGGACGTCCATGCGCCGGCCGAGCACGAAGGCCGGGCTGCGCTCCATGCCGTCCAGCAGCAGCTGCACGCCGGGGCGCACGCGGGGCGCGGGCGGGCGGTTGCTCTGCTTCTGCCGGGGGCGTGCCACCGTACGCAGGTACTCGTGCTCGGTCTCGTCCAGCCGCAGCACCCGGGCGATCGCGTCCAGCACGGCATCCGAGACTCCCCCAGACCTCGTCCGGGAGGTGCCCCCAGGCCCCCGCCCTTGCTCCAGCCGGATGTAGTAGTCGACGCTCACCCCGGCCAGCTGCGCCACCTCCTCGCGGCGCAGTCCGGGCACGCGGCGCCGCCCGTACGAGGCCAGCCCCACCTCCTCGGGCTGGATGCGGGCGCGGCGTGAGCGCAGGAAGTCTCCGAGGTCCCCGTCCATGGGTTCGATCGTAGGGCAGGGGCCGGCCCGTGAACCTGGTACTGGCAGACCCAGGAAAAGCGCATCCCTGGGTACGGACGGGACGGCGGCGCAGGGTGGTGAATGCCGCCGGGGAGACGCCCCGGCAGCGAACCGAGGGAGTCACCCATGTCGTACGAGAACCTGTCCGGCCGCACCGCCGTCGTCACCGGGGCCGCCAGCGGGATCGGCGAGGCGGTCGCCGTGCTGCTGGCCGCGAACGGAGCGCGGGTCGCGCTGCTCGCCCGGCGCGGGGAGCGGCTGGAGGAGATCGCCGCGAAGATCCGGTCCGACGGCGGGCAGGCGCTGGCGGTCGTCGCCGACGTCACCGACGACACCTCCGTGCAGGCCGCCAAGCAGCGGATCCAGGAGGAGTACGGGCCCGTCGACCTCGTCGTCAACAACGCCGGCGTCATGCTGCCCCACCCGATCGACGACGGCCGCATCGACGAGTGGCAGCGGATGATCGACACCAACGTGACCGGGGTGCTGCGGATGATCCGCGCCTTCACCGCCGACCTGGTGGGGGCAGCCGCCGAGGGCCGTACCGCGGACCTGGTGAACATCTCCTCGATCGGCGCCCACATCACGTTCCCCAACTACGCGGTGTACGGGGCGACCAAGGCCGCCGTCACCTATCTCTCCCAGTCGCTGCGCACCGAGTTCGGGCCGCGCGACGTGCGGGTCACCAACATCGAGCCGGGGCTGACGCAGTCCGAGCTCGGGACGCACGTGGGCAGCGCGGAGCTGGCCGGGGAGCTCGACCGCATGTTCGAGGGGCTCGGCGGGCTGGCCTCCGAGGAGGTCGCGGACGTCGTCGCCTACGCGACGAGCCGCCCCCGGCACGTGAACCTGCGCCAGATCATGGTGCTGCCGACCCGGCAGGCGTGAGAGGCACTCCGGCTCACTCCTCCCAGTCGGAGTCCTGGGAGGAGGCGCGGCGGCGCCGGTCGAACAGGCCCGGGTTGGCACGGACCGCCTGGACCGCGTTGACGCCCACGATGCCCGCCCAGGCGGTGAGCAGGCCGGGCAGGTGCGCGATGCCGCCGCCGATCGCCGACAGCGGGATCGCCAGGACCAGCGAGACGATGCCGAAGCCGAAGCGCTCACCCCAGGAGTCGCCGCCGTTCCTCGACTCCCGGCTGCCCCGGGCGACCTGTAACTGCTGCTCGGCCAACTGCCGGCGCACCCGGCGCTCCACCGCGCCGTCGATGCGCTGCTCGACCTTCTCCAGGAACGAGTCCACCAGCGCGGTCTCGTACTCCTCACCCAGCTCCCTGCGTGCGTGCAGGGTGGCGTCGAGTTCCTTCTTCAGATCGGCGTCCCGCGCCTCCATAGCGGTCATGAGGACACGGTAGGGAGCGGGAACGCCCGCCGCACTGGGGGTAACCCCCCTACTCGGTGCCGCACCGGATCATGAGATGCCACTTGCTTGGCTGTATGGGGTCATGCAGAGTTCTTGGTGCCTGAATAGGTTCGGATGGAGGGGGCTTTGGACTTCATGCCGTCTCGGGTGGTGGACAGACCGGGAACCGCGACCGCCGAGCACCGCGGACTCGTCGTCCTCGACGGGGTCGCTCTGGGCGTGGCGGACGTCGTACGGCTCGCCGACGGTGCGGCGCGGCCGGTGCCGGGCACCGACGCCATGAAGCGGGCGGCGGAGTCCTGGGACGCGGCCCGGCGGATCGCCGCGACCGGGCGGGTCTACGGCCGCTCCACCGGCGTGGGCGCCAACCGCAACGAGGACGTGCCCACCGAGGCCGCCGCCGGACACGGCCTGCGTCTGCTGCGCAGCCACGCCGGCGCCATCGGCGCGGAACTGCCGGCCCGTGAGGTACGGGCGATGCTCGCCGTCCGCGCCAACCAGATCCTGGCCGGGGGCGCCGGCCTGCGCCCCAGCGTCGTCACCGCCCTGTGCGAGGCCCTGGAGACGGGCGCGCACCCGGTCGTCAACGAGTTCGGCTCCGTTGGTACCGGGGACATCGCGGCCCTGGCGCAGGTCGGGCTGGCGCTGGCGGGCGAGCATCCGTGGCGGGGGCCGGACGGGCCCGTCCCACCGCCCGCCGTCCGCGCGCCCGAGCCGCAGCCCCTCGACAACAACGACGCCCTCGCCCTGATCAGCAGCAACGCGCTCACCCTCGGCCAGTCCGCCCTGGCCCTGCACGAACTGCGCGGGCTCATCGCCGCCACCCAGGTCGTCGCGGCCCTCTCCCTGCTGGCCGTGGACGGATCGCACGAGGCCTACGCCGCTCCCGTGCACGCGGCCCGCCCGCGCCGGGGCAGCGCGGAAGTGGCGCGCCGGATGCGGGAGCTGATCGGCGCCGCCGACCGGCCCACGCCGCCGCTCGGCCGTATCCAGGACCCCTACGGCTTCCGCTGCCTGCCCCAGATCCACGGCCCCGCGCACGACGCGGCGGACCTGCTGGAGGAGGTGCTCACCACAGAGATCAACGCGGCCACCGAGAACCCCCTCATCTGCCCCGAGGACATGGCCGCCTACCACCACGGCGGCTTCTACCAGGCCCAACTCGCCCTGGCGCTGGACCACTTCAGGCTGGCGGTCACCCAGGTGGCCCGGCTGTCCACATCCCGGCTGTCCACCCTCAACGAGCCCGCCTACACCCGCCTGCGTCCCTTCCTCGCCGACCACGAGGCCGCCTCCTCCGGGGTGATGATCCTGGAGTACGCCGCCGCGGCCGCCCTCGGCGACCTGCGGGCCTTCTCGGCCCCCGCGTCGCTGGGGCACGCTGTACTCTCCCGGGGCGTCGAGGAACAGGCCAGCTTCGCCTCGCTCGCCGCCCGGCAGACGCTGCGCGCCTGTGGTGCGTACCGTCTGGTGGTCGGCTGCGAACTAGTCGCCGCCGTGCGCGCGCTGCGCCAGCGCGACCTCAGGCCGGATGCGCAACTCCCGGCGGGCCGCGCGCTGGCACTGGCAGAGTCGGTGCTGGACGACGACCAGGCCGACCGGCCGCTCACGGACGACGTGTCGGCGGCGGCCGCACTGCTCGACCGGTTCACGGACATCTGGAGGGGGAGCACGTCATGAGCGTGACCGACAGTCCTGCCGCCCGCTTGCAGGCGCTCTTCGAGGGGCACCGGCTCACGCCGACCCAGCGGCGCATCGCGCACAGCATGGTGCGGCGGGCCGGCGACGTGCCCTTCCTGTCCAGCGTGGAGCTGGCCGAGCTGGCCGGGGTCAGCCAGCCCTCCGTGACCCGTTTCGCGGTCGCCCTCGGCTTCGACGGCTACCCCGCCCTGCGCAAGCACCTGCGCGAGGTCGTGCCCGCCGAACCGGCGGTGGGCTCGGCGTCGTACAACGAGTACCAGCAGGCCGTGGAGTCCGAGATCGAGAACCTGCGGCACCTCGCGGAGGTGCTGGCCGACCCGCGCCCGGTGCAGCGGGCCGGCCGGCTCCTGGCCGCCTCCCGCCCGCTGCCGGTGCTCGGCCTGCGGGCCGCCGCCTCCCAGGCGTACGGCTTCGCGTACTTCGCCGCCAAGGTCCACCCGGACGTCCGGCTGCTGGGCGAGGGCGGCACGATGATCCACGACCGCGTCGACGCGGCCGTCCGGGCCGGTGCCACCACCCTGCTGTGCTTCGCGCTGCCCCGGCATCCCCGCGAGGTCGTCGACACCCTCGCCTACGCCAAGGAGGCGGGCCTGACCGTGGTCACCGTCGCCGACTCGGCGTTCGCGCCGGTCGCCAAGGTGTCCGACCTGCTGCTGCCGGCCGCCGTCGGCACCGGGCTCGCCTTCGACACCGCGTGCGCGCCGATGCTGCTCGGGCGGGTGCTGCTGGAGGCCATGTGCGACGACCTGCCGGACGCCCAGGCGCGGCTGGAGGAGTTCGACGCGCGGGCGGCGGCGCGGGGGCTGTTCGTGGAATGACCCGAATGACCCGAATGACCCGGCGTTCCGGGCTCTGTTCTCAGACTCGTCTCACCTTCGCTCGTTAGCGTCCCGGCATACGGACTGGGCCGGGAGCGGCGAGGAGGCTGCGGACATGGCGCGTGGAGGACAGGGACTGGCCCGGGTGGCCGTCGTCGTACGGGCGGGGGCCGCTCCACTGTGGTGGCTCGGGGTGTTCGCGGCGGGCATCGGGATGCTGCCGCCCGGCGTGACCGGACGCCGGATCGGGCTTCTCACGGGGGCCGCGCTGTTCCTCGTGGCCACCGCCGTGGTGGCCCTGGTGGGCCGTGGGCGGTACGCCGGCCTCGCCCGCGGGGCGGCCCGCGCGGGCAAGCACGACGTGCTCCAGGACCGCGCGGTGACCGTGCGCAACTGGCGCCGGGGTCACCGCTGGTGGCTGCTGCTGGCCTTCCTCGTCGCGCTGGCCGGCGCCTTCGTGGTGCCCTCGGCGGGCGGGCTGCTGCTGGCCGGGGCCGGCACCGGGCTCAGGCTCAAGGCGGCCTGGCTCGGGCGGCGCGAGCGGGCCCTGGACGAGCTGTTGTGGGTGCGTGTCGACTGGCTCGGCAAGCGCGGCGGCCGCCCCGCGGGCAAGGCCGTCAAGGCCTTCCGCGGTACGGGCATCGCGGCGGGCGACGCGGCCCCGGGCGGGACCCGCCGCCGCACCGCGGCGCTCGTCTGACCGCCGCTCGGGCCGCGCTCAGGACTTCCTCAGACCTCCAGTTCCTCCTCGATCTTCTTCAGCTGGTGCCGGGCCATCGCCAGGTTGGCCCGGTTGGAGTCGAGGACCAGGTAGAGGAACAGGCCGTTGCCGCCGCGGCCCTTGAGCAGCCGGATCAGGTGGTAGGCGTTGGTCAGGGTGATCAGGATGTCCTCGATCTCGCCCTTCAGCCCGAGGTGCTCCATCGTGCGCATCTTGGCCCGGATGACGTCGGTGTTCCCGGCGGCGGCCACGTTGAGGTCGAAGCCCTTGCTGCCGCCCATCGTGCCCAGCGCCATCCCGCTGGTGTAGTCGACGAGCGCGACGCCGGTGGCGCCCTCGATGGAGGCGAGGCATTCCTTCAGTGCGGTCTCGGTGTTGGCCATGGTGTTTCGTGTCCTTTCAACTGTCGGTTGCGGTGCGCGCGTCGGTGGCCGCGGCACGTGGCGTACGAGTGGGTCTGAGGGTTCGTGAGGTGGTGGTCCGGCCGGGTGGCCGGGCGGGCTGGGAGGCCTCGGCGGCCTTGGCGGCCGCCTCCGCCGCGTCGACCAGCTCCCCGATCCGGGCGGCCGCGCGGCGGCCCTCCAGGTGCAGCCGGCCGACGTTGACGCGGTCCTGGGCGAGCAGGGTCAGGACGGCGGTGCGGCCGGCCGCGTAGGTGGCGACGTAGCCGTGCTCGCCGCGGACCAGCAGTTCCCGGAAGTCGCCCTGACCGGTGGCGTCGGCGACCCGTACCGCGACGCCGAGCGCCGCCGCGGTGAGCGCCGCCAGGCCCTCCGGGTCGACGCCGGGGGTGTCCTGGGCGACGACGAGGCCGTCGACGCCGGCCGCCAGGGCGCCGGTGAGCTGGGGGACCCGGCTGCGTAGTCGCCGTAGTTCGTCCAGGATCGCGTGGATCTCTGGCTCGGCCGCCATCAGATGTCTCCTCTCGGCGGGTCGGTGCCGTTCAAAGGGCCTCCAGCGCATCCCTGAGCCTCTTCAGCAGCGCGATGTCGGGGTCGGTGACCGGGGGCGGGGGTGGTGGGTGAGGCGGTGGGGCCGACACCGCCGGGTCCGGCGCGATCAGGCCCGCCGCCGCCAGCCGCCGTACGTCCATCAGGGTGTGGAAGGCGGGCCGGCCCAGCTCCAGCGCGATGCCCGCCGCCGTACGGTGCCCGTTCACCCGGGTCAGCACCGCCTGCTGGCGGGGTGTGACCTGTGGGGCCGAGAGCGGGTCGGCGCGGATCAGCGGGGCGCTGTCGGTCGCCGGGTCCGGCCAGACGCGGTGCAGCAGCAGGCGGCGGCGCAGGGTCTCCCGCTCCAGCACGGTGACCGGGATGGGATGCAGGGTGACCGGGGCGGTCACCGGCCCGTACCGGAAGTGGCCCGGAGTGCTGCTCGGCGCCAGGGCGAAGTACCCGGCGTCGAACACCGCGCCCAGGTGGCACAGTTCCAGCGCGCCCGCCGCCAGCCGTCCGGCGACGAGCAGCAGACGGGCGGCGCCGGGCGCGTCGCCGGCCTGTTCCGCGGCCTGCCGCCAGGTGGCCGGCTCCAGGGTGCCGTGGGCCGTGAGGAGCAGGCCGAGACCCGGGGCGAGCGGGCTCTCGGCGTGCACCACCCGGCCCTCGGCGAGGTGCAGCGAGCCGTGCTCGCGGACGAGGACACCGGTGGCCCGTTCCTCGGCGAGCCGGGTCAGCATCGGCGAGAGGGCGGCGCGGGCCCCGTCCCCTTCGGCTCTTCTGTCCCGCACGGGCAGGGGCGGCGGCGGAGGCGTTCTGACCATGGTCATCCCAGCACCAGCCCGGCGGCCATCTCGCCGAGCCGGATCCGCGCGAGGGCCAGATTGCCGTCCTCGCGGGCCAGCCACAGGTGCAGCAGCACGGTGCTGTCGAACGACGTGTCCACGAACCGCAGCAGGTGGTAGCTGTCCCGGTTGCTGATGATCAGGTCCTCGACCGGCGGGTGTTCGTCCTCGGCCTCCCCTGCGGCGGAGAACGCCCCGTGCTCGGCGGCCAGCCGGGCCAGTTCGGCCGCCTCGGCCGCGGTCGTCTCGTGGTCACCGCCGGGGGAGTCCCCGACGGTGCCCAGGGCGAGCCCGCTCGTCCAGTCCACCAGCGCCGCGCCCCGGGCACCGGGCAGACGCATCGCTTCCAGTAGGCACTCGTCGATTCCGGGCACCGTTGGGCTCCCCTCCCGCCTGGGACTCCGGCTGAGTGACGCAGACACTACGCAACGTGTGCGTGGCAGGTGAGGCTTCTGGCATTTTCCAGTGGAACATGCGTCCGGAGGGCTAATGTGGGTCAACTTGCCCTGATGTCAGCCCACTTGATCGAGTGAACAGGGGGGTGCGTCAACGGCGCCCGGATGCGCCGAGGGTGGTGAGGGCTGTGACGTGCGCCCCTCCGGACTCGGCCACGATCTCGTCGGGCGTCTGCGGTTCGCGCACCGTCGCGAACGCAACGCCTCCCGCGCCGTCCGGGACGAAGCCGTAAATGCCGGGCCGCAAAAGGGAGTTGTAGGCGTAGTGGTGCGCGAAGTAGTAGGCGCCGGTGTCCAGCGCCGCCGCGTGGTCGCCCTGCTCCAGCAGCGGCAGGGCGCGCCCCTGGGCGAGCAGGTCGCCGGAGAAGCAGGCCGGCCCGGCCACGTCCTGCACCACCTCGGGCCCCGTCTTCGGCCGCCCTTTCGCGTCGTACGCGGCGATCCTGAGGGGCCAAGCCTCCGGTACGTACACCGTCCGCGCCGCCACCTGCACACCCGCGTGCGTCACCGCCACCCGCCGCCCGCCCGCGCTCTTGGCGTACTCCACCCGGGCCACCACCGTCCCGTGCTTGGCCAGCAGCGACCGCCCGAACTCCGTCACCAGCCCGTACCGCCCGTCGACCAGCCCCGGCACCGTCTCGCTCAGCATCCGGGCGTACTGCGCGTACGTCGGCGTCGTCGTGTCGGAGCCGAAGTTCACCGGCAGTCCGCCGCCGATGTCGAGCGTGTCCACCTGCCGCCGCCCCGCGCGCGCGTTGATCTCCTCGGCGAGCCCGTACGCCTCCGCCGCCCCCCGCGCCAGCAATGACAGCGGGATGCCCTGCGAGCCGGTGTGCGCGTGCAGCCGGGTCAGCCACGGCCGGTCCAGATACGCCCGTACGACCCACTCCCGGGCCCCCTCGTCGCGCAGCGCCACCCCGAACTTCGAGGTCTGAGTCGCCGTCGAGGTCGCCTCGATCGAGCCCCCGCCGATCTGCGGATTGACCCGGAGCCCGAGCGGGGAACGGCTGGGCCCGGCCCCCATCAGGGCATCGATGCGCGCCAGCTCCTGCGGGTTGTCCGCGTTGACCGCGATACCGAGCGCCAGCGCCTCCCGCAGCTCCTCGGGCGTCTTGGCGGGCGAGTCCAGCACGATCCGCTCCGGCGGCACCCCGGCCGCCCGCACCAGGGCCAGCTCGCCCGGGCTCGCCACCTCCGCGCCGACCCCCGCCTCGTCCAGCAGCCGCAGCACGGGCACCAGCGGGGTCGCCTTCACCGCGAAGGCGTGCAGCACCGGCGTACCCGGCGCCAGCACCTCCTCGAACGCCGCGCGCAGCTCGGCCGCCGACTCCCGGATGCCGGTGACGTCCAGCAGCCCCACCACGGGCGCCCCGGGGCCGAGCAGCCCCTGCTCCACGACGGCCCGCACCGCCTCGTCACGCCGGGCCGCGCGTGCTGCCGCCGTGCTGTCGGTGTCCTGCCGCATGCTTTCTCCCGCTTTCGTGGGTGTGCGTACCCGTTCCTCCGGTACTTCCAGCCATACACCGTCGCGACACCGACTTGGCGCACCGATGTATTGACTAGCTCTATTCAGGCGGCCATGATTTGAATATACGTAGTAACAGGAGGAGGCAGACGATGTCGGGACCCCGCCCCGTACGAGCCCCGCGCGGTACGGAACTGAGCGCCCTGGGCTGGCAGCAGGAAGCCGCCCTGCGGATGCTCCAGAACAACCTCGACCCCGAGGTCGCCGAGCACCCCGACAAGCTCGTCGTCTACGGCGGCACCGGCAAGGCGGCCCGCGACTGGCGCTCCTTCGACGCGATGGTGCGGACGCTGAAGGGGCTGAAGCAGGACGAGACCATGCTCGTCCAGTCCGGCCGCCCGGTCGGCGTGATGCAGACCCACGAGTGGGCCCCGCGCGTCCTCATCGCCAACTCCAACCTCGTCGGCGACTGGGCCAACTGGGAGGAGTTCCGCCGCCTGGAGGCCCTCGGCCTGACCATGTACGGCCAGATGACCGCCGGCTCCTGGATCTACATCGGCACCCAGGGCATCCTCCAGGGCACCTACGAGACCTTCGCCGCCGTCGCCGCGAAGAAGTTCGGCGGCACCCTCGCCGGGACGATCACGTTGACGGCCGGCCTCGGCGGCATGGGCGGCGCCCAGCCCCTCGCCGTCACCATGAACGACGGCGTGGCGATCTGCATCGACTGCGACCCGCGCGCCATCGACCGCCGCATCGAGCACCGCTACCTCGACGTCAAGGCCGACTCCCTCGACCACGCCCTCCAGCTGGCCACCGAGGCCCGCGACGCCCGCCGACCACTGTCCATCGGCGTGCTCGGCAACGCGGCGGAGCTGGTCCCGCAGCTGCTGGCGATGAACGCCCCGATCGACATCGTCACCGACCAGACCTCGGCCCACGACCCGCTGTCCTACCTGCCGCTCGGCGTCGCCTTCGAGGACATGGCCGACGCCGCCGCCAAGGACCCGGCCGGCTTCACCACCCGCGCGCGCGAGTCGATGGCCAAGCACGTCGAGGCCATGGTCGGCTTCCAGGACGCCGGCGCCGAGGTCTTCGACTACGGCAACTCCATCCGCGGCGAGGCCCAACTCGCCGGATACGACCGCGCCTTCGCCTTCCCCGGCTTCGTCCCTGCCTACATCCGCCCCCTCTTCTGCGAGGGCAAGGGCCCCTTCCGCTGGGCCGCCCTGTCCGGCGAGGCCTCGGACATCGCCAAGACCGACAAGGCGATCCTGGAGCTCTTCCCGGAGAACGAGTCCCTGCACCGCTGGATCAAGATGGCCGGCGAACGCGTCCACTTCCAGGGCCTGCCCGCCCGCATCTGCTGGCTCGGATACGGCGAGCGCGACAAGGCCGGCGAGCGCTTCAACGACATGGTGGCCTCCGGTGAACTGGCGGCCCCGCTGGCCATCGGCCGCGACCACCTCGACTGCGGCTCCGTGGCCTCCCCGTACCGCGAGACCGAGGCCATGCTCGACGGCTCCGACGCGATCGCCGACTGGCCGCTGCTGAACGCCATGGTCAACGTGGCCTCCGGGGCGTCCTGGGTCTCCATCCACCATGGCGGCGGCGTCGGCATGGGGCGGTCCATCCACGCCGGGCAGGTGACCGTCGCCGACGGCACGAAGCTCGGCGGGGAGAAGATCCGCCGGGTGCTGACGAACGACCCGGGCATGGGGGTCATCCGGCACGTGGACGCGGGGTACGACATCGCGGAGTCGGTTGCGCAGGAGCGCGGGGTCCGGGTGCCTATGCGCGAGGGTGACCAGGCGTGACGCGGAGCGAAGGGCAGCACGGCAACCCTCCGGCGGGGGCTGAGGTCTCGTCGCCGTCCGCGGGTTTGGACGGGGACGGCGGCGGCCCACGGCCCGTGCGGCCTGTCGGTGCCGGCAGCTCCTTCCACGAGATGTGGCGCGAGCTGTTGCCCATCGGCCGGCACGCCGACTCCGGTGGCTACCGGCGCTACGCATGGACCGGAGCCGACGGCGAGTGCCGGGCCTGGTTCAAGGAGCAGGCCGAGGCGCGCGGGCTGGCGTACGAGGTCGACCGGAACGGCAACCAGTGGGCCTGGCTGGGCGACCCGGAGGCCGGGGACGCCGTGGTCACCGGGTCGCATCTGGACTCCGTGCCCGACGGAGGGGCCTTCGACGGGCCCCTCGGGGTGGTGTCCTCCTTCGCCGCCCTCGACGAGCTGCGCGGGAGGGGAGCGCGGCTCGAAAAGCCCCTGGCCATCGTCAACTTCGGCGACGAGGAGGGCGCCCGGTTCGGGCTCGCCTGTGTCGGTTCGCGGCTCACCGCCGGGCAGCTCACCGTCGAGCAGGCGCACCGGCTGACCGACGGCGACGGCATCACGCTGCCGCGGGCCATGGAGAGCGCCGGGTACGACCCCGACACCATCGGACCGGACCCGGAGCGGCTCGCCCGGATCGGCGCCTTCGTCGAACTCCACGTCGAACAGGGCCGCGCGCTGGACCTGTCCGGCGACCGGGTCGGCATCGCCAGCGCCATCTGGCCGCACGGCCGCTGGCGCTTCGACTTCCGGGGCGAGGCCAACCACGCCGGCACCACCCGGCTGGTGGACCGCCGCGACCCCATGCTGTCGTACGCCGAGACCGTGCTCGCCGCCCGCCGGGAGGCCGAACTCGCCGGTGCCGTCGCCACCTTCGGCAAGATCGCGGTGGAGCCGAACGGGGTCAACGCCATCCCCTCCCTGGTGCGCGGCTGGCTCGACTCCCGCGCCGCCGACCAGGAGACCCTCGACACGGTGGTCACGGGCGTGGAGAAGGCCGCGCGCGAGTACGCCGCCGCACACGGCGTCGACCTCGACGTCGTCCGTGAGTCCTTCACGCCGGTCGTAGAGTTCGACCACGCCCTGCGCGACGAACTCGCCCGCATCCTGGGCCGGGACACCGACCTGAGGGTGCCCGTGCTGGGCACCGGCGCGGGACACGACGCCGGAATCCTCTCCGGGAGCATTCCGACGGCCATGCTGTTCGTACGCAACCCCACCGGCGTCTCGCACTCCCCGGCCGAGTTCGCCGCCGAGGACGACTGTGTGGCCGGGGTGACCGCGCTCGCCGACGTACTGGAAGGGCTGGCACGCAGGTGACGACGACTGAGCCGACGCGGACGTACTGGCTGGAGCACGCCTGGCTCGGCACCCATGTCGAGCCGGGGGTGCTGCTGGAGGTGGCGGACGGCCGGATCACGGCCGTCCGTACGGACACCCCCGCCCCGCCACCGGGCGCCGAGACCCTCCGGGGGCTGACCCTGCCGGGCCTGGCCAACGCCCACAGCCACGCCTTCCACCGCGCCCTGCGCGGCACCGTCCAGGTCGGCTCGGGCACCTTCTGGACCTGGCGCGAGGTGATGTACTCCTTCGCGGACCGGCTGACACCGGAGACCTACCACGCCCTGGCCCGCGCCGTGTACGCCGAGATGGCGCTGGCGGGTGTCACGGCGGTCGGCGAGTTCCACTACGTGCACCACGCACCCGGCGGCACCCGTTACGCCGAGCCCAACGCCATGGGCGAGGCCCTGATCGCGGCCGCCGCCGAAGCCGGTATCCGCATCACCCTCCTCGACACCGCGTACCTCTCCTCCGCCATCTCGGACAAGCGCGGTGGGGAGCCCCCCAACACTCACCAGCTCCGCTTCTCCGACGGGACCGCGGAGGCCTGGGCCGAACGCTGTTCAGTTCTCAAGGAACGGGATCACGCGCGGATCGGGGCGGCGATCCACTCCGTACGGGCCGTGCCCGCACACCAGTTGGCGACGGTGGCGCGGTGGGCGGAGGAGCGGCGGGCCCCGCTCCACGTGCACCTGTCGGAGCAGACCGCCGAGAACGACGCCTGCCTGGCCGTGCACGGGTGCACGCCCACCCGGCTGCTCGCCGACCACGGCGTCCTCGGCCCGCGCACCACCGGCGTGCACAACACCCATCTCACCGACGAGGACATCGCCCTGCTCGGCGGCTCGCGCACCGGAACCTGCATGTGCCCGACGACGGAACGCGACCTCGCGGACGGCATCGGCCCCGCCACCGCCCTCCAGCGCGCGGGCTCCCCGCTCTCCCTCGGCTCCGACAGCCACGCCGTCATCGACCTGCTCGAAGAGGCGCGCGCGATGGAGCTGAACGAGCGGCTGCGCACCCGCGTGCGGGGCCACTGGACGGCCGCGGCACTGCTGCGCGCGGCTTCGGCGGACGGTCACGCGGCGCTGGGCTGGCACGACGCGGGCACCATCGAGGCCGGGGCGCTCGCCGACCTCACCACCATCGCCCTCGACTCGGTCAGGACGGCGGGGCCGCTGCCCAGGCTGGGCGCCGAGACGGCCGTATTCGCCGCGACGGCAGCGGACGTACGGCACACGATCGTCGCGGGGCGGCAGGTCGTACGGGACGGCGTCCACGCCCTCGTACCGGACGTGCCGTCGGCGCTGGCGGACGCGATCGAAGCCCTGCGCGGCTGAGGCCGAGTCCGCGACCGAGGCCGAGCAGACGCCGCACCCCCACCACCCACGAGGACGTCATGAGCAGCAGCACCGTCATCACCAACATCGCCACGCTGGTCACCAACGACCCCTCCCTAGGTGACGGATCCCCCCTCGGTCTGATCCAGGACGCGGCCGTCGTCATCGACGGCGACCGCGTCGCGTGGACCGGTGAATCCAGGAAAGCACCCACCACTGACAATCGGGTCGACGCCGGCGGCCGGGCGGCCCTCCCGGGCTTCGTCGACTCCCACTCCCACCTGGTCTTCGCGGGCGACCGCACGGCGGAGTTCAACGCCCGCATGTCCGGCCGTGCCTACAGCGCGGGCGGCATCCGCACGACCGTCGCGGCGACGCGGGCGGCGACGGACGAGGAGCTGGAGGCCAACCTCACCCGCTACCTCGCCGAGGCCCTGCGCCAGGGCACGACCACGTTCGAGACGAAGTCGGGCTACGGCCTGACGGTCGAGGACGAGTCCCGCGCCCTGCGCATCGCGTCCGCGCACACCGACGAGGTCACCTACCTCGGCGCGCACATCGTCTCCCCCGACTACGCCGACGACCCGGCCGCCTACGTCGCCCTCGTCACCGGCGAGATGCTCGACGCCTGCGCCCCGCACTCCCGCTGGATCGACGTCTTCTGCGAGAAGGGCGCGTTCGACGGCGACCAGGCCCGCGCGATCCTCACGGCCGGCAAGGCGAAGGGGTTGCACCCCCGCATCCACGCCAACCAGTTGTCGTACGGCCCCGGCGTCCAACTGGCCGTCGAACTCGACGCGGCCAGCGCCGACCACTGCACGCACCTCACCGACGCGGACGTCGATGCCCTGGCAAGCGGCCGTACGGTCGCCACCCTGCTCCCCGGCGCCGAGTTCTCCACCCGGGCGGAGTGGCCGAACGCCCGCCGCCTCCTGGACGCGGGCGTCACGGTGGCCCTGTCGACCGACTGCAACCCCGGGTCCTCCTTCACCTCCTCCGTCCCCTTCTGCATCGCCCTCGCCGTACGGGACATGGGCATGACCCCCGACGAGGCGGTGTGGTCGGCGACGGCGGGCGGCGCGGCGGCGTTGCGGCGCTCCGACATCGGCCGCATCAGCCCCGGCGCATACGCCGACCTGACCCTGCTGGACGCACCGAGCCATGTACACCTGGCGTACCGGCCGGGGGTGCCGCTGGTCAGCGGGGTGTGGCGGAGGGGCGTGCGGGTGGCTTGAGGGCAGCGGCGATCACCCCGGCTATCCTGCCGAGCAGGGGGTGCTGGGGTGGAGATGAAGGTCGTGGACCGACTGGAGGGGCACCGGGCCGAGCTGACCGGCTACTGCTACCGGATGCTGGGATCGGTTTTCGAAGCGGAAGACGCCGTGCAGGAGACCATGGTCCGGGCATGGCGCGGCCTCGACCGGTTCGAGGAACGGTCGTCGCTGCGGTCATGGGTCTATCGGATCGCCACCAACGTCTGTCTCGACGCACTCGCCGCAGGCAAGCGCCGAGCCCGCCCGATGGACCTCTCCGGCCCGACCGGTGGAGCCACCTCACCAGGCACTCCACTGGATGCCGGCCTCTGGATCGAACCGTGCCCGGCCGTTCCCGTCCGCACGGGGGACAACCCCGCGGAGGCGGTCGAGACCGGCGAATCGGTGCACCTCGCGTTCATCGCCGCGCTCCAGCACCTGCCGCCCAAGCAGCGCGCGACTCTCCTGCTCCGTGACGTCATGGTCTTCTCGGCGCGGGAAGTCGCGGACCTCCAGGGTTGCACGGTCGCGTCGGTCAACAGCGCGCTCCAGCGCGCCCGTGCCACGCTCGCCGCCCGGCGCGAAGCGGCCGACGAACCGGCGGTACGGCCGTCCAGCACCGTCCAGCAGGTGCTGGCGAAGCGGTACGCGGCGGCCTTCTCCAGCTTCGACATGGAGGAGCTGAGCATGCTGCTCCATGTGGACGCCACCATGTCCCTGCCGCCGTACGCCCTGTGGATGCGAGGCGTCTCCGACATCCGGGCATGGCTGACCGGGCCGGCCGTCGGCTGCCGGGGGTCACGGCTGATCCCCACCTTCGCGAACGGCTCGCCGGCGTTCGGCCAGTACCGGCCCAGTGCCGAGGGAACGGGGTTCGATCCCTGGGCACTTCAGGTCATCGACTTCTCCGGGGACCGGATCACGGACATCAGTGTCTTCCGCGACACCGAGCGCCTGTTTCCGCTGTTCGACCTGCCCGCCCACATCCACGCATAGGCGAGTGTGACGCAGTGCACTTCCAGTGACCGATGAGACGAGCCCCGCCCGCCGGTCATACGAGCGACAACACACTTCTTCGGACAGACGGGACACCGCCGACATGACTGACGCCGTCAAGGGCCCTGCCAGCTACTTCCCTTCCATCGAGAAGAAGTACGGTCGCCCCATCGCGGAGTGGAAGGACCTCATCCGCACCTCGCCGCTGACCAAGCACATGGAGCTGGTGAACTGGCTCAAGGCCGAACACGGGCTGGGCCACGGCCACGCCAACGCCCTCGTCGCCCACACCCTCGCGGAGGCGGGCGGCAAGTAGCGGCGGGGCTCAGCTCAGTTCGTCGCGAACCGGCCCGACTTCAGCCCGCGTATGAGGTGGGCCAGTGGTGTGGGGCCGGTGGTGAGCTGGGTGGCGGGGTCGTCGCTTTCGCGGAGGTGGAGGGTGGTGGGGGTGGCGGCCAGTTCTACGCAGGTGTTGCCGTCCCCGCCGTCGGAGAAGGTGGACTTCTGCCAGCGCAGGGTGCGGTCCATCGGGTGCCTCACAGCTCCTTCGTCAGGCGGTGAATGAAGTCCCGCGATGCAACGGGGTCCAACGTCGCCTTCTCCACCTTACGGAAGAGTGTTCGGAGCTGGGCAAGTTGGGGTTCCGCATCGATGAATGCGGTCCCGGTGGGTGCGTCCCGCAGGCCGGTGTCCAATCGCGGTACCGCACCACCCACGTACATCATCGAAGCCCCGGCCCCAGCGAAACCGTCCTGGTCGGTGGGGATGACGCGGACGGCGGCGTGTTCCTGCTCGATCTGGTCCAGGATTCTCAGAAGTTGAGCCTGTGACGCCTGGCGGTCGGCCACGCGGATGCGCAGGGCGAACTCGTGGACGATCGTCTCGTAGGGGGTGGGATCATCACCTTCGATGACGGCGCGCCGTCGCATCCGGTGTTCGACGCGAGGAGTCAACTCGGCCTCGGGCAAGCCCGGCATCATGAATGCGTACACGGCTCGGGCATAGTCGGCGGTCTGCAGGAGTCCGGGAACATGCGTGATCACGACCTCCCGAAGGAACGTCGCGTGGTGTTCGACCTCGGCGGTGTCCAGGAACACTGGTGGGAGGACGCCCCGGTACTCCTCCCACCAACCTCGTGTGCGGTCGGTGGCCATAGCCACCAGCGCCTCCACCAACGCCTCATCCGTGCAGGCGTAGTGGGCTGCCAGGCGGCGTACGCGTTCCGCGCTCACGCCTGCCACGCCGGACTCGATCTGGCTTATCTGGACAGCGTCAGCACCGAGTAGTGCTGCGGCTTCCCGGGCTTTCATGCCTGTCGCCTCGCGCAGTTTGCGCAGTTCAGCGCCCAGCCGCACCCTGCGAGCCGTGAGATGCCTCTTTGGCGGCAAGCGGCGCCTCCTCGTCTCCACAACTGCCCTCATGGCGTAGCTCGTTCGAGGGTCAGGATAAGGCAACGGCTTGCACCTTCCTAATGTTAGGAAATACCGTCGGTGACGTAACGCGCACTCAGCGGAAGCGCACCGCTCCGTCCTGCCATGACGGCCGCGGCAATGCCACCGCACTCACCTCACTCGGAGCCGACACATGAGTTCGCCGGGATGAACGTGGACCTCACCGAGATCGAGCCGATCGAGCGGCGCGTGGACACGCTGATGCGGGCGGACACCGATGAGGGCACGTATCTCATCGTCGTGGAGTCGCAGGGGAAGAAGGACGAGGACAAGCGGGGCAGCTGGCCGTACTACCTCAGCTACCTGTACGCCAAGTACCGCTGGGAGCCGGTGCTCATCGTCATCACCCAGAGCGTCGCGACCGCCCGCTGGGCGGCGGAGCCCATTCACCTCGGTGTGCGGGGGTTCGCCTCGCTGACCGTGCGTCCGCTCGTGCTCAGCCCGGACAACGTGCCGTTGATCGCCGACGCGCGGGAGGCCGAACGGGACGTACCCCTTGCGGTGCTATCGGCGATGACACACGGGCGGGGGCCGCATGCCGGAGCCATACTGGAGTCCCTGGCAGCCGCTCTGCGGACCATTGACGCGGACAGCGCCGCGGCCTTCGTGCAGTTCGTCGACTCATGCCTGGCCGACACCCAGGCGCAGCAGATGTGGAGGGACCTGATGACGGCGATGCAGTACTTCTGGCGGCACCCGCTGGCTGAGCAGGTACGCCAAGAGGGCCGAGAAGAGGGTATCGAACTGGGCGTCGAGCAGGAGCGCGCGGCGATGGTTCTCCGGATCCTTCAGTGGCGCGGCATCGACGTGCCGGAGTCAGCCCGGGCGAGGGTCACCTCCTGCACCGATCTGGACCGTCTCGAGGTGTGGGCCCAGCGGGCCGTCCACGCCTCAGCCGTGGCGGACCTGTTCGTCGACGGATCCTGACGCGGTCACCTCGCCCCCGCCCGCCACCGCTGAGCCGAACCCCCCGTCAGCGGCTCCAGCGACAACTCCCCGCCGCTGCCCTCGGTGAGCGCCGTCTCGATCGCTATCGCCGGGCGGATCGTCCCGTCGGCGTCCACCGTGAAGCGCAGGTTGGCGCCGTGGTCGCCGTCGACCGAGTCGCAGTCCCAGACGCCGACGCCCCGGTCGACGGAGCCGCGGCTGTCGAGGCAGAAGTCTGGGTCGGCGGAGGACTGTACGACGCCGCGCGCGGTGTCGACCCGCCAACGCTGGCTGGGCGACGAGGTGCAGGGGACGGTGACGACGTCCGTGCCGTCGTCGAAGTCGCCGGCGACCTCCAGACAGCGGCCCGAGGCGGTGTTCACGATCTGGGCGTAGGTGCCGTTCGGGGCGTGGGCCGTGGGGGTGGGGGTCGGGCTCGGGGAGTGCTTGGTCGGGCTCGGGGTGTGGCTTCTCGTGGGGGAGGGGGGTCTCGACGTCGCGGACGGAGAGGTGGACGGGGGCGGGGGCGGGGACGCCGAGACCGTCGCCGTCACCGTGACCTGCGGTGCGGGCGTGGGGGTGGCCGCCGCGCCTGCCGGTTCGTCGTCCGGGGAGCTGTCCGAGGGCAGCAGGAGGAGCGCGAGCGGGACCAGGGCGACGCCCAGGGCCGCGGAGGCGAGCAGGTAGCGGCGGGGGGACGGGCGCCGGGTGGCGGGGGCGGGAGCCGTGCGGTCCCGCTCAGGGGACCGGCGCGCCGTGTACGCCGTACCCGCCCACGGCAGCAGCCCCTCCGCCAGCGCCGTGCGCGGCGCGTCCCGCAGGGTGGTCAGGTCCTCGTGGGCGGCCGTGCAGTGCGGGCACTGGGCCATGTGGGTGTGCAGGTCGGCGCTGCGGCGGGGGGTGTCCGGCCGGGTGGACTCCTCGATCAGGCGGCGGAAGTCGGCGCAGCGCGGGTCGTCGGAGGCGGCCAGGCGGGAGCGGAGGCAGGCCTGGGCCATGGACTGGAGCGCCCGCGGGGTGTCGTACGTCACGTCCTGCGGTGTGAGGCCGAGGAGCGCGGCCGTGCGGTCGGGGGGTTCGCGGTCCACGACGGCGTACCAGAGCAGGCCCTGGGTGCGGGCGGGCAGGGTGTGGAAGGCCGGGAGGAGGGGCGGCAGGGGTCCCTCGGGGGCGCCCGTGGTGGTCAGGACGTTCAGGACCAGGAGCAGCGCCGGATCCAGGCCCGTGGACCGGTCGTCCCGGGACCAGGCGGCGGCCAGGCGGGCGGTCAGCAGGAGGAGGTGGTGGCGGAGGGGGACGAGGGGTTCGATCCCGCGTGCCGTCTCCCGGGCCACCGTCGTGAAGGTCTGCGCGGCCAGCTGCCCGGCGGCCGATTCGCTCGCGGCGCAGAGCCGGGCGTAGCCGAGGACCGACGGGCGGTGACGGCGGCGCAGCTCGTGCAGCGCCGCGTAGGCGGTGGCGGTGTCGGCACGCAGCAGTTCGGTGAGGCGTGCGTCCGGCACTCCGGAGTAGGGGTCCGCCGCCTCGGCCGGGTCCGATCCCTGAGCCATCCTCGCGCCTCCTCGCGCCCCTGCGGCCGTCCGCGGCCGTCCACGCTGACGTACCGGCCAGTCTGGCGTGACCAGAGTGACGGAGGAGGGCGCTCGGGAGAAGTGGGGCGGCCAGGAAGAGATCAGGAAGAGACACGGAGGAGACAAGGAAGAGAGCCGCGAGGTTTCTCCGGGGGCGTCGGAGAAACCTCGCGGACCTCACTCGTCCACGGTCAGGCCCTTGCGCAGCTTCACCAGCGTGCGCGACAGCAGTCGCGACACGTGCATCTGCGAGATGCCGAGTTCGTCGCCGATCTCCGACTGGGTCATGTTGGCCACGAACCGGAGGGAGAGGATCTTCCGGTCCCGGGCCGGGAGTTCGGCGATGAGCGGCTTCAACGACTCGACGTACTCGATGCCTTCGAGTCCGTGGTCCTCGTAGCCGATGCGGTCCGCGAGGGCGCCCTCGGAATCGTCCTCCTCGGGCTGCGCGTCCAGCGAGGAGGCGGTGTACGCGTTCGAGGCGGCCATGCCCTCGACGACCTCGTCGGTGGTGATGCCCAGCCGTTCGGCGAGTTCGACCGGCGTCGGTGCGCGGTCGAGCTTCTGGGCCAGCTCGTCACCGGCCTTGGCCAGGTCGAGCCGGAGCTCCTGGAGCCGGCGCGGAACGCGCACGGACCACGAGGTGTCACGGAAGAAGCGCTTGATCTCGCCGATGATGGTTGGCATCGCGAACGTGGGGAACTCCACGCCGCGGGAGAGTTCGAAGCGGTCGATCGCCTTGATCAGGCCGATGGTGCCGACCTGGATGATGTCCTCCATCGGCTCGCTGCGGGAGCGGAAGCGCGAGGCGGCGAACTTGACCAGGGCGAGGTTGAGTTCGACGAGGGTGTTGCGGACGTACGAGTACTCGTACGTCCCTTCCTCCAGCGACTCCAGCCGCTCGAAGAGGGTCTTGGAGAGGGCGCGTGCGTCGAGAGGGGCGATCTCGTCGTACGGGGGGATCTCCGGGAGTCCCTCGATGGGATCGATGGGATCCACGGGATCGATGGGATCCAGTTTTTCCGGTGGGGGTGTCGACGTCGCCGTCCGGGTATGCGATGCGTCGAGCCGGGGTGACATGGGTGTCCTCCATCGTTCTCGGCATAAGGCTGCCGAAGCCGTGCGTGCACTGCGGTGTGCGGCGCCTCCAAAGCCGGCCGTGTCGGTTACGTGTCTTACTAGCCCTACCCGTTTCAGCAGGGCTGTCGCAAGTGCATTCTGGTGTGATATGTCCGTTTGTGTGGGGTTGTTCGGGTGTCGGAGTGCGTGTAGAAGGCGTAGTGTTCGAGGGCATCAACCTGGCTTCGGCCGGGCGTCAGCAGGGCAACAGGCAGCAGCCACGACCTCGGGAGTAGAGACGGCATGGACCGCGGGACGGTCGGCAGCGCACAGTCGGGCCGGCTTCTGGTGGAGGTGCGGGAAGAGGGTTCCAGCGCAGTGGTGACCCCGGCGGGTGAGCTCGATCACCACACCGCCGACCTATTGCGCGAACCCCTCGACGACCTCCTCGACAAGGGATTCTCGCGACTCGTCGTGGACTGCTCGCGGCTGGAGTTCTGCGATTCGACGGGCCTGAACGTGCTGCTCGGCGCGCGTTTGCGGGCGGAGGCGGCCGGCGGTGGCGTGCACCTGGCGGGCATGCTGCCGGTTGTTGCACGTGTGTTCGAAATTACGGGGGCGGAGGCGGTCTTCACCGTCCATGACTCCGTCGAGGGGGCCCTGGCGGACGAGTCCGGCTGAGTCACCGCCGTCCGCACCGTCGAACAGGGGGGTGTCGCCCCCGTTCGCCCGGGCAGGAGTCATCCTGAACCTGTCGGCCCCGGGGTGCGGGAACACCGTGGAACCGGCGAACGGCCCGCGTGCGACGTACGTACCCAAGGGCACCGGCGGACCCGGTGGGCCGCCGGACGGGCCGATGGGAGCGGACGGGAGCCGAACGGAACCGGCCGGAACCTGTCGGTGTCTTCCGGTACTGACCGGTTCGCCGGTATCGGACGGCCTCGATGGGTGACCCATGTGGTGAGGGTGACCGATTGGCAGGGACCGGGTTCGGCAGCAAGATCGAGAAGGAACGACTTCTGAATCGTGAATGGTGAATCGGTGAGGTGAAGCGCTGATGAGCACCACCCGGCCTTACTCGCCGGGCGACCGCGGCCCGGAGCCCAGCGGTGCTTCCGGGGCGTCCGAGGGGGGTGCGCCGGAGGCCGGCGCGTCCGCGGGGGCAGCGGCCGTGCCGTGCGGGCCGTCGGAGGGGGGCCGCGGGCCCCGCCAGGAACGGCGGCTGCGCCTGGACGGCGAGAGCGGTGTCGTCCCGCTCGCCCGCGACTTCACCCGCCAGGCGCTGTACGCGTGGGGCTGGCTGCCCGCCGCGTCCGCGGACCAGCGGGCCGCCGCCGAGGATGTGCTGCTGGTCGTCTCCGAGCTGGTCACGAACGCCTGCCTGCACGCGGAGGGCCCCGACGAGCTGGTCCTCTTCTGCGACAACAAGGTGATCCGTGTGGAGGTCACCGACCGCGGCAGCGGCCAGCCCGCACCCCGCACCCCGCACCGCGCCGGGCGGCCCGGCGGCCACGGCATGTTCATCGTCCAGCGCCTCTGCCTGGACTGGGGCGTCGTCCGCACCCCGGGCGCGTCGGGCAAGACGGTCTGGGCGGAACTGGGCGCTCCGGCGTAGCCCTCGACGCGGGCCGCCGTTCGCCGTCGGCTCGCCCCGCTCCGCCCCGCCTCGTTTCGCCTCACTCCGCCTGTTTCCCCTCGCTCCGTCCGGCCCGTCGACTATCGGTTACCCACGGTCACCCCCTCCACTCGACCCCCGCCACGCGCACGCGGGATCACCACAACTCCGGTGTGCGACGTGTCTTCCTTCCTCACGACCCCGGGCGTACCTTGACGGCCCGAGCTGATGTGCCGTCAGGAAACGAGGTGGGGCCGTGTACTCGAAACGAACCGCCGCGCTCGCGTCGGCCGCGGCCCTGGCCGGCTCCGTGGTGCTGCTGGCCGCCCCCGTGGCCCACGCCGAGGTCGTGGACGTCAACTACCAGTGCAAGACGCCGATCGGTGCCAAGAGCGCCGTCTCGCCCATCGACATCAAGGGCGTCAAGAGCGGCAGCGGCTACAAGCTCACCATGAGCTGGCAGAAGGGCGTCTCCTCCAGCCCGGTCGAGCTCGGCAAAGGCGCGATGAGCCCGAGCGCCACCGTCAAGCTGGGCGGCGCCGACAGCGGCACCGTCACCGTGACGGGCCCGGCCAACCAGGCGGCGATCCCCGCCAACACGCCGATCAAAATCAATGACTTGAGCGGCACCTACACCCCGGAGAAGACCGGCAAGGTCACCTTCACGGCGGCCGTGCTCACCATCAAGGCGCTCGGCACGACGACCACCTGCACGCCGACCAACAACCCCAAGCCGTCCCTGACCCTGGATGTCACGGCCGCGAGCGGCGGCTCATCACCGACGCAGAGCGGCAGCGGCACCGACTCCGGCGGCCAACTCCCCCGGACCGGGCCCGAGGACTCCCTGACAGCGCTGGGCACGCTCGGCGGCACCGTCCTCCTCACGGGCGCGGCGGGCTCGTTGTGGCTCACCCGCCGGAACCAGGCCCTACGCCGCTGAACACCGGCTACGAGCGCTGGAGCCGCCCATGCCGTCCGCCACCCGCGTCCGCCGCCGCCCACTGCCGGCGGTGTCCCTCCTGCCCCTGTCCCTCCTGCCCGTCTCCCTCCTGAGCCTGCTCGCCGTCGCCGCGCCCGCCTCGGCCGCCGACGGCTGGACCCTCGCACCCCTGGGCGGCGACCGGCCGTCCGTCTACGCCGAGGGCGCCCCCGGCGCGGTCCTGCGGGACACGGTGTCCGTGACCAACCGCGGCCGGAAGCCGGTCGCGGTACGGCTGACCGGCACCGGCGTCCAGGTCGCCTTCGCCCGGACCCGTCTCCGCGTACCCGCCCGCACCCGCGCCGACGTGCCCATCACGGTGACCGTCCCGGCCGGCACCGCACCCGGGGAGCGCGCCGGCACGATCGTCGCGCGGGACGGCGACGGCCGTACGGCGGCCGTGGACGTGCGTCTGCGGGCCGCCGGACCGGCGCTGTCCGCGCTGACCGTCGAGCACGTCGCCGTCCGCGGTGACCGCATCTCGTACGAACTGGTCAACCGCGGTACCACGGCCCTCGTGCCGACGCTCGCGGTGCGCGCCGACGGCCTCTTCGGCCGCCGGGTCCTTGACCGTGCCCCGCGCTCGCTGCCCGTCCGGCTGCCCCCGGGCGAGCGGCTGCGGCTGGACGAGCCGTGGCGCGGGCGGCCCGCGCTGGACGCGGTCGACGTACGGCTGACGGTGACGGCGCCGGGCGGGGCGCACGCCATGGCGGGCACCTCGGTGAGGTTCGTGCCGTGGAGTGCGGCGACGGGGACGGCGGGGGCGGTGGCCGCCGGGGCGGTCGGCGTCGTCGTACGGCGGCGCGGGCGTCGTACACCAGGGAGTCGGTCGACGGGAGCGGTGCGGTGAGCGGCAAGGAGCGGATCCCGGCACTGGTGGCGGTGCTCGCGCTGCTCCTGCTGCCCCTGGCGGGCAACGCGTCGGCGGCGTCCGGGCCGAGCGTCGTGCTGTCCAGGTCCCAGGCGGGCACCGGCGGTTCACTCACCGTCAGCGGCAGCGGCTGGCGCCCGCACGCGCTGCTGATGGTGCTGATCTGCGGGCAGGCCAGCCCGTCCCGGGGTGTCATCGGCGGCACCAACTCCTGCGCGAACGCGGACGGCCGGGCCGTCACCACCGACGCGAAGGGCGGCTTCAGCAAGAAGCTGCCGGTCGCCGAGCCACCGGTGCCCTGCCCGTGCGTGGTGCACGTGGCCACCGTCACCGGGGCGAAGGCGGACGCCGACGCGACGCTCAAGGTCGCCGGGCACCCGGTCAAGCCGCTGCCCGCCGCGTCCTTGGGGGCCGGCACGCTGTCCGTCCTCAGCGACACCCGGCTGGCGGGGTCCAGCGGGCTGCTCACCTGGTTCGGGGCGCCACCGTCCCGCACGCTCGTCCTCACCGTCGGCAACGTCGGCACCTCCGACATCAAGGACCCCGTCTTCCAGGTCGGCACCGCGCACGGGGTGTTCGCCCCCGAGTGGGACGAACAGCAGTGGCGCGGCACCCTCGCACCCGGGAAGAAGGCGCAGATCAAGCTGCCCGTCGAGCTCGCCGCCGGGGCGCACGGCGACTACACCGTCTCCCTGAGGTACGGCGGCAAGGTGCTCGCCGAGCAGCCCTGGGGCGTGGGCCGCCCCTGGGGCGTGACGCTGTTCTGGCTGCTGCTCTGCGTGGTCGTGCCGGCCGCGCTGTTCCGCGCCGGAATGGCGGTCGTGGACCGGATCCGGCCGCGCCGGGCGGGTGGCGGACGCCGGCGCGGTCCCCGCCGGGTCCCGCCGGGCCTGCGGCTGCCGAGGTCCCGGCCCGCCGAGGAGCCGTCCGCTCCCACCTCGACGCTGCCCTGGTTCACCCCGGACGCCCATCCGGGTGAGGCCGGCCGGCTCTCCGCACCGCACGACGACAGCCCGACGAGTCCGACGACTCCTACGAGTCCTTCGACTCCTACGACTCCCACATGGAAGGGACCCAAGTGAGCAAGCGAAGGAGAGTGACGGCGACCGGCGGACCCGGCGTGCGGCGAGCGGGCGCGGCGGCCGCCGCGCTGGTACTGTGTTCGGCGGGTGTGCTGCTCGGCGTGAGCGCCGGGTCCGCCGAGGCCGCCGAGGTCTCGTACGCCACCCACTGCGTACCGCCCGCGGGCATCGACCCCGTCGACGGCACCACGAAGGTCGAGATCACCGCGTCGGCCACGGCGAAGGTGGGCGACACGGTGGACGTGGTGTGGAAGTTCACCCAGGCCGCGTCGAAGAACCCGAACATCATCGACCTGCCCGCGAACTCGGTGCAGCCGTCCGGCACCCTCAAGGCGTCCGGTGCGCAGACCGCGGACATCGCGATGCAGGGGCCGCGCGAGAACCCGGCGATACCCAAGGGCGGCGACATGGTGCTGTCCGACATGAAGGGCACGCTGAAGCTGACCACGGCCGGTGAGGTGAAGCTGACGCCGGACGCGTACACGGTCAACGCCATGTCGACGGACACCAAGTGCACGCCGACCGAGACGGTGCAGCCCTCGGCGACCATCCAGGTGACGGCGGGCACCGGCACCGGCACCGGCACGCCGACGGGCACGCCCACCCCCACCAAGTCCTCGACCCCCACCACCACCGCCAGCCCCAGCGACGGCACCGGCCAGACCGACTTCACCGGCAAGGAGGTGCAGATCCCCTACGCGTGCAAGACGCCCATCGGCGACAAGAACGCGACCTCGCCGGTGCAGATCAACGCCAAGAAGGACGGCGGGAACTTCGCTCTCACCGTGCAGTTCAAGAAGTCGGTGATGGACAGCCCGGCCCCCATCCCCAAGGGCTCCGTGAAGCCCTCGATGGAGGTGGCACTGGGTGGCGTGGACAAGGGCACGGTGCATGTCGAGGGCCCGACGAACTCCGCCGACATCAAGGCCGGCGACCCGATCGCGATCCCGGACCTCACCGGCACCTACAAGCCGGGCGCGAGCGGGAAGTCGACCCTTTCCCCGGGTGTGCTGACGGTCAAGGCCCTCGGTACGACGACGACCTGCACGCCGACCAAGACCGCCGTCTCCCTCACCCTCGACACCACCGAGCAGGCCAACGGAGCGTCGGGTGGCGCCTCGACCTCCGGAGGCAACGGCTCCACCTCCGGCGACGGCAGTGGCAGCGGCGGCCTGGCCGAGACGGGCGCGAGCGACCACGGCGCGCTGAAGGCCCTCGGCCTGGTCGCGGGCACGGCGATCCTGCTGGGCGTGGCGGTGTTCACGTTCATGCCGGGACGGCGGACCCGCTGACCCGCCAAAACGGCAGGAGGGCCCCCGCACCTCTCGGCGCGGGGGCCCTCCTCACAACCTCGGGCGGGCGTCAGTGCACGTCGCCCATGAGCTCCTTGACCTTCTTGCGGTACATCCACACCGCCGCACCGGCGAGCACGGCGAGGGCGGCCTCCAGGGTCACGATGCCCGTCTTGTTGAGGTCGACGCCGGCGATGGAGAGCAGACCGGTCGTGGCGTCACCGGCGGTGACGGCCAGGAACCAGACGCCCATCATCTGGGAGGCGTACTTCGCGGGCGCCATCTTCGTGGTGACCGACAGGCCGACCGGGGAGAGCAGCAGCTCGCCGACGGTCTGCACGAAGTAGATGCCGACCAGCCACATCGCGGCCGCCTTGTGACCGCCGTCGGCGATCCCCAGCGGGGCGAGGAACAGGAAGAAGGACGCGCCGATCAGGACCAGGCCCATCGCGAACTTCACCGCGGTGCTCGGCTCCTTGCCGCGGCGGGCGAGCGCCAGCCAGGCCCAGGCGAACACCGGCGCGAACGCCATGATCATGACCGGGTTGACCGACTGGTACCAGGAGACCGGGAACTTCCAGCCGAAGACGGTGTTCTTCGCGGAGGCGTCGGCGAACAGGGACACCGTCGAGCCACCCTGGTCGTAGATCATCCAGAACACGGCGGCGGCGACGAAGAACCAGATGTACGCGGTCATCTTCGACTGCTCGGAGCGGTCGAGCTCCTTGTCCCGCTTGATGCGGGCGATGACCAGCACCGGGATGACCAGACCGGCGATCGTGATCGGGACCAGCAGCCAGTTCAGCGTGTACACGCCGGAGAAGCCGACGATCGCGTAGAAGACGACCGCGATGCCCGCCCACACGGCGGACTTGGTCAGGGTGGCCTTCTTCTCCTCGGCCGACAGCGGGGTCGGCACGATGTCCGAGCGCGAGCTCAGGTGGCGGGTGCCCAGCAGGAACTGGGCGAGGCCGAGCGCCATGCCGAGCGCGGCCAGCGCGAAGCCCAGGTGCCAGTTGTAGCTCTCACCGACGGTGCCGATGGCCAGCGGCGCGGCGAACGCGCCCAGGTTGATGCCGATGTAGAAGAGCGTGAAGCCACCGTCGCGGCGCGGGTCGTCCGGGCCGTCGTACAGGTGGCCGACCATGGTGGAGATGTTGGCCTTCAGCAGGCCGGAGCCGATGGCGACCAGGCCCAGACCGGCGAAGAAGGTGCCGGCGCTCGGCAGGGCCAGCGTGAGGTGACCCAGCATGATGACCACACCGGCCACGGCGACGGTCTTGCGGGGACCGAGGACACGGTCGGCGAACCAGCCGCCCGGCAGGGCGAGCAGGTACACCAGGGACAGGTACACCGAGTAGATCGCGGTCGCGGTGGCCGCGTTCATGTGCAGGCCGCCCGGTGCCACCAGGTACAGCGGGAGCAGGGCCTTCATGCCGTAGTAGGAGAAACGCTCCCACATCTCGGTCATGAAGAGGGTGGCCAGTCCGCGGGGGTGGCCGAAGAAGGTCTTCTCGGAACCGGGGGTGCCCGGGCGGACCGAGTCCTTCGTCAGGCTGGACGCCATGGTCGTTCCTTGCTGGTCGGGACGCGCTCGCAGGAGCGTGGCGCGCCCGGTGGGGGAGTCGGCCGGCACCGGCGGGGTCGGTCGTCCGCCCCCACGCCCGAGGGGAGTCCGCCCCGGATCACGGAGCGGGGGACGGCGACCACCGGGATCCACGCCCCCGACGCGACGACGCGTCCGGAGCCCGGCCAGAGGTCATTCCTTTCAAGGCCGGTGGGGGACCGGCCCGCACGCAAAAGAGACCTTCAGCGTCAAGTGCTCGCGAAGGTCCCCTGTGTGCTACAGGCGTTCCAGGTCACTGTACGTCACGACACCGCCTGATATGGAAGGACTTGAGACACGGATCACAGGTGTCGGCGGAACCAGGGCAGCGATTTCGAAGGTCTCTCCTACGATCGCACCTTTCGGCCATAGGTTCGTACCACTGTGCCCGAAGGTAAGAATCCCTGCCCGCGATCACACCCCAGCGGAACGCGCAACCGGACTACCATCAGCTCATGACCCGTGTACTGCTCGCCGAGGACGACGCGTCCATTTCGGAACCGCTGGCCCGCGCCCTACGCCGGGAAGGTTACGAGGTCGAGGTGCGCGAGGACGGACCCACCGCGCTCGACGCCGGATTGCAGGGCGGCATCGACCTGCTCGTGCTCGACCTGGGCCTGCCCGGCATGGACGGCCTGGAGGTCGCCCGTCGGCTGCGTGCCGAGGGGCACACCGTGCCGGTCCTCATCCTGACCGCGCGTGCCGACGAGGTGGACACCGTCGTCGGCCTCGACGCGGGCGCCGACGACTACGTCACCAAGCCCTTCCGGCTCGCCGAACTGCTGGCCCGGGTCCGGGCCCTGCTCCGGCGCGGCGCCGCCGAGCCGCAGCAGCCGCCCGCGACGCACGGGGTGCGCATCGACGTCGAGTCGCACCGGGCGTGGATGGGTGACGAGGAGCTCCAGCTCACCGCGAAGGAGTTCGACCTGCTGCGGGTGCTCGTGCGGGACGCGGGCCGGGTCGTCACCCGGGACCAGCTGATGCGCGAGGTGTGGGACACGACGTGGTGGTCGTCGACCAAGACGCTGGACATGCACATCTCGTGGCTGCGGAAGAAACTCGGCGACGACGCCGCGAACCCCCGGTACATCGCCACCGTGCGGGGCGTCGGCTTCCGGTTCGAGAAGAGCTGAGCGGGGCTGTTCTAGAGCCACCGCCCGGAGGGCCCTGTGCGTCGTCGTCTCATTCAGTCCACCCTTGCCGTCGTCCTGGTCGTGATCGCCGTCTTCGGTGTGTCGCTCGTCATCGTCGAGACCCGGACGATCAGCAACAGCGCTCAGGAACGGGTGGACTCGGAGGCGGTCCGGCTGGCCAGCATCGTGGACAGCCGGATCCTCGGCGCGCAGGACGTCACCACCGACGTCCTGCGCAAGCAGGTCACCAAGGACCAGTACGCGGTCATCCGCATGCCCGGCCATCCGCCGATCGAGGTCGGCACCAGGCCGCAGGGCGACGTGATCCACTCGACCGAGGACGGTGAGGAGGGCGAGACGGTCACCGTCCAGGAGCCCCGCTCGACCGTGACCCGGGAGGTCGGCCGGACGCTGCTGATCATCGGGCTGGTGGCGCTGCTCGCGGTGGTCGCCGCGGTGCTGCTCGCCGTGCGTCAGGCCAACAGGCTCGCGTCCCCGCTGACCGACCTGGCGGAGACCGCCGAACGCCTCGGCTCCGGCGACCCGCGCCCCCGGCACAAGCGGTACGGGGTCCCCGAGCTGGACCGGGTCGCCGATGTACTGGACTCCTCCGCCGAGCGCATCGCCCGGATGCTCACCGCCGAACGCCGGCTCGCCGCCGACGCCTCCCACCAGCTGCGCACGCCGCTGACCGCGCTGTCGATGCGGCTGGAGGAGATCACCCTCACCGACGACCCGGACACGGTGAAGGAAGAGGCGAACGTCGCGCTGACCCAGGTGGAACGCCTGACGGACGTCGTGCAGCGGCTGCTGACGAACTCCCGCGACCCGCGCACCGGCTCCGCCGTGACGTTCGACCTCGACGAGGTCATCCAGCAGCAGCTCGCCGAGTGGCGCCCCGCCTACCGCAGCGTGGGGCGGGCGATCGTCAGCTCGGGCAAGCGGCACCTCCAGGCGGTCGGCACCCCGGGGGCGGTGGCGCAGATGCTGGCGGCGCTGATCGAGAACTCCCTCATGCACGGCGGCGGCACGGTCGCCCTGCGCACCCGCGTCACCGGCAACCAGGCCGTCGTGGAGGTCACCGACGAGGGACCCGGCGTCCCCGCCGACCTCGGGGCCCGCATCTTCGAGCGCACCATCAGCGGGCGGAACTCGACGGGGATCGGCCTGGCCGTCGCCCGTGACCTCGCGGAGGCCGACGGCGGCCGCCTCGAACTGCTCCAGGCCCAGCCCCCGGTCTTCGGCCTGTTCCTGTCCCGCACGCCGCCGTCCCGGAAACCGGCGGACGACAGCCCGACGGTCAGGTAGGGCGGGGCTGGGCAGGGAATCCGCCCGGTCAGGACGGAACTCGACGGGAACGGGCCCGGCCGTGGCCCGCGATTTGGCGGAGGCGGACGGTCGGCGGCCCTGAGGGTTTCGCCCCCGCCGCCCCTACCCTTCCCGTCCCCAGGGGCTCCGCCCCTTCGACCCCGGCGGGGCTGCGCCCCTGCACCCCGTCAGTGGCTCCGCCCCGGGACCCCGGGCTGTGCCGATGGGCCCCGGCGGGACTGTGCCTATGGGCCCCGACGGGGCTGCGCCCCTGCACTCCGGCGGGGCTGCGCCCCTGCACCCCGCAGTGGCTTCGCCCCAGGACCTCGCCGGGGCTGCGCCCCTGCACCCCGCAGTGGCTCCGCCCCAGGACCTCGCCGGGGCTGCGCCCCTGCACCCCGCAGTGGCTTCGCCCCTGCGACCCCGGCGGGGCTGCGCCCCCGTTCCCAGGGCGGCCCCATGGGGCTGTGGCCGTCTGGAGTTGCTGCGGGCCCAGCCGTTGGCGGAGGGCAGCCCGACGGTCCGGTCAGGGGAAGCGGCGGGCTACGGGACGCGCTGAGTGGGGCGGGGTTTCTTCGACTCCGCGACGAGGATCGATTCCGCGCCGGTCACGGCCTCGCGGGCCGGGAGGGCCTTGAAGACCCAGCTGCGGTAGGACCAGAAGCGGAAGAGGGTCGCGACCCCGATGCCGACGAACTTGAAGACGTTGCTCTGGAGCGGGCTGTCCCAGCCGAAGCCGTACGTGGCCAGGTACAGAAGGCCGTTCTCGATCACCAGGCCCACCGCGCTGAACAGCAGGAACAGCGTGAGTTCCCTGGTGCGGCCGCTCTTGTCGCGGTCGCGGTAGGCGAAGTAGCGGAAGCCGACGTAGTTGAAGGCGATCGCCACCACCGTGGCGATCACGCTCGCCCGGACGACCTGGAGGTCGGTGACGTGCCGTACGAGGTTGAAGACGCCGAGATTGACAAGGATGCCCGCGCCGCCGACGGCGCCGAATTTGGCGACCTCGCGTACGAGCCGGTGCAGCCCCGAGGAACCACGTTCCATGGTCGTGCAGGCTCCCGTCCGTAGGTTTGACCAACCCCGCCATGCTATCCGGCCCCCCGCGAGGTTTCCTGTGGACGGGCTCAGAGGTCGGAAAGAACCCGGAAAGTGCCGGGTAAGAGGCCCGGAATCGGCGTCCGGCAGGCGCGGAATCCGGCCGACCTGGCGCGCCCGATACCCTGGGGGCGTGACATTCCCGGTAGTCGGCATGGTCGGCGGGGGCCAGCTCGCGCGTATGACACACGAAGCGGGCATCCCGTTGGGCATCAGGTTCAAGCTCCTCAGTGACACCCCTCAGGATTCCGCGGCACAGGTCGTGAACGATGTCGTCGTCGGCGACTATCGCGACCTGGAGACGCTGCGCGCCTTCGCACGGGGCTGCGACGTGATCACCTTCGATCACGAACACGTACCCACCGAGCACCTCAGGGCCCTGGAGGCGGACGGCATCCCCGTGCGCCCCGGCCCCGACGCGCTCGTGCACGCCCAGGACAAGGGTGTGATGCGCGCGAAGCTCACCGAGATCGGCGTCGCGTGCCCGCGGCACCGCATCGTGGCCGACCCGCACGACGTGGTCGCCTTCGCCGCGGAGGGCGACGGCTTCCCGGTCGTCCTCAAGACCGTCCGCGGCGGCTACGACGGCAAGGGCGTGTGGGTGGTCGAGTCCGCCGAGGAGGCGGCCGAGCCCTTCCGCGCCGGCGTACCGGTCCTCGCCGAGGAGAAGGTCGACTACGTCCGCGAGCTGGCCGCCAACGTCGTACGCTCCCCGCACGGCCAGGCCGTCGCCTACCCGGTGGTGGAGTCGCAGCAGGTGAAGGGGGTCTGCGACACCGTGATCGCGCCCGCCCCCGGCCTCGACGAGGACCTCGCGCTGAACGCCGAGCGGATGGCCCTGACCATCGCCAAGGAACTCGGCGTCGTCGGCCACCTCGCCGTCGAGCTGTTCCAGACCCGCGACGGCCGCATACTCGTCAACGAGCTGGCGATGCGCCCGCACAACTCGGGCCACTGGACCCAGGACGGCGCGATCACCAGCCAGTTCGCCAACCACGTACGGGCCGTACTGGACCTCCCGCTCGGCGACCCGCGCCCGCGCGCGAAGTGGACGGTCATGGTCAACGTCCTCGGCGGGGACTACCCGGACATGTACTCCGCGTACCTGCACTGCATGGCCCGCGACCCCAAGCTGAAGATCCACATGTATGGCAAGGACGTGAAGCCCGGCCGCAAGGTGGGCCATGTCAACACCTACGGCGACGACCTGGACGACGTCCTCGAGCGCGCACGTCACGCTGCCGGTTACCTGAGAGGCACGATCACCGAATGAGCCCCGTTGTAGGCATCGTCATGGGGTCGGACTCCGACTGGCCCGTCATGGAGGCCGCCGCCAAGGCGCTCGACGAGTTCGAGATCGCCTACGAGGTCGACGTCGTCTCCGCGCACCGCATGCCCCGCGAGATGATCACGTACGGCGAGCAGGCCGCCGACCGCGGGCTGAAGGTGATCATCGCGGGCGCGGGCGGCGCCGCCCACCTGCCCGGCATGCTGGCCTCGGTCACCCCGCTGCCGGTCATCGGCGTGCCCGTGCCGCTGAAGTACCTCGACGGCATGGACTCCCTGCTGTCCATCGTGCAGATGCCGGCCGGTGTCCCGGTCGCCACCGTCTCCGTCGCCGGCGCCCGCAACGCCGGCCTGCTCGCCGCCCGCATCCTCGCCTCGCACGACGAGGACCTGCTGGCGCGGATGCGCGACTTCCAGCAAGACCTGAACGACCAGGCCACCGAGAAGGGCAAGCGCCTGCGTTCGAAGGTCGAGGGACCCGGCGGCAGCGGCTTCGGCTTCGGGAAGTGACCGCGGTGAGCTCCGTGGAGGCAGCCCGGGAGCTCCTCGGCGAGTTCCCGGTCGTCGACGGGCACAACGACCTGCCCTGGGCGCTGCGCGAGCAGGTCCGCTACGACCTCGGCGCCCGTGACATCGGCCGGCCCCAGAACGCCCACCTGCACACAGACATCCCGCGACTGCGCGAGGGCGGCGTCGGCGCGCAGTACTGGTCGGTGTACGTCCGCTCCGACCTGCCCGACCCGGTCCCGGCGACGCTGGAGCAGATCGACTGCGTACGGCAGCTGCTGGCCCACTACCCGGCCGACCTGGCCCCCGCGCTGACCGCCGCCGACATGGATACGGCCCGCCGGGACGGCCGTATCGCCTCCCTCATGGGCGCGGAGGGCGGCCACTCGATCGGCGGCTCCCTGGGCACCCTGCGCGGCCTGTACGCGCTCGGGGTCCGGTACATGACCCTCACCCACAACGACAACGTGGAGTGGGCCGACTCCGCGACGGACGAGCCGAACGTCGGCGGTCTGTCGGCCTTCGGCCGCGAGGTCGTGCGGGAGATGAACCGGCTCGGCATGCTGGTCGACCTCTCGCACGTCGCGGCGACGACGATGCGGGACGCGCTGGACACCTCGTCCGCGCCGGTGATCTTCTCGCACTCCTCCTCCCGGGCCGTGTGCGACCACCCGCGCAACATCCCGGACGACGTCCTGGAGCGGCTGCCCGCGAACGGCGGAATGGCGATGGTGACGTTCGTGCCCAAGTTCGTGCTCCAGGCGGCCGTGGACTGGACGGCGGCGGCCGACGACAACATGCGCGCCCACGGCTTCCACCACCTCGACACCACCGCCGAGGCGATGAAGGTGCACCGCGCCTTCGAGGAGCGCAACCCGCGCCCGGTCGCCACGGCGGCCACGGTGGCCGACCACCTCGACCACATGCGCGAGGTCGCCGGCGTCGACCACCTGGGCATCGGCGGCGACTACGACGGCACCGCCTTCACCCCGGACGGCCTGAACGACGTCTCCGGCTACCCGAACCTCATCGCCGAGCTCCTGGACCGCGGCTGGTCGAGGTCCGACCTGGCCAAGCTGACCTGGAAGAACGCGGTACGGGTACTGGACGCGGCGGAGGACGTGGCCCGCGGTCAGCAGGCCGCGCGGGGACCGTCCAACGCGACCATCGCGGAACTCGACGGGTAGGTCCCCGCAGGCCTCAGGTGTGCTCGATCCGGCACAGGCAGAACGGGTGCCCGGCCGGATCGGCGTACACCTGGAAGTCCTTCTTCTCCCGGTCCTCCAGGTCCAGCGGGCGCGCGCCCAGCGCCAGCACTTTCTCGTGGGCCGCGTCGATCTCCTCCCAGGTGGATCCGGCGTCGAGGTCGATGTGGAACTGCTGGGAGTTCCGGTCGGCCCGGGGCCACTCCGGCGGCGCGTAGTCCTCCGCCCGCTGGAAGGCGAGCCGGAGGCCGCCCGGGACATCCAGGACGAGCCAGTCGGCCTCGTCGTCCCCCTCGTCGGTGTGCACGGTGCCGCCCACGAGCTTCGCGTAGAAGGCGGCGAGCGCCTGCGGGTCGGGACAGTCGATCACGACAGAACGGAAACGCGCGACGCCAGGCATGAGCCCTCCCTGTTTCAGCAGGCGCAGAGGCAGAACGGGTGCCCGGCCGGGTCCGCGTAAACCCGGAAGGTGCGCGAGCGGTCACCGGCGTCCAGCGGCTTCGCGCCGAGCGCCAGCACGGTGTCCTCGGCCGCGTCCAGGTCGTCGACGGTCAGGTCCAGGTGGAACTGCTGCGAGTGATCGGGCGCGGGCCACGCGGGCGGTACGAAGCCGGGCGCGGCCTGAAAGGCCAGCGACTGCCCGCCCGGCACCTTCAGGTCCACCCAGTCACCCTCCCCTTCGACGGCGCCACCCAGCACCTCGGCGTAGAAACCTGCCAGCGCGCGCGGGTCGGGACAGTCCAGAACGACGGCACCCAGCTCGGCGAGAGCCATGACTTCCTCCTGTTGACACCTCTGCGTTACCCCCGGATGGGTTCAACCGGTAACGGTTACTGCATGCTCCCGCATTGGGGGTAACCTCGCAAGCGTGAGTGAGAGATCGGCCGCGCCGGGCGGCCTGGCTCTGGTCGAGTCCCTGGTCAACACCCTGGACATCGAGTCCGGCGCCGACACGCTCGACACCGCGGACGGCCGTGCCCGCTTCGGACTCGCCGAGGACGACGTCCCCGGGGCCCGCGAGCTGCGCGAGTCACTGCGCGCGGCGCTCCTCGCCCACGCCGGCCACCCCCCGCACACCCGGGTCACCCCCCTGGACGACCTGCTCGCCTCGGCCCCCCTGCGCGTGACCGTAGACCCGGCGGACGGCGCGGCGGCCCTCACCCCCGCCGACGCACGCCCGCTGCACTCCCGTATCGCCGTCGCCGTGGCCGAGGCCCTCGTCGCCGGCACCTGGCTGCGCCTGAAGGCCTGCGAGGCCGACACCTGCCTCTGGGCGTACTACGACCGCAGCCCCGCCGGACGCGGCCGCTGGTGCTCGATGCAGGTGTGCGGGGCGCGCGCGAAGATGCGGCGGTACCGGGCGAAGTAGTTCGGCGGTCGGGACACAGGTTGGTGGTGCAGAATGCGTGAAGACGCCGGTTCGGCCGACTGAGCCTCGGCCGAACCGGCGTCACCCGTGGTCCGTCAGGCGGTGGGGCGCCCCATCGCGCGGTAGGTCCAGCCGGCCCGCCGCCACAGCTCCGGGTCGAGGGTGTTGCGGCCGTCGAGGATGACCCGGGCCGTCGCGGCCTCGCCCAGCGCGGCCGGGTCCAGCTCCCGGAACTCCCGCCACTCGGTGAGGTGCAGGACGACGTCGGCGCCCCGGACCGCCTCCAGCGCGGAGTCGGCGTAGCCGAGCGTCGGGAAGACCCGGCGGGCGTTGTCCATGCCCTTCGGGTCGTACACGGTGACCTGGCCGCCCTGGAGGTGGATCTGGCCCGCCACGTTCAACGCGGGGGAGTCCCGGACGTCGTCCGAGTCGGGCTTGAAGGTCGCGCCGAGCACCGCGACCCGGCGGCCCAGGAACGAGCCGCCGCCGAGGATCTCGCGGGTCAGCTCGACCATCTGGCCGCGGCGGCGCATGTTGATGGAGTCGATCTCGCGCAGGAAGGTCAGTGCCTGGTCGACGCCCAGCTCACCGGCGCGCGCCATGAAGGCCCTGATGTCCTTCGGGAGGCAGCCGCCGCCGAAGCCGATGCCGGCGCGCAGGAACTTCTTCCCGATCCGGTCGTCGTACCCGATGGCCTCCGCCAGCCTGGCGACGTCACCGCCCGCGGCCTCGCACACCTCGGCCATGGCGTTGATGAAGGAGATCTTGGTCGCCAGGAAGGAGTTCGCGGCGGTCTTCACCAGCTCCGCCGTCGGGAAGTCGGTGACGACGAACGGCGTGCCCTGGGCGACGGGGGTGGAGTACACCTCGCGCAGCAGCTTCTCCGCCCGCTCGCTGCGCACACCGACCACGATCCGGTCGGGGCGCAGCGTGTCCTCGACGGCGAAGCCCTCCCGCAGGAACTCCGGGTTCCAGGCCAGCTCCGCGTCGGCGCCGGCCGGCGAGTGCTCGGCCAGGTAGGCGGCGAGGCGGTCGGCGGAGCCGACGGGCACGGTGGACTTGCCGACGACGAGCGCGGGACCGGTCAGGTGCGGGGCGAGGGAGGCGAGGGCCGCGTCCACGTACGACATGTCGGCCGCGTACTCCCCGTGCCGCTGCGGGGTGTTCACGCACAGGAAGTGGACGTCGCCGAACGCGCCGACCTCCGCCCAGTCCTGGGTGAACCGCAGCCGGCCCGAGGAACCCTCGATTCCCGCGACATGCTTCCTCAGCAACTCCTCGAGCCCCGGCTCGAACATCGGGGTCTCGCCGCGCTCCAGCTTGGCGATCTTCTCCGGTACGACGTCCAGGCCCAGCACCTCGAAACCGAGCTCGGCCATGGCCGCGGCGTGCGTGGCGCCGAGATAGCCGGTGCCGATCACGGTGATCTTGAGGCTCATGGGTGCTCCAGGGGGTACGCGTCAGGTGCGGGCCCGAGCATAGCCAAGGCATGCCCCGTGGCTTCGGTGGGCGCTTGAGTGGGCAACTTCCCTGCTGTCGCCAAGCTCACGTATGCGGGCCGCTGGTGGACCCCTAAACTTTGTGTTACTTAACGGTAATTAGCGTTGGAGCGTGAGACACCTTGGCCGGATCGGCTGACTTCGACCTGTACCGCCCGTCCGAGGAGCACGACATGCTCCGTGACGCCGTCCGCTCGCTGGTCGAGGCGAAGATCGCGCCGTACGCCGCGGCGGTGGACGAGGAGGCCCGCTTCCCGCAGGAGGCGCTCGACGCCCTCGTGGCGAACGACCTGCACGCCGTGCACGTCCCCGAGGAGTACGGCGGCTCGGGCGCCGACGCCCTCGCCACGGTGATCGTGATCGAGGAGGTGGCGCGGGCCTGCGTGTCCTCCTCCCTGATCCCGGCCGTGAACAAGCTGGGCTCCCTCCCCGTGATCCTCTCCGGCTCCGAGGACCTGAAGAAGAGGTACCTCTCGCCGCTGGCCAAGGGCGACGGGATGTTCTCGTACTGCCTCTCCGAGCCGGAGGCGGGCTCCGACGCGGCCGGCATGAAGACCAAGGCGGTCCGCGACGGCGACCACTGGGTCCTCGACGGCGTGAAGCGCTGGATCACCAACGCGGGCGTGTCGGAGTACTACACGGTGATGGCCGTGACCGACCCCACGAAGCGCTCGAAGGGCATCTCGGCCTTCGTCGTCGAGAAGTCCGACGAGGGCGTCTCCTTCGGCGCCCCGGAGAAGAAGCTCGGCATCAAGGGCTCCCCGACCCGCGAGGTCTACTTCGACAACGTACGCATCCCCGCCGACCGCATGATCGGCGAGGAGGGTACCGGCTTCGCCACCGCCATGAAGACCCTGGACCACACCCGCATCACCATCGCCGCCCAGGCGCTCGGTGTCGCCCAGGGCGCCCTCGACTACGCCAAGGGCTACGTCCAGGAGCGCAAGCAGTTCGGCAAGCCGATCGCCGACTTCCAGGGCATCCAGTTCATGCTCGCCGACATGGCCATGAAGATCGCCGCCGCCCGCGCCCTCACCTACCAGGCCGCGGCCGCCTCCGAACGCGGCGACAGCGACCTCACCTTCCAGGGCGCCGCGGCGAAGTGCTTCGCCTCCGACGTCGCGATGGAGGTCACCACGGACGCGGTCCAGCTGCTGGGCGGTTACGGCTACACCCGTGACTACCCGGTGGAGCGGATGATGCGCGACGCGAAGATCACGCAGATATACGAGGGCACGAACCAGGTCCAGCGGATCGTGATGGCAAGGAACCTTCCCTGACCCGGTTCTGAACCGGTCGGTCCTACAGGGGCGGACGCGGCGTCTGTGCGCGGTGCGCACGGCCGGTCCGCCCCTTGTCGGTGTACCACCGCCAAGGGGCGGGGCCCGGTGTCAGACCGCGGCCTTCGAGGGCGCCGGCAGGCGGGCGGGATCGAAGGTGGTGGCGCCGAGGGTGCCGTCGGCGGTGATCAGGCCGAAGACCGGGTAGCCGGTGATGTCGAAGGCCTCGCCGAGCGGGCCGTCGCCCGGCTCGACCACGACGTGTGCGACATCGGCCAGGGCCGCCACCTGCTCGCGGGCCTCCTCCTCGGTGCCGTGCACGACGGCGAGGACGCTGCGGCCGGACCCACGGGTGACGGCGCGGGCCTGCTCCACGAAGAGCGGCAGCCGCTCCTTGCAGGCCCGGCAGTCGGGTGAGAAGAAGCCGAGCATGGTCTCCCCGAGGCTTTCGCGGGTGATCCGCTCGCCGGCGGTGGTGACCGCGGAGAAGGCGGGGGCGGCGGAACCGGCCGGGATGATCAGTCCGTCCACCGCCTTGTCGGCCTTCTCCTCGCCCTGGGCGCGGAGTTTGCGTATGACGCCGAAGGTGAGCAGCAGGTTCAGCAGACAGAGCAGGGCGATGAGGACGACGGCGGTGACCAGAAAGGGCATGGGTGACTCCGGGGTCTCGTGTCATCGTGGGGCGGGGTGTCCGCCCGTCGGACTCGGGATGCGGGCGCGCTGTGGCCGCCCGGTGATCCAGGGACAGCAGCCGTCCGGGACGTCGGGACGGGTGTCGCCTACGGGGCGGATCTGCGGACCCGTCCCGTGGTGTGCGGGGCGCTGTCGCCGAACAGGGTGCCCAGCTCGTCCGTGAAGATCACGAGCAGGGCGCCCACCAGTGCGCCGAACGCCGCGATCAGCACTCCCGCAGCCTGGGTCGGCGCTGGTGCCCCCGAGAGTCCGGCGGCCAGGCCGAACGCCGCGAGAGTGAACAGCGCGGCGTTCCGGACCACGTGGCGGCGGCCGATCGGCGCGGTCGAGGCGCCGAAGCACGCGCAGGACGTCTTGGTCCCGCTGCGGAGCGTACGGATGATCCCGACGGTGAACGCGGCGAGCAGCAGCAGGGTCAGGACGAAGCCGGGCGCGCCGCCGGGGCTCAGGGCGAGCAGCACCACCGCGCCGCACTCCGCGACGACCACGGCCACCGCCACGAGGCGGCTCAGACGGGCCGGTACGCCCATGGCCCGGGCTGAGTCCTGGAAGTCCCGGAAGGACGCGGCGCCTCGCAGCTTTCCGGTCGCGGATGCGGCGAACACGATGCCGACGAGGAGTCGGACGGCAAGCAGGGCGTATGCCACGGGCAGCTCTCATCCCCCATGAGACGACTGGGCCTGAGAAATGTACCCCCGAGTCAACAAGAGCAACAGTGGTCATTTTCCGACTCAGCTTTCCATCCAGCAACTGGAGCCGATGCCTCAACTTCATTGCCCTTGCGCCCAGTTGGTGTCGCCACGTAACTTCTGCCCCTGCCGGGCCTCACCCATGGTCCGGTCTTTCGCTCCCACAACGGAGGTTCGCGATGACGCGTCTGATCGGCACGATGGGCGACAAGCTGCTGGGCATGCTGCTGAAGGAGGACCGGGCCGGCGCCTGCGTCCCCGAGCACGGCAGCTTCTGCAAGTGCCAGAACCACCACCGGTACGTCTTCAGCTGCGCCGGCCCCTGTGTCCGGGACGGCAGCTGCTGAGTCACGCCCATCCCCTGCTCACGTCCTGACCAGGAGGTAGTCATGAAGCGAATGATCGGCGCGATGGGTGACCGGCTGCTACAGCTGGCGCTCGGCGAGCAGCGCGCGGGTGCCTGCGTCCCCGAGGTGGGACAGCTCTGCTATTGCAGGAGTGGGCACCAGTACCGGTATTCGTGTAACGGCGTGTGCACCAAGCGCGTCGAAACCTGCTGATGACGCACCCCGACCCAGCGGCCGGTTCCCCGGAGGCGGTCTCGCCTTCGGGGAACCGGCTGCGGGCCCGCGCCGCATGGGCGGCCGTGGCCCTCCAGTTCCGTGCCACGCCCGTCGGCGCCTCCTCGCTGTTCGCGGTGACCGTGGGAGTCGGAGTGACACCGGCTGTCACCGCCTGGCTCGCCAAGCTGCTCTTCGACGAACTCGGGCGCGGCGCGCAGGCCGACACGCGGCATGCCGTGAGCCTCGGCATCGCCACTGCCGCGCTGGGCGCGCTCTCCGCTGTTCTCCTCCAACTAACCGCCTATCTGGACGAGTTGGTGCGCAGACGTCTGGTCGTCGAAGTCGAACGCACCCTGTTCGCCAAGGTGGACGAGTTCCACGGACTGCGGCGGTTCGAGGATCCCGCGTTCCACGACCGACTGCGGCTCGCCCAGCGGGCCTCGGAGGACGCACCGCACAACGTCACCATGTTCACCCAGGAGGCCGTGCGATCGGTGGCCGCCGTCAGCGGCTTCGCCGGCGCCCTCCTCGCTGTCTGGCCCCCGATGGTGGGCCTGCTGTTCCTCGTCGGTGCCGCCGCGCTGCTGGCCAGGCTCTCGCTGGCCCGCCGTCAGGTGGTGGTCTGGGAGCTGACCTCGGCCAGGCTGCGCCGGCATCTGTTCTACCGCTCGCTGCTGATCGATCCCCGAGCCGCCAAGGAGATACGGCTGTTCGGCCTCGGCGGCTTCCTGCACGGCCGGCTGGTCCGCGCGCTGAGCGACGCCACCGAGGCCGAGCTCGCGGTGACCAGGCGCGGAACCCTGGTGCAGTCGGGCTTTACCGCTCTCAACGCCCTGGTGGCCGGACTCGGCACGGTCGTCGTGGTCGCGGGCGCGGCCCGCGGCAGGTTCACGGTCGGCGACGTGACGCTGTTCATCGCCGCCGCCGCGGGGGTACAGGGCGCGTTCACCGGCATCGTGTTGCAGGCCGGAGCGGCCGCGGAAGGCGTACGGCTCTTCGGCCACTATCTCGACCTGCTCGACACCCCCGACGACCTGTCCCGGGGCACGACGCCCGCACCGGAACTCACCGGACGCATAGAACTGCGCGACGTCTGGTTCCGCTACGACCCGTCGGGCCCCTGGGTGCTGCGCGGGGTGGACCTCACCATTCCGGCCGGCAGCGCCATGGGTCTGGTGGGCCGCAACGGCGCCGGCAAGAGCACCCTCATCAAGCTGCTCTGCCGGTTCTACGACCCCGAGCGCGGTTCGATCCTCTGGGACGGCACCGACATCCGGACCATGGACGTGGCCGACCTGCGCCGCCGGATCGGCGTCACGTTCCAGGACTACATGACGTACGACCTCTCGGCGGCCGAGAACATCGGCATCGGTGATCTGGCCCACCGGGAGGACCTGGGGCGGATCCGCGACAGCGCGACGCTCGTCGGCATCGACGAGACCCTGCGGAACCTGCCCGACGGGTACGAGACCCAGCTCAGCCGGACCCACCTCAACGAGGAGGACGGCGCCCCCGGGGTCACCCTCTCCGGCGGTCAGTGGCAACGGGTCGCGCTGGCCCGCTCGTTGATGCGCGGCGAGGCCGATCTGCTGATCCTGGACGAACCCAGCTCGGGCCTGGACCCGGAGGCCGAGCACGAGGTGCACCGCACGCTCGGTCTGCACCGCCGGGGACGAACCGCGCTGCTGGTCTCGCACCGGCTCGGCGCCCTGCGCGAGGCGGACACCATTGCCGTGCTGGTGGACGGCAGGATCGCCGAACTCGGCTCCCACGACGAGCTGATGGCCCTCGACGGCGGGCACTACGCCCGGCTGTTCGCCCTGCAGGCGGCGGGTTACGCCGAGCGCGGCGATCGGGCCATGACCACGGAGGCGGCCCCATGAGCCGTCCGGAACGGAAGGCGTTCGGATGACGGGTGCGGGGCGGGCGACGGTGGGACTGGCCGTGGGCGCGGGCGCGCTGCTGCTCTCCGTCCGCGTACTGCGTTCACGCATCGCCCTCATCAGGGTCACCGGGTCGAGCATGGCCCCGGCGTTCGCGGACGGCGACCGGCTGCTCGTCCGCCGCACCACTCGCGTGCGGCGCGGCGACGCGGTGGTCTTCCGCAACCCCTTGCCGTCGGCCGAGGGTGACGAACCTCTGCCCTGGCTGGTCAAACGGGTCTGCGCCCTGCCCGGCGATCCGGTGCCGCCCGATGTACGCCATGCCGTCGGCGCCCCGGACGGCGGGACCGTGCCGGCCGGTTCCCTGGTCGTGCGTGGTGACGCCGCTCGCACCCAGGATTCCCGCCACTTCGGCTACGTCGCCGAGTCCACTGTGCTCGGCGTGGTGCTCACCCGCCCAACTACCACCGGCTAGTTTGGAGTTCGGTCTGGTGTTCATCGCGAGAGATGACGGTCCGAAGGAGAGACGAGGCTATGTCCCACACACCCGCCGCCGGTGACGAAGGCGTCGCGCGCATGACCCGGCTGCGGACCGACGTGTCCCACTCGGCCCGCATCTGGAACTACTGGCTGGGCGGCAAGGACCACTACCCGGTGGACGAGGAGGTCGGGGAGCAGATCCTCGGCTTCGTGCCGGCACTGCCCCGTTCGGCCGTGGCCGACCGGGCCTTCCTCGCCCGGGCGGTGCGGTACTTGGCCGGTCAGGCGGGGATCCGGCAGTTCCTGGACATCGGCACCGGCCTGCCGACCGCCGACAACACCCACGAGGTCGCCCAGCGGGTCGACCCGGCGGCCCGGATCGTGTACGTCGACAACGACCCCCTCGTCCTGACCCACGCCCACGCGCTGCTGACCAGCACGCCGGAGGGGGTCACCGACTACATCGAGGCGGACGTGCACGACCCGGAGAAGATCCTGCGGGAGGCGGCCCGGACGCTGGACTTCGACCGGCCGGTCGCGATCACCATGCTGGGCATCCTGAACTTCGTCATGGACACGGACGAGGCGGTCTCCATCGTCCACCGGCTCCTGGACGCCGTACCCTCCGGCAGCCACCTGGTGATCTCCCACCCCACCACCGAGGTGGACGGCGAGGCGATGACCCAGGCGGTGGAGTACTGGAACAGCCAGGGCTCGGCCCCCATGACCCTGCGCAGCGGCGCCGACCTGGTCCGCCTGTTCGACCGGGTGGAGGTCCTCGAACCGGGCATCGTCTCCTGCTCCCGCTGGCGCCCCGAGGAAGGCCCGGAGCCCGTCGCGGTCACCCACTTCGGCGGGGTCGGCAGAAAGCCGTAGCAGGAATGGCAGTACCCGCGGGTCGGGCGTAGGACGGAAGCACACGGAGCCCACTTCCTGGGCACCCCTGCCTCCGAGGAGGAACCATGACCGCACCTGGAACCCAGCCCGCCATGGGAGCGATGAGCAAGGAGATGCAGGAGTGCGTCGAGGCCTGCATGGCGGCGCACACCATGTGCGAGCAGGCCATGAGCTCCTGCATGCACATGGGCGGCCAGGCCCAGATGCAGATCATGCGCGCGCTCATGGACTGCTCCGAGATGACCCGCATGTGCGCCGACATGATGATGCGGCGCTCGCCCATGTCCCAGGAGATGTGCGCGATGTGCGCCAAGGCCTGTGACATGTGCGCCGAGGCGTGTATGTCCATGCCGGACGACCAGCAGATGATGCGCTGCGCGGAGGCGTGTCGCCGCTGCGCGGAGATGTGCCGGGCGATGGCGGGCGTCAGGATGTGAACCGGACCTGAGCCGACGGCGGAGGGCACTCACGCTGTGTGAGTGCCCTCCGCCGTGCTGTGTCGTCGCTACGCGATACCGGGCCGCGCCTCGATGCAGTCCCAGTACTTGCCGGTCGAGTACGTGCCGACGCAGGCATCGATGTGGACGGTGGTGCACTCCGGCATTTTCGTGCCGTAGGCCACGGAGATCGTGGTGCCGGCGCCCTGCCGGTCCCACACGATGTCGTAGAGCCCGCCGCCGCCGTTCGGGTACTCCACCGAGACGACGGCGACGGCCGAGTGGCCGTCGGCCACCGCGTCGTGCACGAACACCTTGTCGCCGTCGTTCTTGAACCAGGCCGAAGAGTTCCCGTACGCGCTGTACGCCACGCTGGAGTCCTCGCTGCAGTAGGCAGCCGAAGCCGAGTGCGCTCCGATGACCGACAGACCCATGGCGGCCAGGGAAACCGCCGTCAGTCTGCAGAGAGCGCGGGAAGAGATATCGAGCGGACGCATGTGTTCCCCCGTTGATCCGTGCCGGACGAGTGAAGCGGATCATGACATGCTCATGTAGGCGTCGTAAAGACTTCTCCAAGGGGAGGTCGGGACGGCGGCACGGCGCCTCAGTTTCCGCTCACCGTCACCCGCTCGTCGTTGTTCAGCTCGTCCACCAGCGTCTTGACCTTCGCCTTGTCCCAGACGAGGTTGCCGCCCGAAGAACCGGAGATCGGCATGTTCATGGACGTGCCGTCACCCCCGCTGACGCCCTTCATGGCCCAGAACATCGACGCCAGGTCCCACAGGCTCATGTCCTTGTCGACGGTGAGGGAGTCCAGACCGGCGCCCATGGTCGGGTAGAACTTGAACGGGTTCAGCACCGTCGACGGGGTGGCCACCTGGTGGGCGAGCGCCGACAGGAACTTCTGCTGGTTCTTGGTGCGCTGGAGGTCGGACGCGGCGAACGCGTGCCGTGTGCGGACGAAGGCCAGGGCCTGCTCACCGTTCAGCGTCTGCTTGCCGGCCTTGAAGTCGGCGCCCGAGTACTTGTCCTTGAAGCCCTTGTCGATGTCGATCTCGACACCGCCGACCGCGTCCACGATCTTCGCGAAACCGGCGAAGCCGATCTCCACGTAGTGGTCGATGTGCAGGCCGGTGTTGTACTCGATGGTGCGGACGAGCAGCGTCGGGCCGTCGTACGCGTACGCCGCGTTCAGCTTGTTCGTACCGAGCGGACCCTTGATCTTGCCGGACTCCGAACCCTGGAACTTCGGAATCATGACGTTCGAGTCACGCGGCAGCGAGACCAGGGTGTCGCCGTTGTCGCCGACGTGCAGGATCATCATCGAGTCGGTGCGCTGGCCCTGGGCGGATCCGGTGTGCAGCTTCTTCTTGTCCTCGGCCGTCATGCCCTTGCGGCTGTCGGAGCCGACGATCAGGTAGTTGGTGCCCTTGCCCGCCTCCGGCCGGTCGATGACCTTCGACAGGTCGACGTCGCGGTGGAGCTTGGAGTCGGCCCAGAAGTAGGTCGCCACCGACGTGACGATCAGCACGGTGGCCAGCGTGATCGCGGTCCACTTGATGCGGCGCCGCCAGTTCGGCGCGGGACGCGGGCCGCGGGTGGGCGCGCCCGCCGGGCCGCCGGGGCCGCCGCCGGGCGATCCGTAGACCTGGCCCGTGTTGTAGCCGCTGTCGTACTCGCCGTAACCGTCGTGTCCCTGTCCGTCGACGTACGACGGCTGCTGCGGGACCGCGGCGCCGTACGGCGGCGCCGCCTGGCCGGGCGCGCCGTACCCGCCCTGGCCGGGCGGGGCCGCCGGGCCACGCCGTACCTGCCGCATCACACGGGCGCCCTCAGGCTGCGCGCCGGCACTCCCGCGTCCGTAGCGCGGGCCGCGGTTCTCGTCGGACCATCCCTCGGGCCAGTCATTCATGCGCCCCAGTGTGCCGGGCCCGACCAGGTGACTTACAAGGCTTGTCGGAAAATCAGGGCGCCGCTGTTGCGAACCCGACACAAATTCCGCGAATGTCACCCCGGCATAAGGTGGGGGCCATGACAGACCAGGCCACCCCAGTGGAGTCGGGCACGCCGGACATCCCCGGCAAGCCCACGTCCGCGTCCCGGACCACGCTCAGCCACATCATGACCCACAACGACACGAACCTGCTCGGCACGGTGCACGGTGGTGTGATCATGAAGCTCGTCGACGACGCCGCCGGTGCGGTGGCCGGCCGGCACAGCGGGGGCCCCGCCGTCACCGCGTCCATGGACGAGATGGTCTTCCTCGAGCCGGTCCGCGTGGGCGACCTGGTCCATGTGAAGGCCCAGGTCAACTGGACCGGCCGGTCCTCGATGGAGATAGGCGTCCGGGTCCTGGCCGAGCGCTGGAACGAGTCCACCCCGGCCACCCAGGTCGGCTCCGCCTACCTGGTCTTCGCCGCCGTCGACGCCGACGGCAGGCCCCGCCGGGTCCCACCGGTCCTCCCGGAGACCGAACGCGACAAGCGCCGCTACCAGGAGGCCGAGATCCGCCGCACCCACCGCCTCGCCCGCCGCCGTGAGATCCGGGAACTCCGCGAGAGGCGCGCCGCGGAGGGCTACGAGGACTAGGCCTCGTGTGACATTCCCCGCCCTCGCGGGTCCGGGGAATCGTCAGACGCGTGCCGACGTCAGCACCGCGCCTCGTCGCCGCGTACCACCGTCGCCTCCGCCTGGCCGTTCGCCGACTCACCCCTCACCTTGCGTACGCCCTTGAAGTCGGACCCGGCGATCACCTTCAGCATCGGGCCCTGCCCGTTCGCGGGCCGTAGCTCGCTGCCGGGGAGGGCGGCGGCCAGGGACCTGGCGGAGCGGTCCCAGCGGGGGTCGTAGAGGACGACCGTGCGGCCCACGTTGTGGTCGGGGGCGTCGAGCGGCAGGTGCGTGGTGGCGAAGCCGGTCGACGCCAGGGCCGTGTCCACCCGCCGGCCGAGGCCCACCGTGCCGGTGCCGTTCAGCACCTGGACGCGGATCTGCTGCGGGGCCACCTCCACCGGGACCACCGTCTCGCCCTGCGGTCGGCGCGCGGGCGCCAGCGGCTTGTCGTCGCGCAGGGCCTGGAACAGCTGCTCCGCCTTGGGCCCGTCCCACTTCAGCGTCGAGCCGATGCCCTTCACGGGATAGGACAACTGCCCGATGGGGACGGTCGTGAACTCCGACGAGGAGGGGGAGAAGTTCCGCATCGCCCGGCCCAGCTCCAGCAGCTCGTCCGTGCCGAAGCCCTCGTCCGCCCGCACCGAGCCCAGTACCGCCCGGGTCACGTCCCGGAACCGCATCGGGTTCAGCAGCACCCCCGACGAGGTCGCCCGCTCGACCAGCGACGCCAGGAAGCGCTGCTGGCGCCGCATCCGGCCCAGGTCACTGGCCCCGTCGACGTGCCGGGCGCGGACGTACTGGAGGGCCTGCCCGCCGGCCAGGGTGTGGGTGCCGGCCGGGAGGTCGAGGCCGGTGTAGCTGTCCTTCAGCGGCAGCGGGGTGCAGACCTGGACGCCGCCCAGCACGTCGACGGTCTTCATGAAGCTGGTGAAGTCGACCTCCAGGTAGTGGTCGATCTTGACGTGGGTCATGTTCTCGACCGTGCGGACGGTCAGCTGCGGGCCGCCCTCCGCGTACGCCGCGTTGAGCTTGAGGGGATGCGGCCCGTGTCGCTGCCCGGTGGCCTCGTCGACGTGCGCGGGCGCCTCGGCGTAGGAGTCGCGCGGCAGGCTGACCACGCTCGCCCGCTCCCGGTCGTCCGAGATGTGCACGATCATGATCGTGTCGGTGCAGTGGCAGGGCGCACCGCCCAGCCGGTACTTCCGCCGCTCCCGCTCGCCGATCTTGTCCCGGCCGTCGGTGCCGACCAGCAGGATGTTCGTGCCGTGACCGGCCCGCGGGCGGTTCTTCATGTCCTTGAAGGCGTCCACCCGCGCGATGCCCGCGTCCAGGCTGCTGACCACCGCGTGCCCGATCCCGGCGGAGGCGAGCACCACCACCGACAGCGTGGTCACCGCCCGCATGGCCCACCGCGGCCGTTTCCGTCCGGCGGGGGGCCGCGGCACCCGCTGCGGCTGCCGGGGCGGTCGCGGGTGCTGCTGGGGCCGTGCCGGAGAGCTCGGCGGCGTGACGGGCATGGGGACACCTCCGCTGGGGCTTCGGGCCCCCCGGGTCCCAGGGCCTGTCAGGACAGACCGCTGCGTCCCGGGGCCGTACGGGGGAACGTGAGCACCGTAGGCCCATACGATCTGCGGCCCGCGGCAGCGACCCGGCGGCGCGCACGGGTGTTCCCCCGTTCGCGGTAACGTGAGCCCCCTATGAACGCCAACCCCGACGTGCGGCTCCCCGCCGTTTCTGTGATCATGCCCGTCCTCAACGAGGAGCGGCATCTGCGCGGGGCCGTCAAAGCGATCCTCGCGCAGGAGTACGCCGGCGAGATGGAGGTGGTGATCGCCCTCGGCCCGTCCGCGGACCGTACGGACGAGATCGCCGCCGAGCTGGTCGCCGAAGACCCTCGTGTGCACACCGTCCCGAACCCGACCGGCCGTACCCCCGCCGCGCTCAACGCCGCGATCAAGGCTTCCCGCCATCCGATCGTGGTCCGCGTCGACGGGCACGGCATGCTCTCGCCGAACTACATCGCCACGGCCGTACGGCTGCTGGAGGAGACCGGCGCGCAGAACGTCGGCGGCATCATGCACGCCGAGGGTGAGAACGACTGGGAGCACGCGGTCGCCGCCGCGATGACCTCGAAGATCGGCGTCGGCAACGCCGCCTTCCACACCGGCGGCGAGGCGGCCCCGGCCGAGACCGTCTACCTCGGTGTCTTCCGGCGCGAGGCGCTGGAGCGGCAGGGCGGTTACAACGAGGAGTTCATCCGCGCCCAGGACTGGGAGCTGAACTTCCGTATCCGCGAGGCGGGCGGGCTGATCTGGTTCTCGCCGGAGCTGAAGGTGTCGTACCGGCCGCGGCCCAGCGTGAAGGCGCTCGCCAAGCAGTACAAGGACTACGGCCGTTGGCGGCACGTCGTCGCCCGCTACCACGAGGGCTCCATCAACCTGCGCTACCTCGCCCCGCCGACGGCGGTGTGCGCGATGGCGGCGGGGATCGTGGTGGGCGCGGCCCTGACCCCCTGGGGCTTCGTGATCCCCGGCGGCTACCTCGCGGCGATCGCCGCCGGGTCGGTGCCCGCCGGCAAGGGCCTGCCCCTCAAGGCGCGGCTTCAGATCCCCGTGGCCCTGGCCACCATGCACATGTCCTGGGGCTGGGGCTTCCTGACCAGCCCCCGTTCCCTCGCGAAGAAGGTCATCGCCTCGCGCCGTCCCGCGGTGCTCGCCACCGACTGAGTCCGCGCGCGAGGCGCCCGCCGGCCCGGGCTACCAGGTGTAGCTCGGGTTGACGTGCATGCACTGCTTCTTGTCCGCGCCGTTGATCACCTGCGCCGAGTCCGGCGTCGAGTCGTCCTCCTTGGGCGCGGTGTACTTGGTGCCCGTGCGCCAGTCGGCGCCGACGACCAGGGTGACCCCGGAGACGTCCGTCGACTTCTTCACCGCGGACGTCGGGATGCCGAGCGCCTTGGCCACCCGCTGGGCGTCCCCCTCCAGGTCCGCGCTGGGATAGCGGATCACCGTCGTGGCCTCGCTCGGGGCCGCCGAGCGGTCCGACACCGCCTGCGTGAAGCCCTCGCCGGCGAGGAGCTGGGCGATCGTGTTCGCCCGCCCGGAGACCGCGGCCTCGGTGTCGGACCCGGTGCCGTTCTGCACCTGTACGGCGATCTTGTCGTCGGCCGCGGCCGGGTCCGAGCTCGTCTTCGGCGCGGCGGCCTTCTCCTTGCCCTTGCCGTCCAGGGCGATGTCGTCGCGGACCAGCCGGAAAAGCTTCTCCGCGTCACCCGGCTTGGGCACCACCCGGCCACTGGTGGGCGACTCGTACTGCCACGGCATCGTCGTCATGGTGATGCGCTTGGTGGGGACCTTCTTGAGCTCCTTGCTCAGGTCGTACAGCTTCTTGACCGTGCCGAGCCCGTTGTCGACCGTGAGCGCCGTGGTGGCCGTCTCGGCGAGGTCCTTCAGCTTGCCGGGGTTGCTGAGCGTGGCGTTCTCGCGCAGCTGGCGGACCATCGCGTTCATGTACTGGTGCTGGGCCTTGGCGCGGGCGATGTCGGTGTTGTCCTCGAAGCCGTACCGCGTGCGCAGCCACTGGAGGGCCTGGACGCCCTTGACGTACGTGGTGCCCCTCTTCAGCTTCAGGCCCGAGCCGTGGCCGTTGCTGTCCTTGGAGTACACGTTGGCGTCCACGCACACCGGTACGCCGCCGATGGCGTCGGCCATCGACACCACACCGGAGAAGTCGATCATCATGAAGTGGTCGATGTGGATGTCGGTGAGCTTCTCCCACGTCGCCACCGTGCAGCCGGGGCCGCCGCGGCCCAGCGAGTCGTTGGTGATGTGCATCGTGAGCTCGTCGTAGACCTTGCCGCTCTTGGGGTCCGTGCACTTGGGGATCTTCACGAGCGTGTCGCGCGGCATGCTGACCACCGACATGTTGCTGCGGTCCGCCGAGACGTGCAGCAGCATCTGGACGTCGGCGCGGGGCGCGGTGTTGAAGGTGTCCTTCGCGCCGCCGAGTTCCTGGTCCTTCTTGTTGTTCCGCCCGTCCGAGCCGATCAGCAGGATGTTCAGCGGCGTCTGCCCGGCCGCGTTCGCCTTGGACTCGGCCGCCCTGTCCTTGGCGTCGCCGATGTTCAGGGGGTCTTTCTTGATGTTGGCGTTGAGGTGCTCGTAGTAGAGGTATCCGGCGCCGGCCGTGCCGAGTATCACCACCGCCAGCACCGTCGCCGACCAGCGCAGGGCACGCCGTCTGCGGTGCGGCGCGTTCTCCCCCGTACCGCTCTTGCCGCCGCCCGCACCGCCCCCGCCGCCACGGCGTCTCCCGCCGCCGCGCCGGCCGTGCCCGGCCGGCGCCTCGCCTCCCTGCGGTGTGAGGGACATCGTGTCCCCGACCGCGGGAACCTCCCCGCTCATGCTGCTCCGCGTCAACTCCCTGCCCCTCCCACCCTGCGCCCTCACCGGGCACGCCCTTGCCCCTAGTCAGACGCACGAGAGGCCCAATGGGTTACCCCGCAAAGGGCACCCACGTTGTCCGCAGCGGACCGCGCGCCCGAATTCGCCCGTCCCCTTCGGACTTGAGCGCGCCACATCATTCTGTAGCCAGTTAGGAGTTCGCTGTGCGGTCCCGGCGGGAAGTGCGAGCCCCTTGTTCTAGAAGCGATACGGCGCGTACACGTCCATGCACTTACCGCTTTCCGAGGCGTTGATGGCGTCGGAATTGCCGGGCAGCTCCCCGGACTTCGGCTTGGACTGCTTCGGATAGGACGTGCCGGTCCGCCAGTCGGCGCCGACGACCACCGTGATGCCGGAGACGTCGGCCGACTTCCTCACCGAGGACAGCGGAATGCCGAGCGACCGCGCGACACGCTGTGCGTCGCCCTCCAGACCGGCGCTCGGGTAGCGCACGACGGTCCTGTTCTCCGACAGCCCGGCCGTGCCGTCCATGGCGGCCTTCGTGAAGCCCTTCCGCACGAGTTCCTGGGTGATCGCGCCGGCGCGGCCGCCGACGGGGCCGAGGGTCGCGGACCGGGTGGCGTTCCGCACCGTGACACCGATCCTGTCGTCCGAGGTGGAGGGGTCCTTGGTGGCCTGCTCGTCGCCCGTGGTCCGCTTCGCGGCCGCGGCCCTGCCCTTGTCGTCGAAGGGCACGTCTTCGCGGAGCATCTGCCACATCTTGTCGGCGTTGGCCGTGTCCGGCAGGACGTGCTCGCTGTTCCGCGGGTCCTCGACGTGAGGCATCGTCATCGACGTGATGCGATTCGTCGGCACCGACTTCAGCTCCGTGCCCAGGTCGTACAGCTTCTTCACCGTGCCGATCTCCTCGGAGACCTTCAGGGACTTCGTGGCCGCCTCGGCCAGGTCCATCAGCCGGCCGCTGTCGGTGAACACGTTCTGCTGCTTCAGTGTGCGGATCATCGAGTTCAGGTACATGTGCTGGGCGCGGCTCCGCATCAGGTCGCTGCCCCAGGCGTGCCGCGTGCGCAGCCACTGGAGGGCCTGCTCGTGGTAGATCTTGTGCGTCCCGGCCTTCATCCTCAGCCCGGAGCCGCCGCGCTGGGCCGGCGTCGAGTGGTCCCAGACGTTCTGCTTCACACAGACCTCGACGCCCCCGATGGCGTCCGCCATCCTCACCACGCCCGCGAAGTCGATCATCATCCAGTGGTCGATGTAGACCCCGGTGAGGTTCTCCCAGGTGGCCAGCGTGCAGCCGGCTCCGCCCCGGGCCAGGGTGGTGTTGATGATGTCGTTGGTCGCCGGATACTCGTGATGGGTCTTGGGGTCCTTGCACCTGGGGATGTCGACGCGTGTGTCGCGCGGGATGCTCACCATGGCGGCGCTCTTGCGGTCCGCCGACAGGTGGATGAGCATCTGCACGTCGGCCAGCGGGGGGCTGCCGACGCTCTCCCGGTGCCCGCCGAGCTTCAGATCCTCCGCGGTGTTACGGCTGTCGGAGCCGATGAGCAGGATGTTGAGCGGCGTCTGCCCGTCGGCGTTCGGCGCGGTCTTCCTGGCCTTGGAGTCGCCGCTGCTGCGCTCACCCTTCTGGATATTGCCGTTGAGATGCTCGTAGTACAGATATCCGGCGCAGGCCGTGCCGAGTATCAGGAGCGTCAGCGTCGTCGCGGACCATCTCAGAACGCGGTGCCCGCGCCGGGACCGCTGTCTGCCGTGGCGGCTGCCGCCGCCCTCACTGCTGTTCGGTGTCCGCTTCTCCCCCTGCACGCGGTTCTGCGTCACTTCCCCGTCCTCCCCACCCTGGCGCCATGAAAAGGGCCTGTCCTACGCCCTGTCAGACGTAGAACAGGCCCCTTCGGTCACCTCGTGGGTCGACCGGCCCCCGAATTCAGTGGCTCACGAGGCGCACTGCACCTTGTCCGCCGTGGACTTGTCGACCTTCGGCGCCTTCGTCGGAGTGGTGAGGGAGACGCCCGCACCCTTGAAGTCCTTGCCCAGGGTGAGCGTCATCGCGGGCAGGCCCTGGGAGTTGGTCACGCTCTTCCCTGGCTTCATGGCGGATCCGGAAAGCCCCAGGATGGCGGCCAGCCTGCGGGCCTGGGCCGCCTGGTCGGGCGCGTACTCCAGGGTGGTCCTGCTCAGTGCGGCGGGGGCGTTGCCCGCGTTCTCCGACTTCGTCACGCCCTCGTCGTTCTGGAGCCAGTTGAGGGCCGCCTGCGCGCTGCCGGAGCGCGCTCCGCCGTTGAGGATGCGCACCCGCACCTCCGAGGCGGCGGACTTGGTGCCCTTGAGGCGGGCGGCCTGCGCGTCCTTGGCCGCCTTCTGCTTCTTCTTCACGTCGCTGAAGGACACGTCGCTCTTGATCGCGTCGAAGACCGCGGGAGCCGTCGAGTTGTTGAGGACGACGGTCGTCTTGACCTTCTCGGCCGGGTTGTCCACGACCGGCACCGTGGTGAAGGTCAGGTTCTTCGGGTTGAGCTTGCCCAGTTCCAGACCCAGGTCCTTCAGCTTGCCGATGCTGTCCAGCTTGTCGTCCACGGTCAGCGCCTTGGTGCCGGCCTCGGCCAGCTTCAGCATCTTCGTCGGGCTGGTGAGCGTCGAGTTGGAACTCAGCTTGCGCATCAGCGCGCTGAGGAACTGCTGCTGGAGCCCGATCCGGCTCAGGTCGCCGCCGAACCCGACCGAGTGCCGGGTGCGCACGAACGCCAGCGCCTGCTCGCCCGAGATGTTGTGCGTGCCCTTCGACAGCTTCAGGTGCGAGTCCTTGTCGTCGATGTCCTTGCCCAGGCAGACGTCGACACCGCCGACCGCCGTGGTCAGCGTCTTGACCGCGTTGAAGTCGGCGACCATGAAGTCGTCCGGGGTGATCCCGGTCAGCTCGGTGACCGTGCGCATGGTGCAGCTCGGGGTGCGCCCGTCCTGGCCGAGGCTGGTGTTGAAGCGGACGTTGTCCGTGCCCGGGATGACCTTCTTGGAGCCGTCGGCCTGGGTCGTCGGGCAGTCGGGGACGTTCACGATCAGGTCGCGCGGAATGCTCAGCGCCGTGGCGTTCGTCCGGTCCTTGGAGACGTGCAGCAGGATGTTGGTGTCGGCGTGACCGACGCTGCCCGCGTCACCGTAGCCCTCGTTGCCCTTGCCGGTGCGCTTGTCGGTGCCGATCAGCAGGATGTTGATCGCCTCGTCCTTGCTGAAGCCACCTGTGCTCGCGCCGTCGTCGGAGACGGACGTGATGTTGTCGTTCAGGTGCTTGATGTAGAGGTAGCCCGCGGCCGACACGGCGACCAGCACGAAGGCCATGGACCCACCGGTCCACAGCAGTATCTTCTTCGCCTTCGACTTCTTCTTCACCGGCCGCCGGTTGCGGCGTCCCGGCGGCGGCTCGGGGGGAGCCCCCCGGCGCCGGCGCGGACCGGGAACCTCCGACACGAGGGTGTCCCGGGTACCACCGTCCGGGCCGCCACGCCCCGGCGCCGCGGTCCGGCCGCGCGCCGCGGCTCTGCCTCCACCGCCCTGGGGGGACGCGGATCTACGCGGCCCCGGTACCGTCGACTGCGCTGCGGAATGACTCAGTCGCAGTTCGTATTCGCCGGTGTTCGGATTGAGCACCCACTGGTCTGCGGGATCGATGTTGTCCGCCCGCCCACGGCCTTGCGCGTCCACGGTTGTCCGAATCCTCCGTCGGGGCCACGCGGCGCCTACCCCCCACAAGGCGCTCGGGTCTCGGTCAGTCAGTGCACGACCCCAGGACGGACCTCGCGGCCGGGTGCACCGGATCGCTCACACTATCCGCCCAGTTCAGCGTCAGGCGACGCTCGTGACAAATTCCACCTCCCTACAACAGGGCAATACACCCCATTCCCATGAGCAGATGTTCGGTCTTGGCGCTCGTTTTACTCGCAGGTGTCCTCGGCGGCGGTGTTGCCGCGGAAGGTGGGGGTGGGGGAGGGGGCGCTTCGCCGGTCGTCGGGGCGGCGGTCGTTGTGAGAATCCGGTGTGACTTCCCGTGCGACCTCCACCGGCCGGTCGGCCCGCAACAGCGCGAAGAGTTTCTCGGCTTCGGGTTCCACCAACTGGTCACGATTGGCGTTGTAAACGTACGACTCCCTGGGAACAGTCAGAAAACGTACTTCCTTGGTAGGGATGTCCCTCAAACCGCGCACCAGTCGGTAAAGGCCGCGCAGACTCGCCAGTTCCGGATCGGTGGTGAGTGAGGAAGTGGCCGCGTCCAGCACCGGGTAGAGCTTGACCGGGTTCAGCAGGACGTCGTCGCTGCGCACCTTGTGCACGAGCGCCCCGAGGAAACGCTGCTGCCGGTCCATCCGGTCGGTGTCGCTGCCGTCACCCAGGGACTTGCGGGCCCGCACGTAGCCGAGCGCCTGCTCGCCGTCGAGGGTCACCTTGCCCGCGGGCAGCCGCAGTCTGGCGGCCTTGTCGCGGATGGGCTCCTTCAGGCACACCTCCACGCCGTCCACGGCGTCGACCATGTCCTTGAAGCCGCTGAAGTCGACGACGACGTGGTGGTCGATCCGGATGCCCGTCAGCTTCTCCACGGTCCGGATGGTGCAGGCCGAACCGCCTATCTGGAAGGCGTAGTTGAGCATGGCGAACGTCGGCTCGCTGCGGCCGCCGTCCGCCCGCCGGCAGCCCGGCACGTCCACCATCAGGTCGCGGGGCAGGGACACGGCGGTGGCGCTGCGCCGGTCGGCGGCCAGGTGCAGCAGGATCGTGGTGTCGGACCGCTCGCTGCCCAGGTCCCGTCCGTACTCGTCGTTGCCGTCCCCCGCGCGCGTGTCCGACCCGATCAGCAGGATGTTCTGCGCGTCGCGCACCAGTGCGGTGGGCCGCTCCCGCTCGTACCGGGCGAGCTCGGCCGCGGCCGCCTCGTCGGGCGTGATGTTGGCGCTCAGCTTCGTGTACACCGCCCAGCCGCCCCCGGCCGCCGCCATCACGAGGATCCCGGCCCCCAGGGCCACCGCCTTCGCCCACCGCCGGCGCCGTCGTGCACGCCCCTCGCCGGTGGCGGCGGCGCCGGAAACCGTGGCCGGGCCGGAGGGCGTGCCTGCGGTGTCGGTCACGGCGGGGCCACCCCCTCATGGCTTACGGGCGTCATGTCCTGGTTCTTACGACCATGACGCGCGCGGCAGGCCAGGGGAGCTTCTTGTTACTCCGAACGAGTGAACCCCGTGCGGCCCCCTCAGTGGCGCGCGGCGGTCACCCGCTCACTCTCGATCCGCTTGGCCAGAGCCTCCTCGTCCAGCCGCTCCAGGTGCCGGCACAGCACCACGGAGCCGCCGGTGGCCAGCGGCGCGTACAGTCCCGCGCTCAGCCCCTCCCAGGTGTCGTACGGCAGCCCGGACAGCAGCCGGGACCCGGGCCCCGTGAGGTCCAGCGCCGGAGCCTCCCGGACCGCCCGCTCCACCACCTCGGCACCCGTCAGCTCCGCCCCCGCGACGATCAGCGCCGGCTCCTCGGGATCGACCGGCGAGAACGGTGCGAACCGGTCGCCCTGGCCCGGGACTTCCACGGCGTAGTCGGCGAAGCCCGCCGGGGGCTGCGGGAACCGTCCGCCGAGCGGCCGCAGCGCGAGCGCGACCCGCTCGCCGCGGCACGCCCGCGCGGCGTCCAGTGAGTCCGGTCCGCTGACGACGACGTCGGCCGCCGCCGGGTCGCCGGCCATGTCCGCGATCACGCCCACCGACGAGCAGGCCAGCAGCCACACGGCCGTCTGCCAGTGCGCGGGCAGCAGCAGCGCGACCCGGTCGCCGGGTCCGGCGGCGAGGTCGCCCTGGAGGAGGTTGGCGGTCTTGGCCACCCAATTGGCGAAGGTGGCCACGGACAGTTCGACGCGTTCGCCCGTGGCGTCGTCGTAGAAGGTCACCAGGGGGCGTCCGGGATCCGCGGCGAGCGCGGATCGCAGCAGGTCGGCAGGGGTGCGATCGGTGGCGTTCACCCGCGCAAGCGTACGCGGCGGACCGACCCGGCACCGCGCGGCGGGGCCACCGGTTCGGCGGAACCCCAGCCGACGGTCCGTCAGTTCCCCGATGGACAGATTTATATGACTATGTCCAAGATCATGGGCATGCGTGGATTCCTCACTTCTTCGATCGGCGTCTCCTCGGTCGGTGTCACCTGCGCCGCCGCCCTCGCCCTGCCGCTGACCGTGCCCGCGACAGCCGCTCCCGCGAGACCCGTCGGGGGGCGTGCCGTCGCATCCGCGGTCCCCGGCGCCACCCAGTCCCTGCCCCTGGTGCCCCTCACCCGGGACCGCGCCAGCGGTGCCGTCTCCGAACAGGGCCTGCACCGCGACCACGTACGGCCCTTCTCGCTCGTCGGCGTCGTCTGGGACGACCCCGGCACCGAACTGCACGGTCACGTCCAGGTCCGCACCCGGGCCGCCGGCACCGGCGGATGGTCCGGCTGGCAGGACGTCGAGACGCACAACGCCGACCACGGTGCCGACCCGGGCACCGCGGATGGCTCCTCCGGCCGGGTGCGCGGCGGCACCGCACCGCTGTGGGTGGGGGATTCGAATGGGGTCGACGTACGCGTACGGGCCGACGACGGGACCGACGGGACGGACGGGACGGACGGGGGCAAGGGGGCGGAGAGGCCCGGCGGCGGAGGCCGCGCACCCCTCCCCTCCGGTCTGCGCCTGGAACTCGTCGACCCCGGTGACGAGCCGCCACCCGCCGGGCCCCCGGCCGACGTCCCGAGCGCCGGCACCCTCCAGGAGGCCGAGGCCGCCGCCTCCGCCGTCAACACCGACCTCGCGCCCTTCGCCGCCACCGAGATCCCGGCCCTCGGCAGGGCGGAGACCGAGATGCAGCTACTGGCCCTGCGCGGCGACCAGCTGACCGAGGCCCAGCGCAGCAAGCCGCACATCGGGCCGCGCCCGCGCATCGTGACCAGGCGCGGCTGGCGCGCGGACGAGTCGCTGCGCGAGAAGGGGTTCGTCTACACGCAGAAGATCAAGGCGGCGTTCGTCCACCACACCGCATCCGGCAACAACTACCGCTGCTCACAGGCACCGTCGGTCATCCGCGGTATCTACCGGTACCACGTCCGCAGCATGGGCTGGCGCGACATCGGATACAACTTCCTCATCGACAAGTGCGGAACCATCTACGAGGGCCGCGCCGGGGGAGTGTCCAAGGCGGTCCGCGGCGCACACACACTCGGGTTCAACGCGGCCAGCATGGGCATCGCCGTGATCGGCAGCTACGGCAGGACCAAACCGTCCTCCGCCGCGGTGAAGGCCGTCGCCAAGCTCACCGCGTGGAAGCTCGGGCTCTACGGAGCCAATCCGCGCGGAAAGACATATCTGAGGTCGGGCGGTGGCAATCTCTACCCAAAGGGGAAGAACGTACGACTGAACGTGATCTCCGGCCATCGGGACGGATACGCCACCGATTGTCCGGGGAAGCGGCTCTACGCCAAGCTCGGCTCGGCCCGTTCCACCGCGGCCCGCTACCAGGGGCGCTGACGGGCGGGGCGCACGTTCACAGCCGTCGGGGGGAGGCGGGCGCTGTCGCACGGTCTGCATACACTGGCCGGCCGAAACACAGTTCGGCCGGTCCCGGCAGGAAGCAGAGACGACAGGTGACAGAAGCGATCCTCCTGGTCGGCGGCAAAGGCACCCGGCTGCGCCCGCTCACGGTGCACACCCCCAAGCCCATGGTCCCGGCGGCCGGGGTCCCGTTCCTCACCCACCAGCTGGCCCGGGCCAGAGCGGCGGGCGTGGAGCACATCGTGCTCGCGACGAGCTACCTGGCCGAGGTCTTCGAGCCGTACTTCGGCGACGGCGCCGCGCTCGGCCTCCACATCGAGTACGTCACCGAGCAGGAGCCCCTCGGCACGGGCGGAGCCATCCGCAACGTGGCCTCACGACTGCACTCCGGCCCCGACGAGCCGGTGCTGATCTTCAACGGCGACATCCTGACCGGGCTGGACATCAGGGCGCTGGTGCGCACCCACGAGGAGACGTCCGCGGACGTGTCCCTGCACCTCACCAAGGTCACCGACCCCCGCGCCTACGGCCTGGTCCCCACCGACGACACCGGCCGCGTGCTCGCCTTCCTGGAGAAGCCCCAGACCCCCGAGGAGATCGTCACCGACCAGATCAACGCCGGGGCGTACGTCTTCCGCCGCTCGGTCATCGACGCCATCCCGGCGGGCCGCCCGGTCTCCGTGGAGCGCGAGACGTTCCCCGGTCTGCTGGCCGCCGGCGCCCACCTCCAGGGCATGGTGGACTCGACGTACTGGCTCGACCTCGGCACGCCCGCGGCCTTCGTCCGCGGCTCCGCCGACCTGGTCCTGGGCCGGGCCCCTTCCCCCGCCGTCCCCGGCCGCTGCGGCGACCGCCTCGTCCTGCCGACGGCCACGGTCGCGCCCGACGCCAAGCTGACGGGCGGCACGGTGGTGGGCGAGGGCGCCTTCGTCGCCGAGGGGGCCCGGGTCTTCGGCAGCACGATCCTGCCGGGGGCCGTCATCGAGCCCGGTGCCGTCGTCACCGACTCCCTCATCGGCACCCGCGCCCGCGTCGGCGAGCGCTCCGTCCTCACCGGCGCGGTGATCGGCGACGGCGCGGTCGTCGGGGCCGACAACGAACTGCGGGAGGGCGTGCGGGTGTGGTGCGACGCGCGCATTCCGGCGGGGGCGGTGCGGTTCTCCTCGGACCAGTAGACGCCTGCTTGTGGAACTGAGCGTTGTGGCTATGGCCGTCGCCAATTCGTCTTGGTTGACTGATCACATGACCGACACACGGTACGAAGGCGACCGGTACGAAGCCGACGGGCACGGGGACGACCGGCACATGGACGTCCTGGCCGGTCTCCTTGAAGGCCTGAAGGCACGCGGCTCGTTCCTGCTCAGGTCCGTCTTCCGGCCACCGTGGTCCCTGCGCGTCGAGGACCGCGCCCCGGTGTCCCTCGTCACCATGGTCCGCGGCGGTGCCTGGGTGACGCCCGACGGCGGCACGCCGGTCCTGCTGAAGCCGGGCGACCTCGCGGTGCTGCGCGGCCCCGATCCGTACACCCTCGCCGACGACCGGAACACGCCCGTGCGGGTCGTCGTGGGCCCCGACCAGCGATGTGGCACCGTCGACGGCGCTGGGCGTGCGTACCTGGGGGACCGCCGACGGACCGGACACGTCCGTCATGCTCAGCGGCACCTGATCAGGGCGACCCCGCCAACGCCTCGGACCCCTCGCTCGTCGACCGGTTCGAGGGGGTCTGGTCGACCGCCGACATCGTGCGCACTGTGCTCACCACGGCCGCGGTGGCCGGCCTGGCCCAGGCGTTGAGGCTGCACGGCCGGGCCGGCACCGCGGCCGGGCGGCGCGGCTGACCCTCACAGCCGGCCGATGTCACCCACCGGCATCCGCGGAGCCCTCCGCGGCGGCACACGTCCGCTCAGCAGGATCAGCCGGGCCGCCCGGTGCCGCTGCCCCGCATAGGGCTCCAGCAACTCCAGCATCACGGCGTCGTCCGCGGCCCGGTCCCCGGCCAGCGCCCACCCGATGATCCCCGGCAGATGCAGATCCCCGACCGTCACCGCGTCCGCCGCCCCATGACTGCGCTGCACGGTCTCCGCCGACGTCCACGGCCCGATCCCCGGTACGACCTCCAGCCGCGCCTGCGCGGCCTCGGGAGGCATCCCGACCGCCTCCTCCAGCCGGGCGGCGAGCCGCACGGCCCGCAGGATCGTCGACGCCCGCTTGTTGTCGACCCCGGCCCGGTGCCACTCCCAGGAGGGGATCAGCGCCCACGCCCGCGGCTCCGGCATCACGTACATCCGCCCGGGCGCGGGGCCCGGCGCCGGCTCCCCGAACTTCCGCACCAGCAACCGCCACGCTCGGTACGCCTCGACGGTCGTGACCTTCTGCTCCAGGACCGACGGGATCAACGACTCCAGCACCAGCCCGGTGCGCGTCAGACGCAACCCCGGCCGCCGGTGCCGGGCCATCGCCACCACGCGGTGCCGGGGCGCGAACGCGGAGGGATCGTCGGCGGCGCCGAGCAGCTCCGGCAACCGCTCGAGGAGCCACTCGGCCCCCGGCCCCCACGCCTCGCCGCGCACCTCACCGCCGTACGCCGACACCCGCAGCGTCCCCGGCCCGGCGGGCGTCCGGCTGGCCCGCCACACGGAGCCGTCCGGCGCCGCGCGGAAGGTCGGATCCCCGGGTCCGCGCCTGAGCGGCCCGAGCACCAGCCCGAGATCGAGCGGCCCGTCCGGCGCCCACGTCCGCACCCGCCCCGGCCCGGCGGCCTGCCGGGGGACCCCGGTGCCGGCGGGCACGCCGACATGCCCACCGCGCACCGTCGTACGCGTGGGCCGCGGAGCGAAACGTCCTGCCACGACTGGGATCCCTGGGCTGCTGGAGCTGTGCTGTGAGAGCGGAGCTGCGATACGAGACTAGGCGGTCCGGAGGAGACCGATCAGCGCACCTCGATGAACGCCCCCGCCTCCCGCTCCGGCCGGGGCCGCGGGTCCTCGGCCGGATGGCCGACCGCCACCGCTCCCATCGGGTCCCAGTCCGCGGGCAGGTCCAGCACCTCGCGCACCACGTCCCGGCAGAACATCGTCGACGACACCCAGGCCGAGCCCAGTCGCTCCCCGGCCAGCGCGACCAGGAAGTTCTGCACCCCGGCTCCGGTGGCGACGACGAACATCTCCCGCTCGGCGCCGTCCCGCCGCGCGTCCCCGTAGGTGTGCGAGCCGTCCATGACGAGACAGGGCACCACGAGATACGGCGCGTGGCGCAGCACGTCACCGCGCCGCACCCGCTTGGCGATCGACTCCTCGGTCTTCCCGTCCCGCCGCAGGTCGGCGATCCAGGCATCGCGCATGGCGTCGAGCAGCCGCGTGCGCGAGGCCGCCGACTCCAGCAGCACGAACCGCCACGGCGTGGTGTGGTGCGGGGCCGGCGCGGTCACCGCCGCGGCCACCGCCCGCCGTACGGCCCCGGGGTCGACCGGCTCGTCGGTGAAGGCCCGTACCGTACGCCGCTGGGTCACCGCCTCCCGGACCGCCTCGGAGGTGCCCAGCCGGAACATGTCGTCGCGCGCCCCGCGCACCATGGCCCGCGCCCCCGCGCCGTGGTCGTCGGCCACGGTGTGCGGCAGCCCGCGCAGCACGGCGACGGGCAGTCCGGCGGCCTTGCCCTTGACCAGGTCACCGGCGGCGGCCAGTTCGTCCGCCGTGGCGACGATGGTGGCGGAGAGCGGATTGCCGTGCGCGTCCGTGTCCCCGCGCAGGTCGTCCAGCACGTGTACGCCCGCGGCGCCGATCGCGACGTCCGTGAGCCCCGCGCGCCAGGGCCGCCCGAAGGTGTCGGTGACGACGACCCCGACATTGACGCCGAGCGCCTCCCGCAGCCCGTGCCGGATGGCCCGCGCGGACGCGTCCGGGTCCTCGGGCAGCAGCAGCACCGTGCCGGACGGGGTGTTGGAGGCGTCGACCCCGGCGGCGGCCATGACCAGGCCCTGCCGGTTCTCGACGATCCGCAGCGGACCACGCCGCGCCACGACCCGCACGGTCTCGGCATCGATCGCGGCCTCCCGGTCGGCGGCCTCGACGATCCGGCCCTCCGCCTTGGACACGATCTTCGAGGTGACGAGCAGCACGTCCCCGTCGGTCAGGCCCGGCTCGGCACCGGCGATCACCTTGGCGAGGTCGTCGCCCCGCTGCACCTCCGGGATCCCGGCGACGGCCCAGACCCGGTACCCGGGCACGGCGCCGTCGTCCGGCCGCGGGGACACTCCGCCGCTCACGCCCGCCGCACCTCCTCCGCCAGCGTCAGCGCCTCCTGGGCCATCCGCGCGGCCGCGTCGACGTCGGTCATCATCAGCGGTACGGCCCGGCAGCGGATGCCGGCCGTCTCCACCCGGTCGACCGCGCCCGCGTCCACGGTGTCCACCAGCCAGCCGTCGAGCAGGCCGGAGCCGTAGTGCTCGGCCACCGCCGCGGCCGTGGACTCGACGCCGACCGCCGCGAGCACCTTGTCGGCCATGCCGCGCACGGGCGCGTCCCCGACGATGGGGGACAGGCCCACCACCGGCACGCCGGCGTCGGCGATCGCCTCCCGGATGCCGGGCACGGCGAGGATCGTGCCGATGGACACGACCGGGTTGGACGGCGGGAACAGCACGACGTCCGCTTCCGCGATGGCCTCCAGCACCCCCGGCGCCGGCTTGGACTGCTCGGCGCCGACCGGCACGACCGCCTCCGCCGGGACCGACGCCCGCAGCCGCACCCAGTACTCCTGGAAGTGGACCGCCTTGCGCTCGCCGTCCACCTCGACCGCCACATGCGTCTCCACGCGGTCGTCGGTCATCGGGATCAGCCGGACGCCCGGCTTCCAGCGGTCGCACAGCGCCTCGGTCACGGTGCTCAGCGGATATCCGGCGCTCAGCATCTGCGTACGAACGATGTGCGTGGCGAAGTCCCGGTCGCCGAGCCCGAACCACTCGGGTCCGACCCCGTACGCCGCGAGCTCCTCCTTGAGGTGGAACGTCTCGTCCGTCCGACCCCAGCCCTGCTCCTCGTTGATGCCGCCGCCGAGCGTGTACATCACCGTGTCGAGGTCCGGGCAGACCTTCAGCCCGAAGAGGTGGATGTCGTCCCCGGTGTTGCCGATGACCGTGATGTCCGCGTCCGGCACGGCCTGCCTCAGACCGCGCAGGAACCGGGCACCACCGATGCCGCCTGCCAGAACCACAATGCGCATGGAAGCAGTCTTGCAGGCGGGTACGACAACGCGTCAGGCAGTCACCGGACGCGGCTCGGTCCGGCCCTCGCAGTGCGGGGACGTGTGCATCGGCATCTCGGTCAGGCCCGGGTAGTAGACGTGCAGGCTCACCGCCGGCTCCAGCGTGTCGTTGACGACCCCGTGCGCGTACCCCGGCGCGAAGACCCGCTGCGCCCCCTCGCCCAGGGTGCGCGTGCCCCGGTCGGTCCGCTCGGTCAGTGTGCCCTCCAGGACGGTCAGCACACCGGAGGAGCGGCCGTGGTCGTGCAGACCGGTGCCCTGCCCCGGCACCCAGGACAGCAGCCACACCTCGTAGCCCGGGCCGGTGCGCAGCCGGTGGTACCAGCGGCTCGTCGCGTCGTACTGGACGAGGTGCGCCCACTGGGAGCGGTCGGCGGCGATGTCACGGGCCAGGCCGACGAACTCGGCCACGGTGGCCGGGTGCTCGCGCGGGGCCTGGAGCAGGTGCGGGACTTCGAGGATGTCGCCGGCGATCTGAAGGTCGTTGTCGCTGTTCATGGGGGTGCGGTGGGTCCTCGGCGGAAGAGTCGGGCCAGGGATGGAGACAACGCAGCCGAGTCCGGACGGACTCAGGAGCAGCTGGAGCGGTACGGAAGGCTCAACAGCTGGGACAACAGGAACAGCTACAGCGGGCACGGGCAGCACCGTGGGACCCGGCGGGGCGGGTCGAGGTGAGTGCCAAGTGCGCGAGCATGCCCACAAGGACAGCGGTTCACACCTCGCGTGTCAACTCGGCGCCCGGTATGTGGGACATGTTTCACCTCATCCGGTTCATTCCTCAGGTGAAAGGTTTGTTCACCGGGATGCCGGGACACATGGCGTCCATCCGGGCGCACGAGCCTCGTCGGAACGCGATCGAACTCCTGGGCGTCCTTCTCCGTACAGGTATCTGTGTGGGGTGGGAGGCCCTCCCGGGCCCCGTCTGCGTGTCAAGGTTTATGGCGATTTGAACACTTTCCGCTTGGCCTTGGTTCCGCAGAGTGAATAACGGGCTCAATAGCAGATCTCGGCTTGACTCTCCCGGAGCGGCACACTTGTAATTTCACTCGTGTCGTTCAGCCGAAATCGGTAACGGCCACGACCACGGGGACGCGAAAGACAGACGAGGGGCGCACATGACCGAGCTGGTGCAGCAACTGCTGGTCGACGACGCGGACGAGGAACTCGGCTGGCAGGAGCGCGCGCTGTGCGCCCAGACCGACCCCGAGTCCTTCTTCCCCGAGAAGGGCGGCTCCACCAGAGAGGCCAAGAAGGTCTGCCTCGCCTGCGAGGTGCGGTCCGAGTGCCTCGAGTACGCCCTCTCGAACGACGAGAGATTCGGCATCTGGGGTGGCCTGTCCGAGCGCGAGCGGCGCCGCCTGAAGAAGGCCGCGGTCTGACACGGACGGAGATCCGGCACGGGCACCGGGGCCAGGCCCGGCACAGGTACATACGACGGCAAACGGCGTGAACGGCCCGTCGCGGGTGGGTTGTCCACAGGCGGCGGGCCGCCGTCATGCCCAGCCGATAGTGTGGTCGCTCGTCCGAGACTCCTCGCCACCCACAGGGGGCGCGGGTGTCCACCGCAGTCCACCGAACCGGGGCCCGTACCTCGATGTCCGTGCACAGCCATACGGCAGCCCACCAAGCAACAGCTGCCATGCCTGAGTTCCCGCGTCATGTCGTCACAGCGGTGCTCGTCTCCCACGACGGCGCCCGCTGGCTGCCCGACGCGCTCGCCGGGCTGCTCGGCCAGGAGCGCCCCGTCCAGCACGCCGTGGCCGCCGACACCGGCAGCGCGGACGCCTCCGCCCAGCTGGTCACCGAGGCACTCGGCGCCGACCGCGTGCTGCACCTGGCCCGCCGTACCGGCTTCGGCCAGGCCGTCGAGGAGGCGGTCCGCTCCGCGCCCGTCCTCACCCCGGACGAGCTGCCGTACCTCAAGCGCCCCAGCGGCTGGGACCCGGTCACGCGCTCGTGGCGCGACGACGCCTACGACCTGCCCGACCTCCCGCACGGCGAGCCGATCCAGTGGCTGTGGCTGCTGCACGACGACAGCGCCCCCGAACCCGACGCCCTCGCCCAGCTGCTGCGCGTGGTCGACAACGAACTGGAGCTCGGCCGCGACGACGTGGCCGTCGTCGGCCCCAAGCTGCGCGGCTGGTACGACCGCCGCCAGCTGCTCGAGGTGGGCGTCAGCATCGCCAACTCCGGCCGCCGCTGGACCGGCCTGGACCGCAGGGAACAGGACCAGGGACAGCACGACCACGTCGGGCCCGTGCTGTCGGTGTCCACCGCCGGCATGCTCGTCCGGCGCGACGTCTTCGAGCAGCTCGGCGGCTTCGACAAGCGGCTGCCCCTGATGCGCGACGACGTCGACCTGTGCTGGCGGGCGCACGCCGCCGGCCACCGCGTCCTCATCGCCCCGGAAGCCGTCGTGCGGCACGCCGAGGCCGCCTCCCGCGAACGCCGCACCGTCGACTGCGTGGGCCGCACCGCCGCCTCCCCGCACAAGGTCGACAAGGCGGGCGCCGTCTACACCCTGCTCGTCAACGCCCGTACGGGCGTGTTGCCCTGGGTCCTGCTGCGGCTCGTGCTCGGCACCCTCCTCAGGACCGTCGCCTACCTCGTCGGCAAGGTCCCCGGACAGGCCGTCGACGAGATCCGTGGTCTGCTGGGCACCCTGCTGCGGCCCGAGCGGATCATCGCCGGGCGCCGCAGGCGCGGCCGCCCGCAGGTCGACAAGGGCGAACTGCGGCCCCTGTTCCCGCCGCCGGGCGCGACCGTGCGCGCCACCGTGGAACAGGTCGCCGGCAACCTCTTCGGCGGCTCCGACCCCGAGGTGTCCTCCGCCGGACGGCACGGCGGCGCCGTCGAGTCCGGACCCGGTGGCGACGACGCCGACTTCCTGGAGATCGAGCAGTTCGCCCGCCTCAAGCGCATCGCCCGCAAACCCGGCCCGGTGCTCTTCCTGGTGCTGCTGCTCGTGTCGTTCGCCGCCTGCCGGAACCTGCTCGGCGGTGGCGCGCTCTCGGGCGGCGCCCTGCTGCCCGCCCCGGCCGGCTCCGGCGAACTGTGGTCGCGCTACCTGGACGCCTGGCACCCCGTCGGCTCCGGCGGCACCCCGTCCGCCCCGCCCTACCTCGCCCTCGTGGCGATGCTGGCCTCCGCGTTCCTCGGCTCGACCGGCCTCGCCGTCACCGTCCTGATGGTCTTCTCGGTGCCGCTGGCCGGGTTCACCGCGTACTTCGCCTCCCGCCCGCTCGTCACCTCCCGCCTGCTGCGCGCGTGGGCGGCCGTCGCCTACGCCTTCCTGCCCGCCGCCACCGGCGCCCTCGCCGGAGGCCGCATCGGCACCGCCGTCCTCGCCGTGCTGCTGCCACTCATCGCGCGCGCGGGCATCGCGGCGAGCGGCCTCGCCCATGCCTCCGGAGCACGCGGCAGTTGGCGCGCCACCTGGGCGTACGCGCTGCTGCTGACCATCACCACCGCGTTCACCCCGATCGTGTGGCCCATCGCGCTGGTCCTGGGACTCGGCGTGCTGGCCGTGCGCCGCCGCGAGATCGTCGCCTACGGCCTGCGCTTCCTCGCCCAGCTGGGCACCCCCCTGCTGGTCCTCGCGCCCTGGTCGCTGACCCTGCTGCCGTTCGGCTTCTTCAAGGAAGCGGGACTGGAGTACGGCTCCTCGGCCGCCACCGCCCTGGACCTGCTCGGCGCCAGCCCCGGCGGACCCGGCACGGTGCACGGGCTGATGCTCATCGGCATCGTGCTGGCCGCGCTCGCCGCCCTGCTGCGCTCCGAACGTCAGCTGGGCATCCGCACGGCCTGGGCCGCCGCCCTGGTGGGCCTCGTCTTCGCGGTCCTGTCCAACAACTCCACCTGGGCCGGACCCGCCACCCTCGTCTACGGTCTCGCCCTCCTGGCCGCCGCAGCGCTCGGCGCCGACGGGGCACGCGCACGCGTGGCCGAGCAGAGCTTCGGCTGGCGCCAGCCGGTCGCCGCACTGATCGCCTTCGCCTCGGCAGCGGGCCCGCTGCTCGTCGCCGCCGGCTGGATGATCGGCGGTGCCGACGGGCCGGTGGAGCGACGCGATCCCGTGCAGGTGCCCGCGTTCGTCGCCGAGGACAGCGGCACCCGCGACCAGGCCCGCACCCTGGTCCTCGACAGCGACTCCACCGCCCGCGTGAGCTACAGCCTCGTGCGCGGCTCCGGTGCCCGCATGGGCGACGCCGAACTGGCCACCGCCGACGGTGAGAACGGCAAGCTCGACAAGGTCGTCGCCAACCTGGTCGCCGGCTCCGGCGCCGACCAGGCCGACCAGCTCGGCAAGTTCGCCGTCCGCTACGTCCTGGTCCACAAGGGCGCGCCCCGCGAGGTCAGCCGAGTCCTGGACGCCACGCCCGGCCTGTCCCGGCTCAGCCAGCAGGACGGCAGCGCCCTGTGGCGCATCGACCAGGAGGTGTCGCGCGCGGCCATCGTGACCGCCTCCGGCTCCGGCACCCCGCAGCCCGTCGCCGCCGGACCCGTCGAGATCCACACCACGGTCCCCTCCGGCGCCGACGGCCGCGTCCTGCGCCTGGCCGACTCCACCGCCGAGGGCTGGACGGCCACCCTGGACGGCAAGCCGCTGACCCGCACCACGGTCGACGGCTGGGCCCAGGGCTTCGAACTCCCCTCCTCCGGCGGGAAACTGGACGTCACCTACGACGCCCCGATCGGCCACACCGGCTGGCTGTGGGCGCAGGGCGCGCTCGCCGTCGTCCTGGTCGTGCTCGCCCTGCCCGGCCGTCGCCGCGACGTCGACGACGACCTCCCCGAGGAGGAGCCCGTCCCCGCGGAGGCCATCGCGGGCGAGGGCCGCCGCGCCCGCCGCCTGCGCGCCCAGGCGGAGGCGGAGGAGGCCGAGGGGATGGAAGGCACGGAGGGGACCGAGGAGACCGGCTCGGGAGACCCGCAGACCATGCCTTCTCCGCCCCAGGAGCCGGTCGCCGTACCTCACCAGCCGTCCTACGACGAGTGGGATCCGGCCACCTACGCGGGCGCCGAGTACGGCGGCTACGGCTCCGACCAGTACCAAGGCGCCGCGCAGTACCCGGGCGCGTACGACCAGCAGGCGTACCAGGCCGACCCGTATCAGAACGGCCAGTACGACCCCTACGCGTACGGCGGTACGGACCAGCAGGCGCCGTACGACCCGACGTACCAGCAGGGCTACGACCCGGCCTACGACCCGGCGCAGCACCACCCCCACGGCACCGGCAACGAGCGCCCCGACGGGAGCCAGCAGTGAACCGCACCACCCTGTCCCTGATCGCCGGCACGGCCGCGCTCGCCGCCGTCACCGGGTTCGCCGCGATCAACACACCGGACGCGTCCGGCGCCGCCCCCGCCGGCGCCGCGGCCCGGCTGCCGGTGGAGCGCACGAGCCTGCTGTGTCCGGCGCCCAGCATCTCCGACATCGCCGAGACGTCGTACACGTCCTTCACGCCGGTCACCAAGGGCGCGGTGAGCGGTGGCAAGGCCGAACTCCGGGCGGCCACCGAGCAGTCGGCGGACGCCACGAACGACTCGACGTCCGGCAAGACGGGCAAGACCGGCAAGAGCACGCAGAAGAAGACCGCCAAGCCCGTCCTGACGCCCAAGGATCCCGGCACGCCGGTGACCGGGGACACCTCCGGCGCGGACGCGCCCGCACTGGTCGGCACCGCCGAGGGGAAGGCCGCGCCCGGCTGGACCGTCCAGGAGACCACCGAGGTCGCCGCGGGCACCGGCCGTGGCCTGCAAGGCGTCAACTGCACCGCGCCGGACACGGAGTTCTGGTTCCCGGGCGCCAGCACGGGCGCCGACCGCACCGACTACCTGCACCTCACCAACCCCGACGACAGCGCCGCCGTCGTAGACATCGACCTCTACGGCAAGGACGGCTCCCTGAAGTCCACGCTGGCGGACGGCCTCACCGTCCAGCCGCACGCCGGTGAGCCGGTCCTGCTGTCCACGCTCACCGGCGAGAAGCAGGACAACCTCACCGTGCACGTCAACGTGCGCAGCGGACGGGTCGGGGCGGCCGTGCAGGCCCTGGACGACAAGCTGGGCGGCGACTGGCTCCCCGCCGCCACCGAGCCGGCGCCCGACCTGGTCCTGCCCGGCATCCCCAAGGACGCCACCTCCGTCCGCCTCATCGCCTTCACCCCCGGCGACGCCGACGCGGACCTGAAGCTTCGGCTCGCCTCCCCCGGCGGCCTGATCACCCCCGCCGGCCACGAGACGCTGCACGTGAAGTCGGGCATGACCACGGCGGTCGACCTCGGCGACGTCACCCGGGGCGAGGCCGGCTCCCTCGTCCTCACCCCCTCCGACCAGTCCGTCCCGGTGGTCGCCGCGCTGCGCGTCATACGGGGCACGGGCGCCAAGCAGGAAACGGCCTTCATCCCCGCCACCAGCCCCATCGGTACACGCGCGACCTCCGCGGACAACAGCGGCAAGAACAGCACCCTCTCCCTGACCGCCCCCACGGCCACCGCCCAGGTCAAGGTCACCGCCTCGGCCGGCAGCGAGGGCGGCACGGCGGTCTCGAAGACCTACACGATCAAGTCCGGCACCACCCAGAACATCGCCGCCCCCGTCCCGACCGGCCTCAAGGGCACCTACGCCCTCACGGTCGAGCGCCTCTCCGGCGGCCCCGTCTACGGCTCCCGCACCCTCGCGGCCACCGAGGAAGGCGTCCCGGGCTTCACCATCCAGACCCTCCCGGACGACCGGGGAACGGTATCGGTACCAAAGGCGGACGAGGACTTGGCGGTGCTGCAGAAGTAGGGAAGCGAACGCCGTAGCCGCCGCCGCTGCGGGCAGTTGTGCCGCGGGGGCGGCACGGGTGGCGATGGGGGTCCCCCCGCTCGAGCGAAGCCGAGAGTGGGGGAGGCACCCCGTGGCGCCGGGCTGCGCAACCCTCGCCCCAGCAGCAACCCCGGGCCACTTGAAAACACCGGCCCAGCAAACCCGGAACCCCGTTCAATCCTCCCCGTACCGAGGATCCACAGTCTCCGGAGTCAACCCCAGCAACTCCGCCACCTGTTCCACCACAACCTCATGCACGAGCGCGGCCCGCTCATCCCGCCCCTTGGTCCGGATCTCCACCGGCCGCCGATAGACGACGACCCGCGCCCGCCGCCCGTCCCGCGCCGGAACGATCCCGCCCAACGGCACCGCCTCGTCGCTCCACCCGTCCCCCGGCCGCCCATCCAGCCGCGGCACCTCGAGCACCATGAAGTCGATCTCCGCCAGCTGCGGCCACCGCCGTTCGAGCCGCTCCACGGAGTCCTGCACCAGGTCCGCGAACACATCGGCACGGCTGGCCGCCAGCGGCACCTGCGGCGGCGCGATCGGCCCGCGCATGCCCCGCCCGTGGCGATCACGACGACGGGGCCCGGGGCCGGCGGCACGGGGCGGTACACGGTTGTCCATCACTGCTGAAGCGTAGTCCCCGAGCGCTCCGCCCGCCCCGCTCCACGCGGCAACGCCGCCCCCCCGGCACACCAAGTCGCCGGATGTCCATTCCAGCCAAGGTTGGGCTCGTTTCCGTATCTCCACAAGACCGGCCGGCTCAAGGCAATTGACGGTGTTAGTACCGAATCGTGACCGTACACAGTACGGCCCGAGATCCCGCACGGCAGCGTTCACGCAGGTCAGGGAGGCGTGTTCCGGCAGGCGTGTGGGGCGTTTCACAGCACGACACGGTGGGGTGACCTGGGGGAGAGTCGTCGCGGCCCGCTCAAGAGTGCGGTACCGTCCATCGTCGTGAGCCCTGTACGTCGCTGTTCGCGCACCGCCTGCGGCCGACCCGCCGTCGCGACGCTGACGTACGTCTACGCCGACTCGACCGCGGTCCTCGGCCCGCTCGCCACCTACGCCGAGCCCCACTGCTACGACCTGTGCGCCGAGCACTCCGAGCGCCTCACCGCCCCGCGCGGCTGGGAGGTCGTACGCCTCCTCGACGGCTCGGCCCCGGCCAGGCCCACCGGCGACGACCTGGAAGCGTTGGCCAATGCCGTGCGCGAGGCGGCCCGCCCCCAGGAGCGGGCGGCCGAGGCGGGCGGCGGCGGTGGACGCGGCGCGGACCCGATGGAGGTCGCCCGCCGCGGCCACCTGCGCGTGCTGCGCTCCCCGGACAACTGAGCCGGACAGCTGGGCCGGGCGACTGGGCCGGACGGCTGAGGCCGTACCCCACCGCATCCTCGGGTTTCCCCATCTGGGTAGTTTGTGCGCACCGATAGGACTTCCAGGAAGGTTGGGCCGTGGCTGCTGATCTGTCGCAGATCGTGAAGGCGTACGACGTACGCGGTGTGGTCCCGGAGCAGTGGGACGAGCCGCTGGCCGAGCTCTTCGGGATCGCCTTCGCCCAGGTGACCGACGCGGCGGCGATCGTCGTTGGCCACGACATGCGACCGTCCTCGCCCGGCCTGTCCCGCGCCTTCGCGCGCGGAGCGGCGGCACACGGCGTCGACGTCACCGAGATCGGCCTGTGCTCCACGGACCAGCTGTACTACGCCTCGGGCGCGCTGAACCTGCCGGGCGCGATGTTCACGGCCTCGCACAACCCGGCCCAGTACAACGGCATCAAGATGTGCCGCGCGGGCGCCGCCCCGGTCGGCCAGGACACCGGCCTGGCGCAGATCCGCGAACTGGCCGAGCGTTGGCTGGAATCCGGCGCCCCCGAACCGGCCGCCATCCCGGGAACCCTCGCCTCGCGCGACACGTTGGAGGATTACGCGGCGCACCTCCGCTCCCTCGTCGACCTGACCGCCATCCGCCCCCTGAAGGTCGTCGTCGACGCGGGCAACGGCATGGGCGGACACACGGTCCCCACCGTGTTCGCCGGCCTGCCCCTCACCCTCGTCCCGATGTACTTCGAGCTGGACGGCACCTTCCCCAACCACGAGGCGAACCCGCTCGACCCCGCCAACCTGGTGGACCTCCAGCGGCGCGTCCGCGAGGAGGGCGCCGACCTCGGCATCGCCTTCGACGGCGACGCCGACCGCTGCTTCGTGATCGACGAGAACGGCGACCCGGTGTCCCCCTCGGCGATCACCGCCCTGGTGGCCGCGCGCGAGCTCGCCCGGCACGGCGGCAAGGGCGCGGTCATCCACAACCTGATCACGTCCTGGTCGGTCCCGGAAGTGGTGCGGGAGAACGGCGGCACGCCCGTGCGCACCCGCGTCGGCCACTCCTTCATCAAGGCCGAGATGGCCAGGACGGGCGCCATCTTCGGCGGCGAGCACTCCGCCCACTACTACTTCAAGGACTTCTGGAACGCCGACACCGGCATGCTGGCGGCCCTGCACGTCCTCGCGGCCCTCGGTGGCCAGGACGGCCCCCTGTCCGCCCTCGTCGCCCAGTACGACCGTTACGCCGGCTCCGGCGAGATCAACTCCACCGTCGACGACCAGAAGGCCCGGCTCGCCGCGATCCGCGCCGCGTACGAGGGCCGCGAGGACGTGACCCTGGACGATCTCGACGGCCTCACCGTCTCCTCGGCCGACTGGTGGTTCAACGTCCGCCCCTCCAACACGGAACCACTGCTGCGCCTGAACGCGGAGGCGCGGGACGAGGCGGTCATGGCGAAGGTCAGGGACGAGGCGCTGGCCATCATCCGCGGCTGACGAGCGGCCTTTCAGCCGACCGGGGCCGGTGGCGGGCGGGCACGGGCCGGGAGTCCGCCACGCCACGGTCACCGGCGGTACGCTGACCAGGCACATCCGCACAGGCACCATCGCCCCCGAAGGGAACCCCCATGCCGCTCGAAGCCGGCCTCCTGGAGATCCTCGCCTGCCCGGCCTGCCACGCCCCCCTCAAGGAGCAGGACACCGAGCTGATCTGCACCGGTCAGGGCTGCGGCCTGGCGTACCCCGTGCGCGACGGCATCCCGGTTCTCCTCGTCGACGAGGCCCGCCGCCCCGCGTAGGCACGAGGCGTCTTCCACATCCTCAACAGGACCCCGGTGACCGGAGGCTGCCCCATGCTCGACGAAACGCTGCTCGACTCCCCGGAGGGGCTCGCCGACGCCGACCGCCGGGGCCTCCTGCGCGGCGCCGCGGAAGCCGGCGCGCGCGTCCGCACCGCCGCCCGGCACGCCGTCGAGGCGGGCGTCGCCGACCTCAAGCCGGACGGGCGTCCCCGGTCCGTCCTGATCGCCGGCCCGGGCGCCGCCGCCACCCACGCCTCCGACCTCCTCGGCACGCTCGCCGGCGCCGGCAGCCCCGTCACCCGACTGGCCCCCATCGGCGTCGCCCCCGCGGCCGGCGCCCTCCGCTGGGAACTCCCCGGCTGGGCGGGCTCCGTCGACCTGCTGCTGATCGCCACCCCGGACGGCACCGAACCGAGCCTGTCCCTGCTCGCCGAACAGGCCTACCGCCGCGGCTGCACCGTCGCCGCCGTGGCCCCCGCCCGCACCCCGCTCGCCGAGGCCGTCACCGGCGCGCACGGGCTGTTCGTACCGATGGCCACGGCCCCCTACGACCAGGACGAGCCCCTCGCCGCGTCCTCCCCGGGCGTCCTGTGGGCACTGCTCACCCCGCTGCTCGCGCTCCTCGACCGCATCGGTCTGCTGACCGCCCCGCCCGACGCCCTGGAGAAGGTCGCCGACCGCCTCGACCAGGTCGCCGAAGGCTGCGGCCCGGCCATCGCGACCTACAGCAACCCCGCCAAGACCCTCGCCGCCGAACTCGCCGACGCGCTCCCCGTGATCTGGACCGAGGGCACCTCGGCAGGCCCGGCGGGCCGCCGCTTCGCCGCCGCGCTCGCCGAACTGGCCGGCCGCCCCGCCCTGGTCGCGGAACTCCCCGAGGCACTCGCCGCGCACAGCGCCCTGCTGGCCGGCCCGCTCGCCGCCAGCGCCGACCCCGAGGACTTCTTCCGCGACCGCGTCGAGGAACCGCCCGCGCTGCACGCGCGCGTGGTGCTGCTCCGCGACCGCCCGATCGGCGGCCTCACCGCCGCCCCCGCCGCACGCGATCTGGCCCTCAGCCACGACACGCCGATCAGCGAACTGGAGCCGGAGGAGGGCGCCGAACTGGAAACGCTCGCGGAACTGATCGCCGTCACGGATTTCGCCGCCGTTTACCTGGCGCTCGCTTCAGGGGCCTGATCTTGCCTCGACGGGCCAACTGACCCGCGCCCCGCTGCCGGCACCGGCCGGGCCGCGTACGTACGGAGACAGAGGAACGACATGGATCGCCTCGAGAACACCATCCGCCCCTACGCCTGGGGTTCCACCACGGCCATCCCCGAGCTGCTCGGCGTCAAGCCCACCGGTGAGCCGCAGGCGGAGATGTGGATGGGCGCCCACCCGGGCGCACCCTCGCGCACCGCGCGCGGCACGCTCGTCGAGGTCATCGAGGGCGACCCGGAGCGCGAGCTGGGTACGAAGACCGTCGCGAAGTTCGGCCCCCGCCTGCCCTTCCTCCTCAAGATCCTCGCCGCGGGCGCTCCGCTCTCCCTCCAGGTGCACCCCGACCGGGCGCAGGCGAAGGAGGGGTTCGCGGACGAGGAGCGCCGGGGCATCCCGATCGACGCCCCGTACCGCAACTACAAGGACGCCAACCACAAGCCCGAACTGATCTGCGCGCTCACCGAGTTCGACGGCCTGTGCGGCTTCCGCGACCCCGCCGAGGCCGCCGGCCTGCTCGACGGGCTCGGCGTCGACTCCCTCAAGCCGTACGTCGACCTCCTGCACGCGCACCCCGAGGACGCGGCCCTGCGCGAGGTCCTCACCGCCGTCCTGACGGCCGACCCCGAGGAGATGGCCCGCACGGTCGCCGCCGCCACGGCCGCCTGCACCCGCCTCGGCGGCGCCTACGTGCCCTACGCCGACCTCGCCCACCACTACCCGGGCGACCCCGGCGTGATCGCCGCCATGCTGCTCAACCACGTACGCCTCCAGCCCGGCGAGGCACTCTTCCTCGGCGCCGGCATCCCGCACGCCTACCTCAGCGGCCTCGGCGTCGAGATCATGGCCAACTCCGACAACGTCCTGCGCTGCGGCCTCACCCCGAAGCACGTCGACGTCCCCGAACTCCTGCGCGTCGTCCGCTTCGAGGCGGGCGACCCCGGGGTGCTGCGCCCCGAGGCGTCCCCGGACGGCGAGGAGGTCTACGAGACGCCTATCGACGAGTTCCGGCTGTCCCGGTACGTCCTCCCGGCGGACGGCGCCGGCCACGATCTCGGCCTTCCGGCCCCGCAGATACTGCTGTGCACGGCGGGATCCGTGCGGGCGGGGGAGTACGAGCTGACCCCGGGCGAGTCCGTCTTCGTACCGGGGGGCGAGAAGGCGGAGGTGTCCGGCGAGGGCACCGTATTCCGCGCCACTGTGATTGTCTGACCGCACCTGTGGATACCTGACGCGCCGCTGCCGCACGGGGCTGCAAGAATGGCCCACCGGCAAAGGACGGGCAAAGGCGACGGGCGCCAGGCCTGGACGGCTTACGTACGAAGGCGAAGGGACAACGCGGACACATGAGCGCGTCAGGCGGGACCAGGGCGATCGTGGCGGCACTCGGCGCCAACCTCGCGATCGCGGCATCCAAGTTCGTGGCGTTCGCGTTCAGCGGCTCGTCGTCGATGCTCGCCGAGGGCGTCCACTCGCTCGCCGACTCCGGCAACCAGTTCCTGCTGCTGATCGGCGGCAAGAAGGCCCAGCGCGAGGCGACCCCGCAGCACCCCTTCGGCTTCGGTCGCGAGCGCTACATCTACGCCTTCCTCGTCTCGATCGTCCTCTTCTCCGTCGGCGGCATGTTCGCCATCTACGAGGGCTACGAGAAGATCGTCCACCCGCACGAGGTCGAGCACTGGTACTGGCCGGTGGGTGTCCTGGCCTTCGCGATCATCGCCGAGGGCTTCTCCTTCCGCACGGCCATAAAGGAGTCGAACGAGCTGCGCGGCAAGCTCTCCTGGTCGCAGTTCATCCGCCGCGCCAAGGCGCCCGAACTGCCGGTCGTCCTGCTGGAGGACTTCGGCGCGCTCATCGGTCTCGTCCTCGCTCTCGGCGGCGTCGGCCTGGCCCTGCTCACCGGTGACGGCGTGTGGGACGGCATCGGCACCGTCTGCATCGGTGTCCTGCTCGTCCTCATCGCCCTGGTCCTGGCCGCCGAGACGAAGTCCCTGCTGCTCGGCGAGGCCGCGGGCCTCGAGGAGATCAAGAAGATCGAGGCCGCGACTGTCGACGGCGACACGGTCACCGGCATCATCCACATGCGCACGCTCCACCTCGGGCCCGAGGAACTGCTGATCGCCGCCAAGATCGCCGTCCAGCACGACGACACCGCCGCCGAGGTCGCCAAGGCCATTGACGCCGCCGAGGCCCGCATCCGCGCCGCCGTCCCCATAGCCCGCGTCATCTACCTCGAGCCCGACATCTACAGCGAGGCCGCGGCGGCCAAGGGCCCGGACCCCGAAGCGACCCCCGGCGGCCCCAACCCACACGCCGCCGAGCACTAGAACCGGCCCCGGCCCCGCCTCAGACCCGCCCCGCCCAGCGGCTTCCCGTTGACGGTGAGCCGCTCCTTCGCGCCCCCGGAGCTCGCACGGCACACGATGTGATCACCGCCCACACCGATGACCCACTGCACCGACAGCACACCAGGGCCATACCGGTCGGGCGCCGACAGCAGCACCACGTCGCCCCGCCGCACCCCGCTTCCCCTCGACCCGCTCACAGACGATCCGGTCACCCGGTTCGTACGTCGGCTGCATGCTCTCGCTCGACACGACGGAGCCGGCGTACGCGTTGCGTACACGAGACCCCCGACCTCCAGCAACACGCCCACCTGCCCCCCCCCGACGACGGCTGCGACCCCCAGCCCACGGCCCTTCCCGGCCATTCATCCCTCCGCGCGCCGAGAACGCGGGCGCGGCGGCCTCGATCGCCTCGCCCGGCGCCGTCACAGCGTGTAATCGGCGTGATCTCGTCGGATGCGGACTGGGGATGGCAGGGCCCTGCGGTGTAGCTTGGGACGGAGCCAGACGTCGCTGCTGATGGCGGTCGGGCGGTCCCTCCGCGGACCGACCGAGGGAGAGAGGGCCTCCGACGGACTGCGCTGCGCGCACGTGGGCATGCCTGTGTCCTCTTTTTCGGGCACCCCTGTGTCCGCCGCCGCGCAGACCAGCCGTACCCACCTCGAACCAACCCCCGAGGAGCAGCTCGCAATGACGACTGTCGACAACCGACAGGACTTCAAGGTCGCCGACCTCTCCCTGGCCGAGTTCGGCCGCAAGGAGATCACCCTCGCCGAGCACGAGATGCCGGGCCTGATGGCGATCCGCAAGGAGTACGCCGAGGCGCAGCCCCTGGCCGGCGCCCGTGTCACCGGTTCGCTGCACATGACCGTGCAGACCGCCGTGCTCATCGAGACCCTGGTCGCCCTGGGCGCCCGGGTCCGCTGGGCGTCCTGCAACATCTTCTCCACCCAGGACCACGCCGCCGCCGCCATCGCCGTCGGCCCGAACGGCACGCCCGACAACCCCCAGGGTGTCCCGGTCTTCGCCTGGAAGGGCGAGACGCTTCAGGAGTACTGGTGGTGCACGGAGCAGGCCCTGACCTGGCCCGACTCGCCCACCGGCGGCCCGAACATGATCCTGGACGACGGCGGTGACGCCACCCTCCTCGTCCACAAGGGCGTCGAGTATGAGAAGGACGGCAAGGTTCCCTCGGTCGACACCGCCGAGTCCGACGAACACCGCGTCATCCTCGAACTCCTGCACCGCACGATCACCAACGGCTCGCAGAAGTGGACCCAGCTCGCCTCCGAGATCCGCGGCGTGACCGAGGAGACCACGACCGGCGTGCACCGGCTGTACGAGATGCAGCGTGACGGTGTCCTCCTCTTCCCGGCGATCAACGTCAACGACGCGGTCACCAAGTCGAAGTTCGACAACAAGTACGGCTGCCGTCACTCGCTGGTGGACGGCATCAACCGCGCCACCGACGTCCTGATCGGCGGCAAGACCGCGGTCGTCTGCGGCTACGGCGATGTCGGCAAGGGCTGCGCGGAGTCCCTGCGCGGCCAGGGCGCCCGCGTCATCGTCACCGAGATCGACCCGATCTGCGCCCTCCAGGCGGCGATGGACGGCTACCAGGTCACGACCCTCGACGAGGTCATCGACAAGGCCGACATCTTCATCACCACGACCGGCAACAAGGACATCATCATGGCCGCCGACATGGCCAAGATGAAGCACCAGGCGATCGTGGGCAACATCGGCCACTTCGACAACGAGATCGACATGGCCGGTCTGGCGAAGGTGCCGGGCATCGTCAAGGACGAGGTCAAGCCGCAGGTCCACACCTGGACGTTCCCCGACGGCAAGGTGATCATCGTGCTGTCCGAGGGCCGCCTGCTGAACCTGGGCAACGCCACCGGCCACCCGTCGTTCGTGATGTCCAACTCCTTCGCGGACCAGACGCTGGCCCAGATCGAGCTGTTCACCAAGCAGGCCGAGTACCCCATCGGCGTGTACACGCTGCCCAAGCACCTCGACGAGAAGGTCGCCCGCCTTCACCTCGACGCACTCGGCGTCAAGCTGACCACGCTGCGCCCGGAGCAGGCCGCGTACATCGGTGTGGAGGTCGAGGGCCCGTACAAGGCGGACCACTACCGCTACTGAGCCGTACCCCTGGCGCGTCTCGCGCAGGTCCTCCGAGGCAGGCCCCCGCACCCCCGTGCCGGGGGCCTGCCCCTTTGGCCGGACCAGCAGCCCTGGCCGGACCCTCAGCCCGTCAAGACCCAGGACCCCCATGCCCCGCGGCCGTTATTCGCTCCACGATCCGCACGATCACACCCCCTTCGCAGAAGAGCACTTCCAGTGCGCCCCCGGCCCGTCCGGCTGGCGCTACGTCTCCCGGCTCACCGCCCCCTCGGGCGACCACACCGGCTCCGTCGACCTCACCCTCGACGAGCTGGGCCGCCCCATTCGACTCGAACTGCACGCCGGTAACTGGCAGGTGCGTGGCGCCGCCCTTGACGGCGTCACCTGGGTCCGCACCGACCCCACCGGCACTCATGCCACCGAAGGCAACGTGCGCGCCCACGCCTTCACCGGCACGTCCCCCGCGTTTCTGATCGCCACCGCCCGTCTCCTGCGCCTCACCCCTTCCGCCACCGCGACCCGAGTACGCCTCGTGGCCTTCACGGATCCGGTCCTCGCCCCGCGCACCGTGGACCAGTCCTGGGCCTTGGTGGAAAGAGAAGCACACGCCACTGACAACGGCCCGCTCACCGTGGACGAATACCAGGTCACAGCCCTGGACACGGGCGAACGGCACACCGTGCACATCGCCGGGGACGTGGTCCTCGCCGCGCCCGGGATCGAGCTGGAGGACCTCGAGTCACCGCCGTCGGCCTTCGACTGAGCCGGGCCGGTACCGGCTACGCCGGCGGCACGAATCCAGTGGCCGGCCGCCCGTCCGCGGTTCCGTCCTGCCCCCCGGCGGGGGCCGGGGGGCGAATCTGGAGATGATTCTGGAGCTGTGGCGCAGGCGGCTGAGGCTGCTGGAACGGTGAGGCGACCGGCTGCTGGACCGCCGGTACGACCGGCTGCGGGACCGGTGGAGCGTAGCCGCCGGGCACACCCGTCGAGGAGACGGACGCACCCCCGACGCCCGGCGCACCACTTCCGACGGGGCCACCGCCGAAGGCCCGCCTGGCCTCCCGGGCCTGCCGTTCGTGCAGCAGGGCCGCCAGATACGCGGCAGGCGGTACGCCCTGCGGAGCCGGAGCCCCCGTACGAGCCGCCACATCTGCCGCGAGCCGCTCCGCCATGGCCCAGCCGACCTGCGGATCAAGCTGCTGCATCCGCGTCAGATACTGACGGACGGCGAGCCACAGACCATCGGGGACCGCGGACAGGTCGAGCCCGGAGAAGCGCCCCGCCAGCCAGGGAGGCGGCGGAGGAACGAAATGGCCCTGCCCCGTCGGCACGCGTTCCCGCACCACCAACGTCCCCGCGAAGACGTCCCCGAGCCGCCGCCCCCGCGCCGACACCAGCGAGGCGATACAGGCGACGACACCGAACGTCATCAGGATCTCGACCACCCCGACCGCACCCCGTACCAGCGCGTGCCGGAACCGGATCGGCCCACCGTCGTCCCGCACCACCCGCAGCCCGCACGCCAGCTTCCCCAGCGAACGTCCATGACTGAGCGTCTCCACCGCGATCGGCCCGCCCACCAGCACCAGCAGAAAGCTGGCGATGGACAGCGCGACCCGCGCCGCCTCGTCCAGCGACGCCGTCGCCGCCACCATCGCCGTGACCACGACGATGTAGACGACCACGGCTACGACCAGGTCGAGCAACACCGCCAGCGCCCTGCTGGGCAGCCTCGCGGGACGCAACTCGAGCGCCACCGCCTCGCCCGTCACCAGCTCACTCACGCCTGCCGCCCTTCCCTGCTCTGCCCGGAGAATCGCAAGTCTGCCAAGCTGAGGGCGCATCGCGCCCCAGTACGACAAGCTGACAGCCATCACAAGCGGTCCGCGACCAGACACACGGCCACCGACGACCAGCCGAGGAGCAGACAGACCCGATGGACCTCGACGTCTTCGTCGCCGCCCACCGAGCCGAGTGGGACCGCCTCGACGCGCTGCTCCGCCGTCAGCGCCGCCTCACCGGCGCGGAAGCCGACGAACTCGTCGCCCTCTACCAGCGCACCGCCACCCACCTCTCCCTGATCCAGTCCAGCGCCCCCGACCCCCAGCTCACCGGTCGGCTCAGCCAACTCGTAGCCCGCGCGCGCAGCGCGGTGACCGGCACCCGCCGCGCCTCCTGGCGGGACGTGACACGCTTCCTGGGCCAGGGATTCCCCGCGGCGGTCTACCGCGCGCGCCACTGGTGGGTGCCCACCGCCCTGGTCTCCACCGCGATCGCGATCCTCCTGGGCTGGTGGATCGGTACGCACCCCGAGGTGCAGTCGTCCATTGCCGCCCCCAGCCAACTACGGGAGCTCACTCGCCCCGGCGGCGAGTACGAGACGTACTACTCCAGTCATCCCGCCGCCTCCTTCGCCGCCCAGGTGTGGACGAACAACGCCCAGGCCGCCGCGATGTGCCTGGTGCTCGGTGTCTTCCTGGGCCTTCCGGTGCTCTGGATCCTCTTCGAGAACATGCTCAACCTGGGCGTCGGCTTCGGCCTGATGTCCTCCGCCGGCCGGCTCGACACCTTCCTCGGCCTCGTCCTCCCGCACGGTCTGCTGGAACTCACCGCGGTCTTCGTCGCGGCCGGCACGGGACTGCGTCTCGGCTGGACCGTCATCGACCCCGGCCCGCGCACCCGCCGCACGGCACTCGCGGAAGAGGGCCGCGCCGCCGTGGGTATGGCGATCGGCCTCGCCCTCGTCCTCTTCGTCTCCGGTGCCATCGAGGGCTTCGTGACCCCGTCGGGCCTGCCCACCTGGGCGCGCATAGGCATCGGAATCGCCGCCGAGCTGGCCTTCCTCACGTACGTCTACGTCCTCGGCGGCCGGGCCGCCCGTGCCGGTGAAACGGGTGACGTCGAGGCAACCGAGCGCAGCGCCAGCGTGCCGACCGCCGCTTGATGTGCGGATGCGCCCCCTGAGCTGCTAGTCTCCTCTTCGCCCCGCAAAAGCTGTTGACACGGCTGGAGGGGGGAGGTAGATTTTATGAGTTGCCTAGAGCTGGACACGTCCAGCGGCGGCCGCTAGAATCTATCTGCTTCTTGAAGGAACCCTGTTCCACAGAAGCCTCCTTCGATTAGCTCAGAAATGAGTGGCTGGTCAGACCGGCCAAGAACTTCTGACAAAGTCGGAAACGCCGGAAAGGGAAACGCGAGAGCGGGAACCTGGAAAGCACCGAGGAAATCGGATCGAGAAAAGATCTGATAGAGTCGGAAACGCA
>NZ_JBIAVX010000016.1:122836-251327 GCF_042894725.1 Streptomyces sp. NPDC001480 | reverse complement strand
CTGCCACTTCGCGTACGACGACGAGGAGACCTGCATCGCCGAGGTGCGCTACCTCCTCTCGCTGCTCCCGCAGAACAACCGCGAGAACCCCCCGCGCGCCGAGTCCACGGACCCCGTCGACCGCCGCAGCGACATCCTCCTGGACCTGGTCCCGGCGGACGGCAACCGGCCGTACGACATGGTCAAGGTCATCGAGGAGATCGTCGACGACGGCGACTACCTCGAGGTCCACGAGCGCTGGGCGCGCAACATCATCTGCGCCCTGGCCCGCATGGACGGCCAGGTGGTCGGCATCATCGCCAACCAGCCGCAGGTGCTCGCGGGTGTCCTGGACATCGAGGCGAGTGAAAAAGCTGCGCGCTTTGTTCAGATGTGTGACGCTTTCAATATCCCGATCGTCACCTTCCTGGACGTCCCGGGGTTCCTCCCCGGTGTCGACCAGGAGCACGGCGGGATCATCCGGCACGGCGCGAAGCTGCTGTACGCGTACTGCAACGCCACCGTGCCGAGGATCTCGCTCATCCTGCGCAAGGCGTACGGAGGTGCCTACATCGTCATGGACAGCCAGTCGATCGGCGCCGACCTCACCTACGCCTGGCCGACGAACGAGATCGCCGTGATGGGCGCGGAGGGCGCGGCCAACGTCATCTTCCGCCGGCAGATCGCGGGCGCCGAGGACCCCGAGGCCATGCGGCAGAAGATGGTCAAGGAGTACAAGGCCGAGCTGATGCACCCGTACTACGCGGCCGAGCGCGGCCTCGTCGACGACGTCATCGACCCGGCCGAGACCCGCGAGGTGCTCATCCGGTCCCTGGCGATGCTGCACACCAAGCACGCCGACCTCCCCTCCCGCAAGCACGGCAACCCCCCGCAGTAACCCTGCGGAACCTCCGCGGTACCCCCGCGGAAACCTCATCCACGGAGACTGACACCCATGGACAACGCTGAGATCCGCGTCGAGAAGGGCCACGCCGAGCCCGAGGAGGTCGCCGCCATCACGGCCGTCCTCCTGGCCCGTGCGGCGGCCGCCCCGTCGGCCCCGGCGCACCGCGCCCGCCCGAAGGCCGGCTGGCGCCGCCTGGAGCGCGAGCCCGGTTTCCGGGCCCCGCACAGCTGGCACGGCTAGGCTGCGCCGCTCTCGAACGTAGTAAAAGGGGCCCCTCTGCCAAGAGGGGCCCCTTTTACTGTGCCGGGCCACTGTGCTGTGCCATATGGATGGGCGGGCCCTCCCCGGTGGGAGGGCCCGCCCATCCATATGGCGTAACGGCTAGCGGAGCCGTGCCATCAGGGCGTGCTCCACAAGGGTGATCAGTGCCGACTTGGCGTCCGAGCGGTGGCGGGCGTCGGTCGTGATGATCGGGGTGTCGGGGCCGATCTGCAGCGCCTCGCGGACCTCGTCCGGGTTGTACGGCTGGTTGCCGTCGAAGCCGTTGAGGGCGATGACGAAGGGGAGACCCGAGTTCTCGAAGTAGTCGACCGCGGGGAAGCAGTCGGCGAGACGGCGGGTGTCCACCAGGACGATCGCGCCGATGGCGCCGCGGACCAGGTCGTCCCACATGAACCAGAAGCGGTCCTGGCCGGGGGTGCCGAACAGGTACAGGATCAGGTCCTGGTCCAGGGTGATACGGCCGAAGTCCATGGCGACCGTGGTGGTCTTCTTGTCCCCGGTGTGGGTGAGGTCGTCGATGCCTGCCGAAGCGGACGTCATGACGGCCTCTGTGCGCAGCGGGTTGATCTCCGAAACAGCCCCGACGAACGTGGTCTTGCCCACGCCGAAGCCGCCCGCCACCACGATCTTCGCGGAGGTGGTGGAGCGGGAAGGACCGCCGCTAGAGCTTGCGAAGTCCACTGAGCACCCTTTCGAGCAGTGTCACGTCTGGCTGGCCACCGGCGTTCTCGTCGCCGCCGGGCTGATGGATGGCGACCAGGCCCGCCTCCGCCAAGTCGGCGACGAGGATCCTGGCCACGCCGAGAGGGATTGTCAGGAGGGCCGAGATCTCGGCTACCGACTTGATCTCACGGCAGAGGTTGCAGATCCGCTGATGCTCGGGCAGCTGGCCCTGCATCTGGTGCGGCTGCGCGGTGGTGTGCACCAGCGCCTCGATGGCGAGCTGGTACCGCGGGCGCGTCCGGCCACCGGTCATGGCGTACGGACGCACCAAGGGGTTGTTCGACGCCCCGGCGGGCGCCGGCTCGGGGCGACGTTGCGGCTGCACCGGCTGGATGCGCGGCGCGGGCGGCTGGTCGTACGGCGACGGGCCTGGGCCCTGTGGCGCGTACGGCTGCCGGTGGCTGGGGGCGGAGGGGAAGTTGTACCGGTTCGCGGAACCGTCGCCCTGGCCCTGGGCAGGGCCGTACGACCAGTTGCCCGAATTGGAACCGCCTGGGGGTGTTGCCACTTTCTCTCCTCCTCCGACCGTGCCGGGCACCCATCCCTGTGGAGCCGCGTCCCGAAACCTTACGGCCCCGGGACGCGAAAACGCACCGTCTGATAGCTAGTTGAGAAGGCTTCCCTGGAGTTCCGCACGCAGATCCGGGGTAAGAACCGTGCCTGCGCGATCCACCAGGAGCGCCATTTCGTACCCGATGAGGCCGATGTCCGCCTCCGGGTGTGCCAGGACCGCCAGCGAGGAACCGTCGGAAATGGACATCAGGAACAGGAATCCCCGCTCCATCTCCACAACCGTCTGATTCACGTGGCCGCCCTCGAAGATCCGGGAGGCGCCTGCCGTCAGAGACGTCAGACCGGAGGCGACGGCCGCGAGCTGGTCGGCGCGGTCGCGGGGGAAGCCTTCGGACATCGCCAGAAGGAGTCCGTCGGCGGAGACCACCACCGTGTGGGACACCCCCGGGGTGTTGTCCACGAAGTTGGTGATCAACCAGTTCAGGTTCTGTGCCGCCTGGCTCATCGGGCTCACACTAACGCTCCTGGTTGTAGGTGCTGTCAGGACCGAAGCCCTGGCCGTTCGTTTCACTGCCTGCGCTGCGTCCGCGCTGGACGCCTCGACGCAGGTTGCTCAGCCTGCCCCGGACGTCCTCCGGGGCGCGGGAGACCTGTGGGCCTCCCTGGGGGGTGCTCTCGGCGGCACCCTCGACCAGATTGGCCTTGGGTACCCGCCGCGGCAGACCGGAGGAGGTGACCCCGCCTGCCTTGGGCTTCCGGAGCTGCGACGCCTGCTGCCACCGCTGGTCGTTCGCCGAACGCCAGTCGTCGCCGCTCTCCGGTGCGGGAGCCGATGCTTCCCGGCTCGTGTGCCGCACACCGTTCGCGCCGTTCGATCCGCTCGCGGTGGATCCGCGGCGGGGCAGCCCGGCGTCGGTCAGCGTGTGGCCGACGGGGGAGGCCGGTCCCGGACGGTCGAAGCCTACGCGGTCCCGCTCGTTCACGTCACCGGCCTGCGCGGATTCCGCTTCCGGAGCGTACTGGGCCGGGTACCCGTTCTGGTAACCGTCCTGCTGGGGCCAGTCGTCCTGGTAGGGCTTCTCCTCGTACGCCGGGTAGGACTCGGACGCGGCGGCGTGCGCGGTCGCGTGCTCCTCCTGGACCGGCTCCGCATACGCGGGCTCCGGGTAGCCGCCGGCCGACGAGAAGGCGTCGTTCTGCGGTCGGCCGCCGTTCGGCGCGTAGTACTGCTCGTCGTACGCGGGCTGCTGCGGCTCGTCGTAGGCCGTCTGCTGCTGCTCGGCGTAGGACGCCTGCTGCTGTTCCTGGTACGCCTGCTGCGGGTCGTAGGCCGCGGGCTGCTCCTGGTAGCCGGTACGGCTGCCGTCGTAGCCCTGGGCGTCGAACTCGTCGGCGTACGCGGGCGCCTCGGGGGCCTCCCGGGGGGCCTCGATCTCCTGCGGGCCGTGGGACTGGGCCTCCAGGGCCGCGCGGCGCTCCTCGCGCATCAGCGAGCGGCCGACGGGGTCCAGGTCGCGGATGTCGTCGGGGACGTCGACGTAGCGGCTGTCGTCGAAGCCGAGCTCGGCCGCCGTGCGCATCGGCTGGAGCTGCTGCTGCTGGTTGAAGCTCTCACCCTGGAACTGCTGCTCGGGGATGATCTGGGAGACCGTGAACTCGTCGCGGTCCAGTGCCTGCTCGCCGCCACCGCCGTGCGTGATCGCGTCCGGCAGCATGACCAGGGAGGTCGTACCGGCCTGCTCGCCGGAGGGGCGCAGCTGGACGCGGATGCCGTGCCGGTCGGACAGCCGGCCGACCACGAACAGGCCCATGCGCTGGGAGATCGCGGCGTCCACGGTCGGCGGGTTGGCCAGCTTGTGGTTGATGTCCGCGAAGTCCTCGGCCGTCAGGCCGATGCCCTTGTCGTGGATCTCGATCATGATGCGGCCGTCGGGGAGACGGGTCGCGGTGACGCGGACCTTGGTCTGCGGGGAGGAGAACGTGGTGGCGTTCTCCAGGAGCTCGGCGAGCAGGTGCACGAGGTCGGTCACGGCGCGGCCGTGGATCTCGGCCTCCGGGACGCCGGAGAGCTCGATGCGCTCGTACTGCTCCACCTCGGAGGAGGCGGCGCGCAGCACGTCGACCAGCGGGACCGGCTGGTCCCAGCGGCGGCCGGGCTCCTCGCCGGCGAGGACCAGGAGGTTCTCGCCGTTGCGGCGCATACGGGTCGCGAGGTGGTCCAGCTTGAAGAGGTTCTCCAGCTGGTCCGGGTCGGCCTCGTTGTTCTCCAGGTCGGTGATCAGGGTCAGCTGGCCCTCGATCAGCGACTGGTTGCGGCGCGAGAGGTTGGTGAAGATCGCGTTGATGTTGCCCCGCAGCAGGGCCTGCTCGGCGGCGAGCCGGACGGCCTCGCGGTGGACCTGGTCGAAGGCCCGGGCGACTTCGCCGATCTCGTCCCGGGTGGTGATCGGGATGGGCGCGACGCGGGTGTCGACCCGGCCGGGGTCGGTACGGGAGAGCTGGTCGACCAGCATCGGCAGGCGCTGCTCGGCGATGCCGAAGGCGGCGTTGCGCAGCTGGCGCATCGAGCGGCTCATCTGGCGGGCCACCATGCCGGCCAGGATGAACGCGGCGAGCAGGGCGACCACGACGGCGGCACCGGTGATGATCGCGGAGGTCTTGGCGTCGTCGGCGATGCCCGAGGCCTCGTTCACCGCCTTCTCGGCCATGTCCGACTCGATCTGGCGGTAGGCGTTGTACTTGAGGGTGTTGAACGCCCACCAGTTCTGCGCGGTGATGCCCTTCTGGGCGAGTGCGGCGCGGGTGGTGGTGCTGGTGTCCCCGAGGTTCGCCAGGGCGGTGACCATCGCGTTCTGCTTGGTCGGCGGCGCCACGTAGTTCGGGTCCTTGCCCTTGGCCTGCTCGGCCATCGCCGCGCCGTCGGTCTTGATCTTGGCCTCGGCGTCCTTGAGCTTCTGGGCGTCGGCCTCGGTGCCACCGCCCGTGTACTCCTCGACGGCGATCCGCTCGAGGTAGGCGTACGAGGAGAGCGAGACGCGCTGGGTGGCGAGGTTGCCGGCGTCCGGGCCGGGCTTGATCAGCAGGTGCATGCCGATCGAGCGCTCCAGCGACAGCGCCGCCTTGGTCAGGGAGATGGCGTAGACGGTACGGCCGTAGGAGGTGATGTTGCCGGTGCCCAGGCCGAGCTCGTTGGCGAACTCCATCAGCGGGTGGCTGACGTTGATGTAACCCTCTTCGGTCTGTACGCCGGTCACCTTGGAGGAGTAGGCGGCCGCGCGCAGCGTCTGGAGCTTGGGCTCCTCCAGGCGGAACAGCTTCAGCCGGCGCTTCAGGCCCGCGTCGTCGGGCATGTCCTGGGCGGCCGCGTCGAACGCGTCGGCGGCCTGGTCCGTCTTCTTGCGGATCGCGGTGACCGTGCTGTTGTTCTGGCCCTTGCCCTGCAACAGCGGGGCCGCGGTGACGTCACGCTCGTTCTCGAGGGCGTCGGCGTAGGCGAGGGAGGCGCGGACCAGGCGCGCGGTGTTCTCCGCGTCCTGGGCCTCCTGCCAGGTGTCGATCGAGGCCTTCACCTGGAAGCCGCCCATGACGAGGCCGACGACCACGGGTATGAGCAGGATCGCGTTCAGACGGGTCGGCACCCGCCAGTTGCGCGGGGAGAATCGGCCGCCGCTCTTGGCGGGGGCGGCCGCCGGTTCCGTGGCGGGCACAGGGGTGGGCGCCGCAGCGCGCGGCGGCGGGGTGAAGTTGCCCCGCGCCGACGGCTCGGGACCGTTCTTGCTTCGCCTCACTCGACCAACAACCTCTCGGCGGCGGGCACCTACGTCGTGCCGCAGTCTCTCAGAACCCGGTGTGTCATAGACCACTAGGGAGTACGTCTTTGACTATTGGGCAGTTCAGGCATTCCAGCACGTGGGCCTTCGCACTTCCAAACAGTGGAAACCTCTGATTCGGAGTGATGTAAGCCCCAGATAAAACGGTCATAAAGAGCGAGCCCCGCCAAAATGCGGGGCGTTTGTTAGCGCAGCGAGACCGTTCGACCGCGACGCGTGGTGATACCACCCGATTCCTCTGCCGAAACGTTATGAACGCCGGAGCCGACCGTGGCAAAGGCCACAGCCGGCTCCGGTGTGATTACGACAACTGCCGTACGGCACTCCTGACTTGATCTACCTCAGGCGTGCCATCAGGGCGTGTTCCACCAGCGTGATCAGCGCACTCTTGGCATCGGCGCGGTGCCGGGCGTCCGTGGTGATGATCGGGGTGTCCGGTCCGATCTGGAGCGCCTCGCGGACTTCCTCGGGCTGGTAGGGCTGCTGCCCGTCGAAGCCGTTGAGCGCCACGACGAACGGCAGGCCGCTGTTCTCGAAGTAGTCCACGGCCGGGAAGCAGTCGGCCAGGCGCCGGGTGTCCACGAGCACGACCGCACCGATGGCACCGCGGACCAGGTCGTCCCACATGAACCAGAAACGGTCCTGGCCCGGCGTGCCGAACAGGTACAGGATCAGGTCCTGGTCGAGCGTGATACGGCCGAAGTCCATGGCGACCGTGGTGGTCGTCTTGTCCCCGGTGTGGGTGAGGTCGTCGATGCCCGCGCTCGCGGACGTCATCACGGCCTCCGTGCGCAGCGGGTTGATCTCCGAGACGGCGCCGACGAACGTGGTCTTGCCCACGCCGAAGCCACCCGCCACCACGATCTTCGCGGAGGTGGTCGCCCGGCCCCCGTCAGAGCTTGCGAAGTCCACTGAGCACCCTTTCGAGCAGCGTCACATCCGGTGCGCCGCCGTTGTTCTCGTCGCCGCCCGGCTGGTGGATGGCCACCAGGCCGGCCTCGGCGAGGTCCGCGACGAGGATCCGTGCCACACCCAGGGGCATGGCGAGCAGTGCCGAGACCTCGGCGACCGACTTCACCTCGCGGCACAGATGACAGATCCGCTGGTGCTCCGGGAGCAGCCCCATGAGCGCTGCCGGGTCGGCCGTCGTGCTGATCAGCGCCTCGATGGCGAGCTGGTAGCGCGGCCGGGTCCGGCCACCGGTCATCGCGTACGGACGTACCAGCGGCTGGTCGCCCTCGTCCCCGTACGGCTCGGCGTACGGATCATGAGAGGCGGTGGGCGGGGTCATGAATCCTCCGGGCGGGACAGCAAGTCGGTCGGGCAAGCCGTCTGACGGGGCCGGTGGGGGGATTGTGGCGGCCGGACGGTGATTTGGTGATGTGGGTGGTACCGGAGCCGATCAGTGGAGCAGACTGCCCTGTAGTTCAGCGCGCAGGTCGGGCGTGAGCACCGCGCCCGCGCGGTCGACGAGCAGCGCCATCTCGTAGCCGACGAGGCCGATGTCGCACTCGGGGTGGGCCAGGACCGCGAGGGACGACCCGTCCGAGATGGACATGAGGAAGAGGAAGCCGCGCTCCATCTCGACGACCGTCTGCGCCACGTTCCCGCCCTCGAAGATCCGGGATGCCCCGGCCGTCAGCGAGGTGAGCCCGGACGCGACGGCCGCCAGCTGGTCGGCACGGTCACGCGGGAAGCCTTCGGACATCGCCAGAAGGAGACCGTCGGCGGACACGACGACGGTGTGGGACACCCCGGGGGTGTTGTCCACGAAGTTGGTGATCAACCAGTTGAGGTTCTGTGCCGCCTGGCTCATCGGGCTCAACTAACGCTCCTGCTGGTGAGTGGGGCTCGGGAAGCTGCCGGTCTGGCCGTTGCCGGCCTGACGACCCTGCGCGATACCCCGACGGAGATTGGTCAGCCGGCCGCGTACGTCGTCAGGCGCACGCGAGACCTGCGGACCGGTTTGGTGCTGTTGCTGCTGAGCCGTGCCCGGGACGAGGTTGGCCCGGGGCACCCGGCGCGGCAGGCCGGAAGTGGTGACGCCGCCCGCGGCCGGCTGCCGGACGCGCTCTGCCTGCCGGACGAGTTCGTCGTTCGGCGAGGTGCGCCAGGAGCTGGTGGCGGGACGCTGTGCCGCCGCGGTGGCGGGAGCCTGCGGCTGCTGCGGTGCGGGAGCCGGAGCCGAGCCGTTGCTCTGCTGCGGTTCCTGCTGTCCACCCTGACCGCCGCCCTGGCCACCGCGGAACCAGTTGGTCTCCAGGGTGTCGTAGAGCGGTGTACGACCGTCCCCGGGAGTGCTGGCCGGCGGCAGGGCCTCGGGCTCCCGCCGGACCGGACGCTGCTGCTGCGGGGCCGGCGGACGGGGCGCGCCGAAGTCGGTGCCCCGCCCGTCCGTCTGCGGCCGCTCGAACTGGCCGGTGCCGGAGCCGTTGTGGCGGCCGGGCAGGGAGTGCTGCCCGGTGGTGGACCCACCGTCGAAGTTCGGGGTGGCGAACTGGCCGGTGGAGTTGTTGTCGTAGCCCGGCGCGGCGAACTGGCCGGTGGAGCCGGCGTCGTAGGCCTGCGGGGCGGCGAACTGGCCCGCGCCGGAGCCGTCCGGCTGCCCGGCGGGGGTGCCGAACACGTCGGAGCGGACGAACGAGCCCGTGTTCTGGGAGCCGTTGACGCCGTTCAGGTCCGGGCGGGGGAACTCGCCCGTGGCGGCCGGACCCTGCCGGTCGTCGATCCGCGGCATCTCAGCGGTCGCGCCGGGACCCTGGCGGTCGTCGACGCGCGGCATCCGCGAGGTGTGCGCCGGGTCCTGCTCGTCGTGGCCGCGCGGGGCGTCCAGCGAGGCGCGCGGCACCGGCGGCCGGCCGGCCTCGTCGCCCCAGCTCGGGGTGCGCTGCTGCGGGTTGCCGCCGGGCAGCTCGGCCCGCGGTCCGCCGCGCGGCGGGAGCTGGGGCTGACGGCCCTGGTCGGAGGCGTTGTTGCCGTTGTCGCCGCGCTGCGGGGGCACGGGGCCGCGGTTGCCGCCGAAGGCGTCCTGCTGCGGGGCGCCCGGACCCGCGGCCTGGAGGCCCTGCGGGGCACCCGGGGCCTGACCGCCGAAGCCGCCCGCGCCCGCACCGGCCGGCGCCGGCCGGCCCTGCTGCGGTCCACGCGGGGCGAGTCCGCCGAGCCCACCGGAACGGCCGCCCTGGCCCGCGCCGGGCAGTGCCGCCCGCGGACCCTGGCCCGCGCCGACCTGGCCACGCGAGCCGGGACCGGCATTCAGGCGTCCGCCGCCCGAGGGCGCGCCTCCACCGAGGGCGCCACCGGGCGCGCCGGCACCGAAGGCACCGCCGCCGAGGGCGCCGCCCGGCGCACCCGCGCCGAGCGGACCGCCGTTGCCCTGGCCGTTGTTGCGGCGTGCCGCGGCGGCACCGGCGGCGGCCTGCGCGGCGGCCGGACCGCCCGCAGAGGCGCCGGGCTTGCCGGGAGCGGGCTTCTTGCCGCCCTGGGCGACGTCCACGGGGAGCATGACCAGCGCGGTCGTGCCACCGGAGTCGGACGGGCGGAGCTGGATGCGGATGCCGTGCCGCTGGGACAGCCGGCCGACCACGAACAGACCCATGCGGCGGGACACCGAGACGTCCACGGTGGGCGGCGAGGCGAGCCGCTCGTTGATCGCCGCGAGGTCCTCGGGGGAGAGGCCGATACCGGTGTCGTGGATCTCGATCAGGACGCGGCCGTCGGGCAGCGCGTGACCGGTGACCTTGACCTTGGTCTGCGGCGAGGAGAAGGAGGTCGCGTTCTCGAGCAGCTCGGCGAGCAGGTGCACGAGGTCGTTGACGACGCGGCCGGCGACCTCGGTGGTCGGCACCGCGGCCAGCTCGATGCGCTCGTACTGCTCCACCTCGGAGGCGGCGGCGCGGAGCACGTCGACCAGCGGGACCGGGCGGGTCCAGCGGCGGCCGGGCTCTTCACCGGCGAGGACGAGGAGGTTTTCGCCGTTACGGCGCATACGGGTCGCGAGGTGGTCCAGCTTGAACAGCGAGGACAGCTGGTCCGGGTCGGCCTCGCGGGACTCCAGTTCGGAGATGAGCGACAGCTGACGCTGGATGAGGCCCTGGGAGCGGCGCGAGAGGTTGGTGAACATCGCGTTGACGTTGCCCCGCAGCAGGGCCTGCTCGGCGGCGAGGCGGACCGCCTCGCGGTGCACGTCGTCGAAGGCCGCGGCCACCTGGCCGATCTCGTCCTTGGAGTGCACACCGACCGACTCCACGGACGTGTCGACGTCCTGCGGGTCGGACTCGGACAGCTGCTTGACCAGCTCGGGCAGGCGGTCCTGGGCGACCTTGGTGGCGGTCTCCTGGAGGCGGCGCAGGGAGCGGATCATGGAGCGGGCCACGACGAAGGCGCCGACCAGCGAGACGCCGAGCACCAGCAGGATCAGCGCACCGGAGATGATCGCCTCGCGCTCCGAGGCGGAGCGCAGCTCGCGGGCCTTCTGCTCCATGTCCTCGAGCAGCGTGTGCTCGATCTTCTTCATCTGCTCGATCTTGACCGTGCTCTCGTCGACCCAGTCGCGGTAGGACCGCTTCGGCAGCTCAGCGAGTCCGTCGGTGCTGGCGAGGGCGCGGGTGGCGTAGGTGTCCGCGGACTCGACGGTCGCGTTGCCCTCGTCGATGGGCTTCAGGAGCTCCTCGGCGTTCTGGCCCGAGTAGATCTTCCTGAAGATGGTGAGCTCGGACCCCTCGCTGCTCTGCGCCGACTGCGCGTACAGCCGGTCGTTGTCGGAGAGGCGACCGGCGGTCGAGTTGGTCTCCGGCAGGGCCGCGGCGATGACGGCACGCTGCACGGACGCGTACTCCTTGGCGGTGGAGAACGCCGCCAGGGCGCGGGTGCGCGAGATCATCTCGGGGTTGCTGGACGCCTCCGCCATGTCCTGCGAGAGGTCGACCAGCTGGGTGATCAGGCGGTGGTAGGACTCGACCGTCTGCGTGGAGTTGTTCTTGGACTGGTACGCGGCCTTGCGGATCTTGGCCAGGTCGTCCAGCTGTCCGGCGATGCCGACGAGGGAGTCACGGACGCCCTGGAGCTGGCCGTTCTTGCTGGCGTCGTCGATCTGCTCCGAGGCGTCCTCGAAGTTCGACTTGGCGTGGTCGGTCTTCTCCCACAGGCCCTTGACCGTGTAGTCGCTGGTGGTGCTGGCGCCGTGCGCCAGCGGACCCGCGGACTGGTCACGCTCGTCCTGGAGCGCCTGGGCAAGCTCGGTGGCCTGCTTGGTCATGTCCGTCAGCAGCTTCATGTTGTCGAGCTGCTGGATGTCGTCGACGTTCTGGCTGATGCGCAGCGCGCCCAGCGAGGTCGCGGCGACCACGGGGAGCGCGAGCAGCGACACCAGGCGCGTGGAGATGCGCCAGTTGCGCAGGGCTATGCGCGAGCCGGGCCCCGTCGGGCCTCCGATGGGCTTGGCCTTGGGCGCGGGGCTCGCCGGCCCCGAAGGTGCCGACGCGCCGGCGCGCCCGGGGCGCTCACCGCCGTCGCCGGACGGGGCCGGGCCCGGGTTCTGGGCGTGCTGGGGCGAGGAGCTGCCATTGCTGGGGGCAGTCCCGCCTTGCGGCTCCGGCTCGGCCGAAGCACTGCCATCCCTCTTGAAACGTCCCTGCACTAGCGTCGCAACCTCTGGACCAGGCACCCCTCCGCGTGAACGGAAGGACACGGTGTCGGCGTTGTGGGGAACGCCCTGAAAACGCCCCCCTGGGTGGTCTTGAGTGACCGGCGCGCTGGCTCCCCCTATCTCGCCGCCACTCGGCGCTGCGTCGCGCCCCTGTGCGCCGGCTCGATCCTGCGGCGGTCCGTGAGATTCCAGCACAGTGGCAGGATCTCCAACAAGGGCCGGGGCCGAGCTGTGACCTCCGTGACAGCATGTGAGTGCCACATCACGAACCGTGGAAGCCGTTCTCGGGCGAAACGGACTTATTCCAGCGAGTCGCCGGGATAGCGTCGGTGTCCCAGTCGCGATGATCAGGAGCGGAATGGTGGCTTCGGGGAGTCAATGTCCGTTTCGGCGGAGTCGCTTGCGGGTCAGAATTGACCGGATTGTCTCCACGCTCGTGAGCAAACTCACACAATGATCACGAGTACTTCGCGACTCCGCTGGGGAATCGCGTGTTTAGCCTGTCGCTTTACAAATACGGCAACAACGACAACAAGAACAGGGCGTACGACGACCGTGAAGACGACGATGATGTTCCGCAACATAGCCAACCCGCGACGCACGACTCTGGCGCACCTCGAGGACGCCGACGAACTGCAGACCGCGGAGCAGCCGGAACACCCCGTCGAACTTCCGGCCCAGACCGCCAACCCCAGGCGCACCATCCTCACCGAGGTCCCGGTCGGGGCCTCCGTCGCGGAGTAGTACGCACCCGGGCCGCCGGATGCTCAGCCGCGGCCGTACGAACTCAGGGCGCCCCGCCACCAGGGGCGCCCTTCGTGATGCGCGAGGTCCCGGGCCTCTTCCGCGTTAGCCTGGAGCGTCAGACTCCAGCCGGCTCGGCCACCGAAACTTAAGGGGCGCAAGGATCCCGTGCGCATCGCCAGATTCTCCATCGACGGGAACGTCGCCTTCGGCGCGGTCGAGGGCGACAAGCAGGACGAACTCGTCCTCGACATCATCAAGGGCATCCCGTTCGCGGACTACGAGCTCTCCGGCACGAAGGTTCCGGTCAGCAAGGTCAGGCTGCTGCCGCCGGTGCTCCCCAACAAGGTCGTGGCCTTCGGCCGCAACTACGCCGAGCACGCCCGCGAACTCGGCAACGAGGTACCCGACGCCCCGTTCGCCTTCTTCAAGCCCTCCACCTCGGTGATCGGCCCCGGCGACGACATCCAGTACCCGCCCTTCTCCCAGGAGCTGCACCACGAGGCCGAGCTGGCCGTGGTGATCGGCCGCATGTGCCGCGAGGTGCCCCGCGAGCGAGTCCAGGACGTGATCTTCGGTTACACCTGCGCCAACGACGTCACCGCCCGCGACGTCCAGAAGCGGGAGAAGCAGTGGGCCCGGGCCAAGGGCTTCGACACCTCGTGCCCGCTCGGCCCCTGGGTCGAGACCGGCCTGGACCTCGCCACCGCGTCCGACCTGACCGTGCAGCTCACGGTCAACGGCGAACAACGCCAGCTGGGCCGGACGTCCGAGATGATCCACTCCATCGAGGACCTGGTCGTCAACATCTCCGAGGCCATGACGCTGCTCCCCGGCGACGTGATCCTCACCGGCACCCCCGCAGGGGTCGGCCCCCTGAACGTCGGCGACGAGGTCGCCGTCACCATCGAAGGCATCGGCACTCTCACCAACAAGGTTGTCAAGCGTGGCTAGCGCACCCGACTCCCCCGTACGCGTCCGTTTCTGCCCCTCGCCCACCGGTAACCCCCATGTGGGCCTGGTCCGCACCGCCCTGTTCAACTGGGCGTTCGCCCGGCACCACCACGGCAGCGGTGCCCAGTTCGTGTTCCGCATCGAGGACACCGACGCCGCCCGCGACTCCGAGGAGTCCTACAACCAGCTGCTCGACTCGATGCGCTGGCTGGGCTTCGACTGGGACGAGGGCCCCGAGATCGGCGGCCCGCACGCGCCGTACCGCCAGTCGCAGCGCATGGACCTCTACAAGGACGTCGCCGCCAAGCTCCTCGACTCCGGCCACGCCTACCACTGCTACTGCTCCCAGGAGGAGCTGGACACCCGCCGCGAGGCCGCCCGCGCCGCCGGCAAGCCCTCCGGCTACGACGGCCACTGCCGTGACCTGAGCGCCGAGCAGGTCGAGGAGTACCAGGCCCAGGGGCGCGTCCCGATCGTCCGCTTCCGCATGCCCGACGAGACGATCACCTTCACCGACCTGGTCCGCGGCGAACTGACGTTCACGCCCGAGAACGTCCCGGACTACGGCATCGTCCGCGCCAACGGCGCCCCGCTGTACACGCTGGTCAACCCGGTCGACGACGCCCTGATGGAGATCACCCACGTCCTGCGCGGCGAGGACCTGCTCTCCTCCACCCCGCGCCAGATCGCCCTGTACAAGGCGCTGACCGAACTGGGCATCGCCAAGCGGACCCCGGCCTTCGGCCACCTGCCGTACGTGATGGGCGAGGGCAACAAGAAGTTGTCCAAGCGTGACCCGCAGGCGTCCCTCAACCTCTACCGGGAGCGCGGCTTCCTCCCCGAGGGCCTGCTCAACTACCTCTCGCTGCTCGGCTGGTCGCTCTCGGCCGACCAGGACGTCTTCACGATCGACGAGATGGTCGCGGCCTTCGACATCAAGGACGTGAACCCCAACCCGGCCCGCTTCGACCTGAAGAAGGCCGAGGCGATCAACGCCGACCACATCCGCATGCTGGACGTGAAGGACTTCACGGAGCGCTGCGCGCCCTGGCTCAGGGCCCCCTTCGCCCCCTGGGCGCCGGAGGACTTCGACGAGGCGAAGTGGCAGGCGATCGCCCCGCACGCGCAGACCCGCCTCAAGGTCCTGTCGGAGATCACCGACAACGTCGACTTCCTCTTCCTCCCCGAGCCGGTCTTCGACGAGGCGAGCTGGGCGAAGGCGATGAAGGAGGGCGCGGGCGACCTGCTCCGCACCGCCCGCGAGAAGCTGGAGTCGGCCGACTGGACCTCGGCGGAGTCCCTGAAGGAAGCCGTCCTGGCCGCCGGCGAGGCCCACGGCCTCAAGCTCGGCAAGGCCCAGGCCCCCGTCCGCGTGGCCGTCACCGGCCGCACGGTGGGCCTGCCCCTCTTCGAGTCCCTGGAGATCCTGGGCAAGGAGAAGACGCTGGCCCGCATCGACGCGGCCCTGGCCAGGCTGACCGCGTAGGCGGCGTACCCGCGAGGGGCGGCACCCGGAACTCCGGGTGTCGCCCCTCGCCGCATTCCGGCCCACGCACCCCGCACCCGGGTTACCGTCGGGGCATGAGCATCCGCGCCGTGGTCTGGGACGTCGACGACACCCTCTTCGACTACACGACCGCGGACCGCACCGGTATGCGGGACCATCTCGCCGCCGAGGGGCTGCTCGTCGGGTACGCGAGCCCCGAGGAGGCCGTCGTGCGGTGGCGGGAGATCACCGAGCGGCAGTGGGCACGCTTCGCCGCCGGGGAGCTCTCGTTCGAGGCGCAGCGCCGCGAGCGCGTACGGGCCTTCCTCGGCCAGGAGCTGACCGACGCCGAGGCCGATGCCTGGTTCCGGCGTTACGTCGCTCACTACGAGGCCGCCTGGGCCCTCTTCCCGGACGTGCTGCCCGCCCTCGACGCCCTCGCCGCCAGCCACCGGCACGCGGTGCTGTCCAACTCGAGCATCCACGTCCAGGAGCGCAAGCTGCGCACCCTGGGGGTGCGTGACCGCTTCGAGGCCGTCCTGTGCGCCGCCGAGCTCGGTGTCTCCAAGCCGGAGGCCCGGGCGTTCCTCGCGGCCTGCGAGGCGCTCGGCCTGCCTCCGCACGAGGTGGCGTACGTCGGCGACCACCCGGAGATCGACGGCCGGGGTGCGGCGGAGGCGGGGCTGCGGTCCGTGTGGATCGACCGTGCCGGTGCGTGGGCCGGCGGCGACGGCCCCGCCGGACGCCACCGCATCGAGTCCCTCGCCGAACTGCCCGCGCTGCTCGCTCCGGATAGTCGTTTTGGAGCCCCGTCCACCTTCAGGTAATGTTCTTCCTGCGCCGCCGGGGAGCGGGCCGAAAGGCCGGAACCCGGGGGAGCGAACTAGAACAAGATCCCCGCAGGGGCTTGCGTTCCAGTGGCCTATGGTGTAATTGGCAGCACGACTGATTCTGGTTCAGTTAGTCTTGGTTCGAGTCCAGGTAGGCCAGCTCGCAGAGCTCATCTGCAAAGCCCCCGTTGTGTAGCGGCCTAGCACGCTGCCCTCTCAAGGCAGTAGCGCCGGTTCGAATCCGGTCGGGGGTACTGATCCTGATCCTGTCGGGATCGCTAGGGCCCCCGTTGTGTAGCGGCCTAGCACGCCGCCCTCTCAAGGCGGTAGCGCCGGTTCGAATCCGGTCGGGGGTACTGACTGGTCTAAACCATCATTGGTCTATGGTGTAATTGGCAGCACGACTGATTCTGGTTCAGTTAGTCTTGGTTCGAGTCCAGGTAGACCAGCACGGATCTGCGGCGGTGTGGTTTTAAACGCTCGCAAGATCCTCGCCCCCGTTGTGTAGCGGCCTAGCACGCCGCCCTCTCAAGGCGGTAGCGCCGGTTCGAATCCGGTCGGGGGTACGACACGAAGGCTCTTCGCTCAGGCGGAGAGCCTTCGTCGTTTCCCATGGGCTCACTCGAAGCCGTACCGCCGTGCCGACTCCTCCTCCTGGGCCAGCCGGTGCAGGGCGCGCAGCACCGGCTCGTTGAGGATCGCCCCCAGAACCGCGGTTTCCGCCTTCTCCGCCTCCGACGGATGGGTCTCCACGAAGTCCAGGTCGAGCACGGCCGCCTGATGCATCAACCGGGCGTAGGGCGCGAGCAGTTCGGCTCCCCAGTCGTAGCCGAGCCGCCGGAACGCGGCCACGCCGACCACCAGGGAGCGGTAGGCGGGGGAGATGGTGGTCAGTGCCTTCGCGTTCGTCCAGCCCAGGGCCTGAAGCAACTCGCCCACCTCCCGGTGCGCGGCCTGGACGTACTCGTCGTCCTCGTCCGGCTCCGGCACCTGCGGCAACGCCCACAGCGCCGCGCCCAGGCGGATCGTCCGGCCCAGCGAGTCGTCGTCGACGTGCCCGAGCACCTCCCGGACCGTGGCCACCGGCAGCCGGCCCACCTGGATCATCGCGCGCACCAGACGGAGCCTGCGCAGGTGCTCCTCGTCGTACTCGGCCGTCGTCGTGTTGACCTGGCGGCCCGCCGGCAACAGCCCTTCGCGGAGGTAGTACTTGATCGTCGCGGTGGACACACCGCTGCGTCTGCTCAACTCGGCGAGCCGCATGTCTTGCGCCCCTTCTTGGATAACGGCACTATCCAAGCACGAGGACTTGGATAGCACCGCTCACCGAAAAGGGGGAGTCATGCTCCGGAAACGGGTCATCCCGGGTCGCACCACCGCGGACGCCGAGTCGGACGTGGTCGTCCTGCTCATCGGCATGCGGATCAACCACTTCTGGGGTGTGCACCACTGGCTCCCGGTGCTCCTGGCGATGCCGCGCATGCTCCGCGAACTGCGGAAGGACCCCGGGCGCGGCCTGCTCGGCCATGTGCTGCTGACGGCCTCGCCGCGGACGTACTACGTCGTCCAGTACTGGGAGTCCAAGGAGAAGCTCTACGCGTACGCGAGCTCTCCCGACATGTTCCACCACCGGGCCTGGTCGATCATCAACCGCAAGGAGAAGGCGGGCAAGGACCGGCAGCACGTGGGGCTGTGGCACGAGACCTACGTCGCGCCCGAGGGGGCCTACGAGTCGATCTACGCGGACATGCCGGCGTTCGGGCTCGCCGCCGCCCACGGTCAGGTGCCGCTGGAGCGGCGGGGGAGGCGGGCGAAGGACCGGTTCGCGCACCGGTCGGAGGAGGGGGCGGCGTCGCGGGACGCGTGAGACGGGTGGGACCGGCGGGGTCGGGCCTGCCGCGGCGTTGAGGCGGGCCCGAGCCGTCCGGCTCCCCTGTCGCGGGCGGTCAGCCCGAGCGGCGCAGGGCCTCGGAGAGGCGGGCGGCGGCGTCGATGACCGCCTGGGCGTGCATACGGCCGGGGTGGCGCGTCAGGCGCTCGATGGGGCCGGAGACGGACACCGCGGCCACCACGCGGTTGGAGGGGCCGCGCACGGGCGCGGAGACGGAGGCCACGCCGGGCTCGCGCTCGCCGATCGACTGGGCCCAGCCGCGCCGCCGTACGCCCGACAGGGCCGTCGCCGTGAAGCGGGCGCCCTGGAGGCCGCGGTGCAGGCGCTCGGGTTCCTCCCAGGCCATCAGGATCTGCGCCGAGGAGCCGGCCTTCATGGTCAGCGTCGAGCCGACCGGGACCGTGTCCCGCAGGCCGGACAGGCGCTCCGCCGCGGCCACGCAGATGCGCATGTCACCCTGGCGACGGTAGAGCTGCGCGCTCTCGCCGGTGACGTCCCTGAGGTGCGTGAGCACCGGGCCCGCCGTGGCCAGCAGGCGGTCCTCGCCCGCCGCCGCGGCCAGCTCGGCCAGACGCGGGCCGAGAATGAAACGGCCCTGCATGTCGCGCGCCACCATGCGGTGGTGTTCCAGTGCCACGGCCAGCCGGTGGGCCGTGGGTCGTGCCAGTCCGGTGGCCCCGACCAGACCCGCGAGGGTGGCCGGACCGGACTCCAGAGCGCTGAGGACAAGGGCTGCCTTGTCCAGAACGCCGACGCCGCTACTGTTGTCCATGCAACGATACTCGCGTCTCACTCTGTGAAACGCAAGTTCAATTTTCCGTGGACTGCGACACCCTTGAACACACAACGGCCCGCGGACCAACGGGCCCGGCGGCGGACGCCCGTATCTGGGGCGCGGGCAAGCCGCTTCCTCAAGATCTCTAGTTGGGCCGGCGCACCTTTGCCGGCCGGAGGGAAAGCGATGGGTAGGACACTCGCGGAGAAGGTCTGGGACGACCACGTCGTCCGGCGCGCCGAGGGCGAGCCCGACCTCCTCTTCATCGATCTGCACCTGCTGCACGAGGTGACCAGCCCACAGGCCTTCGACGGCCTCAGGCAGAACGGCCGCCAGGTGCGCCGCCTCGACCTCACCATCGCGACCGAGGACCACAACACCCCGACCCTCGACATCGACAAGCCCATCGCGGACCCGGTCTCCCGCGCCCAGCTGGAGACGCTGCGCAAGAACTGCGCCGAGTTCGGCGTCCGGCTGCACCCGCTGGGCGACGTCGAGCAGGGCGTCGTGCACGTCGTCGGCCCGCAGCTCGGCCTGACCCAGCCCGGCACCACGGTCGTCTGCGGCGACTCGCACACTTCCACGCACGGCGCCTTCGGCGCGCTGGCGTTCGGCATCGGCACCTCCCAGGTCGAGCACGTGCTGGCCACCCAGACGCTGCCGCTGGCCCGTCCCAAGACCATGGCGATCACGGTCGACGGCGAACTGCCCGAGGGCGTCACGGCCAAGGACCTGATCCTGGCGATCATCGCCAGGATCGGTACGGGCGGCGGCCAGGGCTACATCCTGGAGTACCGCGGCTCCGCCATCGAGAAGCTCTCGATGGAGGCCCGGATGACCATCTGCAACATGTCGATCGAGGCCGGTGCCCGCGCGGGCATGATCGCCCCGGACGAGACCACCTTCGAGTACCTCAAGGGCCGCCCGCACGCCCCCGAGGGCGAGGACTGGGACGCGGCCGTCGCGTACTGGAAGACGCTGAGGACCGACGCGGACGCCGAGTTCGACGCCGAGGTCGTCATCGACGCCGCCGAACTGTCGCCGTTCGTCACCTGGGGAACCAACCCCGGCCAGGGCGCGCCGCTTTCGGCGTCCGTCCCCGACCCCGCTTCGTACGAAGACGCTTCGGAGCGCCTCGCCGCCGAAAAGGCCCTGGAATACATGGGGTTGGAGGCCGGTCAGCCGCTGCGCTCCATCAAGGTGGACACCGTCTTCGTAGGCTCCTGCACCAACGGCCGCATCGAGGACCTGCGGGCCGCCGCCGATCTGCTGCGGAACCGCAAAGTCGCCGACGGCGTACGGATGCTGGTCGTCCCCGGCTCCGCGCGGGTCGGTCTCCAGGCCGTCTCCGAGGGCCTGGACGTGGTCTTCAAGGAGGCCGGCGCCGAGTGGCGGCACGCGGGCTGCTCGATGTGTCTGGGCATGAACCCCGACCAGCTCGCCCCGGGTGAGCGCTCCGCCTCCACCTCCAACCGCAACTTCGAGGGCAGGCAGGGCAAGGGCGGCCGTACGCACCTGGTGTCGCCGCAGGTCGCGGCCGCCACGGCCGTCCTGGGCCACCTGGCGTCGCCCGCCGACCTGTCCGCCGACACCCCCGCGCCCGCTGGAGTCTGATCAGTCATGGAAGCATTCACCTCGCACACCGGCCGGGCCGTCCCGCTGCGCCGCAGCAACGTCGACACCGACCAGATCATCCCTGCTCACTGGCTCAAGAAGGTGACCCGGGACGGGTTCGAGGACGGGCTGTTCGAGGCCTGGCGCAAGGACCCGGAGTTCGTGCTCAACCGCCCCGAGCGGCAGGGCGCGACCGTCCTGGTGGCCGGCCCCGACTTCGGCACCGGCTCCTCCCGTGAGCACGCCGTCTGGGCACTCCAGAACTACGGCTTCAAGACCGTGATCTCCTCCCGCTTCGCCGACATCTTCCGCGGCAACTCGCTGAAGAACGGCCTGCTCACGGTGGTCCTGGACCAGAAGGTCGTGGACGCGCTGTGGGAGCTGACCGAGCAGGACCCCACTGCTGAGGTCACTGTGGACCTTGAGGCACGTGAGGTGCGCGCCGAGGGCATCACCGCCTCGTTCGACCTGGACGAGAACTCCCGCTGGCGGCTGCTGAACGGGCTGGACGACATCTCCATCACGCTCAAGAACGAGGCCGACATCGCCGAGTACGAGGCCAAGCGCCCGTCGTACAAGCCGCGCACGCTTCAGGTCTGAACCAACTGAAGGCCAACTGAAGAGGTCGACTTTCGGCCACCGCGACACCCCGGCTGTACCCCCGATCACCACGATTGGGGGTACAGCCGTTTCTGCACCCGAACGGCCCCGCGCCGCTCGGACCCGGCGGTCAACTTCCCACGTTAAGAAGGTGGTTGCCGGGGTACGCGTCTGGTGGGACCGAGGCCTCCGGGCGAGCCAGGAAGCCCTTCCGGGGCGGCAGTTGCACCCTGGGCAGGCGACAACTCGCCCCAGATGGCACAATCTGTGCATGGAACACGACGGCCAACTCGAGCTCTATGCGGCGGTCGCGGACCGACTCAAGGAAGCGCACTCAAGGGTGCGCGCACTGCAAGTCCCGGAGGGCGTACGGATGGCGCTGACCCGGAAGCTGCTGGTCATTACGGCCGCGGCCAAGCACGATCTCGCCGACGCGGCAAGGCGGCTCGATCGGTTCACCGCGGACCTCGACGCGGGGCATATCCCCGAAGAGGGCCGCTGAACAAGATCAGAACTCGCCGAGTCCGTTGCGGCACAAGGGTGATTAGCCCGTTTCGTGTTTGATTTGCGGTATATATCTGCCTAACGTGCGAAAAAGCTTGAACACTTTCGTTCTGGCGATGTCTCCGAAGGGGAAGACGTGAACAAGGCGCAGCTCGTAGAAGCGATTGCCGACAAGATGGGTGGCCGCCAGCAGGCCGCCGATGCTGTCGACGCGGTCCTGGACGCCATCGTCCGAGCGGTGGTCGGGGGAGACCGGGTCTCGGTCACCGGCTTCGGGTCCTTCGAGAAGGTGGACCGCCCCGCCCGCTACGCCCGCAACCCCCAGACGGGCGAGCGGGTTCGTGTCAAGAAGACCTCCGTGCCGCGCTTCCGTGCCGGTCAGGGCTTCAAGGACCTGGTGAGCGGCTCGAAGAAGCTGCCGCGCGGCGGCGAGGTGTCCGTCAAGAAGGCGCCGAAGGGCAGCCTGACCGGTGGTGCCGCCGCGACGGTCAAGAAGGCCGCCGCGAAGAAGACCACGGCCAAGAAGGCCGCGACGGCGAAGAAGACCACGGCGCGGAAGACCACGGCCGCCGCGAAGAAGACCACGGCCGCCGCCAAGAAGACCACCGCGAAGAAGACGACCGCCAAGAGCACCGCCGCGGCCGCCAAGAAGACGACGGGCACCAAGGCCGCCGCCAAGAAGACCACGGCCAAGAGCGCACCGGCGAAGAAGGCCACGGCCAAGAAGGCCCCGGCCAAGAAGTCGTCCGCGCGCAAGACCACCGCCAAGAAGGCCACCGCCCGCTGAGGCGCAAGGGCAGAGGGCACTCACACGCCGGGCCGGACTCCCCTGGGGAGCCCGGCCCGCGGCGTTTTTCCCACGCGTTCAGAAGGTCTGCAGCGTCACCAGGGTGATCCGCAGGCCCGCTCCCGCGCCCTCCGGCGACTTCGCCGCCGGCTCCGTCTCGATCCGCACCCGCTGACCGGGCCGCAGCAGCCGCAGCCCGCCCGCGTCGAACGCCGGCGCCTCGAAGGCCACCGGGGTGCCGTCGTCGAGCAGCACCTGCCCGCTGCGGGTCTCGGGGTCGTACGTGTACGCGGTCGCCTGCATACCGGCAGCCTACTGCCCCGGAATCAGCAGCCGCGCGGTCGCCGCCGCCGTGCGCGGGCCCACCCCGAGGGCCAGCGCCGCCCGCAGGTCCTCGCCGGTGTCCACGTCCTGGCGTACCGAATCCACCGCGTCGAGCCGGAGTTCCGCGGCACCGGAGCCGCGGTGCCGGACGCGGGAATCGGCGCCGAAAGCCGGACGCAATTCCCGGCCGGAGGCCGCGGCCAGCAGGGTGGTGCCGACCTCCGCCGCGTCGGGGAGAAAAGCGCGCGGGAATTCCGCCGCCGCCGACAGGACCCGGGACAATTCCAGCGGGCGCAGGGCCGGCAGATCGGCGTTCACGGCCGCGAGCGGGCTTTCCGGACGCGATGCCCGTACGACGGCGGCGGCGTGCGTCAGAGCGGCGTTCAGGCCGCCGCCCGGCTCGTCGGGGACGATGCGGGCGCCCAGCGCGGCCAGCTCACGGCCGGCCAGGGCGTCGTTGGTGACGACCGCCACATCCGCCACCGCGGCGCAGGCGAGCGCGGCGGCCACCGTGTCCTGGGCGAACGCCAGGGCCAGTCCCGGGCGCAGCCCGTCGGAGGCGGTGTCCGCCAGCCTGCTCTTGGCCCGTTCCAGGGGCTTGAGGGGTATGACCAAGGTCCACTGCACCGACATACCGTCCCTTACTCGTTGCGCCCATTGTCCCCCGGCGCATACGGCATGCGGGGTGGCGGGGCGTACGGTGTCCTCGACAGACCGGCGGCCTGGGGCGACACTTGTGCGGCTCCCCAGCCCTGGTGGCAGCCCTGGAGGACCTAGAGGAAGGTGTCCGCGTGCCCCGCCGCAGAATCGGCTTCTGGTACCGCTTCGCCGCGGTGATCTGCAAACCGCCCCTGGTGGTTCTGATCAAGCGGGACTGGCGTGGAATGGAGCACATTCCGGCCGAGGGCGGATTTATCACCGCGGTGAACCACAATTCCCATGTGGATCCCTTCGCGTACGCGCACTACCAGTACAACACCGGACGGGTTCCGCGATTCCTGGCGAAGAGCGGCCTTTTCAAGGCGGGATTCGTCGGTGCCGCCATGCGCGGCACCGGGCAGATCCCCGTCTACCGCGAGTCCACCGACGCGCTCAGCGCCTTCCGGGCCGCGATCGACGCCGTAGAGCGCGGTGAGTGCGTCGCCTTCTACCCCGAGGGCACTCTCACCCGCGACCCGAACGGCTGGCCCATGACCGGCAAGACCGGCGCCGCGCGCGTGGCGCTCCAGACCAAGTGCCCGGTCATTCCGGTCGCCCAGTGGGGCTGCAACGAACTGCTCCCGCCGTACGCCAAGAAGCCCCAGCTCCTCCCGCGCAAGACCCACCGCGTGCTGGCAGGCCCGCCGGTGGACCTCTCGCGCTTCTACGACAAGGAGATGACCACGGACCTCCTGAAGGAGGCCACCGAGGTCATCATGGCGGCCATCACCCGCCAGCTGGAGGAGATCCGCGGCGAGAAGGCCCCCGAGACGCCCTACGACCCGCGCCGCGAGCGGATCGAGCAGCGGCGCAGGACACGGGCGCAGAGCGGCCAGGAAGAGGAGAGCGCCAAGTGAGCGAGTCGGTCAAGGCGGCGGTCTTCAGTGCCGGTTCGTGGGGAACGGCCTTCGGGATGGTGCTCGCCGACGCCGGTTGCGAGGTCACCATCTGGGCCCGCCGGCCCGAGGTCGCGGACGCGATCAACCACACGCGGACCAACCCCGACTACCTGGCCGGCGTGGAGCTTCCGGCGAACCTGCGGGCCACCACGGACGCGGCCGAGGCCCTTGAGGGCGCGGACTACACGGTTTTGTCGGTGCCCTCCCAGACCCTGCGCGACAACCTCGCCGAGTGGGCCCCGCTGCTCGCCCCCCGCACCGTCCTCGTCTCCCTCATGAAGGGCGTCGAACTCGGCTCCGCCATGCGGATGAGTGAGGTCATCGAGGACGTCGCCAAGGTCGGCCGGGAACGCGTCGCCGTGGTCACCGGGCCCAACCTGGCCCGCGAGATCGCCGCCCGCATGCCCGCCGCGGCCGTGGTCGCCTGTACCGACGAGACGGTCGCGCAGCGGCTCCAGACCGCCTGCCACACGCCGTACTTCCGCCCGTACACCAACACCGACGTGGTGGGCTGCGAACTCGGCGGCGCGGTCAAGAACGTCATCGGCCTGGCGGTCGGCATCGCCGACGGGATGGGCCTGGGGGACAACGCCAAGGGCTCGCTCATCACGCGCGGGCTCGCCGAGACCACCCGGCTCGGCGCGGCCCTGGGCGCCGACCCGCTGACCTTCTCCGGTCTCGCCGGACTGGGCGACCTGGTGGCCACCTGCTCCTCGCCGCTGTCCCGGAACCACACCTTCGGCACCAACCTCGGCAAGGGCATGACCCTTCAGGAGACCATCGCGGTCACCAAGCAGACCGCGGAGGGCGTCAAGTCCTGCGAGTCCGTGCTGGATCTGGCCCGCAGGCACGGCGTCGACATGCCGCTCACCGAGACGGTCGTCGGCATCGTGCACGAGGGCAAGCCTCCCGTGGTCGCCCTGAAGGAGCTGATGTCGCGCAGCGCGAAGCCCGAACGACGCTGAGCGACGCCGCGTACACACCGGCCCGCCGACGCTGTCTCGGGGCCCTACCACCGGGTACTCTCAACGCGATATGAGCACCGAGAACCTCCCCCAGAGCCCTGAGCAGCCGTCCCGCAAGCCGCGCGTGGCCGTCGTGTTCGGCGGGCGCAGCTCCGAACACGGGATCTCCACGGTCACCGCGGGCGCCGTCCTCAAGGCCATCGACCGGACGAAGTACGACGTGCTGCCGATCGGCATCACCCGCGACGGCCGTTGGGCGCTCACCGCCGACGCGCCCGAGCGCATGGCCATCGTCGACCGGCGCACGCCCGGCGTGGAGGAGCTCGCGGAGTCGAGTGAGGGAAGCGTGGTGCTCCCCGTCGACCCCGCCAGCCGGGAGGTCGTCTACAGCGAGCCGGGTTCGGTGCCCAAGGCCCTCGGCGAGGTCGACGTGGTCTTCCCGGTGCTGCACGGCCCGTACGGCGAGGACGGCACCCTCCAGGGCCTCCTGGAGCTCTCCGGTGTCCCGTACGTGGGTTCGGGCGTGCTCGCCTCGGCCGTCGGCCAGGACAAGGAGTACATGAAGCGGGTGTTCACCTCCTTCGGGCTCAAGGTGGGCCCGTACGTGGTGATCCGGCCCCGCGAGTGGCAGCAGGACGAGTCCGCCGCCCGCAAGAAGATCGTCGACTTCGCCGGCGAGCACGGCTGGCCGCTGTTCGTGAAGCCCGCGCGCGCGGGTTCGTCGATCGGCATCACCAAGGTCGACGACCTGGCCGGGCTCGACGAGGCCATCGCCGAGGCGCAGCGGCACGACCCGAAGATCCTGGTGGAGGCCGCGCTGCGCGGCCGCGAGATCGAGTGCGGCGTCCTGGAGTTCGAGGACGGCCCGCGCGCCTCCGTGCCCGCGGAGATCCCGCCGCCGGACGCGCACGCGTACTACGACTTCGATGCGAAGTACATCGACTCCACGCCCGGCATCGTGCCCGCCCCGCTCACCGAGGAGGAGACCGCCGAGGTGCGGCGCCTCGCGGTGGACGCCTTCGAGGCGGCCTCCTGCGAGGGCCTGGTCCGCGCGGACTTCTTCCTCACCGAGGACGGCGAGTTCGTGATCAACGAGATCAACACGATGCCCGGCTTCACGCCCATCTCGATGTACCCGCAGATGTGGCAGGCCACCGGCATCGCCTACCCCGAGTTGGTGGACCGGCTGGTGCAGGCGGCGCTGCGGCGGTCGACCGGGCTGCGGTAGTCGCCGGGAACGGCCGCGCGGTCAGACGGTGGAGGCGATCCCTGTGGGGATCGCCTTCTTGATGGCGGCGGCCAGGTCGACGAGGACCTTGGCACTGTCCTGCTGGGCCACCGACTTCGGCAGGGCCACCTGCACATACGCCTCGCGCTTGGCGGTGGTGAACCGGTACGTCCCGTCGTCCTGCTTCTCCATCAGCCAGTCGACGCCGTCGACCCCGCCGCCGATCGCGTCGGGGTCGGTGCCCTTGGCCACCTTCGGGTCGATCATCTTGGGCGGCCTTCCGACACCGCAGCGCAGTATGATCGCCGGGCTTCCCCAGCCCGCCGTGAGGGCGGACCGGGGTTCGGGGTCTTTCCGGCTCCGGCCGTCCACCTTCTGAGGCAGTACCTCGTGCAGGTTCCGGCACAGCTTCGCGGTCTTGGCGTCGGGGCTGGGAACCGCGACCGTGGCGCTGTCGTCGCTTGAGGAGCAGCCCGCGGCGGCGATCAGCAGGGCGAGCGCGGGCAAGCCGGTGAGCCGGTGACGGAAGATGTTCACCGGCCAAGGGTAGACGGGGGCTACAGATGCACGACCGGGCAGGTCAGGGTGCGGGTGATGCCGTCCACTTGCTGGACCTTCGCGACCACCATGCGGCCGAGGTCGTCCACGGTGTCGGCCTGGGCGCGCACGATGACGTCGTACGGGCCCGTCACGTCCTCGGCCTGGATGACTCCAGGGATCTTGCTGATCGTCTCGGCGACGGTCGACGCCTTGCCGACCTCCGTCTGGATCAGGATGTACGCCTGTACCACGGAACCTCCAGGGCGGCCACGAGGATCATGTGGGGAAAAGGAACGCCACGGTATCGCGTCGCCGGTCGCCACGGGGAGACCTGCGCGGCCTGCGAAGCAACGCGCCCATTTTGTTCGGGGCTCCCGGGGGACCAGGATGGCGCGCGAGCGGGTACGGACAGGCGTACGGCCAGGCACAGAAGGGGCTGAAGGGCAATGAAGGGCACTGTGGGTGAGCTAGGCGAGTTCGGGCTCATCCGGGAGCTCACCTCCCGGCTCACCACCACCCCGGCGGTCCGGGTCGGCCCCGGCGACGACGCCGCGGTGGTCGCCGCACCCGACCGCAGGGTGGTGGCGAGCACCGACATCCTCCTGGAGGGGCGGCACTTCCGCCGTGACTGGTCCACGGCGTACGACGTGGGCCGCAAGGCGGCCGCGCAGAACCTCGCGGACATCGCCGCCATGGGCGCCGTACCGACCGCGCTGTTGCTCGGTCTGGTCGTGCCCGCCGAACTCCCGGTCACCTGGCCGAGCGAGCTGATGGACGGTTTGCGCGACGAATGCCAGGTCGCGGGCGCCTCCGTGGTCGGCGGGGACGTGGTGCGCGGCGACACGATCATGGTGTCGATCACGGCGCTCGGCGATCTGCGCAACCAGGAGCCGGTGACCCGGGCCGGCGCCCAGCCCGGCGACCTCGTCGCGGTGACCGGCTGGCTGGGCTGGTCCGCGGCCGGCTACGCGGTGCTCGCCCGCGGTTTCCGCTCGCCCCGCGCCTTCGTGGAGGCCCACCGGCGCCCCGAGCCGCCGTACCACGCGGGCCCGGCCGCCGCCGGGCTCGGCGCCACCGCCATGTGCGACGTGAGCGACGGCCTGATCGCCGACCTCGGACACATCGCGGAGGCCAGCAAGGTCCGCATCGACATCCGCTCCGGCGCCATCGACATCCCCACCCAGATGAACGACATCGGGCAGGCCGTCGGCGTCGACCCGTTGCAGTGGGTGCTGACCGGGGGAGAGGACCACGCGATCGTGGCGACGTTCCCGCCGGACGTGAAGCTGCCGGCCCGCTGGAAGGTGATCGGCGAGGTCCTCAACCCCTCGGCGCTGCCCCAGGTCACGGTCGACGGGGCGCCGTGGACCAGCAAGGGCGGCTGGGACCACTTCGGGGACATCGAGTCGTGATCCCCGGGGTCCTGACCGTGGCGGGCTCGGACTCGGGCGGAGGCGCGGGCATCCAGGCCGACCTGAAGACGATGCTCGCGCTCGGGGTGCACGGCATGAGCGTGATCACGGCCGTCACCGCGCAGAACTCGCTCGGCGTGCAGGGCGCCTGGGAGCTGCCGGTGGAGGCCGTACGGGCCCAGTACCGCAGTGTCGTCGACGACATCGGCGTGCGGGCCGTGAAGACCGGGATGCTGGCCTCGGCGGAACTGGTCGAGGCGGTCGCGGACTTGATCTCCGGGACGGACGCGCCGGCCGTGGTGGATCCGGTGGGGGTGTCCAAGCACGGGGATCCGCTGCTGGCGGCCTCCGCGCTGGACTCCGTACGCACGAAGCTGCTGCCGGCGGCGACGGTGGCGACCCCCAACCTCGACGAGGTGGCCCAACTCACGGGGGTGCGGGTCGAGTCCGAAGGCGATCTGCGCCGGGCCGCGGCCGCCGTACTGGAGTACGGGCCGCGGTGGGTGCTGATCAAGGGCGGGCATCTGGCCGGGGACGCAGGGCGGGCGGGTGGGAGCCAGGCTGTTGATCTTCTTACCGACGGCTCCGCGGAGCACTGGCTGCGGGCCCCGCGGCACGACAACCGGCACACCCACGGCACGGGCTGCACGCTCGCCTCGGCGATCGCGTCGGGGCTGGCGAAGGGGCTGAGCGTGCCGGAGGCGGCGGCGGAGGCGAAGGAGTACGTCACCGGGGCGATCGCGGCCGGGTTCGCGCTGGGGGCGGGGATCGGGCCGGTGGATCACGGATGGCGGTTGCGGACCTGACGCCCGGGTACGGCAAAAAGCCGGCCCACCGTGAGGTGGACCGGCTCTGTGCAGCGAACCAGCAGTGGCCGCGCGCTCAGCAAAGCGTCAGCGCGAGACCTTGCCGGCCTTGATGCACGAGGTGCAAGCGTTCACGCGCTTCGGCGTCCCGCCGACCACGGTACGCACACGCTGGATGTTCGGGTTCCAGCGACGGGGCGTACGGCGGTGCGAGTGCGAGATGTTGTTGCCGAAGCCCGGCCCCTTGCCGCAGACGTCGCAGTTGGCAGCCACGGGTCACTCCAAAGACTTCAGATGCACTTACGGTTGATCCCGGCATGCCGGGATCGAGATCATAAGACCTTAGATCTTGAGTGGCGTTGCCAGGGGGAATGGCCCGATCGGGATCGGGCAACCGGAGCAGCATACAACGACTGCGCCCGTACAACGAAACTACCATGGCAGCTCAGGGGCCCGCCCCCGGCCCTCTTCCGGCCGGCACCCGTCCGGGGTCTACGCTGCCTCCCACGTCCAGCCAGCTCAGGGAGGCGCAGGTGGCGCAGGTGCCGCAGACATTCTTCGATGCTCTCGCGGTACGCACCTGGTGCCGTCTGGCGCTGCGGGCGCTGGGCCACTCGCGCGAGGAGATCGACGCGATCAACGTGTACCCGGTGGCGGACGGCGACACCGGCACGAACCTGTACTTGACCCTGGAGTCCGCGGTGGCGGCCGTGGAGGCCGTGTTCACCGGGCACGAGCTGGACCCGGGGGGCGGCCCGGGGCCGTCGTCGGCCGACGCCATGCACGCCATGGCGCACGGGGCACTCATAGGGGCGCGGGGCAACTCCGGGACGATCCTCGCGCAGCTGCTGCGCGGTATGGCTCAGGTCCTCGCCGCCGACGGTGGGACACCTCACACCGGGCAGGGGCTGCGGCTCGCCCTGCGGCACGCCGCCGACGCCGCCCGCCACGCGGTGGCCCATCCGGTGGAAGGAACGGTCCTGTCGGTCGCCTCGGCCGCCGCCGACGCCGCCGAAGGGGCCGGGGACGACTGCGCGGGGGTGGCGCGGGCGGCCTACGAGGGAGCGCGCGCGGCCCTGGCGGCGACCCCGGGGCAGCTGGCCGTGCTGGAGCGGGCCGGGGTGGTGGACGCCGGTGGGCGCGGGCTGGTGTCGGTCCTCGGGGCGCTGGTGGAGACGTTCACCGGGGAGGCACCGGGGGCGATCGTCACGGAGCCGCCGTACGCGCGCGTGCGGCCCGCCCGAGCGGACGGGCAGTCCGCGGGAGCGGACGGAGGGCCCACCGGGACGGCCGTGCGGCCCGCCGCGACCGACACGGGGCACGCGAAGGCGGCGGGGTGCGTCGAGAACGGCGGGCCCGCCTTCGAGGTGATCTACCTGCTGGAGGCCGAGGACGCGGCCGTGGACCGGCTGCGCGAGCGGCTCGACCGGCTCGGGGACTCCCTCGTCGTCGTCGGCGGCGACGGGCTGTGGAACGTGCACGTGCACGTCGACGACGCGGGCGCCGCCGTGGAGGCCGGTGTCGAGGCCGGCCGGCCCCACCGGATCCGGATCACCCACTTCGGGCTCGGGGACGTGCACACCGGCTCCGAACCGCCGCCCAGGGAGCGGGCCCAGCGCGCGGTCGTGGCCGTCGTGCCCGGCGAGGGCCTGGCCGGGCTGTACGCCGAGGCCGGCGCGACCACCGTGCTCGTCCGCCCCGGGGAGTCGCCCGCCAGCGGGGAGATCGTCCAGGCCGTGCGCCGCGCCCACGCGCGCGAGGTCGTGCTGCTGCCCAACGACGCCGAGCTGCGCCACACGGCGGCCGCGGCGGCCGAGCAGGTCCGCACGGAGGGCGTCCGCGTCGCCCTCATCCCGACCCGCTCGGCGGTCCAGGGGATCGCCGCGCTGGCGGTGCACGAGCCCGGCCGCCGCTTCGACGAGGACGTCGTCCAGATGACCTCGGCGGCGGGCGCCACCCGGTACGCCGAGGTCGTCGTCGCCGAGCACGAGTTCTGGACCATGGCCGGCATCTGCCAGGCCGGTGACGTGCTGGGCCTCGTCGACGGCGACGTGGCGGTGATCGGCACGGACGTCACCGCCACCGCCGAGACCGTCCTGGACCGCATGCTCCAGGCCGGCGGCGAACTGGTCACCCTCGTGCTCGGCGACGAGGCACCCCAGACCGTCGCCGAGCACCTTCAGGCACGCGTGCGGGAGACGTACCTGGCCGTCGACACGGTGGTGTACCGGGGCGGGCGGCAGGGGGCGCTGCTGCTCATCGGGGTGGAGTGAGCGGTGGAATGACCGCGCGGGGACGTACCTCCTACGACTCCGGGTCCGCCGGCAGCGCGTCCAGCAGCTGCTCCGCCTCCGTCCGCCGGGCCCGCACGGCCTCGTCCGCGTCGTCCGCCCCTTCGTACGCCGCCAGCACCGCACGCGCGCGTGCCACCGCGTCCGCCGGGCGGCTCAGGTCCGCCTCCAGCCAGCCCGCTGCCAGTTCCGCGCCGGTACGGCTGTGCAGGGCGTCCGCGCCGAGCGAGGCGAACACCGCGACCGCCCGTGCCATCTGGGCCAGCGCGTCCTCGAACGCGGCCTGGACCGCGGCGTCCCCGGCGTCCTGGGGCACCGAGCGGGCCAGCAGGTCGCCGTACTGCCGGTGGGTGTGAGCGAGTTCGGCGCCGAGCCGCTCCCGGGCCTCCGCGTCGTCGGCCGACTCCAGCGCCCGCCCGCACTCCCGGACCGCGTCCCCCATCAGCTCCCGGGCCCCCTCGAGCCCGGCCTCGGCGCGCAGCGCCAGCCACGCGCGGGCGCGCAGGCTGCGGACGAGGCCGTGGACGTTGCCCAGGGAGCGCCACAGCTCGCCCGCGCGCGTATAGGCCTGGTCGGCGTCGGCGGGCAGCCCGGCCTGCCCGAGGGACTCGGCGGCGAGGTGGGCGAGGGTGGCGTGGTCCTGCTGCTCGGGCCAGTGCCGGGCGATCTCGGCGGCCTCCAGCCGGTGCTCGGCGGCCTCCCGGTGCTCGCCCAGTTCGCTCAGACAGTCCCCGATCCACCACCGCGTCTGCACGATCGCGCCGTCGCCGTGCGTCTCGGCGCTCAGATCGGCCAGTGCCGACTCCAGCACCTCGGCGGCCTCGGCGCACCGCCCCTGCCGCAGCAGGAAGCCGCCCAGCTGGTGCCGTGCCCAGGCGCCGAGCGTGGCACCCTCGCCGGCCTCGTCGGCCCAGTGCGCCGCCTCCAGGGCGTGCTCGGCCGCCTCCCGCACGTCGTCCCGGCCGCCGACCACCTCCGCGAGCTGGAGGTGCAGCTGGGCCCGCCCGATCGCCTCCACATGGGGGCCGCCGTGCTCCAGGGCCGCCCGCAGGGCCCGCTCGGCCTCCGCCATGTCGCCCTGCGCGTGGGCGAAGGCGGCCACCCGGACCTCGTACTCCACCGCGAACCACGGCAGGCCCGCCTCCACGAACTGTCTCGTGGCCCGGCGGAAGAGGTTCGCGGCCGTCTCGACGTCTCCGGAGTGCTCCGCGAGCTCCGCCAGCATCGCCCGCGCCTCGGCCGCCCGGGACGCCAGCCGCACGTCGCCCCCGACATGTCCGTCGACGAGCGCCAGCAGCTCCCGGACCGCCCGCCCGACGGCCTCCCCCGCGCCCTGCGGGTCCTCGTGCAGCCGGCGCATCAGGATCCGCGCCCGGCTCATCAGCACCGACGCCGCCTGCCGCACGCCGGTGGTGTCCTCGGCGTAGAGGGCGAGGACCTGGTCGTACGGCTCGGCGACCGCCGCGAGCGCCTCGTCGACCTGGCCCGCCAGGGCCCGTGCGTAGGCCGCACGCGCGCGTGCCGCCAGCGCTTCCCCGGCGTCGCCCGCTTCCGCGTACAGCTCGGCGGCCCGCTCGAACAGCTCGACGCCCTCGGGGCCCCGGCCCATCGCCTCGTGATCGACGATCTCCGCGCGGTCCCGTGCCGCCAGCTCGGCGCCCCCGATGCCCTCGGCGGCCTGCGCGACCGCCGCCCACGCCTCGAGGGCGTGCGGCTGGAGGGAGTCCGACAGCCGCCGGGCCTCGGCCAGCAGCGCGGCCAGGTCCGGCTCGTCGGAGCCGGCGGCCGTGACCGGGGGGACCGGCGCGACCGGGCGGGCCACCGCGGCCGGCGCGGCCGTGGTGCGCACCCCGAGCGGCAGCCGCTCCACCAGCGGGCGCTGGGCCATGCGTTCGCGGGTGCGGTCACCGACGTACGTGGTGCCGTTGCGCAGGTCGAACCGCCCGGCCAGATCGAGGGCCTCCGCGCGCGCGTGGGCGGCGAGTTCCCGCGCGGTCCACACCTGCCCGGCCGGGCCCGGGACCCGCTGCTCGCCGAGCCCCAGCTCGGTCAGGCGGTCCATGAGCAGCGCCACCACCGCCATGAAGTCCAGGCGGCTGCGCGGATGTCCGGTGTCGGTGAAGTAGGCCGGCCGCTCGGCGAGCAGTTCCAGGCCGCGTGCCTCGTTGCCGGTGAGCGCGCAGAACTCCACATGGTCCGCGTACGCCCCGCGCATGCTCTCCATCGGCCGCACCAGCCGGAAACCGCGCAGGTGGTGGGCGCGGGCCTCGTCCACGCGGCCCAGCCTGAGCAGCGGCGTGAGGGAGGAGGCGAGGACGCTGTGGGGCTCGTGGGCGCAGCTGTACTCGCCCTCCAGGACCGGCCGCCACAGTTCGAGCGCCTCGCTGTCCCGCCCGCGTTTGATCTGCCACGTGCCCTGCCCGTGCAACTCGCAGGCGTGGCAGTCGGCCATCCGGTCCCGGTCGGCGGCCAGCCAGGCCGCGTAGGCCCGTTCGGCGCGGTCCAGGTCGCCGGTGTGCGCGGCGACGCTGAACTCGGCGCTGCGCACGGCCCGTTCGGAGTGGCCGGCGAGCCGGTAGCGGTGCTCCATCTCGCCGAGCCACTTCTCGATCGAGGCGAGCGGCACGTGCGGCTGGTCGAGCATGCCGGCCGACACCCACTTGAAGACCCAGTGCAGCGAGTGCGTCTCGTACTCGTCGAAGTCCTCGGGCCGTTCGTCCCAGACGCGCAGCAGCCGCGCGAACGGGACGAACATCTTGTCCTTCTCGGAGCTGTAGTTGTAGACCTTCAGCTGGTGCCCGAGCGCCTCGATCACCGCGAGCGGGATGTTCAGCTTCTCCGCCTCGGCGAGCAACTGCTCCGCGCGCGCGTTGCGGGCCGGGCCCTCCGGCTGCTCGGAGTTCTCCGCCATCGCCCGGCGCAGCGCGTCGAAGTCCGTGATCCCGGTCATCGGTGACCGTCCTCCCCGTGTGCGGGATCCCCGGGTGCGGGATCCCCGTGTGTGGCCCACTCCAGGAGGCCGATGAACGCGCGGTTGAGCAGCGCGGAGTCCGCGGGCCTCAGCGGCCGCTGCGCCATCAGCAGCGCCTGCCCGTACAGCGACTCGGTGGCGGTGCCGATCAGCTCGGGATCCTTCAGGGAAGCGATCCGCCGGATCAGCGGGTTGAGGTGGTTGAGCACCAGACGCGCGCGCGGCGCGCTGCCGCGCAGCGAGCCGAGGATGCCCGCCCACAGGTCGTCGGCCTGGGCCTCCGCCTCCGCGCGGGCCTGCTCGTGCCGAGCGTCCCGGTCGTCCAGGTGCAGCGCGGGCACCGAGAGGGGGTGGAAGGCGCGCAGGACCACGTCGCACCCCAGCGGATCGAGTTTCGCCCGCGCCGCGGCGAGGAAGCCGGACAGGGCCAGTTCCTCCGCCGGGTCGACCGAGTCCAGGTGGGCGGTCACGGTGTCCGCGTCCAGCTCGGCGACCACCGTCCCGGGGCGCACCGACGGCAGCGCCTCGACCAGTTCGCTGTCGTAGGTGTAACCGCCGTTGACCACGCCGACGCCCTGCGCGGAGGCGATCGGCGCGACCTGCCGGTACTCCTCGACCGTGCGCGTGAAGTGGACCACGGGGTGGCGCTGCGCGAACTCCTCCAGGGACAGCTGCCCGTCGGTCGTCTCGAACGGCAGCCACGGCAGCATCGTGCGCAGCATGTCCTTGTCGTGCCGGGCGAGGGACTTCACCCCCAGGTGGTGCACCGACAGGAAGGCCGCCAGCCGTTCCGGATCGCCCGCCGCCAGAGCGGTCAGCCAGGACCGAATCCTTTCGCCGAGCGCCTCCCGTACGGCGGCCAGCGTCTCGTCCTCGTACAGCGACTCGCGCGAGGCCGTGGGCCTGAGGCTGTCGGTGTCCAGGACGCAGCGCACGAAGAACGCCCAGTCCGGCAGCAGCTGTTCGGCCCGCTCGGTCAGCAGCATGCCCTTCAGGTGCACCCGGTGGGTGGCGCGCTGGGCGGGGCTGACCGCGGAGGGCAGCACGTACGCGACCCCGCGGATCCCGGCCAGCGGCACGTCCAGCTCGATCGAGTCCAGCGGGGTGAAGCCGAACGTCTCGTGGCAGTGCCGGGCCAGGGCCACCCGGCGGGTGGCGGGGGAGGGGTAGGGGCGGTCCCAGGGCGCGGGCAGGTCGGTGACGGCCTCGTCGCCCACCCGTACGTCGTAGGGCAGCAGCGAGCCGAAGTCCCGTGCCAGCGTCAGGACGCGCTCGGGCGAGAGCCACTCCCCGGCGCCGGCCCGTGCGGTCAGGTGCACGGTGGTGCCCGGCTCGGGCCGGGCCTCGTCGGGCAGCGTGCGCACGGTGTAGGAGCCGTCGTCGCTCGCCGTCCACTCCACGGGCGGCGCGTCGGGCGTACGGGCGCTGCGGCTGACCACCCGGATGCGCTCGGCGACCACGAAACAGGCCAGCAGGCCGATGCCGAACTGGCCCAGGAAGTCGGAGCGGGCCTCCTGCAACCCTTCGGCGCGCTTGGAGCTGCGGCCGATGGTCGCCAGCAGGCTGTGCACGTCCGACTCGGTGAGCCCGACGCCGGTGTCCTCGACCCGCAGGGCGGCGCCCGAGCGGGAGTCCGTGTACAGCCGGACCCGCGCCGGGGCGTCGGGCTGTTCGGCGCGCCGCGCGGTGATGGCGTCCACCGCGTTCTGGAGCAGCTCGCGCAGGTAGACCTTGGGGCTGGAGTAGAGGTGATGGGAGAGCAGGTCCACCAAACCACGCAGGTCGACCTGGAACGTATGAGGTGACTGGGATGCCTGGGATGACTGTGGGGTCTGGGAGTCCATCGTCGCAGCGCCGCCGGTGGGGGGACTTCGCGACGGCGCGGGGGTCGGGCGGTCCCTTGGTTGGGGAGGTGACCGCGGGGGGATGGCCGGAACGCGCCATCCTAGAGCGCGAACAGCCCGCCTGACCAGGACTTTCCCGAGACGTATACGGCGATGTCAGTGCCGTGGTGTGCAATGGATCTCGTGCCCGCACTGGAAGAACCACTGAAACAGCCGCTGAAGTCAGTGCTTGGCCCCGCCACCGCGAAGGTGATGGCCGAGCACCTCGGCCTGCACACCGTCGGCGACCTGCTGCACCACTACCCGCGCAGATACGAGGAGCGGGGCCAGCTCACCCATCTCGCCGACCTGCCCATGGACGAGCACGTCACGGTGGTCGCCCAGGTGGCCGACGCCCGCCTGCACAGCTTCGCCTCCGCCAAGGCCCCGCGCGGCAAGGGCCAGCGCCTGGAGGTGACGATCACGGACGGCAGCGGCCGGCTCCAACTCGTCTTCTTCGGCGCCGGCGTTCACAAGCCCCACAAGGATCTGCTGCCGGGCACACGCGCGATGTTCGCGGGCAAGGTGTCCGTGTTCAACCGGCGACTGCAACTGGCCCATCCCGCGTACGAGTTGCTGAAGGGCGACAGCGAGGAGACCGTCGAGACCTGGGCCGGGGCCCTCATCCCCATCTACCCGGCCACCGCCAAGCTGGAGTCCTGGAAGATCGGCAAGGCGATCCAGACGGTGCTGCCCAGCGCCCAGGAAGCGCTGGACCCGCTGCCCGACCCGCTCCGTGAGGGCCGCGGACTGGTCTCCCTCCCCGAGGCCCTGCTGAAGATCCACCGCCCGCACACCAAGGCCGACATCGCCGACGCCCGCGCCCGCCTCAAGTGGGACGAGGCCTTCGTCCTCCAGGTCGCCCTGGCCCGCCGCCGGCACGCCGACGCCCAGCTCCCGGCGGTCGCCCGCGAGCCGCTCCCCGACGGCCTGCTGACCGCCTTCGACGACCGGCTGCCCTTCACCCTCACCGAGGGCCAGCAGAAGGTCTCCCGGGACATCTTCGACGACCTCGCCACCGAACACCCGATGCACCGGCTGCTCCAGGGCGAGGTCGGCTCCGGCAAGACCCTCGTCGCCCTGCGCGCCATGCTCGCCGTCGTCGACGCCGGCGGCCAGGCCGCCATGCTCGCGCCCACCGAGGTCCTCGCCCAGCAGCACCACCGGTCGGTCACCGAGATGATGGGTGAGCTCGCCGAGGGGGGCATGCTGGGCGGCGCCGAGCACGCCACCAAGGTGGTGCTGCTCACCGGCTCGATGGGGGCCGCCGCCCGCCGTCAGGCGCTGCTCGACCTCGCCACCGCGGAGGCCGGGATCGTCATCGGCACGCACGCGCTGATCGAGGACAAGGTGCGGTTCCACGACCTCGGACTGGTCGTGGTCGACGAACAGCACCGCTTCGGCGTCGAACAGCGCGACGCCCTGCGCGGCAAGGGGAAGCAGCCACCGCACCTGCTCGTCATGACCGCCACGCCGATCCCGCGCACGGTCGCCATGACCGTCTTCGGCGACCTGGAGACCTCCGTCCTCGACCAGCTCCCGGCCGGCCGCTCGCCGATCGCCAGCCATGTCGTCCCGGCCGCCGACAAGCCGCACTTCCTGGCCCGCGCGTGGGAGCGGGTGCGCGAGGAGGTGGCGGGCGGCCATCAGGCGTACGTCGTCTGCCCGCGCATCGGGGACGAGGAGGACGACCCCAAGAAGGCCCAGAAGAACAAGTCGCCGGAGGACGAGGCCGAGAAACGGCCCCCGCTCGCGGTCCTCGACGTGGCCGAGCAACTGGCGAAGGGCCCCCTTCAGGGCCTCAGGGTCGAGGTGCTGCACGGCAGGATGCATCCCGACGACAAGGACGCGGTGATGCGCCGCTTCGCCGCCGGGGAAGCCGACGTCCTCGTCGCCACGACCGTCATCGAGGTCGGCGTGAACGTCCCGAACGCCACCGCGATGGTGATCATGGACGCCGACCGGTTCGGCGTGTCCCAACTCCACCAGCTGCGCGGCCGCGTGGGCCGTGGCTCGGCGCCCGGCCTGTGCCTGCTGGTCACCGAGATGCCCGAGGCGAGCGCGGCCCGCCAGCGGCTGAACGCCGTCGCCGCCACCCTCGACGGCTTCGAACTGTCCCGCATCGACCTCGAACAGCGCCGCGAGGGCGACGTCCTCGGCCAGGCCCAGTCCGGCGCCCGCACCAGCCTGCGGGTCCTCGCCGTCATCGAGGACGAGGAGATCATCGCCGAGGCCCGCGCGGAGGCGGCGGCTGTCGTCGCGGCCGACCCGGACCTGGAACGGCTGCCGGCACTGCGCACGGCGCTGGACGCCTTGCTGGACGAGGAGAGGGAGCAGTACCTGGAGAAGGGCTGACAGACTGGGAGCGGCCACCATCCGCGCACACCGACAAGGACCCGAGATGACCCGCGTGATCGCCGGCGCAGCCGGCGGACGCCGCCTGGCCGTCCCGCCAGGGAACGGCACCCGCCCCACATCGGACCGCGCACGCGAGGGCCTCTTCTCCACCTGGCAGTCCCTGCTCGGCGGCCCCCTGGACGGCGAACGCGTCCTGGACCTGTACGCCGGTTCCGGTGCCGTCGGCCTGGAGGCCCTCTCCCGCGGCGCGGGCCACACCCTCCTCGTCGAGTCCGACGCGCGGGCGGCCCGCACGGTCCGGGAGAACGTGAAGAACCTCGGCCTGCCCGGCGCCGAGGTCCGGGCGGGCAAAGCCGAACAGATCATCCGGTCCGCGGCACCCGCGGAGCCGTACGACCTGGTCTTCCTCGACCCGCCGTACGCCGTCACCGACGACGATCTTCGCGAGATCCTGCTCACACTCCGCACGCAGGGGTGGCTCGCGGCGCAAGCCCTCGTCACCGTGGAGCGCAGCACCAGAGGCGGTGAATTCCACTGGCCGGACGGCTTCGAGGCGATCCGGGCCCGTCGCTACGGCGAGGGAACGTTTTGGTACGGTCGCGCCGCCTCTACGTGCGAAGACGCACGATGACCGGACCGGAGAGCGAGGGATCACTAGTGCGCCGCGCCGTCTGTCCCGGGTCGTTCGACCCGATCACCAACGGACACCTCGACATCATCTCCCGCGCCTCCCGTCTCTACGACGAGGTCTACGTCGCGGTGATGATCAACAAGGCCAAGAAGGGCCTGTTCGAGATCGACCAGCGGATCGACCTGATCCGCCAGGTCACCGCCGAGTACGGCAACGTGGTCGTCGAGGCCTTCCACGGCCTCCTCGTCGACTACTGCAAGCAGCGCGACATCCCCGCCATCGTCAAGGGCCTGCGCGCCGTCAGCGACTTCGACTACGAGCTCCAGATGGCCCAGATGAACAACGGACTGTCGGGCGTCGAGACGCTCTTCGTGCCGACCAACCCCACCTACAGCTTCCTGTCCTCCTCCCTCGTCAAGGAGGTCGCGACCTGGGGCGGGGACGTCTCCCACCTGGTGCCGCCGGAGGTCCTGGAAGCCCTCCGCGAGCGCCTCGGCAGGGACTGACGGGCTGACAACCCGTCACCCGGTGTCGGACCGCCACCCAGGGGCCGTACAGTCGTCCCGTCCGTCTCCAACACAGCTGTAGAGAGTGGCGAGCAAAGGTGGACGTCCAGAAGAAGCTCGACGAGATCGTCACCGCGGTCTCCGGCGCCCGGTCCATGCCCATGTCGGCCTCCTGCGTGGTCAACCGCGCCGAGCTGCTCGCGCTGCTCGAAGAGGTGCGCCAGGCCCTGCCCGGTTCCCTCGCCCAGGCCCAGGAGCTGATCGGCGACCGCGAGCAGATGGTCCAGCAGGCCCACCAGGAGGCCGAGCGGATCATCGAGAGCGCGCACGCCGAGCGCGGCTCCCTGATCTCCGACACCGAGGTCGCCCGCCGCTCCCAGGCCGAGGCGGACCGGATCCTGGCCGAGGCCCGCAAGGAGGCCGAGGAGGTCCGCGCCGAAGCCGACGACTACGTCGACTCCAAGCTCGCCAACTTCGAGGTCGTCCTCACCAAGACCCTCGGCTCGGTCGGCCGCGGCCGCGAGAAGCTGCTCGGCACCGGCCCCGGCCTCGACGAGGACGGCTACGAGGACGAGGACGCCCCCGAGCGCAGCCACGACCCGGAGACCCTGCGCCGCGACGCCGACGCCTACGTGGACGCCAAGCTCGGCGCCTTCGAGGCGGTCCTCGCCAAGACCCTGGAGGCCGTCGGCCGCGGCCGCCAGAAGCTGCACGGCCGCATCGCCACGGACGACCTCGGCGCCCTCGCCGAGGACCCCACCACCCGGCAGCACTCCAGCGACGCCGACTACCTCGCCGACCTCGCGGCCCTCGCCGAGCAGGACGCCCAGGCCGAACAGCCGGCGCAGCAGCAGCCGCAGCAGCCCCAGTCGCCCTACGAGCAGCAGCCGGCCTACGGATACCAGCAACAGCCCGACCCGTACGGCGGCTTCCCGCAGCAGCACGGCTACGGCCAGCAGGACCCGTACGGCTACCAGCAGGCCGACCCGTACGCCGCCTACCAGGGCTACGACCAGCAGGGCGCCTACGACCCGCACCAGGTCCAGCAGCCCCACCAGACCCACGAGCCCCACCAGACCCACGAGCCCCAGCAGGGCTACGCCCTCGACGAGACCAGCCTCTTCGACACCAGCATGATCAGCGCCGAGCAGCTGCGGGCGTACGAGCAGGAGCGCGGCCTGTAGCGACGGCCCCGATTGGGCTGTCAGCGAAAGGTCCAGTATCCTGGCTCTTCGGTCGCGTGCACGTCCGCGATCAGCGCTGCCCCGGCGACACCGTCCGGGCGGCGTCCCTCTGAGCTCGAAGATCGAAAGCAGGAATGGCCTCCAACGCGCGCCTAGACCACCGCAACCCCCTCGTGTTCGACACGCACGAGCTGGGACGGCGTCCTGGTGCCATGCAGCGCCTGACCCGCACGATCGACGCCCCCAGGGACTTCGGTGTCCAGGGAGTCATCGGAGTGCCGGAAGGCGCCCCGGTGGAGCTCGAACTCCGGCTCGAGTCGGTCATGGAAGGGGTGCTCGTCACGGGCACCGCCCGTGCCACGGCCGAGGGGGAGTGCGTAAGGTGTCTGGAGCCGGTCGGGCTGGAGCTCGAAGCGGCCTTCCAGGAACTGTTCACGTACCCTGACGCCGACGACCGGGGCCGTGTGATCGCGGAACCGGGCGACGACGCCGAGGACGACGAGGACAGGTTCTTCCTCGAGGACGGACTTTTCGACCTCGAACCTCTGCTGCGCGATGCGGTGGTGCTCGCACTGCCGATGCAGCCGGTGTGCCAGGAAGACTGCCCGGGCCTGTGCTCCGAGTGCGGAACACGGCTCGCGGACGACCCGGACCACCATCATGACGCCGTCGACATCCGTTGGGCGGCTTTGCAGGGACTCGCCGGCACCATGAAGGACGGCGAGAAGGACGAGATGAGCGGCGCTGACGCGGAAGCGGGCGTCGACGAGAAGCAGGAGAAGTAGCCGTGGCTGTTCCGAAGCGGAAGATGTCGCGCAGCAACACGCGCCACCGCCGGTCGCAGTGGAAGGCTGCGGTCCCCACCCTGGTTGCGTGCGAGCGCTGCCACGAGCCCAAGCAGCAGCACATCGCGTGCCCGTCTTGCGGCACCTACAACAAGCGCCAGGTCCTCGAGGTCTGAGCGGCTGGTGAGAGGTGTGATGTCTGATCCGAAGGAAAACACTTCCCGTCCACGCGCGGGTCGTCCGGCGGACAACACGGCCTCGTCCCACACGCTTCTGGAAGGGCGGCTCGGCTACCAGCTCGAGTCCGCCCTTCTGGTGCGTGCTCTGACCCACCGGTCCTACGCGTACGAGAACGGCGGTCTGCCGACGAACGAGCGGCTGGAGTTCCTCGGTGACTCCGTCCTCGGCCTCGTCGTCACGGACACGCTGTACCGCACCCACCCCGACCTGCCCGAGGGCCAGCTGGCCAAGCTGCGGGCCGCGGTGGTGAACTCGCGTGCGCTCGCGGAGGTGGGCCGCGGTCTCGACCTGGGTTCCTTCATCCGGCTCGGCCGCGGTGAAGAGGGCACGGGCGGCCGGGACAAGGCGTCCATCCTTGCCGACACCCTGGAAGCGGTGATCGGCGCGGTCTATCTCGACCAGGGCCTCGATTCGGCGTCCGAGCTGGTGCACCGGCTCTTCGACCCGCTGATCGAGAAGTCCTCCAACCTCGGAGCCGGCCTGGACTGGAAGACCAGCCTCCAGGAGCTCACCGCGACGGAGGGACTCGGCGTGCCCGAGTACCTGGTCACGGAGACCGGCCCTGACCACGAGAAGACCTTCACTGCTGCCGCCCGCGTCGGAGGCGTCTCGTACGGCACCGGCACCGGCCGCAGCAAGAAGGAAGCGGAGCAGCAGGCCGCCGAGTCCGCGTGGCGGTCCATCCGGGCCGCGGCGGACGAGCGCGCCAAGGCGACGGCCGACGCCGTCGCCATCGACGCGGGCGCCGACGACGAGGCATCCGCTTCCGCCTGACAGGCAGAAACAGCAGAGCGCCCGCCCCGCCCAGGGGCGGGCGCTTCGCTCATCACCGGTTTTCCACAGAGGTCCCGATGCCCGAGTTGCCCGAGGTAGAGGTCGTACGGCGTGGCCTGGAGCGGTGGGTCGCCCACCGTGCCGTCGCCGACGCCGAGGTGCTGCACCCGCGTGCCGTACGCCGCCACCTGGCCGGTGCCGACGACTTCGCGCACCGGCTCAAGGGACACCGCGTGGGCACGCCCAGCCGCCGCGGGAAGTATCTGTGGCTGCCGCTGGAGGACACCCGGCAGGCGGTGCTGGCGCACCTCGGTATGAGCGGGCAGCTGCTGGTGCAGCCGGACACCGCCGAGGACGAGAAGCACCTCAGGATCCGCGTCCGCTTCGCCGACGCGCTCGGCACCGAACTCCGCTTCGTCGACCAGCGCACCTTCGGTGGCCTCTCGCTGCACGACACCACCCCCGACGGCCTGCCGGACGTCATCGCGCACATCGCCCGTGACCCCCTCGACCCGCTGTTCGACGACGAGGCCTTCCACCAGGCGCTGCGCCGGAAGCGGACCACCATCAAGCGGGCCCTGCTGGACCAGTCGCTGATCAGCGGTGTCGGCAACATCTACGCGGACGAGGCGCTGTGGCGCGCCCGTCTGCACTACGAGCGCCCCACCGGCACCTTCACCCGCCCCCGCACCGCGGAACTCCTCGGCCACGTCCGTGACGTGATGAACGCGGCCCTCGCCGTGGGCGGCACCAGCTTCGACAGCCTCTACGTCAATGTGAACGGCGAGTCGGGCTACTTCGACCGCTCCCTGGACGCGTACGGCCGGGAGGGCCTGCCCTGCGGACGGTGCGCGACCCCCATGCGCCGCCGGCCGTGGATGAACCGCTCCAGCTACTTCTGCCCGAAGTGTCAGCGGGCGCCGCGCGTGTCGTCGTAGCGCTCGCGGGCCTGGAGTACGTCGTCCATCCGGCCCTCCACACAGTGGATGAGGTCCAGCAGCCGGGTCGCCACCTCGCGGCCCAGCGGCGTCAGTTCGTAGTCCACGCGGGGCGGGTTCGTCGGCTGGGCCTCGCGGTGCACCAGGCCGTCGCGCTCCAGCGCCTGAAGCGTCTGGGACAGCATCTTCTCGCTCACGCCGTCGACACGGCGGCGCAGTTCGTTGAAGCGCAGCGAGCCCTCGTGCAGCGCGCCGAGGGTGAGTGAACCCCAGCGGCCGGTGACGTGCTCCAGGGTGCCGCGCGAGGGGCACGCCTTCGCGAACACGTTGTAGGGGAGGTTCTGCTCCTCCGCGCTCTCCTGCGTGACGGTCATGTGTTCAAGCGTACTCGAAGGCAGCGCTAACCGACAGGTTGCACTATCCAAAAGTTAGTGCTTTCCTTTCGTTACTGCAGTTGAGCTGCCTATTCGAGGAGTGACCCCAGTGACCACCCCTGTTGTCTCCATCGCTTACCACTCCGGTTACGGCCACACCGCCGTCCTCGCCGAGGCGGTCCGCGCCGGTGCCGCCGAGGCCGGCGCCGAGGTGCACCTGATCGACGTCGAAGGGATCACCGAGGAGCAGTGGGCGCTGCTCGACGCCTCGGACGCGATCGTCTTCGGCTCGCCCACCTACATGGGCACGGCGAGCGGCGCCTTCCACGTCTTCGCCGAGGCGACCTCGGGGCGCTGGGCCACCCAGGCGTGGCAGGACAAGCTGGCGGCCGGCTTCACCAACTCCGCCTCCAAGAGCGGTGACAAGCTGCACACGCTCCAGTTCTTCCAGATCCTCGCCGCGCAGCTCGGCATGCACTGGGTCGGCCTCGGCCTGCTGCCCGGCTGGAACAGCTCCACCGCCTCCGAGAACGACCTCAACCGCCTCGGTTTCTTCCTGGGCGCGGCCGCCCAGACCAACGCCGACGAGGGTCCGGACGCCGTGCACAAGGCCGACATCGCGACGGCGGAGCACCTGGGGCGCCGGGTGACCGAGACGGCACGGGCGTTCACGTCGGGGCGCGCCGCCGCGTGACGGCGGCCGGGCAGCCGGCTCCTAGTAGCCGAAGTCCTGCGTCCACCAGGGCCCGCCGGACCCGTAGTGGACACCGACCCCCAGGGTCTTGAAGTCGCAGTTCAGGATGTTGGCCCGGTGGCCCGGGCTGTTCATCCAGGCCTCCATCACCGCGGCCGCGTCCGCCTGGCCCCGCGCTATGTTCTCGCCGCCGAGGCCCGTTATGCCGGCCTTGGCGGCGCGGTCCCACGGGGTGGCGCCGTCGGGGTCGGTGTGGTCGAAGAAGCCCCGTGCGGCCATGTCCGAGCTGAAGGACTCGGCCAGCTCGGACAGCGAGCTGTTCGCCGACAGGGCGCTGCAGCCGACCTTGGCCCGCTCCTCGTTGACCAGCTTCAGCACCTCCGCCTCGGCGGCGGCCTCCGCCGACACCGTCACCGGCGCGGAGGTCTTCGCCGGGGCCTTGCCGGCCGGACGGCTCGGGGTGGCCCTGGACTGGGAGGGGATCTTGGTCTGCGGCTTCTTCGCGGGCGCCTTCGTCGGCGTCGGCGTCGGGGACGCCGGCGCGGAGGCGGACTCGGAGGCCGAGGCCGACGGGGAGTGCGAGGCGGACGGGCTCGACGGCGAGGTCGAGCGGTCGCTGTCACGGCTGGTGGCGGACCCGCCGGTCCGGCCGTCGGTGGCGGTCGCGGAGGTGCCGCCCTGCTCGCTCGCCGTGTTGCTGGGGGAGCCCGCGGCCTGCACCTTGTCGCCGCCGGCGCTGGTGCCGCCGCCGAGCCGGTAGTTGTCGAGACCGGGTACCGCGCCGGTGGCCACCGCCACCGTGCCGAGGGCGACCGCGGCGGACACGCCCAGCAGACCCGTACGCACCGGCGTCGCCGCCCGCTTCTTCCTCCGGCGGCCCCGCGACGGCCCGCCCGACGGGGTGTACCCGCCCTCCGGGAAGACGACCGTGCCGGTGCTGCGCGCGTAGTCGTCGTCCGTGGCGTACAGGTAGTCCTCGGACTTCCGGTGGGAGTCGGCGTACGCCTCCGGGTTCAGGTAGGGCGCGATGCCCATGGTGGCGCGGTCACCGGCGTACGAGTCCTGCGGTTCGCGGCCGCCCGTGCCGGCGGCGGCGCGTCGGTGGCGTCCCATGTCCTGGCCTTCCTCGTCCCTCACGGTCAACCCCGCTCATACGATCTTGAGGGTCAACCCGACTCACTCCATCGAGTGAGTTTCATATGAGATTCATTGGGTGAGGACGGTACTCCATGGCGCCCGGGGGCGAAGTGTCCCGAGAGACATTGGCCGGTTAGGTTGCACCCATGAGCGAGGATGTACGGCTGGTCGCCTGGGTGCGTGGACGCGTGCAGGGCGTGGGATTCCGCTGGTTCACGCGGGCCAGGGCGCTCGAGATCGGCGGCCTGAGTGGTTTTGCTCTCAATTTGGCGGACGGGCGGGTCCAGGTGGTCGCCGAGGGCTCCCGCGAAGCCTGCGAAGGGCTGCTGAAGTGGCTGCAAGACGGCGACACGCCCGGACGCGTGGACGGTGTCACCGAGATCTGGGACACACCTCGTGGCGGCTACGAGGGCTTCGCCGTCCGCTGACCCCGTTCCGTACAGAGCCGCAGGCCGAAGCGGAGGGATGTGCCACGGGCACCTGCCCCGAGCAGAAATGGGCTGGTAGTTGCCAAGAACCGCTTGCCGTGGCAGGCTCCGCACGTAAAGATGATCGCCACGCCCCGAGGGCCCCGCAGGAGTCGCAGCGTCGCCGCTTTCCGGCCGCGCGAAGCCGGGTTGCCCGCCAATCCGGGGCGTGATCGTGTTGACCGTCAAACTTTTTGGTGAGACGCTGAAAGCCCCGCGCACCTTAGCTGTTTGGCATGTAGCAATAGCAGAGCAACACTCGAGTGTGCCAAGCACTCCGGGTGCGAATCCCTCACGACCCACCACCGATTCGGTCGGTCACTCAGTGTGGAGGACCATCCATCATGGCAAAGGCGCTTCTCGGTTACGTCGGCGGCTCCGACCCTCGACTCCTTGCCGAGATGCGACGGCTCCAGCAGCGCGTACAGGACCTGGAATCCGAGCTCGGACGGATCCAGGCGGAGAACGACGCGCTGACGGCTGCCGCTTCTCACGACAGGATCATGGAGAGCATCGACGCACACCAGGCGGAGCCTGCGCTCACCTGATCGCTGCATCGCTTCACGACAGCACACGCAGTGGTTGGGCTGCCCGTATCAACCGCTTGAGTTGTCAGAGTTGCAAGGGACGCTTCGGCGTCCCTTCTTTCTTGGCCCCCCGCCTTTCTTTCCCCCGCGCATCCTTTCACTCTCTTCAACGTCTGGTGTGCCCTGCATGTTCATGCGCGAAACCGCGCGGTTGCCAGTGTTCATGGAGTGAGATAGCGGCGGAAGGTAGAGTCCGGCGGCGTGCACCTCAAGGCCCTGACCCTCCGCGGGTTCAAGTCGTTCGCCTCGGCGACCACACTCCGGTTCGAACCGGGGATCACATGTGTCGTCGGTCCGAACGGCTCGGGCAAGTCCAACGTCGTCGACGCCCTCAGCTGGGTCATGGGCGAACAGGGCGCCAAGTCGCTGCGCGGCGGCAAGATGGAGGACGTCATCTTCGCCGGCACCACCGGCCGTCCGCCGCTCGGCCGCGCCGAGGTGTCCCTGACCATCGACAACTCCGACGGGGCGCTGCCCATCGAGTACGCCGAGGTCACCATCACGCGGATAATGTTCCGCAACGGCGGCAGCGAATACCAGATCAACGGCGACACCTGCCGCCTGCTGGACATCCAGGAACTGCTCTCCGACTCCGGCATCGGCCGCGAGATGCACGTCATCGTCGGCCAGGGCCAGCTCGACTCCGTCCTGCACGCCGACCCCATGGGCCGCCGCGCCTTCATCGAGGAGGCGGCCGGCGTCCTCAAGCACCGCAAGCGCAAGGAGAAGGCGCTGCGGAAACTCGACGCGATGCAGGCCAACCTCGCGCGCGTGCAGGACCTGACGGACGAACTGCGCCGCCAGCTCAAGCCACTGGGCCGCCAGGCCGCGGTCGCCCGCCGCGCGGCGGTGATCCAGGCGGACCTGCGGGACGCGCGCCTGCGCCTCCTGGCCGACGACCTCGTACGGCTGCGCGAGGCCCTGCGGGCCGAGATCGCCGACGAGGCAGCGCTCAAGGAGCGCAAGGAGGCCGCCGAGCAGGAGCTGAAGAAGGCCCTCCAGCGCGAGGCCCTCCTCGAGGACGAGGTACGGCAGCTGGCGCCGCGCCTCCAGCGCGCCCAGCAGACCTGGTACGAGCTCTCCCAGCTCGCCGAGCGGGTGCGCGGCACGATCTCGCTGGCCGACGCCCGGGTCAAGAGCGCCACCTCGGCGCCGCCCGAGGAACGCCGCGGCCGGGACCCCGAGGACATGGAGCGCGAGGCCGCCCGGATCCGGGAGCAGGAGGCCGAACTGGAGGCCGCCCTGGAAGCGGCCCAGCGCGCCCTCGACGACACCGTCGCCCACCGGGCCGAGCTGGAGCGAGAACTCGCCGCCGAGGAACGTCGCCTCAAGGACCTGGCCCGTGCCATCGCCGACCGCCGCGAGGGCCTGGCCCGGCTCAGCGGGCAGGTCAACGCGGCCCGTTCACGCGCCGCCTCCGCCCAGGCCGAGATCGACCGCCTCGCCGCCGCACGGGACGAGGCCCAGGAGCGGGCGGTCCGCGCGCAGGAGGAGTACGAGACCCTCAAGGCCGAGGTCGACGGCCTCGACGCGGGGGACGTCGACCTCGCCGACCGGCACGAGACCGCCAAGCAGCAGCTGGCCGAGGCGGAGACCGCCCTGTCCGCCGCCCGCGAGGCGGCCACCGCGGCGGAACGCCGGCGCGCCGCGACCCAGGCCCGCCACGAGGCGCTGGCCCTCGGCCTGCGCCGCAAGGACGGCACCGGCGCGCTGCTCGCGGCCAAGGACCGGCTCACCGGCCTGCTGGGGCCGGCCGCCGAACTGCTGACGGTGACGCCCGGCTACGAGGTACCGCTGGCCGCCGCCTTCGGCACCGCCGCCGACGCCCTCGCGGTGACCACCCCGTCCGCCGCCGCCGACGCGATCCGCCTCCTGCGCAAACAGGACGCGGGCCGCGCGGCGCTGCTCCTGGCGGCACCCCCGAACGCGGTCGGGGCGGCAGGGACCGGTGGGGCCGCCGAGGGTCAGCACGCCGGTACCGGTGACGCGGTGGCGGAGGCCTTCGCGGAGCCTTCGGGCCATTCCGCCGGACCGCCGCTCGCCGCCGACCTCGTCCGGGGCCCCGCCGAGCTCATGCCCGCCGTGCGCCGGCTGCTGCGCGGGGTCGTCGTCGTGGGCACGCTGGAGGACGCCGAGGATCTGGTCGGCGCCCGCCCGGACCTCACCGCCGTGACCGCCGAAGGCGATCTGCTGGGCGCGCACTTCGCGCAGGGCGGGTCCGCCGGTGCGCCCAGTCTCCTGGAGGTGCAGGCATCCGTGGACGAGGCCGCCGCCGAGCTGGAGGAGCTGGCGGTGCGCTGCGAGGAGCTGGCCGAGGCGCAGCGGGCGGCGGCCGAGCGGCGCGGGGAGTGCGTCGCGCTGGTGGAGGAACTGGGGGAGCGGCGCCGGGCGGCCGACCGGGAGAAGTCGTCCGTCGCCCAGCAGCTCGGCCGCCTCGCCGGCCAGGCGCGCGGCGCCGCCGGGGAGGCCGAGCGGTCCACCGCGGCCGCGGCCCGTGCGCAGGAGGCGCTCGACAAGGCCGTCCAGGAGGCGGAGGAGCTCGCCGAGCGGCTCGCCGTCGCCGAGGAGATGCCGGTCGAGGAGGAGCCGGACACATCGGTACGGGACCGTCTCGCCGCCGACGGCGCCAACGCCCGGCAGACCGAGATGGAGGCCCGCCTCCAGGCTCGTACGCACGAGGAGCGGGTCAAGGGCCTGGCGGGGCGGGCCGACTCGCTCGACCGGGCCGCCCGTGCGGAACGCGAGGCACGTGCGCGTGCCGAGCAGCGGCGGGCCCGGCTGCGGCACGAGGCCGCCGTCGCCGAGGCCGTCGCCTCCGGCGCGCGCCAGCTGCTCGCCCACGTCGAGGTGTCCCTCGGCCGGGCCGAGCAGGAGCGCGCCGCCGCCGAGGCCGCCAAGGCGCTGCGCGAGCGGGAACTGACGGCCGCCCGGCACACCGGGCGCGAACTCAAGTCCGAGCTTGACAAGTTGACGGATTCAGTTCACCGAGGCGAGGTACTAGGAGCAGAGAAGCGGCTGCGGATCGAGCAGCTGGAGACCAAGGCTCTGGAGGAACTCGGTGTGGAACCGGCGGGTCTCGTGGCCGAGTACGGCCCGCAGCAGCCGGTGCCTCCCTCGCCCCCCGCCGAGGGCGAACAGCTGCCGGAGGATCCGGAGGACCCGCGCAACCGGCCGAGGCCGTTCGTACGCGCCGAGCAGGAGAAGCGGCTCAAGGCCGCCGAGCGGGCCTACCAGCAGCTCGGCAAGGTCAATCCGCTGGCCCTGGAGGAGTTCGCGGCGCTGGAGGAGCGGCACAAGTTCCTCAGCGAGCAGCTGGAGGACCTGAAGAAGACCCGCGCCGACCTGCTCCAGGTGGTCAAGGAGGTCGACGAGCGCGTCGAGCAGGTCTTCACGGAGGCCTACCGGGACACGGCCCGGGAGTTCGAGGGCGTGTTCAGCCGGTTGTTCCCCGGCGGTGAGGGCCGGCTGGTCCTGACCGACCCCGACAACATGCTCACCACGGGCGTGGACGTCGAGGCGCGTCCGCCGGGCAAGAAGGTCAAGCGGCTGTCGCTGCTGTCCGGCGGCGAGCGGTCACTGACCGCCGTCGCGCTCCTCGTGTCGATCTTCAAGGCGCGGCCGAGCCCGTTCTACGTCATGGACGAGGTCGAGGCGGCCCTCGACGACACCAACCTCCAGCGGCTGATCCGGATCATGCAGGAGCTCCAGGAGGCTTCGCAGCTGATCGTGATCACGCACCAGAAGCGCACGATGGAGGTCGCCGACGCGTTGTACGGCGTCTCCATGCAGGGCGACGGCGTGTCGAAGGTCATCTCGCAACGGCTGCGGTAGCGGTCACCTCCACGGTCACCTCCACCCCACATGGTCTTCAAGAAATGAACACATCCCCACTCTGGCGCCTCTCGCAGCTATCTCGAAGCTCACACGACTCGCCCTATTGACTTCGAAACTTGAAGGCATAGTCTCTGCAACGTTGCTTTTACCTTCAGGTCTCACCGGAAGGGCTCGCCCCCCACGCCGGCAGCGTTGCCGGCGGCCCGAGGAGTTGTACACGTGACCAGCACAGCGCAGGCACCCAGTTCAGGAGCCAGGACGGCTCACCCCGATCACCTCGGGCACGTCATCTTCATCGCGGCGGCGGCCGCGATGGGCGGCTTCCTCTTCGGCTACGACAGCTCCGTGATCAACGGCGCCGTCGAGGCCATCCGCGGCCGCTACGACATCGGCTCCGCCGCCCTGGCCCAGGTCATCGCCATCGCCCTGATCGGCTGTGCCGTCGGCGCCGCGACCGCCGGCCGCATAGCCGACCGGATCGGCCGCATCCGCTGCATGCAGATCGCCGCCGTCCTGTTCACGATCAGCGCCGTCGGCTCCGCCCTGCCCTTCGCGCTGTGGGACCTCGCCTTCTGGCGCATCGTCGGCGGCTTCGCCATCGGCATGGCCTCCGTCATCGGCCCCGCCTACATCGCCGAGGTCGCCCCGCCCGCCTACCGCGGCCGTCTCGGCTCCTTCCAGCAGGCCGCGATCGTCGTCGGCATCGCCATCTCCCAGCTGGTCAACTGGGGCCTGCTCAACGCCGCCGGCGGCGACCAGCGCGGCAAGCTGATGGGCCTGGAGGCCTGGCAGGTCATGCTCGGCGTCATGGTGATCCCCGCCGTCCTGTACGGCCTGCTCTCCTTCGCGATCCCCGAGTCCCCGCGCTTCCTGATCTCCGTCGGCAAGCACGACCGCGCCCGCGAGATCCTCGCCGAGGTCGAGGGCCGGCACATCGACCTGGACGCCCGCGTCGCCGAGATCGAGCACGCCATGAACCGCGAGGAGAAGTCGAGCTTCCGCGACCTGCTCGGCGGCGGCTTCTTCTTCAAGCCGATCGTCTGGGTCGGCATCGGCCTGTCGGTCTTCCAGCAGTTCGTCGGCATCAACGTCGCGTTCTACTACTCCTCGACGCTGTGGCAGTCGGTCGGCGTCGACCCGACGGACTCGTTCTTCTACTCCTTCACGACGTCGATCATCAACATCCTCGGCACCGTGATCGCGATGATCTTCGTGGACCGGGTCGGCCGCAAGCCGCTCGCGCTCATCGGCTCGATCGGCATGGCCGTCGGCCTCGCCCTGGAGGCCTGGGCCTTCTCCTACGACCTCGTCGGCGGCAAGCTGCCGGCCGCCCAGGGCTGGACCGCGCTCATCGCCGCCCACGTGTTCGTCCTCTTCTTCGCCCTCTCCTGGGGTGTGGTCGTCTGGGTCATGCTCGGCGAGATGTTCCCGAACAAGATCCGCGCCGCTGCCCTGGGCGTGGCCGCCGCCGCGCAGTGGATCGCCAACTGGGCCATCACCGCGAGCTTCCCGTCGCTGGCCGACTGGAACCTCTCCGCGACCTACGTGATCTACACGGCCTTCGCCGCGCTCTCCATCCCGTTCGTCCTGAAGTTCGTCAAGGAGACGAAGGGCAAGGCGCTGGAGGAGATGGGCTGACCCCCGTCACAGCCCCGCGAACTCGAGGAGAAGGGCCAAGTCCCCGCTGCCCCTCTCCTCGTACCTTCCGCCGCCCCCGAACCGGCCACTGCCCGGTTCGGGGGCGGCGGTCTCGGGAGGGCCCGGTCACCAGATGAGAACGCCACCGCCGATCTCCAGGGCCTTGCGGATGCTCTCCTCGATGATCCGCAATCGGGTCTCGATCTGATGCCGGTGCTCCTCGACCGTCCGTGGCCGCTCGGTGCGGTGGGCGACATCGTCGAGACGGGAGCGCAGCAGCGCGACCTCACGCTGGAACTCCGGCACGTCGCCGGCCTCGACATGGAGATCCCGGTCGGCGAGCACGGGCAGGAAGCGGGCACCCAGCGAGCGCACGAACTCCGACCCCCACACCGTCGTGCGCCAGGACTCGAAGCCGCCGGACCGGTACATGTCGTCCGGCACGTCGAGGATCCGCGTCGTCCCGTCCGGCTCGCGGACGAACACTTCCACTGTCAGGCTCATGCGGCCCAGTGGATAACCGGCGAGCCCTGCCGGGCCACCGGTTATCACCGCAGGTCAGCCCCTCAACGCCGGAATCACCCGCTCCGCGAACAGCCGTAGGCTCCGCCAGCCCTCCGCCACCGGCACCCCGCCCGCCAGCGGGTGCAGCACGAGGTTGTCCAGCCCCTGCGCCACGCACTCCTGAGGCGTGAGGATCCGGTACACCCCCTCCGCCCGCAGCTCCTCCACCGTCGCGGCCGCCGACCGCACCGCCGAGCGGACACCGCCGGACTGCCAGGAGGCGTACGTGCGCGCCTCGTGCAGGAAATGGCCGCCGTACTCGGCCCAGGCGCGGTCCGGATCCTCGGAGATGTGCAGCAGCGGCGTCTCGGCGGCGGGCATCATCGTCCAGCCCTCGGTGCCGTACTCGACGAGCCGCTCCTTGTAGTACGCCTCCAGCTCGGGCAGGTGCGCGCTCGGGAAGAACGGCAGGCCGAGGCGGGCGGCCCGGCGGGCGGCGGCCTTGGAGGAACCGCCGACCAGGAGCAGCGGGTGCGGTTCGGTGAGCGGGCGCGGGGTGACCCGTACGGTACGCCCGCGGTACTCGAAGTCCTCGCCGGTCCAGGCCCTGAGCAGGGTCTCGAGCAGCTCGTCCTGGAGCCGGCCGCGCCGCTTCCACTCCACGTCGAACAGGGCGTACTCCTCCGGCCGGTACCCGATCCCGGCCACCGTGACCAGCCGGCCGCCGCTCAGCAGGTCCAGTACGGCGATCTCCTCCGCCAGCCGCAGCGGGTCGTGCAGCGGGCCGATGATCGCCGACACCGTGACCGCGATCCGCCGGGTCGCCCCGAACACCGCGCCCGCGAAGACGAACGGCGACGGCAGCCAGTTGTTATCGGCCCCGTGGTGCTCCTCCGTCTGCACGGTGGTGACGCCCCGCTCGTCGGCGTACGCGGCCATCTCCAGGGCCGCCCGGTAGCGGGCGCCGAGAGCGGCGGGGGAGGCGCCGGGTTCGACGAGGTTGAAACGTACGACCGTGACGGGCATGGGGGTCCCCCTTCACCGGGTGGGCGGGGTCGGTGCGGGGACAGTAGCTGACGGGCCGTCAGATAGCCATGGGGGCGACACCGGCCCGTCGTACGCTCGCCCCATGACCGCATCCGAACCCACCGACCCGCGGGCGGAGGCCGCCCAGGGGCGCGTCGCGCTCTGGCTCGACCCGGAGGACCTTCGCTGGCTCGCCCGGCACTGCTGCTGCGCCGAGGACGCGCCCGAGGAGACACGGGACCGCTGCGGCCGTCTCCGCTTCCGCGCGAGCACGGCGCTGCACAAGGCGCACCGGGGCGCTCTGCCCGGCTGAGCCCGTGGCAGGGATGGATACTGGTCCCGTTATGGAAACCATCATCCTTGTTGTAGTCATCGCCGTGGTCGTGCTCGCCGCGCTCGGTGGGCTCGTCGTCGGCAGCCGGCGCAGGAAGCCGCTGCCCCCGCCGCCCCCCAGCACGCCCGACATCACCGCGCCCCCGGCCGAGCCGCACGTCGGCGACGAGGCCGAGACGCCGCGCGAGGAGCCGCGCCGGACGATCGAGGAGGTGGACCTCCCGGGCGGCCCGGCACCGGTCGTCGTGGAGGAGCCCCCCGCCGCCGAGGCTCCCGCGATCGAGATCCCGGAGCCCACCGCCGGTCGCCTGGTGCGCCTGCGCGCCCGCCTCTCCCGCTCGCAGAACGCCCTCGGCAAGGGCCTGCTGACCCTGCTCTCCCGCGAGCACCTCGACGACGAGACCTGGGAGGAGATCGAGGACACGCTGCTCACCGCCGACGTCGGCGTGCAGCCCACCCAGGAGCTGGTCGAACGACTGCGCGAGCGGGTCAAGGTGCTGGGCACCCGCACCCCCGCGGAGCTGCGCGGCCTGCTGCGCGAAGAGCTGGTCACGCTGGTCGGAACCGAATTCGACCGCACGGTCAAGACGGAACCCGAGGACCGCAAGCCCGGCATCGTGATGGTCGTGGGCGTCAACGGCACCGGCAAGACCACCACCACCGGCAAGCTCGCCCGTGTCCTGGTGGCCGACGGCCGCACCGTCGTCCTCGGCGCCGCCGACACCTTCCGGGCCGCCGCCGCCGACCAGCTCCAGACCTGGGGCGAGCGCGTGGGCGCCTACACCGTGCGCGGGCCCGAGGGCGGTGACCCCGCCTCCGTCGCCTTCGACGCGGTCAAGGAGGGCAAGGAGATGGGGGTCGACGTCGTCCTCATCGACACCGCCGGCCGGCTGCACACCAAGACCGGTCTCATGGACGAGCTCGGCAAGGTCAAGCGCGTGGTCGAGAAGCACGCGCCGCTCGACGAGGTGCTGCTCGTCCTCGACGCCACCACCGGCCAGAACGGTCTCGTACAGGCCCGTGTCTTCGCCGAGGTCGTCGACATCACCGGCATCGTGCTGACCAAGCTGGACGGCACCGCCAAGGGCGGCATCGTGGTCGCGGTCCAGCGCGAGCTGGGTGTGCCGGTCAAGCTGATCGGTCTCGGCGAGGGTGCGGACGACCTGGCGCCGTTCGAGCCGGAGGCGTTCGTCGACGCCCTTATCGGAGAGTGATCCCGCATACCTGCCGACGCCGGTATGCGGCCCACGAAGCGCCCGCCCCCGCACATTCGCCGGGGACGGGCGCTTCGCCGTTCGGGCGAGGCGGCGCCGGGGCCTTCAGACCCGTGACCGGTGCGCCACGTACGCCAGCGTCCCGAGCAGCAGCCGGGCCGCCGGTGGCTTCGTCGCCGCGTCCAGGGCGGGGGGCCGCAGCCAGCGCACCGGGCCCAGGCCGGCCCGGTCGGAGGGGGGCGCGGTGATGTGCGTACCGGGGCCGAGGCCGCGCAGGTCGAGGGCGGAGGGATCGTCCCAGCCCATCCGGTACAGCAGTGCGGGGAGCTCCGCGGCGGCGCCCGGGGCGACGAAGAAGTGGGCGCGGCCGTCCGGGGTCGCGGTGACCGGGCCGAGGGGGATGCCCATGCGCTCCAGGCGGACCAGCGCCCGGCGGCCGGCCGGCTCGGCGACCTCGATCACGTCGAACGCCCGCCCGACCGGCAGCATCACGGCGGCGCCCGGGAACTCGGCCCAGGCCTTGGTCGCCTCGTCCAGCGTGGCGCCGGCGGAGACCCGCGGCGCGAACGCCAGGGGGTGCGCGCCCGGCGCGGGGCAGCCGACGAGGCCGCAGGAGCATGCGCCCGCCGAGGCCCGGGCGCCCGGCACCACGTCCCAGCCCCACAGTCCGGTGAACTCGGCGACGGCGGTGCACTCCGACGAGCGGCCGCGCCGACGTGCGCCGGAGCGGATCTCGCGGATGCCGCCGATCGTGAACTCCATGCCCCCTCCAACGGGTCCAACACGCCGGTGGTTACGCGGCGGAGCGATACGGAGACGGAAAGTGACCCCCGATGCTCCGCCTTCCCCTCTTCCCGCTTGTTGCAGACGATTTCCCGTCTGCGGCGGACGGCGTCCGGAAGCGCTCAGGGTCGTACGCCCGGCCGCGCGCGCCCCTGGATGCATCGCTCCACCACTTCCGGCCGTCCAGTGTCAAGTGAATCGCGCCTGGCCGACCGTTAGTTCATTCGAAGGGGTGGCGAATGGTGGCGTTTCCGGGATCGTCGTGGCTGCGTCAGTGATCGTAGGATTACGGTGGGTGCACGAGTCCTGGGGGCACATGCACTCGTGGGTATGCCGGAGGCAAGTCGGCATCCCGTTCGAAGGGTGGCAACCGCCGGACGGGAGGCGGTATTTACCGGCATTCTGATAAGGCTTGGCGCAGTCGGCGACAAGTGGTCTCAGGGATGGGGGCGTTCCAGTGGGCGGCAACGGCGGTAGCGGGACGAACGCTGACAAGCGCCCCAACGAGCTGCTCGGCTCGTGGTTCGTGCGCAGCGGCTGGTCCAAGGGCGAGCTCGCCCGCCAAGTCAACCGCCGGGCCCGCCAGTTGGGCGCCAACCACATCTCCACGGACACCTCGCGGGTGCGCCGCTGGCTGGACGGGGAGAACCCGCGCGAGCCGATCCCCAGGATCCTCTCCGAGCTGTTCTCCGAGCGGTTCGGCTGCGTCGTCTCCGTCGAGGACCTCGGTCTGCGCGCCGTCCGGCAGTCACCCTCCGCATCCGGCGTGGACCTGCCCTGGACGGGCCCGCAGACGGTGGCACTGCTCAGCGAGTTCTCGCGCAGCGACCTGATGCTGGCGCGGCGCGGCTTCCTCGGAACCTCGCTGGGCCTGTCCGCGGGCCCGTCCCTCATCGAGCCGATGCAGCGCTGGCTCGTCCCCTCGCCGTCCACTCCCGTCGCGCACCAGGCCGGGCCCGTCGCCGAGCCCCGCCGCCCGGGCCGCCTGTCCAAGCCGGAGCTGGACCTGCTGGAGACCACCACGGTGATGTTCCGGCAGTGGGACGCGCAGTGCGGCGGCGGCCTGCGCCGCAAGGCCGTCGTCGGCCAGTTGCACGAGGTCACCGACCTCCTCCAGGAACCCCAGCCCGAGGCCACCACCCGCAAGCTCTTCCAGGTCGCCGCCGAGCTCGCCGAACTCGCGGGCTGGATGTCGTACGACGTGGGGCTCCAGCCCACCGCGCAGAAGTACTTCGTCCTCGCCCTGCACGCGGCCAAGGAAGCCGGTGACAAACCGCTCGGCTCCTACGTCCTGTCCAGCATGAGCCGCCAGATGATCCACCTCGGCCGGCCCGACGACGCGCTGGAACTGATCCACCTCGCCCAGTACGGCAGCCGCGACTGCGCGAGCCCGCGCACCCAGGCCATGCTGTATGCGATGGAGGCCCGCGCCTACGCCAACATGGGCCAGCCCGGCAAGTGCAAGCGGGCGGTGCGGATGGCCGAGGACACCTTCGCCGAGGCCCACGAGTGGGACGATCCCGACCCCGACTGGATCCGCTTCTTCTCCGAGGCCGAGCTGTACGCGGAGAACTCCCACTCCTTCCGCGACCTCGCCTACATCGCGGGCCGCAGCCCCACCTACGCCTCCGAGGCCGAGCCCCTGATGCAGCGGGCCGTGGAGCTGTTCGCCAAGGACCACGAGCACCAGCGGTCGTATGCGCTGAACCTCATCGGCATGGCCACCGTGCACCTGCTGCGCCGCGAGCCCGAGCAGAGCGCGGTCCTCGCCTCGCAGGCCATGCAGGTGGCCAGGAAGGTCCGCTCCGAGCGGGTGAACACCCGTATCCGAAAGACCGTCGACACCGCCGTCCGCGACTTCGGCGACCTCACCGAGATCATCGAGCTCGGCGACCAGCTCGCCGTCGACCTCCCGGAGACCGCCGAAGCGGTCTGACCGCGTAAAGCCCCGGCCGCGGCCGGCCCTCCCGAACTGTCCGACTCGGCTCCCCCATGCCAGGTCATCGGAAGGCCGTCCGCGGCCGGTTTCTTCTCCCGCGAGAAGATTGCGCCACGATAACGATCGGCGCGGGCGGCATCCCGCAATTCATCGACGCGTAACACGCACGGCGTCTTCGTCACCCCGGCGAAACAACGAGGGGCTTCCACCGAAACCGCGCTGCGCCAATCTCATGGCGCATAACCGGCCCACCCCTCACTGACCGGACCGCTCAAGGCTTCGCCCGCACGGGGCCGTACCAATCGACGAGGAGACGCCGATGGCACCAGCCATCACGCTTGCCGCGGAGGCACCCAAGCTGTCCTCCGCGAACACAGGCTTCATGCTCATCTGTTCCGCCCTGGTGCTGCTCATGACACCCGGACTCGCCTTCTTCTACGGAGGCATGGTCCGCGTCAAGAGCACCCTGAACATGCTGATGATGAGCTTCATCAGCATCGGGATCGTCACGATCCTGTGGGTCCTCTACGGCTTCTCCCTCGCCTTCGGCACGCACAACAGCCTCATCGGCTGGAACACCGACTGGTTCGGCCTCAGCAACATCGGCCTGACGGAGCTGTGGGACGGCTACACCATCCCGATCTTCGTCTTCATGGTCTTCCAGCTGATGTTCGCGGTGATCACGCCGGCCCTGATAAGCGGCGCCCTCGCCGACCGCGTCAAGTTCTCAGCCTGGTCGCTGTTCGTCGCCCTGTGGCTCACGGTCGTCTACGTCCCGGTCGCCCACTGGGTGTGGGGCGCCGACGGGTGGGCCTACAAGCTCGGTGTGATCGACTTCGCGGGTGGTACGGCGGTCCACATCAACGCCGGTGCCGGCGCCCTCGGCGTCATCCTGGTCATCGGCAAGCGCGTCGGTTTCAAGAAGGACCCGATGCGCCCGCACAGCCTCCCGCTGGTCATGCTCGGTGCCGGTCTGCTGTGGTTCGGCTGGTTCGGCTTCAACGCCGGCTCGTGGCTCGGCAACGACGACGGCGTCGGCGCCCTGATGTTCGTCAACACGCAGGTCGCCACCGCTGCCGCCATGCTGGCCTGGCTCGCCTACGAGAAGATCCGCCACGGCGCGTTCACCACGCTGGGCGCCGCGTCCGGCGCGGTCGCCGGTCTGGTCGCGATCACCCCGTCCGGTGGCGCGGTCTCCCCGCTCGGCGCGATCGCCGTCGGCGCCATCGCCGGTGTCGCCTGCGCCGCGGCCGTCAGCCTGAAGTTCCGGTTCGGCTACGACGACTCCCTCGACGTCGTCGGCGTCCACATGGTCGGCGGCATCATCGGCTCCCTGCTCATCGGCTTCTTCGCCACCGGCAAGGGCCAGTCCACCGCGACCGGCGTTTTCTACGGCGACCACACCTTCACCCAGCTGTGGAAGCAGTGCGCCGGTGTCGGCGCGGTCCTCGCCTACTCCCTGATCGTCTCCGCCGTCCTCGCCTTCCTCCTCGACAAGACCATCGGCATGCGGGTCACGGAGGACGAGGAGGTGTCCGGCATCGACCAGGCCGAGCACGCCGAGACCGCATACGACTTCAGCGGCGCCGGCGGCGGTGTCGTCGGATCAGTCGCCGGTTCGGCCCTGGCCGCCGCCGCGCAGAGCAAGAAGGTGGACGCATGAAGCTCATCACCGCCGTCGTCAAGCCCCACCGGCTCGACGAGATCAAGGAGGCCCTCCAGGCCTTCGGCGTCCACGGACTGACGGTCACCGAGGCGAGCGGTTACGGTCGTCAGCGGGGCCACACCGAGGTCTACCGCGGTGCCGAGTACACCGTCGACCTCGTACCCAAGATCCGCATCGAGGTGCTCGCCGAGGACGACGACGCCGAACAGCTGATCGAGGTCATCGTCAAGGCGGCCCGCACCGGCAAGATCGGTGACGGCAAGGTCTGGTCCCTGCCGGTCGAGACGGCCGTACGGGTGCGGACCGGCGAGCGCGGCCCGGACGCGCTGTAACAGAACCATCCGAATACGGTCAGGAGCGGCTGGGTGACGAGTACGGACGTGCGGAACGAAGCGGATGACTCCGGACCCAGCGGCTACGCGGCGGCCCGGCTGCGCCTCCTCGGTGAGGGGGCGCGGTCCGGGCCGCCGCGCCGTGCCGCCCTCGCCGAACTGACCGACGACTGGCTGACGGGACTGTTCACCGCGGCGGCCGACGGCCTCACGGGCGTCTCCCTCGTCGCCGTCGGCGGCTACGGGCGCGGCGAACTGTCCCCGCGCAGCGACCTCGACCTGCTCCTGCTGCACGACGGCGGCGACACCAAGGCGGTGGCCGCCCTCGCCGACCGGCTCTGGTACCCGGTCTGGGACCTCGGCCTCGCCCTCGACCACTCCGTGCGCACCCCGGCCGAGGCCCGCAAGACGGCCGGCGAGGACCTCAAGGTCCAGCTCGGCCTCCTCGACGCCCGCCATCTCGCCGGTGACCTCGGCCTCACCGCCGGGCTGCGCACGGCGGTGCTCGCCGACTGGCGCAACCAGGCGCCGAAACGCCTCCCCGAACTCCAGGAGCTGTGCGCCGAGCGCGCCGAACGCCAGGGCGAGCTCCAGTACCTGCTGGAGCCCGACCTCAAGGAGGCCAGGGGCGGCCTGCGCGACGCCACCGCCCTGCGCGCGGTCGCCGCCTCCTGGCTGGCCGACGCCCCGCGCGAGGGCCTCGCGGACGCCCGGCGGCGCCTGCTGGACGTACGCGACGCCCTGCACCTGACCACGGGCCGGGCCACCGACCGGCTGGCGTTGCAGGAGCAGGACCAGGTGGCCGCCGAACTCGGCCTGCTCGACGCCGACACCCTGCTGCGCCAGGTGTACGAGGCGGCACGGGTCATCTCGTACGCCAGCGACGTCACCTGGCGCGAAGTGGGGCGCGTACTGCGGTCGCGCGCCGTACGGCCGCGCCTGCGCGCCATGCTGGCCGGCGGTAAGCCGGTCGCCGAGCGGTCTCCGCTGGCCGAGGGGGTCGTGGAGCAGGACGGCGAGGTCGTGCTCGCCCGTGCCGCCCGACCCGAACGCGACCCCGTGCTGCCGCTGCGTGCCGCGGCCGCCGCCGCGCAGGCTGGCCTCCCGCTCTCCCTGCACGCCGTACGCCGCATGGCGGCCCATGCGCGCCCCCTGCCCACGCCCTGGCCCGCGGAGGCGCGCGAGCAGCTGGTCACGCTGCTCGGCTCGGGCCGCCCGACGGTGGACGTCTGGGAGGCACTGGAGGCCGAGGGCCTGATCACCCGGCTCCTGCCCGACTGGGAGCGGGTCCGCTGCCGCCCCCAGCGCAACGCCGTCCACCTCTGGACCGTCGACCGGCACCTGATCGAGACCGCCGTCCGCGCCTCCGAGCTGACCCGCCGCGTCAGCCGCCCCGACCTGCTCCTGGTCGCCGCGCTGCTGCACGACATCGGCAAGGGCTGGCCCGGCGACCACTCCGTGGCCGGCGAGATCATCGCCAAGGACGTCGCGGCCCGGATCGGCTTCGACCGCGCCGACGTGGCCGTGCTGGCCGCCCTCGTACGCCACCACCTCCTCCTCGTCGACACCGCCACCCGGCGCGACCTGGAGGACCCGGCCACCGTCCAGTCGGTCGCCGAGGCCGTCCGCACCCAGAGCACGCTGGAACTGCTGCACGCCCTCACCGAGGCCGACGCGCTGGCCACCGGCCCGGCCGCGTGGTCCTCCTGGCGCGGCTCCCTCGTCGCCGACCTGGTCAAACGGGTCTCCGCCGTCCTCGCCGGGGACACCCCCGACGAGCCCGAGGCCGCCGCGCCCACCGCCGAACAGGAGCGGCTCGCCGTCGAGGCCTTCCGCACCGGCGGCCCGGTCCTCGCCCTGCGCGCCCAGACCGAACCGCCGGGCGAGGAACCGCCGGGCGAACCCGAGCCCCTCGGCGTGGAACTCGTCATCGCCGTACCGGACCAGCCCGGCGTACTGCCCGCCGTCGCCGGTGTCCTCGCCATGCACCGCCTGACCGTCCGGACCGCGGAACTGCGCGCACTGGACTTGCCGGGCGGCATCGAGCAGGGTTCGGTGCTGCTCCTGAACTGGCGGGTGGCCGCGGAGTACGGCTCCCTGCCCCAGGCGGCCCGGCTGCGCGCCGATCTCGTACGGGCCCTCGACGGCAGCCTCGGCATCGCCGCCCGCCTCGCCGAACGCGACGCCGCCTACCCCCGCCGCCGCGGCCGGGTGGCCCCGCCCCCGCGGGTCACGGTCGCCCCGGCCGCCTCCCACCACGCCACGGTGATCGAGGTCCGCGCCCAGGACGCGCCCGGGCTGCTGTTCCGGATCGGCCGGGCGCTGGAGGACGCGGGCGTACGGGTGCGCAGCGCGCACGTGTCGACCCTGGGATCCAACGCCGTCGACGCCTTCTACGTCACCGCGCCCAAGGGGGCACCGCTGCCGGGCGAGGAGGCGGCCTCGGTGGCGCGGGCACTGGAGGAGGCACTGCGGGCGTGACCTTCTGGACAGGCGGGGACGATTGTCTTGCGCGGCCGGATACCCTGGAAGACGCTCAGACTGCCCCCGACTCCGAGGACCGACGCCGCCGTGTTCGATACTCTCTCCGATCGCCTCTCAGCGACTTTCAAGAACCTGCGCGGCAAGGGACGGCTCTCCGAGGCGGACATCGACGCCACGGCCCGCGAGATCCGCATCGCGCTCCTCGAGGCGGACGTGGCGCTGCCCGTCGTGCGGACGTTCATCAAGAACATCAAGGAGAGGGCCCTCGGCGCCGAGGTCTCCCGGGCGCTGAACCCCGCCCAGCAGGTGCTGAAGATCGTCAACGACGAGCTCGTCACCGTCCTCGGTGGCGAGACCCGGCGCCTGCGCTTCGCCAAGCAGCCGCCCACCGTGATCATGCTCGCCGGTCTCCAGGGCGCCGGTAAGACCACGCTCGCCGGCAAGCTCGGCCGGTGGCTGAAGGAGCAGGGACACTCGCCCCTGCTGGTCGCCGCCGACCTCCAGCGGCCGAACGCCGTCAACCAGCTCAGCGTGGTCGCCGAGCGGGCCGGTGTCGCGGTGTACGCGCCGGAGCCGGGCAACGGCGTCGGTGACCCGGTGAAGGTCGCCAAGGACTCCATCGAGCACGCCCGGACCAAGGTCCACGACATCGTGATCGTGGACACCGCCGGCCGCCTGGGCATCGACCAGGAGATGATGCAGCAGGCCGCGGACATCCGCGACGCCGTCAGCCCCGACGAGATCCTCTTCGTCGTCGACGCGATGATCGGTCAGGACGCGGTCAACACCGCGGAGGCCTTCCGCGACGGCGTCGGCTTCGACGGCGTGGTGCTCTCCAAGCTCGACGGCGACGCCCGCGGTGGTGCGGCCCTGTCGATCCGCCAGATCACCGGCAAGCCGATCATGTTCGCGTCGAACGGCGAGAAGCTCGAGGACTTCGACGCCTTCCACCCGGACCGGATGGCCTCCCGCATCCTCGACATGGGTGACCTGCTCACCCTGATCGAGCAGGCGGAGAAGACGTTCAGCCAGGAAGAGGCCGAGAAGATGGCCTCCAAGCTGGCGTCCAAGAAGGGCCAGGACTTCACCCTGGACGACTTCCTGGCCCAGATGGAGCAGGTCAGGAAGATGGGCAGCATCAGCAAGCTGCTCGGCATGCTGCCCGGCATGGGCCAGATCAAGGACCAGATCAACAACCTCGACGAGCGGGAGGTCGACCGCGTCGCCGCTATGATCAAGTCGATGACCCCGGGCGAGCGCCAGGACCCGACGATCATCAACGGCTCGCGCCGCGCCCGTATCGCCAAGGGTTCCGGTGTCGAGGTCAGCGCGGTGAAGGGCCTGGTCGAGCGGTTCTTCGAGGCCCGCAAGATGATGTCCCGCATGGCCCAGGGCGGCGGCATGCCCGGCATGCCGGGGATCCCGGGCATGGGTGGCGGCCCCGGCCGGACCAAGAAGCAGCCCAAGCAGGCCAAGGGCAAGCAGCGCTCCGGCAACCCGATGAAGCGCAAGCAGCAGGAGCAGGAGGCGGCCGCCCGCCGCGCCGCCGGAGCCCAGGGCGCCGGCGCCTTCGGCCTGCCGGGCCAGCAGGCCGGCGAGGACTTCGAGCTGCCGGACGAGTTCAAGAAGTTCATGGGCTGACACGTTCGAGAAGTTCATGGGCCGACACGCGCCCACGCCGTACGCCACTGAGGGCGCTCCTTCCGCGAAGGGGCGCCCTCAGCGCGTGCCATGGACCGCTGTGTGCCGTAACGTCCAGATATGAGCAACGCCGGGCCACCCCCCAGGGCCCCCGACCGCCCGTGGCGCACCGAGGGCACCCCGGACGAGCCGCCACGGCGGCCCGGCGGCAGATGGCCGCGCGGCCGGTGGTGGGGGCTGGCCGTCACCGCGGTGATCGTCTTCCTGCTGGCGTACGTGGGGCTGAACTACCTCGGCCAGGGCAACGAGCCGACGATCTCGTACACGGAGTTCAGCAGGCAGGTCGACGCGGGCAACGTCGCCAAGATCTACTCCAAGGGCGACGCGATCCAGGGGCAGCTCAGGAGCGCCCGCGGCAACCCCGAGGGCGGCGGCCAGTACACCAAGTTCAAGACGCAGCGCCCGGCCTTCGCCGACGACAACCTCTGGCACAGCCTGAGCAGCCACGGCGTCACGGTGACCGCACAGCCGGTGGTGCAGCAGCGCAGCCTGCTGTCCAACCTGCTGCTCTCCCTCGCGCCGCTGGTGGTGCTGGCCGCGGTGTGGATCTTCTTCGCGCGGCGGCTGCGCGCGGGCGGCCTGGGCGGCGCCGGGGGCATGCTCGGCCGCAAGGCGCCACCGAGGCCGGTCGAGCTCCGGCCCGGCACCCAGCGCACCACGTTCGCCGACGTGGCCGGCATCGACGAGGTCAAGGGTGAACTGGACGATGTCGTCGACTTCCTGGAGCACCCCGACGTCTACCGCAGGATGGGCGCGAAGATGCCGCGCGGCGTGCTGCTGGCGGGGCCGCCCGGCACCGGCAAGACCCTGCTGGCGCGGGCCGTGGCGGGTGAGGCGGGCGTGCCGTTCTTCTCGGCCTCCGCGTCGGAGTTCATCGAGATGATCGTGGGCGTCGGCGCCTCCCGTGTCCGTGAGCTGTTCGGCGAGGCGCGCAAGGTGGCCCCGTCGATCATCTTCATCGACGAGATCGACACGATCGGGCGGGCCCGGGGCGGCGGCGCCTCGGTGAGCGGCCACGACGAGCGCGAGCAGACGCTGAACCAGATCCTCACCGAGATGGACGGCTTCTCCGGCTCGGAGGGCGTGGTCGTCATCGCGGCGACGAACCGCGCCGACATCCTCGACCCGGCGCTGACCCGGCCCGGCCGCTTCGACCGGGTGGTCAACGTCTCCCCGCCGGACCGCGGCGGACGCGAGGCCATCCTGCGGATCCACACCCGCGAGATACCGCTCGCCCCCGAGGTGGACCTGACCCAGGTGGCCCGGACCACCCCGGGCATGACAGGTGCGGATCTGGCCAATCTCGCCAACGAGGCCGTCCTGCTCGCGATCAAGCGCAAACAGGAGCAGGTGACCCAGGCCGAGCTCTCGGAGGCCCTGGAGAAGGTGCAGCTGGGCGCCGAACGCACCCTGGTCATGCCCGAGGAGGACCGTCGCCGCACCGCCTACCACGAGAGCGGCCACGCCCTCCTGGGCATGCTCCAGCCCGGCGCCGACCCCGTCCGCAAGGTCACCATCGTGCCGCGCGGCCGGGCCCTCGGGGTGACCATGTCGACGCCCGAGGTGGAGCGGTACGCGCACTCCGAGGAGTACCTGCGCGGCCGCATCATCGGCGCCCTGGGCGGCATGGCGGCGGAAGAGGTGGTCTACGGGGTCGTCACCACGGGGGCGGAGAACGACCTCGAACAGGTCACCAACATCGCGCGCGGGATGGTGGCCCGCTGGGGCATGAGCGAGCGCGTCGGCCGGCTCTCCGCCCTGCCCAGCGACGCCCAGCAGGCGTACGGGCTCGCCGCCGCCCCCCACACCCTCGACGTGATCGACGGCGAGATGCGGCGGATCGTCGACGAGTGCTACGAGGAGGCGTGCCGCAAACTGCTCGACCACCGCGGGCGGCTGGACGCCCTCGCCCACGCGCTGCTGGAGCACGAGACGCTGGAGGAGGCGGACGCCTACCGGATCGCCGGGATAACCCGCCTGACCAAGGGCGAATGACGAACTCGCCCAGCAGGACTCGGCCCAGCGAAACTCGGCCTAGGGAACGCGGGCGATCAGGTAGCGGAAGATGTTCGGCATCCACACGGTGCCGTCCCCCCGCCGGTACGGATGCAGGGCCTCCGTCAGCTCCTTGTCCACCCGGTCCCGGTCCGTCGCGGCGACCGCCGTGTCGAGCAGGCCCGTCGACATGAGGCCGCGGGCGGCGCTGTCGAGGTCGGCGTACCCGAAGGGGCAGGCGACCCGGCCCGAGCCGTCCGGCTTCAGCCCGGCCTGCTGGGCGACGTCCTCCAGGTCGTCGCGCAGGGCGGGGCGCCACTGGGCGGGCCGGGTGGCCGCCCGCAGCACCGCCGACGTGGCGCAGCGCTCCTGCGGGCCCCAGCCGGCCAGCACCACGGGCGTTCCGCGCGCGGCGAGCGGGGTCGCCTCGGCGAGCAGCTCACCGAGGTCCTCGCAGCCGGCCGCCAGCGACCCGACGGGGTCGAAGGCGGTGACCAGGGTGTAGGCGGGGGTGGGGGTGTCCGGGCCGGCCGCGGCCCGGAGCGAGCCGGCGACCATCCGGGTGCGGGCACGCGCGCGCGTGGTCCAGCCGTCCGGCTGGAGGCGTTGCCGCGCGAGGGCGAGTCGCTCGGGGGAGGAGTCGACACCGGCGACCGCGGCCCCTCTGGAGGCAGCCATCAGCAGGGCGAGTCCGGAGCCGCAGCCGAGGCCCAGCAGCCGTGTGCCGGGGCCCACTTCAAGTCGCTCGTAGACGGCCTCGTAGAGCGGGACCAGCATCCGCTCCTGAATCTCGGACCAGTCACGCGCGCGTGCGCACAGGTTCACGCCGGCCGTCGAACCCGCGTGAGACAGGTGTTGCCGCACGAGCGTAGGTGTCATAGGTAAGCGCCCCAATCCGCAGAGAGTTGCCGCTGTGCCCCGTTGCGTGGCCCCCGTGCCGTGCGCTCGCACATTCCACGTATGTCAGGTAACTCCCGGCTCGCGGCGGCGTCCAGTGCCGGCGGGGCCCTCCTTGTGCCTTCCCTGTGCCAGTGGCGAGAATTCACATCCCCGCAACGTGAGCCCGTACGATCTCGCCATGGCCAAGGCACCCGTTCTCACACCGCGGGCGGACGACTTCCCCCGGTGGTACCAGGATCTGATCAACAAGGCCGAACTGGCCGACAACGGTCCGGTGCGCGGCACCATGGTCATCCGACCGTACGGGTACGGGCTGTGGGAGCGGATGCAGGCGGAGATGGACGCCCGCATCAAGGAGACGGGCACCCAGAACGCGTACTTCCCGCTGCTGATCCCGCAGTCGTACCTCACGAGGGAGGCCGACCACGTCGAGGGGTTCGCGCCCGAGCTCGCGGTGGTCACGCACGGCGGCGGCAAGGAGCTGGAGGAGCCGGCGGTGGTCCGGCCCACCTCCGAGATGATCATCAACGACTACTTCTCGAAGTGGGTGCAGAGCTACCGGGACCTGCCCCTGCTGATCAACCAGTGGGCGAACGTGGTCCGTTGGGAGCTCAGGCCGCGGCTGTTCCTGCGCACGACGGAGTTCCTGTGGCAGGAGGGCCACACGGCGCACGCCACCCGCCAGGACGCCCGTGACTTCGCCTCCCACATCCACCGCGAGGTCTACGAGGACTTCATGGTGAACGTGCTCGCCATGGACGTCGTGCCCGGCCGCAAGACCGCCAAGGAGCGGTTCGCGGGCGCCATCAACACCCTCACGCTCGAAGGCATGATGGGCGACGGCAAGGCCCTCCAGATGGCGACCAGTCACGAGCTCGGCCAGAACTTCGCCAAGGCCTTCAACACCTCGTACCTGTCCAAGGACGGCACGCAGGAGCTGGTCTGGCAGACCTCCTGGGGTTCGACCACGCGCATGATCGGCGCGCTGGTGATGATGCACGGCGACGACAACGGCCTCCGGGTCCCGCCGCGCCTGGCGCAGGTCCAGGTCGTCGTCCTCGCGATCAAGGGGGACGAGGCGGTTCTGGCCAAGGTCCGCGAGATCGGCGACCGGCTGAAGGCGGCCGGCCTGCGCGTCCAGGTCGACGACCGCACCGACACCCCCTTCGGCCGCCGCGCCGTCGACTGGGAGCTCAAGGGCGTGCCCGCGCGCGTGGAGGTCGGCCCCCGGGACCTGGAGAACGGCACCGCGATGCTGGCGCGCCGCATCCCCGGCGGCAAGGAGCCGGTGGCGGTCGACAGGCTCGCGGACGTCCTCCCCGCACTGCTGGAGGAGGACCAGGCGCTGCTGCTGCGGCAGTCCCGCGAGCGCCGCGAGTCCCGTACCTCGGACGTGTCCTCGACCGCGGAGGCCGTGGAGGCGGTCGGCGCCGGCGGCTGGGCGCGCATCCCGTGGGCGAAGCTCGGTGCTCAGGGCGAGGCCGAGCTGGCCGAGCACGCGGTGACCGTACGGTGTCTGGTCGCCGCGGACGGGTCCGTACCGGACGACGAGGACGCCCCGGGTAACACCGCGCTCGTCGCGCGCGCTTACTGAGTAGTGCTTTTTCGGCGGGAGAGCGACCGAAACGCTTCTTGCGCACCCGCCGATCACGGGCGACCCGGCGCGGGGACATCAGCTACGCGCCGGGCCGTACGTGGGCGTACGTCAGGCTACGCACCGGCTTGGTAGGAGCTGTGCGGCTTCTCCGCAGATCAGCGCACCCGCCCTCGTCAGGACACATCAGTGGAAACTGACGGGTACGTGCAAATTATTTGGGATGGCCCGGAATCGGAACACAGCGGCACCCAGGCTCGTTGTCATTACGTGAGCACGACACAGACAACACCTGTTCTCGCCGCAGAGCTGGCACAGGCGTGGGCCGACATTCAGCGGTACCACCCCGAGCTGCCGGACCTTGCCGCGCCAGAGTCCCTGATCGGAGAGTCGTCGTCCGCCTGCGGTCACGAGCTCTCCTTCGAGCGACTGCTGCACGAAGCAGTCCACGGCATCGCCGCCGCGCGCGGAGTCCGCGACACCTCCCGCGCCGGCCGCTACCACAACCGCCGATTCCTCGCGATCGCCGAGGAGCTGGGCCTGGACCACCCCGACGAGCCGCACCCCAGCAGCGGTTTCTCGCTGGTCACGCTCAATCCCGAGGCCAAGCGGCGCTATCGGCCGACCATCGAGCGCCTTCAGCGCGCCCTGAAGGCCCACACCGCGGCGACGTCCGCCGACACCTCCCGTACGTTCCGCGGTCCGGCCGCCCGGCACGGCTCCTCCGGCGGAGGCGTCCGCGTCAAGGCGGTCTGCGACTGCGGCCGCAACGTCCGGGTGGTGCCCTCGGTCCTGGCCCAGGCCCCGATCGTGTGCGGCGGCTGCGGCAAGCCGTTCCGGATCCCGGAAGTCGTGGGGGCGGCGGCGAGCTGAGGTCGCGGCTGCTCGTGGCAGCCGCGACCCGGCCCTCCGCCGGGCGTGCACCCGACGTACCTCACCTCCGCGCCGGGTGCCCCTCAGGCATGCCCGAGCGCGTCCTCGCCACCCTCGGCCAAGAGCGACCCGCCAGGTATGGCACAATGGCTAGCTGTACTCGACAGCCGCACAGGACCCCTCTCTCCTCCGGCTGACGCGTCCGTCGGGCACTCGGGTACCGCAACCCCACGCGGCAGCTCCGCCGTGCCCAACCACGTCAAATCCAGGAGAATCCACTCCCGTGGCAGTCAAGATCAAGCTGAAGCGTCTGGGCAAGATCCGTTCGCCTCACTACCGCATCGTCGTCGCCGACTCCCGTACCCGCCGTGACGGCCGGGCCATCGAGGAGATCGGCAAGTACCACCCGACCTACAACCCGTCGGTCATCGAGGTGGACGCCGAGCGCGTGGCGTACTGGCTGGGTGTCGGCGCGCAGCCGACCGAGCCCGTGCTCGCCATCCTGAAGAAGACCGGCGACTGGCAGAAGTTCAAGGGCGAGCCCGCCCCGGCGCCGCTGCTCGTCGCCGAGCCGAAGGCCACGCGTCCGTCGTTCGAGGCTCTCGGCGGTGACGACGAGGGCAAGGGTGAGGCGATCACCCAGAAGAAGAAGGCTGAGAAGAAGGACGAGGCCGCGGCTGAGTCCGAGTCGACCGAGGCCTGAGCAGCATGCTCGAAGAGGCGCTTGAGCACCTCGTGAAGGGCATCGTCGACAACCCTGACGATGTGCAGGTCGCCTCGCGCAACCTGCGCCGCGGGCGCGTGCTCGAGGTCCGGGTGCACCCCGACGACCTCGGCAAGGTGATCGGCCGCAACGGCCGCACCGCGCGTGCCCTGCGCACCGTCGTGGGCGCCATCGGCGGTCGCGGTGTCCGCGTCGACCTCGTCGACGTGGACCACGTCCGCTGACGTTTCGCAGCACCGGCTCGGGCCGGGGAGGGCCACTGGGCCGTCCCCGGCCCGACGTCGTACGGCCGGTCGTATGACAGGAGAGCAAGCACAGTGCAGCTGGTAGTCGCACGGATCGGCCGTGCCCACGGCATCAAGGGCGAGGTCACCGTCGAGGTCCGTACCGACGAGCCGGAACTCCGGCTCGGACCCGGTGCCGTACTGACCACGGATCCCGCCTCCGCGGGGCCGCTCACCATCGCGACCGGCCGGGTGCACAGCGGCCGGCTCCTCCTGCGTTTCGAGGGCGTCGCCGACCGCAACGCCGCCGAGGCGCTGCGCAACACCCTCCTGATCGCCGAGGTCGATCCGAACGAGCTCCCCGAGGAGGAGGACGAATACTACGACCACCAGCTCGTCGACCTCGACGTGGTGACCGAGGACGGCACGGAGGTCGGCCGGATCACGGAGATCTCGCACCTGCCCACCCAGGACCTGTTCATCGTGGAGCGCCCGGACGGGACCGAGGTCATGATCCCGTTCGTCGCGGAGATCGTCACCGAGATCGACCTGGAGGAGCAGCGCGCGATCATCTCCCCGCCGCCGGGTCTGATCGACGACCGCGCGGAGATCGCTTCCTCCCGGGACTCCGGCGACTCCGGGGACGATGCCTGATGCGTCTCGACGTCGTCACGATCTTCCCTGAGTACCTGGAACCGCTGAACGTCTCCCTCGTCGGCAAGGCACGCGCGCGTGGACAGCTGAACGTGCACGTGCACGACCTGCGTGCGTGGACCTACGACCGTCACAACACGGTCGACGACACCCCGTACGGCGGCGGCCCCGGCATGGTCATGAAGACCGAGCCCTGGGGCGACGCCCTCGACTCCGTCCTCGCCGACGGCTACGAGACGGGCTCCCGCGCCCCCGCGCTGATCGTCCCCACCCCCAGCGGCCGTCCCTTCACCCAGGAACTGGCCGTCGAACTGTCCGAGCGCCCCTGGCTGGTCTTCACCCCGGCCCGCTACGAGGGCATCGACCGACGTGTCATCGACGAGTACGCCACCCGGATGCCGGTGTACGAGGTGTCCATCGGCGACTACGTCCTGGCCGGCGGCGAGGCGGCCGTACTCGTCGTCACGGAGGCCGTGGCACGGCTGCTGCCCGGCGTCCTCGGCAACGCCGAGTCCCACCGGGACGACTCCTTCGCGCCCGGCGCGATGGCGAGCCTCCTGGAAGGCCCCGTCTACACCAAGCCGCCCCTGTGGCGCGGCCGCGACATCCCGGACGTGCTGCTCAGCGGCCACCACGGCAAAATCGCCCGCTGGCGCCGGGACGAGGCCCTGAGGCGCACCACGGCCAACCGGCCCGACCTCATCGAGCGCTGCGACCCCAAGGCGTTCGACAAGAAGGACCGCGAGATGCTGTCCATCCTGGGCTGGGCCCCCGACCCGGACGGCGAGTCCCACGGTCGATTTTGGCGCAGGACCGAGGGCATGGAAGAATAGGCCGCTGTTGTGCGTCCGTCCGGCGTGCGCCCCTGCCACAGGGGGACACGACGCCCGTCCGACCGCGCAGCACCCCCTGTGAACACCTAGTTCCCGTTGATGACCTGTGGCATCAGCGAAGAAAGCAGACGAAATGTCTCACCTGCTCGACACCGTCGACTCCGCGTCGCTGCGCAGCGACATCCCGGCCTTCCGCCCGGGTGACACCGTCAACGTCCACGTCCGCGTCATCGAGGGCAACCGCTCGCGTGTGCAGCAGTTCAAGGGCGTCGTGATCCGCCGCCAGGGCTCCGGTGTCCGCGAGACCTTCACGGTCCGCAAGGTCTCCTTCTCCGTCGGCGTCGAGCGCACCTTCCCGGTGCACACCCCGATCGTGGAGAAGATCGAGCTCGTCACCCGCGGTGACGTGCGCCGCGCCAAGCTGTACTACCTGCGCGAGCTGCGCGGCAAGGCCGCGAAGATCAAGGAGAAGCGCGAGAGCTGAGCGCCTCCCGGACGTCACAGAGAGGCCGGATAGCATCTGGCCTCGATGGACACCGAGACACAGCCGACGGAGCGCGACCGCTCCTCCCGCCCTGACGACACCAGGGGCACGGAGGAACGGTCGCGCTTCGCGTTGGTGTCGCGGATCACCGACTGGCTGCCGGGCGGGTGGATCACCCTCACCCTCTTCGTCTGCCTGGGGTTTTTGCTCCTGCTCAACGCGTTCGTGGTCCAGCCGTTCCAAATTCCCAGCCGATCCATGGAGCAGGGATTGAGGATCGGGGACCGCGTTCTCGTAGATAAGTTGGCGTACCGTTTCGGTGCCCAGCCGCGACGTGGCGATGTGGTCGTGTTCGACGGCACCGGGTACTTCGGGCACGCCGACTACATCAAACGCGTTGTGGGTGTGGGGGGAGACCATGTTGTCTGCTGTGACAAGGAGGGGCGGATCCAAGTGAACGGCCGGTCGGTCGACGAGACGGCGTTCCTCTACCCCGGGGACAGCCCGTCCTCCGTCCCCTTCGACGTCGTGGTGCCCGACGGCAGACTCTTCGTCCTCGGTGACCACCGCAGCGACTCCAGCGACTCCCGCGACCACCTCGGCTCGCCCGGCGGCGGCATGATTCCCGTCGGTGACGTGATCGGCCGGGCCGACTGGATCGTCTGGCCGTCCGACCGTCTCTCGCACCTGAAGCGCCCCGCCGCCTACGCGCGCGTGCCCGCCGCGGAGGGTGCCCATGGGTAACCGCGGCAAACCGCGCGGCGTGCCCAGCGGCCCCGCCGAGAACCTGCTGCCCACCGGCTCCCGCCGCGCTTCCGCCAAGCCGTCCGGCGGACGCACGCGCGCGGAGCGGCGCAAGTTGCAGCGCAAGGTCAAGCGCAAGCGCAGGCGCAGCGCTGTCCGGGAGATCCCCCTCCTGGTCGGCGTGGCCGTGCTGATAGCGCTCGTGCTCAAGACCTTCCTCGTCCAGGCGTTCGTGATCCCCTCGGGCTCCATGGAGCAGACGATCCGGATCGGCGACCGCGTCCTGGTGGACAAGTTCACCCCGTGGTTCGGCTCCGAGCCGCAGCGCGGGGACGTCGTGGTGTTCCACGATCCGGGGGGCTGGCTGGCGGACGAGCAGACCGCCAAGAAGAACGACCCCGTGGTGGTCAAGCAGGTCAAGGAAGGCCTCCAGTTCATCGGCCTGCTGCCCTCCGACAACGAGAAGGACCTCATCAAGCGGGTCATCGGGGTCGGCGGGGACCACGTCAAGTGCTGTGACGCGCAGGGCCGCGTGACCGTCAACGGCGTTCCCCTGTCCGAGACGGACTACCTGTATCCGGGCAACGCGCCCTCCCAGATGTCGTTCGACATCACCGTCCCCAAGGGTCGGCTCTGGGTGATGGGCGACCACCGGGGCAACTCGGCGGACTCCCGGTACCACCAGAACACCAGCTACGGGGGCACGGTCGCCCTCAGCTCGGTGGTCGGCCGCGCCATGGTCATCGGCTGGCCGATGGGTCACTGGACCAGCCTCAAGGAACCGCAAACCTTTTCTTCCGTCACCGACGCGGGGGCCACGACGACCTCCACCTCGCGCCTGTCGCATAGGGTTGTCACCGACGATCCCAACGGAACGATCCCACTCCCGAGCCCTGCGGAACTTCCGCTCGTTATGGGAGTGGTAGGCCTGCACCGCGTATGGGGCAGGCGGCGGCACAGAGTGAGGAGTTGGCGTGGGGGATGTGGCGGTTGGCGCACGGTCCGGACACGACGGCGAGGAGAACCGCGGGCGCCCCGTGGACGCGACCCCCGGCGCGGACGACGCCGTGACCTCCGGGAATGACTCCCCGGCGGGCGACGGTGCGGAGCCGGACGGGCCGCAGGGTCCGACCGAGGACGCAGGCGGGACCCAGGGCCGGGGCCCTGGTGACTCGACGCCGGCTCCCAGGAAGCCCCGCTCCTTCTGGAAGGAACTGCCGATCCTGATCGGCATCGCGCTCGTGCTGGCCCTGCTGATCAAGACGTTCCTGGTGCAGGCGTTCTCGATCCCGTCCGACTCGATGCAGAACACCCTCCAGGAGGGTGACCGGGTCCTCGTCGACAAGCTCACGCCTTGGTTCGGCTCCGAGCCCGAGCGCGGCGAGGTCATCGTCTTCCATGACCCCACCGTGTGGCTGAAGGGCGAACCGACGCCCGAGCCCAACGCCGTGCAGAAGGTCCTCAGCTGGATCGGCCTGATGCCGTCAGCGCAGGAGAAGGACCTGATCAAGCGGGTGATCGGAGTCGGCGGCGACACGGTCGAGTGCAAGGGGACCGGCCCGCTGATGGTCAACGGCAAGGCGCTGAACGAGCAGTCGTACGTCTACGCCGGCAACACGCCCTGCACCGACGACGACTCGGGCGGCCAGTTCAAGGTCAAGGTACCCAAGGGCTACGTCTGGGTCATGGGCGACCACCGCCAGAACTCGCGCGACTCGCGCTACAACCAGGACGACAAGTACCACGGCATGGTCCCGGTCAAGGACGTCGTCGGGCGCGCCATCGTCAAGGCCTGGCCGATCAACCGCTGGGGCACGCTGCCGGTTCCCGACACCTTCGACCAGCCGGGCCTCGACCAGCAGTCCTCCGCCGCCGGTTCCCTCCCGGTGGCCCCGCAGGCCATCGCCCTGACCGGTGTGCTTCCGGTGGTGGTCCGGCGGCGGAAGCGCAAGAGCTGACCAAGGCCGGGAAAGAGGGGCTGCACCCTTTCGGTACCGCCGGGTAGGGTGCGGGTCCATGGGTGGCGAGAGCACGACGCGTACGGTCCCGCGCAGCGGCGGGAGCACAGGAGCGGCACAGGTGGGCAGCCGGCTCGGACAGCGGCTGTCCGGAGTGGCCGTGGCACTGGGCCTGGTGCTGTTCCTCGGAGGATTCGCTTGGGCGGCGGTGGTCTACCGGCCGTACACGGTGCCCACCAGTTCGATGTCGCCGACGATCGCCGCGGGCGACCGGGTGCTCGCCCAGCGCGTCGACGGCGGTGAGGTGCGCCGCGGCGATGTCGTGGTCTTCCGGGACAAGAGCTGGGTGACGAACGCGAACGTCGTCAAGCGTGTCGTCGCGGTCGGCGGTGACACCGTCGCCTGCTGCACCGACGGCAAGCTGACCGTCAACGGCAAGCAGATCGACGAGCCGTACCTGCCCAAGGGCAGCCTCGCCGAGGACAAGAAGATCCCGACGGTGACCGTGCCGAAGGGCCGGCTCTTCCTCCTCGGCGACGAGCGGCAGAACTCCCTGGACTCCACCGCCCACCTCACCGACGCCGCCAGCGGCACGGTCGCCCGCAGCGCCGTCTCGGCCCGCGTCGACGCCGTCGTCTGGCCCATGAACGGCATGCTCAAGCGCCCCACCGGCTTCGAGACCCTCGGTGCCCTCTCCCAGCCCGGCCCGCTGCGCACGATCGTCCTGCTGATCGTCGGCGGCGCCGTGCTCATCCTGGTCGGCGGAGCCTACGGCCCCGTCGCCAAACTGTTCGGCGGCCGCTCCCGGGCCCGTACGGAGCCCGTCGGTGCCGGCTGAGACCGTGGAGCCGGGCGTGGACCCCCACGGCGGCGGCCTGCGCAAGGTCGCCCGGGTGATCCTGCTCGACCCCGACGACCGCATCCTGCTGCTGCACGGTCACGAGCCGGACGACCCGGCCGACGACTGGTGGTTCACCCCTGGCGGCGGACTGGAGGGCACGGAGACGCGCGAAGAGGCCGCGCTCAGGGAACTCGCCGAGGAGACCGGGATCACCGAGGTCGAACTCGGCCCGGTGCTGTGGCGGCGCATGTGCTCCTTCCCGTTCGCAGGCCGCCGCTGGGACCAGGACGAGTGGTACTACCTCGCCCGTACGACCCAGACCGTGACCCGCGCGACGGCCCTCACCGAACTGGAGCGGCGCAGTGTCGCGGGAGCACGCTGGTGGACGTGCCGGGAACTGACCCGGGCACATGAGACGGTGTATCCGACCAGACTCGCCGAGCTCCTCGCCAGGCTGCTCGACGAAGGTCCCCCGGCCAGGCCCGTGACCCTTGACCCGGAAATCGTCTAGGGGCCCGCGGGACTGGCGCACAATGGTGGGATCGCACGGCTGAAGGGGAACATGCCATGAGCGCCGAGGACCTCGAGAAGTACGAGACCGAGATGGAGCTCAAGCTCTACCGGGAGTACCGCGATGTCGTCGGTCTGTTCAAATACGTGATCGAGACCGAACGGCGCTTCTATCTCACCAATGACTACGAGATGCAGGTGCACTCGGTCCAGGGTGAGGTTTTCTTCGAAGTGTCCATGGCGGACGCCTGGGTCTGGGACATGTACCGGCCGGCCCGCTTCGTGAAGCAGGTCCGCGTACTCACGTTCAAGGACGTGAACATCGAGGAGCTGAACAAGAGCGACCTGGAGCTCCCGGGCGGGTGACGGGGTTGTCCACAATCGCGCACTCCTCCACCAAGATCCAATAGCTCGCTGATCTGCCCTCAACGTTGGCGCCGGAGGTGGTGCCGACATGAGGACACACAACGCGCGACCACGCAACGCGCAACGCGGCGCGCTGGGCAGGTACGGCGAGGACCTGGCCGCACGCCGGCTGGGCGAGGCCGGGATGACCGTCCTGGAGCGCAACTGGCGCTCCGGCAGGACGGGTGAGATCGACATCGTGGCCCGGGACGGCGACGTCCTGGTGGTCTGCGAGGTGAAGACCCGCCGCAACGGCGCCTTCGAGCACCCCATGGCCGCGGTCACCCAGGCCAAGGCGGAGCGCCTGCGCGGACTGGCGGAGCGCTGGACGCAGGAACACGGAGGCGCCCCACCGGGCGGCGTCCGCATCGACCTCGTCGGCGTGCTGCTCCCCGACCGCGGCGCCCCCGTGGTCGAGCACGTACGGGGGGTGGCCTGACATGGGATTCGCACGTACGTGCTCCGTGGCGCTGGTGGGCGTCGAGGGAGTCGTGGTCGAGGTCCAGGCCGACCTGGAACCGGGCGTCGCGGCGTTCACCCTGGTGGGCCTGCCGGACAAGAGCCTGACGGAGAGCCGGGACCGGGTGCGGGCGGCGGTCGTGAACTCGGGCGGCGAGTGGCCGCAGAAGAAACTCACGGTGGGCCTCAGCCCCGCCTCGGTACCCAAGGCCGGCAGCGGCTTCGACCTCGCCGTCGCCTGCGCGGTGCTCGGCGCCGCCGAACGGATCGACCCCCGGGTCCTCGCCGACATCGTGATGATCGGGGAACTGGGACTGGACGGCCGCGTCCGCCCGGTCCGGGGCATCCTGCCCGCCGTGCTGGCCGCGGCCGACGCAGGGTACGAGCACGTGGTCGTCCCCGAGTGCGCCGCCGCCGAGGCCGCGCTGGTGCCCGGTGTCTCGGTGCTCGGCATCCGCAGCCTGCGGCAGCTGATCGCCGTCCTGGCGGACGAACCCGTACCCGAGGAGGAACCGGAGGACCCGGGACGCCCCGACCCGCTCCTGGCCGGTCTGCGCGTGCCCGGCACCGGAGCGGCCACCGGCATGCGCAGCATCGGCGCCGCCCAGCACGAACTCGGCCACGACCTCGCCGACGTCGTGGGCCAGACCTCGGCGCGCACGGCGGTGGAGGTGGCCGCGGCAGGCGGGCACCACCTGTTCCTGGAAGGGCCGCCCGGCGCGGGCAAGACCATGCTCGCCGAGCGGCTGCCCGCCGTCCTGCCCCTGCTCGGACGGCAGGACTCGCTGGAGGTGACGGCCGTGCACTCGGTGGCCGGCCTCCTGCCGCCCGGCAAGCCCCTCATCGACGTCGCCCCCTACTGCGCCCCGCACCACTCGGCCACCATGCAGTCCCTCGTCGGCGGCGGCCCGGGCGTCGCCAGGCCCGGCGCCGTCTCGCTCGCCCACCGGGGAGTGCTCTTCCTGGACGAGGCGCCGGAGTTCCACAGCCACACCCTCGACGCGCTGCGGCAGCCCCTCGAGTCCGGGCACGTCGTGATCGCGCGCAGCGCGGGCGTGGTGCGGTTCCCGGCGAGGTTCCTGATGGTGCTCGCGGCCAACCCATGCCCCTGCGGACGCTTCTCGCAGCGCGACACGCTGTGCGAATGCCCGCCCTCGGCGATCCGCCGCTACCAGGCCCGGCTCTCCGGCCCCCTGCTCGACCGGGTCGACCTGCGGGTGGAGGTCGACCCCGTCACCCGGGCCGAGCTCACCGAGCCCGGCGCGCGCGGCGAGTCCACGGCCACCGTCGCCGACCGGGTCCGGGCGGCCAGGGAACGGGCCGCCGCACGCCTGGCCGGAACCCCCTGGCGGACCAACAGCGAGGTCCCGGGCAGGGAACTGCGCAGCCGCTGGCAGGCCGCGAGCGGCGCGATGGACGAGGCGGAGCGGAGCCTGGAGCGGGGCGTGCTGACCGCCCGCGGGATCGACCGCGTGCTGCGGGTCGCCTGGACGGTCGCGGATCTCGCCGGCCACGACCGGCCCGACGCCACGGACGTCGCCCTGGCCCTGCAACTGCGCACCGGCGTTCCCCGGGGCGTGCCGATGGCCATCGGGGCGCCGGCGTGACCCCGCCGGACGATCCGTACGGCGCACGGCTGTGCCGGGTCTTCCTCACCCGGGTCCTCGAACCCGGCGACGAGACCGGCGGTCGCTGGGTGCGGGAGCACGGGGTGCGGGAGGTCGCCCGGCGGCTGCGGGAGGGCGGCGAGCCGCTGCCGGGGGTGAGCGGCGCCCGCTGGGCGGGGCTGCGGGCCCGCGCCGGGCGGGCCGGGCCCGAGCGGGATCTGGAGATCGCGGGGGCGGCCGGGGTCCGGTTCGTGTGCCCCGGGGACGCCGAGTGGCCGGCCCAGCTCGACGACCTCGGGGACGCCCGGCCCCTGGGGCTGTGGGTGCGGGGCCCGGCCTCCATGCGGATGTGGGCGCTCAGATCGGTCGCCGTCGTGGGCGCCCGGGCCTGCACCGAGTACGGCGCCCATGCGGCGGCCGCGCTCTCCGCGGGGCTCGCCGAGCGCGGCTGGGTGGTGGTCTCCGGCGGCGCCTACGGCGTCGACGGCGCCGCCCACCGGGGCGCGCTCGGCGCGGGCGGAGCCACCGTCGCCGTCCTGGCCTGCGGCGTCGACCGGCCCTACCCGCGCGGACACACCCAGCTGATCAGCAGGATCGCGGAACAGGGCCTCGTGATCGGCGAGTTGCCACCCGGCGAGCACCCGACCCCGAGCCGGTTCATCCTGCGCAACCGGGTGATCGCGGCGCTGACCAGGGGCACCGTGGTCGTGGAGGCCGCCTACCGCAGCGGCGCCCTGGTCACGGCGCGGGCGGCGCAGCGGCTGGGACGGCTCACCATGGGCGTGCCCGGGCCCGTCACCAGCGCCCTCTCGGCCGGGGTGCACGAGCTGCTGCGCGGGGAGGCGGCGCTCGTCACCGACGCCGCGGAGGTCGTCGAGCTGGTCGGGGACATCGGCGAGCTGGCCCCGGCGCGGCGCGGCCCGGTCCTCCCGCGGGACCTGCTGGAGCCCGGCGCCCGGCGGGTTCTCGCCGCCCTGCCCGCACACCGGTCGGCTCCGCCGGGGGAGATCGCGTGCGGCGCGCAGACCACGCGGGACGAGGCGATCGCCAGGCTGTACGAACTCCGAGCACTTGGTTACGTCGAACGACACGGCGATGGCTGGAAGTTGACACGCCAGGCGATGTTCCCGGTCGAGGACGGTCCCGCTCGATGTTGACCGAGAGTGTTCGCCCGTCCGGGGGAATCCCCGACACCCTTGGGTTTTCTCGGAGTTGGCACGCCCCGTCGGTCACCCAGAGCGACGCACCCGGTGTGCGGGGAGGCGCCGCCGCGAGTGTCCCCGCAGGGGGTGAGGCTCACTGTTCGCGCACCGCGACACCTCAGTCACGCTACGCTCACGAAGACCTCGACACAGACCACTGCAACTCGACACCAGACCGGCACCTCACCCAGTCAGTCCCACCTCGGCCCACTCCACTCCGTAACAGCACTTCACGGCACTTCACGGCAGAACGACACAAGGCGACGAATGCCCCAGCACACCTCCGGGTCCGACCGGGCGGCGATCCCCCCAGCCGCCCGCGACGGTGGCAGCGTGCGGCCGCCCGCTCCCTCGACACTCGACGAGCTGTGGCGGTCCTACAAGGCGACGGGGGACGAGCGGCTGCGGGAGCAGCTGATCCTGCACTACTCGCCGCTGGTGAAATACGTGGCGGGGCGGGTCAGCGTGGGCCTGCCGCCCAATGTGGAGCAGGCCGACTTCGTGTCCTCGGGGGTCTTCGGGCTCATCGACGCGATCGAGAAGTTCGACATCGACCGGGAGATCAAGTTCGAGACGTACGCGATCACCCGGATCCGCGGCGCCATGATCGACGAGCTGCGCGCGCTGGACTGGATCCCCCGGTCGGTACGGCAGAAGGCGCGGAACGTCGAGCGGGCCTACGCCACGCTGGAGGCACGGCTCAGACGCACCCCCACCGAGCCGGAGGTGGCCGCCGAGCTGGGTATCGAGGTGGACGAGCTCCACGCGGTCTTCAGCCAGTTGTCGCTGGCCAACGTGGTGGCGCTGGAGGAGATGCTGCACGCCGGGGGCGAGGGCGGCGAGCGGCTCACCCTGATGGACACGCTGGAGGACACCGACGCCGACAATCCGGTGGAAGTGGCCGAGGACCGGGAGCTCAGACGGTTCCTGGCGCGGGCGATCAACACGCTGCCCGAGCGGGAGAAGACCGTGGTCACGCTGTACTACTACGAGGGGCTCACGCTCGCCGAGATCGGCAATGTGCTCGGGGTCACCGAGAGCCGGGTCAGCCAGATCCACACCAAGTCGGTACTCCAGCTGCGGGCGAAGCTGGCGGGCTTCGGGCGCTAGGGCCCAAGTCTCCTCCCGTTCGCCGTGGCGCGTCCGTAAAGTGGTCGACGTGCCAAGGATTCGAGCGGCCTCCGTGGCCGAGCACCGGTCGATGCAGCGAGCCGCCCTGCTGGACGCGGCACGGTCCCTGCTGTCCGAGGGCGGGACGGAGGCGCTGACCTTCCCGGCCCTCGCCGAGCGGACGGGGCTGGCGCGGTCGTCCGTGTACGAGTACTTCCGGTCACGGGCCGCCGTGGTCGAGGAGCTGTGCGAGGTCGACTTCCCCGTCTGGACGGCCGAGGTGTCGGCGGCGATGGAGGGGGCGGAGACCCCCGAGGACAAGGTCGAGGCGTATGTGCGCCGGCAGCTGGCCCTGGTGGGCGACCGGCGGCACCGGGCCGTCGTGGCGATCTCGGCGAGCGAGCTGGACGCGGGGGCCCGGGAGAAGATCCGGGCGGCACACGGCGGGCTCGTCGCGATGATCGTCGAAGCGCTGGGCGAGATGGGACACGCCCAGCCCCGGCTGGCGGCGCTGCTGCTCCAGGGCGTCGTGGACGCGGCGGTGCGGCGGATCGAACTCGGCGCCGCGGAGGACCCCGAGGCGATCACGGACGCCGCGGTCGGGATGGCGCTGCGGGGTGTGCGGGGCTGAGGCCCGCCGGGGCCGCCGTGGCGGGCGGGCACGGCTCGCCGCGGCTACGCCGGCAGCGGTACGCCCAGTACCGGCAGCAGTCTCGACGGCCCCCTGTTCAGCAGCCACGGGGGGAGCAGTGACAGCGGGTCCAGATAGGTGTCGCCTCTGAGCAGCCCCCAGTGCAGGCAGCCGCCCGCGCAGTGACCGCCCGTCGCCTCCACGCTGCCCACCACCTCGCCCGCCGCCACCTCGTCCCCCTTCTCCACCAAGGGCGTCACCGGCTCGTACGTCGTTCGCAGACCGGTCCCCGCCAGCTCCACGGACACCACGCCCCGGCCCGCCACCCGCCCCGCGAAGGACACCCGGCCCGCCGCCACCGCCCGTACCGGAGCCGCGGCCGCAGCCGCCAAGTCCACGCCGCGGTGGCCGCGGCCGTACACCGTCGCCGGAGGCTCCCAGCCGCGCAGCACCGTCGGGCGGGTGCCCACCGGCCAGGCGCGGCCGATCGCCGGCACCGGTGCCTGCGGGGCCGGGGGAGCCGGGGGAGCCGAGGAGACGGCCCAGGCCAGGGGGGTCAGGAAGGCCACCGTCAGGGCCGGCGCGAGGAGCAGCCGCACACCCGCCCGTCGTTTCGTTCGCATGCGGCAAACCGTCCCGCGTCCCCGCCGGTGATGGCCGGGACATGTGGACAACTCACCGGTTGTGCACAGCGGCGTCACCCGGCGCCTCGTCGGTCCCGTACAATTCTGGTGGCGATCCGGGTCACCGGGTCGACTTCGCACGCCCCGATACGAGGCGCGGCCGGCGACGGTCCGTTCGTATCAGCGCCCCTCGGTCCTCATGTGGCAACGGCGCGTCGCGGGCGTCAGGCGCGGGAGCCGTCCGGCATCCGCGGCACAACCGAGAAATTCAAGGAGATACGGCCATGGCCGTCGTCACGATGCGGGAGCTGCTGGAGAGCGGCGTCCACTTCGGTCACCAGACCCGTCGCTGGAACCCGAAGATGAAGCGCTTCATCTTCACCGAGCGCAACGGCATCTACATCATCGACCTGCTCCAGTCGCTGTCGTACATCGACCGCGCCTACGAGTTCGTCAAGGAGACCGTCGCCCACGGCGGCACGGTCATGTTCGTCGGTACGAAGAAGCAGGCGCAGGAGGCCATCGCCGAGCAGGCCACCCGCGTCGGCATGCCCTACGTCAACCAGCGCTGGCTGGGCGGCATGCTCACCAACTTCTCCACCGTCTACAAGCGTCTGCAGCGCCTCAAGGAGCTCGAGCAGATCGACTTCGAGGACGTCGCCGCGTCCGGTCTGACCAAGAAGGAGCTTCTCGTGCTCTCGCGCGAGAAGGCCAAGCTGGAGAAGACCCTCGGTGGTATCCGCGAGATGCAGAAGGTGCCCAGCGCCGTCTGGATCGTGGACACCAAGAAGGAGCACATCGCGGTCGGTGAGGCCCGGAAGCTCAACATCCCGGTCGTCGCCATCCTCGACACCAACTGCGACCCCGACGAGGTCGACTACAAGATCCCGGGCAACGACGACGCGATCCGCTCCGTCACCCTGCTCACCCGCGTGATCGCCGACGCCGTCGCCGAGGGCCTCATCTCCCGCTCTCGCGTCGCCACCGGTGACAAGGGCGAGAAGGCCGCGGGCGAGCCGCTCGCCGAGTGGGAGCGCGACCTGCTCGAGGGCGAGAAGAAGGCCGAGGAGGCTCCGGCCGCCGCCGAGGCTCCGGCCGCTGAGGTCCCTGCTGCCGAGGCTCCGGCCGCTGAGGCCCCTGCTGCCGAGGCTCCCGCCGCCGAGGCTCCGGCCGCCGAGGGCGAGCAGGCCTGACAACCGTGTTGACGGCGGGGGCGGCATGAAGTCCGCCCCCGCTGTTCACCCGCAGGTCAGCACCGGGTCCGCGGTCCGCGCTGCTCCAGCAGACCGCAGACCGCGCAGATCTCCGATCTCCCAAGACTTCGAGAAAGACTCACAGACTCATGGCGAACTACACCGCCGCCGACGTCAAGAAGCTCCGTGAGCTCACCGGCGCCGGCATGATGGACTGCAAGAAGGCGCTGGACGAGGCCGAGGGCAACGTCGAGAAGGCCGTCGAGGCGCTCCGCATCAAGGGCCAGAAGGGCGTCGCCAAGCGCGAGGGCCGCTCCGCCGAGAACGGCGCCGTGGTCTCCATCATCGCCGACGACAACTCCTCCGGTGTCCTGGTCGAGCTGAAGTGCGAGACGGACTTCGTCGCCAAGGGTGACAAGTTCCAGGCCGCGGCCACGGCCCTCGCCGAGCACGTCGCCAAGACCTCCCCGGCCGACCTCGAGGCCCTGCTCGCCTCCGAGATCGAGCCCGGCAAGACCGTCCAGGCGTTCGTGGACGAGGCCAACGCCAACCTCGGCGAGAAGATCGTCCTGGACCGCTTCGCGCAGTTCTCCGACGGTTACGTCACCGCCTACATGCACCGCACGATGCCCGACCTGCCCCCGCAGATCGGTGTCCTCGTCGAGCTCGACAAGCCGAACGCCGAGGTCGCCAAGGGCGTCGCCCAGCACATCGCCGCCTTCGCGCCGAAGTACCTCGCCAAGGAGGACGTGCCGGCCGACGTCGTCGAGTCCGAGCGCCGCATCGCCGAGGAGACCACCCGCGCCGAGGGCAAGCCCGAGGCCGCGATCGCCAAGATCGTCGAGGGTCGCCTGAACGGCTTCTTCAAGGACGCCACGCTGCTCGGCCAGCCGTATGCGCTGGACAACAAGAAGTCCGTCCAGAAGATTCTGGACGAGGCCGGTGTCACCCTGAAGCGCTTCACGCGTATCAAGGTCGGCATCTGAGTCCGTACCGCGATCGACGAGCGACCCACGGAGAAATCCTCGGGGAAATCTCGATAGGGTCGACAGCAGTCGTCCGCGCACACCGCCACACCCAGGCATGTGGCGGACGGCAGCAGATCTGACGAGGAGGCCATTGCCGCGCATGGGAGCGAAAAGCGAACCCAACCGGCAGTGGCCTTCTTCGTATGTGCACCACGTAACAGAGGCGGGATCCCCATGACCACCAAGGCCCAGAAGAGCGACGACGGCAAAGTACGCGGCCGGTTTCTGCTGAAGCTGTCCGGAGAGGCCTTCTCCGGTGGCGGGGGCCTGGGCGTCGACCCCGACGTGGTGCACAAGATCGCCCGCGAGATCGCGGCCGTCGTGCGCGACGGCGCCGAGGTCGCGGTCGTCATCGGCGGCGGCAACTTCTTCCGCGGCGCCGAACTCCAGCAGCGCGGCATGGACCGCGCCCGCTCCGACTACATGGGCATGCTCGGCACCGTGATGAACTGCCTCGCCCTCCAGGACTTCCTGGAGAAAGAGGGCATCGACAGCCGGGTCCAGACCGCCATCACCATGGGCCAGGTCGCCGAGCCGTACATCCCGCTGCGCGCCGTGCGCCACCTGGAGAAGGGCCGCGTGGTCATCTTCGGCGCCGGTATGGGCATGCCGTACTTCTCCACCGACACCACCGCCGCCCAGCGCGCCCTGGAGATCGACGCCGAGGCGCTGCTCATGGGCAAGAACGGCGTGGACGGGGTCTACGACTCCGACCCCAAGACCAACCCCGACGCCGTCAAGTTCGACGCCCTCGGCTACGGCGAGGTCATCACCCGCGACCTCAAGGTCGCCGACGCCACCGCGATCACCCTGTGCCGTGACAACAAGCTGCCGATCCTCGTGTTCGAGCTTCTGGCCGAGGGGAATATCGCGCGGGCCGTCAAGGGTGAGAAGATCGGCACGCTCGTGGGTGATCAGGGCAGCCGGGCCTGACCGGACCACCCCGGGACCTCGCCGGGGGATGGACAATGTCCTGCCGGTCGGGAACCGTGCAGGAAGAAGACGCGACGCAGCCGGCCGCCGCCACCGCCAGGAACCGCAGCCGGGCCTACTCAAGACACGCAGGAGCAAGTGGTGATCGAAGAGACCCTCCTCGAGGCCGAGGAGAAGATGGAGAAGGCCGTCGTGGTCGCCAAGGAGGACTTCGCCGCGATCCGTACCGGCCGTGCGCACCCCGCCATGTTCAACAAGATCGTGGCCGACTACTACGGCGCGCTGACGCCGATCAACCAGCTGGCTTCGTTCTCCGTGCCGGAGCCGCGCATGGCCGTCGTGACCCCGTTCGACAAGAGCGCGCTGCGCAACATCGAGCAGGCGATCCGCGACTCCGACCTGGGCGTCAACCCGAGCAACGACGGCAACATCATCCGCGTGGTGTTCCCCGAGCTCACCGAGGAGCGCCGCCGCGACTACATCAAGGTCGCCAAGGGCAAGGCGGAGGACGCCCGGGTGTCGATCCGCTCGGTGCGCCGCAAGGCCAAGGACGCCATCGACAAGCTGATCAAGGACGGCGAGGTCGGCGAGGACGAGGGCCGCCGTGCGGAGAAGGAACTCGACGACACCACCGCGAAGTACGTGGCCCAGGTGGACGAGCTCCTCAAGCACAAGGAAGCGGAACTCCTCGAGGTCTGATGAACGACTCTTCCTGGGGCGCTCCGCCACAAGCCGGTTCGCAAGCCGGGTCACAGGCCGGGTACTGGGGGCCCGACGACCAGGGACCGGTCCGGGGGGCTGCCACGGCGGGCCCCGCGTACGATGCGCATGACGCGCAGCAGACCCGCCCCATGCCGGCCGTGGCCGACGTACCCGCTCATGGCGTCCATGGTGTCCATGGCGTCCATGGCGTTCGTGGCGGAGACCAGGACGACGACCGGGGGGCTGCTCGACTGAGCGGCCCCTTGTTCCGCGACGAGCCATCGCAGGCCCAGGCCTACGGGCCGTACGACATGCCGCGGACGTCGCCCGACGGGGCGGCGCCGCAGAATCCGGAGCCCATGCCCGACGCCCCGCAGCCGGCACCCGCGCCGCAGAAGAAGAGTGCGGGCCGGGACCTGAGCTCGGCCATAGGGGTCGGCGTCGGGCTCGGCGTGGTGATCGTCGCGTCCCTGTTCATCGTCAAGGCCGTGTTCGTCGGCGTCGTAGCCGTCGCCGTCGTCGTGGGCCTGTGGGAACTGACCAGCCGGCTCCAGGAGCGCAAGGGTGTCAAGGCGCCCCTGGTCCCGCTGGCGGTCGGCGGTGCGGCGATGGTCGTCGCCGGGTACGTCCGGGGTGCCGAGGGTGCCTGGGTGGCCATGGCGCTGACCGCGCTGGCGGCACTGGTCTGGCGGATGACAGAACCACCCGAGGGTTACCTCAAGGACGTCACGGCGGGCGTCTTCGCGGCCTTCTACGTCCCGTTCCTGGCCACCTTCGTCGCGATGATGCTCACCGCCGACGACGGCCCGTGGCGCGTACTGACCTTCCTCCTCCTGACGGTGGTCAGCGACACCGGGGCGTACGCCGTCGGCTGGCGCTTCGGCAAGCACAAGCTCGCGCCGCGCATCAGCCCCGGCAAGACCCGCGAGGGCCTGCTCGGCGCGGTGCTGTTCGCCATGGTCGCGGGCGCGCTGTGCATGCAGTTCCTGATCGACGACGGCGCCTGGTGGCAGGGCCTCCTGCTCGGCCTCGCGGTCGCGGCCAGCGCCACCCTCGGCGACCTCGGCGAGTCCATGATCAAGCGCGACCTGGGCATCAAGGACATGGGCACGCTGCTCCCCGGCCACGGGGGCATCATGGACCGCCTCGACTCACTGCTGCCGACGGCTCCCGTCGTGTGGCTTCTCCTGGTGATCTTCGTAGGGTCCGGCTGACAGCCGATCCCGCAGCGGCCATCGGGTCCGGGGAAGAACCCCGGAACCACCGGAACCGCCCCTTCCGAACATATGATCACTCCACCGTGATCCGTGTCCGGGAGGGGTGGCTCGTATGTGGGGACGTAGGCGTGCCAGGCGGGAGCAGGAGGCGGCCGAGGCGGTCGAGGCACTCGCCGGGAGCCTGAGGTCCACGATCGACTCCGCCGACGAGACGCACCGGGCGCTGCTGGAGATGCGGGAACAGCTGGCGCAGGAGCTCGCGGAGATCGCCGCCCTGCTCGGCCACCGCGACGGGACGCCCGTCGACGCGATCCGGCAGCAGACCGACATGGCCACGCGGATCCTCGGGGACATCGACCGGATGTCCGAGGAGTACGGCGACACGCGGGCGCTGCTCGTCGGCAAGGACGAGAACGACCTCGACGAGATCATGCCGGCACTGGAGGAACTGGTGGCGCACGCCCAGGGCATGGCGGAGGTCGGGGAGTCCTTCGCCGGCCTCATCGAGTCGATGCTGGAACTGCGGGAGAAGACCCAGCGCCTGCGCGTGGACCTGGTCCCCCTGCGCGAGCGCGTCCACGCCGCCCTCCGCGCGGCCCACGAGGAACTGGACGAGACCCGGGGCGCCCCCGGCTGGTTCGGCCGGCAGGCGACCCTCGCCGCCCTCGGCGACCGGCTCACCGCCCTGGACGAGGGCCGGGTCATCCCCACCGAGGACCGCAAGGTCAGCGACCGGTACCGAGACCTGGAACGCGACATCGCCGAACTCCGCGACACCCTCGGACCAGGCCGAACCTGACCGCCCCACCCCTCCCGGCCCGCCAAGCCTGGACCTGGAGAATTCCCGGGGCAGGTCAGCCCGGGCCACCGGGGCCGCCACCGCCGCCGAGGAGGGTGATGTGGTTGCCACAGAAGTTGACCGGGGCGTAGACGGGGATCTGGACAAGGTTGCCGGACAGGAAGCCGGGCGAGCCGATGGCCGTGCCGCGGGCGATGGCGCCGCCCTTGTTGACGCACGTGGTACGGGGAGGGCCGCCATGGGCGTGGGCGGCCGTCGCGCAGGGCAGCACCAGGCAGCCCGCGGCACCGAGCGCCACCGCGATTTTTTGCAGGATCATGCTCGGCACTGTCACAGACACCGGCAACAGCCCTCGGCAGCCACACGGCACAGCGCGTCAGCACCCCCCGAGCAGCCGAGCAGGCCGACCGCCACCAGGGCTATCGGGAGACAGGCGACAGTCGCAGGCCACCCGATTCGATCTGCGACACTGGTATGGCCATGCCTAAGCCCGGAGAACTCACTTTCGTCGCCCCGCGCGGAGCCAAGAAGCCGCCGCGGCATCTCGCTGATCTCACGCCTGCCGAGCGCAAGGAGGCGGTGGCCGAGGTCGGGGAGAAGCCGTTTCGTGCCAAGCAGCTCTCGCAGCACTACTTCGCGCGGTACGCGCACGACCCGGAGCAGTGGACGGACATCCCCGCCGGTTCGCGCGCCAAGCTGCGGGAGGCGCTGCTGCCGGAGCTGATGACGGTGGTGCGGCACCTGTCGACCGACCAGGGCACCACCCGCAAGACGCTGTGGCGGCTGTTCGACGGGACGCTCGTCGAGTCGGTGCTGATGCGGTACCCGGACCGGGTCACCATGTGCATCAGCTCGCAGGCGGGCTGCGGGATGAACTGCCCGTTCTGCGCGACCGGGCAGGCGGGGCTCGACCGTAACCTGTCCACCGCCGAGATCGTCCACCAGATCGTGGACGGGATGCGGGCGCTCAGGGACGGAGAGGTGCCCGGCGGGCCGGCGCGGCTGTCCAACATCGTCTTCATGGGGATGGGCGAGCCGCTCGCCAACTACAAGCGCGTGGTGGGTGCCATCCGGGCGCTCACCGATCCCGAGCCGGACGGGCTCGGGCTGTCGCAGCGCGGCATCACCGTCTCCACCGTCGGGCTCGTCCCGGCGATCCACCGGTTCTCCGACGAGGGCTTCAAGTGCCGGCTCGCGATCTCGCTGCACGCGCCCGACGACGAGCTGCGCGACACCCTCGTACCCGTGAACACGCGCTGGAAGGTGCGCGAGGTGCTGGACGCCGGCTTCGAGTACAGCGCCAGGTCCGGCCGGCGGCTGTCCATCGAGTACGCGCTGATCCGGGACATCAACGACCAGGCCTGGCGCGGTGACCGGCTCGGACGGCTGCTCAGGGGCAAGCCCGTGCACGTCAATCTGATTCCGCTGAACCCGACGCCGGGGTCCAAGTGGACCGCCTCGCGGCCGGAGGACGAGAAGGCGTTCGTGGAGGCCATCGCCGCCCATGGTGTGCCCGTCACCATCCGGGACACCCGTGGGCAGGAGATCGACGGAGCCTGTGGTCAGCTGGCGGCCACCGAGCGGTAGTCTGTCGGCCGTAAGTACATCTTCATATTCCGACAGGGGAGCGCCACAGCGCTGAGAGTGCGGCAACCGGGCCGCAGACCCTCTGAACCTCGCCCAGGTCATTCTGGGTAGGGAGTTCGGTCATCACTCGAGCTGTTGCGCCCTGCCCGGGACCGGCGGAATCCTCCGCGGGTCCCGGGCAGGGCCGCGTCTCTTCCTGGTCAACCCCAGGAGGAATCCAGTGCACAACAAGACCTTCGTGGCCGTGGCCGTCGGGCTCGGCCTCGTGGCGCTGCCCGCTCTGACGGGGTGCGGGTCGTCGAACGGCGGGGGTTCGGCGGACTCCAGGACCGTCACCCTCGTCAGCCACGACTCGTGGGCCGTGTCGAAGAGCGTGCAGAAGGACTTCGAGAAGCAGTCCGGGTACAAGCTCAGGGTCCTGAATGACGGCGACGCGGGTCAGGCCGTCAACAAGGCGATCCTGACCAAGGACCACCCGCAGGGCGACGTCTTCTTCGGCGTCGACAACACGCTGCTGTCCCGGGCCCTCGACAACGGGCTGTTCCAGTCGTACCGGCCCAAGGGCTCCGACCTGGTCCTGCCCCAGTACCGCGTCGACCAGGACAAGCACCGGGTCACGCCCATCGACACCGGCGACATCTGCGTCAACTACGACAAGGCGTACTTCGACCAGCACAAGCTCACTCCGCCGAAGTCCTTCGCCGACCTCGCCGAGCCCGCGTACAAGAACCTCCTCGTCACCGAGAACGCGGCCACCTCCTCGCCCGGCCTGGGCTTCCTGCTCGGCAGTGCCGCCCAGTACGGAGACGGGGGCTGGCAGGGTTACTGGAAGAAGCTCAAGGACAACGGCGTGAAGGTCGTCGACGGCTGGGAGCAGGCCTACTCCCAGGAGTTCTCCGGCTCCTCCGGGGGCAGAAAGGCCGGCGGCGACCGGCCGCTCGTGGTGTCGTACGCCTCCTCGCCGCCCGCCGAGGTGATCTACGCCAAGAAGCGGCCCAGCACCGCCCCGACCGGGGTGTCGTACGGCACCTGCTTCCGGCAGACCGAGTACGCGGGGCTGCTGAGCAACGCGGGGAACACCAAGGGCGGCAAGGCGTTCCTCGACTTCCTGCTCACCAAGGAGTTCCAGGACGACATGCCGCTCAACATGTTCGTCTACCCGGTGCGCGAGGGCGCCCAGGTGCCGCCGGACTTCGTCAAGTACGGCCCGCAGGCCAAGTCCCCCGAGACCATGGCTCCCGAGAAGATCGCCGCCCATCGTGACCAGTGGGTCAAGTCGTGGACGTCTCTCGTACTGAAGTAGCCGTGCCCAGGCGGGGGACGGCGGCGCGGCTCGGGCTGATGGCGCTGCCCGTCGCGTTCTTCTCGGTGTTCTTCGCCTGGCCCGTGGCCGCGATCGTCGCCCGCGGGCTGAAGGTGGACGGCGTCTGGCAGTTCGGGCGGATGGCGGACGTCGTCACCCAGCCGGACATCCGGCACGTGCTGTGGTTCACCACCTGGCAGGCGCTGGCCTCCACCGCGCTCACCCTGCTGATCGCGCTGCCCGCCGCCTACGCCTTCGCCCGCCTGGACTTTCCCGGCAAGCAGGTGCTGCGGGCCGTCGTCACGGTTCCGTTCGTGCTGCCGACCGTCGTCGCCGGCACCGCCTTCCTCGCGCTGCTGGGGCGCGGCGGGCTGCTGGACGAACTGTGGGGCGTGCGGCTGGACACCACCGTGTGGGCGATCCTGCTGGCGCACGTGTTCTTCAACTACGCGGTCGTCGTACGGACCGTGGGCGGACTGTGGGCGCAGCTCGACCCGCGGCAGGAGGAGGCCGCCCGGATGCTGGGGGCGTCCGCGCTGCGCGCCTGGCGGAAGGTGACGCTGCCCGCCCTCGCGCCCGCGGTGGCCGCCGCGGCGCTGATGGTGTTCCTGTTCACCTTCACCTCCTTCGGTGTGGTGCAGATCCTCGGCGGGCCCACCTTCTCCACCGTCGAGGTGGAGATCTACCGGCAGACCTCCGAGACCTTCGACCTGTCCACGGCCGCCGTCCTCACCCTGGTCCAGTTCCTCGCGGTCGGCGTGATCCTCGCCGTGCACGCCTGGACGGTACGGCGCCGGGAGACCGCACTGCGGCTGGTGGACGCCTCCGTGACCGCCCGTCGGCCGCGCGGCGCGGGTCAGTGGGCGCTGCTGGCGGGTGTCCTCGCCACCGTCGCCGTACTGCTGGTGCTGCCGCTAGGCGTGCTGGTGTCGCGCTCGCTGGACGCGCCCGGGTTCGGGTACTACCGGGCGCTGACCGACGACGACGGCGGCATGTTCCTGGTGGCGCCGGTCAACGCGATCACCAACTCCCTCCAGTACGCCGTCGCCGCCACCGCCATCGCAGTGCTGATCGGCGGTCTGGCCGCCGCCGCGCTCGCCCGCCGGGACGCGGGCCGGATCGTGCGCGGCTTCGACGCGCTGCTGATGCTGCCGCTCGGTGTGTCCGCGGTGACCGTCGGCTTCGGGTTCCTGATCGCGCTCGACAAGCCGCCGCTGGACCTGAGGCAGTCCTGGATCCTGGTGCCGCTCGCGCAGGCGCTGGTCGGCGTGCCGTTCGTCGTACGGACCATGCTGCCCGTGCTGCGGGCCGTGGACGGGCGGCTGAGGGAGGCGGCGGCCGTGCTCGGGGCCTCGCCCTGGCGGGTGTGGCGGGAGGTCGACCTGCCGATGGTGCGGCGGGCGCTGCTGATCGCGGCCGGGTTCGCCTTCGCCGTGTCGCTGGGGGAGTTCGGGGCGACCGTGTTCATCGCGCGGCCCGACAACCCGACGCTGCCCGTCGCGGTGGCCCGGCTCCTCGGCCGGCCCGGCGATCTCAACTACGGGCAGGCGATGGCCCTTTCCACGATTCTGATGGTGGTGTGCGCGGCGGCCCTGCTCGTCCTGGAGCGGCTGCGCACCGACCGGACGGGGGAGTTCTGATGCTGCTGAGCCTTCAGGCCGCGACCGTGCGCTTCGGCGGGCGGGCGGTGCTCGACGCCGTGGACCTGTCGGTCGCCGAACACGAGACCGTGTGCGTGCTCGGGCCCAGCGGCAGCGGCAAGTCGACGTTGCTGAGGGCGGTGGCGGGCCTCCAGCCGCTGGACTCCGGGCGGGTGGTGCTCGACGGGCGCGACCAGGAGGGCGTGGCCGCGCACCGGCGCGGGGTGGGGCTGATGTTCCAGGACCACCAGCTCTTCCCGCAGCGGGACGTGGGCGGCAACGTGGCCTTCGGGCCGCGGATGCAGGGGGCGGCGAAGGCCGAGCAGGAGGCCCGGGTCCGGGAGTTGCTGGATCTGGTGGGCCTGCCGGGCGCCGCCCGCCGGGCGGTCGCCGGGCTGTCCGGCGGTGAGCAGCAGCGCGTGGCGCTGGCCCGGGCGCTCGCTCCCCGGCCCCGGCTGCTGATGCTGGACGAGCCGCTCGGTCAGCTCGACCGGTCGCTGCGGGAGCGGCTGGTGGTGGAACTGCGGGAACTCTTCGGCCGGTTGGGGACCACCGTGCTCGCCGTGACGCACGACCAGGGCGAGGCGTTCGCGCTGGCCGACCGGGTGGTGGTGATGCGGGACGGGCGGATCGCCCAGTCCGGGACTCCGCTGGAGGTGTGGCAGCGGCCGGCCGACGAGTTCGTGGCCCGCTTCCTCGGCTTCGACAACGTGGCCGGCGCGACGGTCGCCGGAGAGGCCGCGGACACGCCGTGGGGCAAGCTGCCGGTGCCCGCGGGAGCGCCCCAGGGTGCCCGTACGGTGCTCGTCCGGCCCGCCGGTGTCCGACTCGTCCCGGCGGACGAGGGGCTGCGCTGCACGGTGACCGCCCGCACCTTCAAGGGCACGCATGTCGCCGTCCACCTCCAGCCCGAGGACGCCCCGCGTCTGGAGGCGGCGTGTGCGCTCAGACAGGCGCCGGAGGTCGGCGGGGAGGTCGGCGTGGAGTTCGACGCGGCCGAGATCGTCGTACTCGATGAGCAGCCGCCCTCCGGCGGACGGCAGTGGCCCGCCCCCCGGGCAGGGGGACGGGCCACGGTGGTGCACAAGGAGTGAGGCGTCAGCGACCGTTGCCCGCCCCGCGACGGCGCATGCCGTAGAACACGGCGCCACCGCCGACGGCGACCAGGGCGGCCGCGATGCCGGCGATCAGACCGGTGTTGGAGTTCGCACCGGTCTCGGCGAGGTTCGACTCACCGACGGCCGGGGACGGCTCGTTGTTCGAGGTGCCCGCCGGGGCGGTGCTGGTGCTCTCCGACGCCGATTCCGACGCCGGCGCGGACGGGGTCGCGGACTCGGCGGGGGCCGAGGCCGAGGCGGACTGCGACGGCTCCGGGGTCTTCGTGGCGGGCGTCGTGGGGGTCGCGGACTCCTCGGTCTGGCAGGCCGTGGAGGGAGTGGTCAGGTTGGGCGTGATGTCCGCGTCGACCTTCTTGCCGGCCTTGACGTGGACGCGGTACGTCGCGTTGGGCTTCCAGTCCTCCGCGAAGGTGACCGTGGTGCCCGCGCTGGACCCCTTGATGTTCTGCGGCTTGCCGATCTGCTTCACATCGGCACCGTTGTTCTCCAGGAACACGGTGATGATGGCCGGGGTGCCTGCGGCGTCCTTGTCGGTGACGACGATGACGCCCTTACCGCCGTCGCACGTGGCCTCGGCGGAGAAGTCACCTATCTCGCAGGCGAGCGCGGTGCCCGCGACACCCAGCGCCAGCGCGGCGGAAGCGGAGGCGACACCCAGGACACGCATGGAACGGCGTGCGTTACGGCGAGTTTTGGACACGTTTGTCCTTTACAGAGTGCATAACTGCGGGGGGCTGAGGGGGAGATGACATGGCGAAGAATCGAGGCATCATCAACCCCAAGAGGCTCACAGGTCTATAAGCGCTCCGTAAGGAGTGTCAATGCGCAAGCGGAGCACGTGTGTTGACTTTACCATCTTATTAGCTAGCGATACGTTTCAATGCCTCGGGCGCCTCCTCGATCCGGTCAACCAGGGCAATCCGGGCCTCCATCGACCGTCCCCGCGCGAGCGCCTGGAGCAGCGGCCACACCGGCAGCCGCTCCGTCCAGTGCGCCCGGTCCACCAGCACCATCGGCGTGGGCTCGCCACGCGACTCGTAGTAGTTCGGGGTCGCGTTGTCGAAGACCTCCTGTACGGTCCCGGCGGCGCCCGGCAGGAACACCACGCCCGCGGTGGAGCGGGCCAGCAGGCCGTCCTCGCGGGTGGCGTTGGCGAAGTACTTCGCGATGTGCGCGGCGAAGGCGTTCGGCGGCTCGTGACCGTAGAACCAGGTCGGGATGCCCACCGACGCGCCACCGCCGGGCCAGCGGTCGCGCACCTCGAAGGCGGCGTGGGCCCAGTCGGCGATGGACGGCCGGAACGACGGCGCCTTGGCGAGGAGTCGCAGCGCTTCGCTCAGCATCCCGTCCTCGAACGGGGCCGAGTACGCACCGAGGTTGGCCGCCTCCATGGCCCCCGGCCCGCCGCCGGTGGCCACCGTGAGCCCGGCGCGCGCCAGTTCGCGGCCCAGGCGGGCGGCACCCGCGTACGCCTGCGTGCCGCGCTCCATCGCGTGGCCGCCCATGACGCCCACCACCCGTTCGCCGACGAGGAGTTCGTCGAGCGCGTCGGAGACGGCGTCGTCGTGGATCGCGCGCAGCATGGACGAGTAGACGTCCCCGTCGGACTTGGTCCGCTGGAACCATTCGTACGCCCGCGCGTCCGGCGTCGCCTCGTATCCCTCGCCGAGGGACTCGAACAGCTCGTCGGGCGTGTAGACGAAGCCCCGGTACGGGTCGAAGGGCAGCCCTGGCACGGGCGGGAACACCAGCGCCCCCGCGGCGCGCACCCTGGCGGCTGCCTCGGGATCCATCGGGCAGCCGAGGAAGACGGCACCCGAGGTGTCCAGGGCGAGCAACTCACTCGTACGGGACGTCAGATCGACCGCCTGGACACGGAACCGGGCGAGCGTGCCGTGCTCGGCGACCACCTCGTCGAACTCCGCGAGGGACTCTATCTCGTGGTCGTGGGCGGCACGGTGGGGCTGGGCGGGTGTCGGATGCACCCGCCCATGCTGGCACAGACGTTCACCCGAACGGGCTCATCCCTGAACTGCCGCCGGGTCCATCCACATGACCTCCCAGGTGTGGCCGTCGAGGTCGTCGAAGGCGCGGCCGTACATGAAGCCGTGGTCCTGGGTCTCGCCGGTGGCGGTGCCGCCGGCCGCGATCGCCTTGTCCACCAGCTCGTCGACCTTCTCCCGGCTCTCGGCGCTCAGACAGACCAGCACCTCGCTGGACTTCGTCGCGTCGACGATCTCCTTCTTGGTGAAGTCGGCGTAGCGCTGCCTGCTGAGCAGCATCGCGACGATGGTGTCGCTGATCACGACGGAGGTGCACTCGTCGGTCGAGAACTGCGGATTGATCGTGTAGCCGAGCTCCGTGAAGAACTTCCGCGACGCCGCGACGTCGTTGGTGGCCAGGTTCACGAAAATCATCTGCTGGTACATGAGGGTCTCTCCCGTCGTGTTCGTGCCGTTCGGTGGGGTAGACCGGCGGTCGGCGCGGAACTCATCGGCGCCCGGGGATTTTTTTCTCCGGACTCTTCAGCGGCCCAGCGGGAGTGCCGCGAGGCGCGCGACCGCCAGCGTGAGCGGGCCGAACAGGGCGAGCAGCGCGCCCGCCCGCAGGGCCGCCGCACCGCGCAGCACCCTGGTCCGGGCACCCAGGCGGACCAGTGCGGCGGTGGTGTCGGCCCGTGACTGCCTGACCTCGACGGCCACCGTGAGGAGCGTGGCCACCGTGCAACCGGCGACCAGGAGGGTGCCGAGGCCGGTCAGCGGGCCGACGGGCGGGACGCCACCGCCGTACGGCGCCGTCATCGCGTACGCACCGGACGCGACCGCGCAGACGAGGCCGAGGGGCCGGCCGATACGGGCGGCTTCCGCCATCAGGAAGCGGCCGGCGAGCAGCCTGAGCGCGCCCGGGCGGACCGCTTGCAGCAGACGGCCGCAGAGGTGGGTGAGGCCGGGGGCGGCGAGGGCCAGGCCGGCCGCGGTCAGGGCCCAGCCGGCGAGTACCCCGGCGGGGCTTTCCCGCAGGGGGGCCGGGGTGGCGGGGCCGGTGTAGGACTCCACGGCGAGGCCCGCGGCCAGTACGGCGACGCCCCAGGGCAGACCGCGGGGTGCTTCGCGGGGTGGCGGGGGGTCGGGGAGGGCGTCGGCGAGGGAGTCGCTGGGGGAGTCGGTCCAGTCGGCGTCCGGGGGCGCCGCTTTGGGGTCGGTCACCTCGTCCGGGGCGTGCGGGGCACCGCCTGCCGGTACCGGCTCACGCAGCCGGAAGCGTGCCCCGAACCGGGGGGAGACGGGCTGCGGGCGGCGGGCGTCGCGGGGGCGCAGCACCAGGGCGGCCGCGGTGGAGGCGGTGGTGGGAACCACGGCCAGCAGGGTGAGGGTGGCCGGAACGGGCAGCGGTCGGCCGGCGGCGAGCAGTCGCGCGGCGGCGCCGTCGAAGGGCAGGCCCGTCAGGTCGCCGCGCAGGTGGAGGAAGAGCAGGAGCGCCACCGTCGAGCCGAGTGCGCAGGACAGGGCGGTCGTCAGGGCCGAGATCGCCATCAGCCGGGCCGGTCCCAGGCCCAGCGCGGACAGGCCGGGCCGGGGGCGGGTGCCGGGGTCGGTGCGGGCGACGGCCACCGCGAAGTGGACGGTGGCCGCCAGCGGGACCGCGCACCAGGCCAGGCGCAGCAGCAGGGAGGCGGCGGGCTTGTCGGGGTGGCCCAGCGCGTAGCCGAAGGTGCCGAGCAGGAGGAAGCTCGTGCCCGCGGCCGCCGTCGCCACCAGCAGGCGGCGCAGCTGGACCGCGGGATGCGCGAGGCGGGTCAGGCGGAGAGCGAGCACGCGGCCCGGCCTTCCGGCTCGGGGGCCTCGGGCAGCTGCACGGTGTGGACGCGCCGGCCGTCCAGGAGTGCCACCGTGCGGTCGGCGAGCGCCGCGGTCTGAGCGTCGTGGGTGGCCAGCACCACCGTGATGCCGTGCGAGCGGGCCGCGGTGGTCAGCGTCCGCAGGACGTGCGCGCGGTCGGCCCGGTGCAGCGGGGCGGTCGGCTCGTCGGCGAAGAGGACCGTGGGCGCGGGGGCCAGCGCCCGGGCGATGGCGACGCGCTGGCGCTCGGCCTGCACCAGCTCGTGCGGGCGCTTGCGGGACTTGTCGCCGACGTCCAGCCGCTCCAGCCACTCCAGGGCCGCCACCTTGGCCCGGCGGCGGCCGGCGCCGCGCAGCATCAGGGGGAGGGCGGTGTTCTCCCACACGGTCAGCTCGGGGACCAGCGCCGGTGCCGGGTCGATCCAGCAGAAGCGGTCCCGGCGCAGCCGTTCACGCCGCATGGGGCCCATGGTGTGCACGGGCACGCTGTTGAACCAGATCTCCCCGCGCTGCGCCGGCACCAGGCCGGACAGACAGCGCAGCAGGGTCGTCTTGCCGCTGCCGCGCGGCCCGCTGACGGCGAGGATCTCGCCCACCCGCACGCCGAGCGAGACCCCGGCCAGTCCCGGCGAGCCGTCGGGGTGCACGTAGTGCAGCGAGCGTGCCCAGAGCACGTCGTTGTCCGGTGGGGCCTCCATGGGCGTACACCTCGGTTCTGATCCGTATTTCCCGTGCCAAGTCCCTCGTGCGGGGGAACGAAGGCAGGACCGATCGGTTACCAGGCACGCTAAGGAGCCGGGGCCGCGACGCCGGACAGCACGCGGCCCGGGGTGCACCCTTCTCACTCGTACGGGTGCTCCCCGGGCCGTATGACCGGCGCAGTCGCCGGAGGCTAGAGCTTCGTCCACGCCTCCGTCAGCGTCGCGCGCAGGATCTGCTCGATCTCGTCGAAGGTCTCCTGGTTGGAGATCAGCGGCGGGGCGAGCTGGACGACCGGGTCGCCGCGGTCGTCGGCACGGCAGTACAGGCCGTTGTCGTAGAGCGCCTTGGAGAGGAAGCCGTACAGGACGCGCTCGGTCTCCTCGTCGTTGAAGGACTCCTTGGTGTTCTTGTCCTTCACCAGCTCGATGCCGTAGAAGAAGCCGTTGCCGCGGACGTCGCCGACGATCGGCAGGTCGTGCAGCTTCTGGAGGGTCTGGAGGAAGGCGGCCTCGTTGTCCAGCACGTGCTGGTTGAGGTTCTCCCGCTCGAACAGGTCGAGGTTGGCGAGGCCCACCGCGGCCGACACCGGGTGGCCGCCGAAGGTGTAGCCGTGCAGGAAGGTGTTGTCGCCCTTGTAGAACGGCTCGGCGAGCTTGTCGGAGATGATGCAGGCGCCGATCGGGGAGTAGCCCGAGGTCATGCCCTTGGCGCAGGTGATCATGTCCGGGACGTAGCCGAACTTGTCGCAGGCGAACATCGTGCCGAGGCGGCCGAAGGCGCAGATGACCTCGTCGGAAACCAGCAGCACGTCGTACTGGTCGCAGATCTCGCGGACCCGCTGGAAGTACCCGGGCGGGGGCGGGAAGCAGCCGCCGGCGTTCTGCACCGGCTCCAGGAAGACCGCGGCGACGGTTTCCGGGCCCTCGAAGAGGATCTGCTGCTCGATCTGGTCGGCGGCCCAGCGGCCGAAGGCCTCCGGGTCGTCACCGAAGATCGGGGCACGGTAGATGTTGGTGTTCGGCACCTTGTGCGCGCCCGGGACGAGGGGCTCGAAGGGGGCCTTCAGGCCCGGCAGGCCGGTGATCGACAGGGCGCCCTGCGGGGTGCCGTGGTAGGCGACCGCGCGGGAGATGACCTTGTACTTGGTCGGCTTGCCCTGGAGCTTGAAGTACTGCTTGGCGAGCTTCCAGGCGGTCTCGACCGCCTCGCCGCCGCCGGTGGTGAAGAAGACCTTGTTCAGGTCGCCCGGGGCGTAGTCCGCGAGCCGCTCCGCCAGTTCCACGGCCTTGGGGTGGGCGTAGGACCACACCGGGAAGAACGCCAGCTCCTGCGCCTGCTTGAAGGCGGTCTCGGCCAGTTCCGTGCGGCCGTGACCGGCCTGGACCACGAACAGACCCGCGAGACCGTCGAGGTAGCGCTTGCCCTTGTCGTCGTAGATGTAGGTGCCCTCGCCGCGCACGATCGTCGGCACGGGGGAGTTCTCGTACGAGGACATGCGGGTGAAGTGCATCCACAGGTGGTCGTACGCGGTTCGGCTGAGGTCCTTTGAGCTCACGGTTATCGGGTTCCCCACATGTAGGTCTGCTTCTTGAGCTTGAGGTAGACGAAGCTCTCGGTGGAGCGCACGCCGGGAAGGGCCCGGATGCGTTTGTTGATGACGTCCAGCAGGTGGTCGTCGTCCTCGCAGACGATCTCGGCGAGGATGTCGAACGAGCCCGCGGTCATCACCACGTACTCGACTTCCGACATGCCGGTCAGTGCGTCGGCGATCGACTCGACATCGCCCTCGACGTTGATGCCGACCATCGCCTGCCGGCGGAAGCCCACGGTGAGCGGGTCCGTGACGGCGACGATCTGCATCACGCCCTGGTCCAGCAGCTTCTGGACGCGTTGGCGCACGGCCGCCTCGGACAGGCCCACGGCCTTGCCGATCGCGGCGTACGGCCGGCGGCCGTCCTCCTGGAGCTGCTGGATGATGGCGAGGGAGACGGCATCCAGCTGGGGATTGCCGTTCCTGGACTCGCGGGAGTCCCTCTGGTCTGCGCTTCGACTGGCCACGGGGTCACTGTGCACGACGTCTCGACAGTTCCGCAAGGCGTGATCGATGAAATTCGTTGTTTACGTAGCTGAAGCCTGCGGATTTCGCACCCAACGTGCGATCGGGGGTGTTGAAAACGTCGACTCTCGGATTAGGGTGGGTGTCTCAGTCAATGGACATCCCGAACCTTGGAGGGCCGGCAGTGAGCACCGAGCTGCGTCGTCTGCGCAACTACATCGACGGTGAGTTCCGGGACGCCGCCGACGGACGGACCACCGAGGTGGTCAACCCCGCGACGGGCGAGGCGTACGCGACCGCGCCGCTGTCCGGGCAGGCCGACGTGGACGCCGCGATGGCCGCGGCCGCCGCGGCCTTCCCCGGCTGGCGGGACACGACCCCGGCCGAGCGGCAGAAGGCCCTCCTGAAGATCGCGGACGCGTTCGAGGAGCGCGCCGAGGAACTGATCGCGGCCGAGGTGGAGAACACGGGCAAGCCGACCGGGCTGACCCGCTCCGAGGAGATCCCGCCGATGGTCGACCAGATCCGCTTCTTCGCGGGCGCGGCGCGGATGCTGGAGGGCCGCTCGGCCGGCGAGTACATGGAGGGGATGACCTCGATCATCCGCCGTGAGCCGGTCGGCGTCTGCGCCCAGGTCGCGCCGTGGAACTACCCGATGATGATGGCGGTGTGGAAGTTCGCCCCGGCGATCGCGGCGGGCAACACGGTCGTCCTGAAGCCGTCGGACACCACCCCCGCCTCCACGGTCCTGATCGCCGACATCATCGGTTCGATCCTGCCCAAGGGCGTCTTCAACGTCATCACCGGCGACCGTGACACCGGCCGCCTGATGGTCGAGCACCCGACCCCCGCGATGGCCTCCATCACCGGTTCCGTGCGCGCCGGCATGTCGGTCGCCGAGTCCGCGTCCAAGGACCTCAAGCGCGTCCACCTCGAACTGGGCGGCAAGGCGCCGGTCGTGGTCTTCGAGGACACCGACATCCCCAAGGCCGTCGAGGACATCTCGGTCGCGGGCTTCTTCAACGCCGGCCAGGACTGTACGGCCGCCACCCGCGTCCTCGTCCACGAGTCCATCCACGACGAGTTCGTCGCCGCGCTCGCCAAGACCGCGTCCGAGACGAAGACGGGCCAGCCGGACGACGAGGACGTGCTGTACGGCCCCCTCAACAACCCCAACCAGCTCAAGCAGGTCGCCGGCTTCATCGAGCGGCTCCCCGCCCACGCCAAGGTCGAGGCGGGCGGCCACCAGGTCGGCGACAAGGGCTACTTCTACGCCCCGACCGTCGTCTCGGGCCTCAAGCAGGACGACGAGATCATCCAGAAGGAGGTCTTCGGCCCGGTCATCACCGTCCAGTCCTTCACGGACGAGGACCAGGCCGTGGAGTGGGCCAACGGCGTCGAGTACGCCCTTGCCTCCTCGGTGTGGACCAGGGACCACGGCCGCGCCATGCGGATGTCCAAGAAGCTCGACTTCGGCTGCGTGTGGATCAACACCCACATCCCGCTGGTCGCCGAGATGCCCCACGGCGGCTTCAAGAAGTCCGGCTACGGCAAGGACCTCTCGGGATACGGCTTCGACGACTACACCCGCATCAAGCACGTGATGACGTCGCTGGACGCGTAGCGCTCCGCTGGGGGCGGGGGCCGGCCCGAGGTCAGTCGTGGCTTGTCGTCGGTGGGCGTGCCCGGGGTCGTAGGCCGTTGGTCGACATGGTGTCGGGCAGGTCCCCGCTTGCTCGACGCTGCGTCGATTGCCCGCCCGGCGGCCGGGGCGGCATCCTTCCGGGGTGCCCCAGACTTCCTCGCCCGCGGTCCCCGTCTCCCGTCGTTCCCTGTTGCGCGCGCTCGGCGGCACCGCCGTGTTCGGCGCGCTGGCCGGCTGCGGTGTGCCCGCCGCGTACGTCAAGCCGGGCGATCGTGCCGCCGCCGACGCGTCCGCCACTGACAAGCGGCTGACGTGGGCGAACTGGCCGCTGTACATCGACACCGACGACGACAACCCCGACAAGCGGCCCACGCTGGAGGCGTTCGAGAGGCGCACGGGCATCTCGGTCGACTACGTCGAGGAGATCAACGACAACGACGAGTTCTTCGGCAAGATCAGCCCCGCGCTGATGAACCACCAGTCGACCGGCCGGGACGTCATCGTCATGAGCGACTGGATGTGCGCGCGGTTCGTGCGCCTGGGCTGGGTGCAGAAGATGGACCGCGCCCGGCAGCCGAACGTGACGAAGTACCTCGACCCGCTCCTGCGCTCGCCCGCCTTCGACCCCGGCCGGAAGTTCACCGTGCCCTGGCAGTCCGGCATCACCGGCATCGCCTACAACCGGCGCAAGCTGGGCCGCGAGATACGCCGCGTCAAGGACCTGTGGGCGAGCGACCTCAAGGGCCGGGTGACCCTGCTCTCCGGACTGGACGAGGCGTTCGCGCTGCTGATGCAGGGCAACGGCGTGGACATCACCAAGTGGACGGCCGACGACTTCCACGCCGTCTGCGACGAGGTGCAGCAGCAGGTCGACCGGGGCCAGATCCGCCGCTTCACCGGCAACGACTACACCAAGGACCTGGTCAGCGGCGATGTCCTGGCCTGCCAGGCGTACTCCGGTGACGTCATCCAGCTCCAGGCGGACAACCCCGACATCCGCTTCGTCGTCCCCGAGGAGGGCGCGGAGCTGTGGTCCGACTCCCTGATGATCCCCGACCGGGCCCGCCACAAGGCCAACGCCGAACGGCTCGTCGACTACTACTACGAGCCCGAGGTCGCCGCCGAACTCGCCGCCTGGGTCAACTACGTCTGCCCGGTCCCGGCGGCCCGGGAGGTCCTGGCCGCCGCGAAGGACAAGGACACGGCCGCCCTGGCCGACAACCCCCTGATCTTCCCGAACGCCGAGATGCGCGAGCGCCTCGCCATCGCCCGGGACATCACCTCGACCGAACGCGTGGACTTCGCGAAGCGGTGGAACAAGATCGTGGGACTGTAGGCCGGCCATGGCGTGAGCGCGACCCCGGGAGAGGCGACGTCCCGGTCAGCTGAAGACCACGGTCCGGTTGCCGTGGATCAGGACGCGGCCCTGGCAGTGCCAGTTGACGGCGCGGGCCAGTGCCAGGCGTTCGGCGTCGCGGCCGACGGTGACGAGCTGGTCGGGGCCGGCCCGGTGGTCGACGCGGATGATCTCCTGCTCGATGATCGGCCCCTCGTCCAGATCCGCCGTGACGTAGTGCGCCGTCGCGCCGACGAGCTTCACCCCGCGGCGGTGGGCCTGGTGGTACGGCTTGGCCCCGGCGAAACTCGGCAGGAACGAGTGGTGGATGTTGATGGCCCGCCCTTCCAGCCGCTTGCACAGCTCGTCGGAGAGCACCTGCATGTAGCGGGCGAGGACGACCAGGTCGATGTGGTGTTCCTCGACGAGAGCGAGCAACCGGGCCTCCGCCTGCGGCTTGGTGCCGGCCGTCACCGGGATGTGCTCGAACGGCACGCCCTCGGCCGCCACCAGCGGCTCCAGGTCGGGGTGGTTGGAGGCCACCAGGACGATCTCGGCGTCCAGGGCGCCGCTGCGCCACCGGTAGAGCAGGTCGGCCAGGCAGTGGTCGAACCTGGACACCATCACCAGCACACGGGGCTTGAGCGCGGCGTTCCTGAGCTGCCACTCCATCCCGAACTCGGCGGCCACGGGCGCGAAGGTGTCCCGCAGACGGTCCAGGGCCACCTCGGCGCCGGGGGCGGCGAAACTCGTGCGCAGGAACACGATGCCGTGGTCGGCGTCGTCGAACTGCTGGTGCTCGGTGATGTCGCACCCGTGCCCGAGCAGGAACGACGTCACGGCGTGGAGGATGCCGGGGCGCTCGGGGCAGCTGAGGGTGAGGACGAACTCAGTCTTCATGACAGGCTCCTCGGCACGGTGCTTCCCCGGTACTCCGTGCAGGCGTCGACCAGCCAGGCGGCCAGGTAGGAGGCGAACGACGAACGGACCAGCAGCCAGACGCCGGAGGCCGCCTCGCCGCGCACCACGAGGGTCACCGGGGCCTGGGCCAGCAGCGTGGTCGGGCAGGAGCCGACGGGGGTCACCCGCGGATCCAGGTCGATGGCACAGCCCTGGGCCAGTACCTCGCGGACGAGGTGACCGGACAGGGCCAGCGTGGTGCGCTGCGCCGAGACGTCGGTGACGGTGGCGAACTCGTCGCCGACGGCCGAGCGCAGCCGCGCGAGGAGGTCGTCCCGCTCGCCGTCGGGTGCCACCAGCAGCCATTCGTCCGGGCCCATCCACAGCACCTTGACGTCGCCCGACAGCTCGGCGCGCACGGGGCCGGGCAGGGTCACGCCCAGGCAGGACTCGACGGCGCTCGCCGCCGCGCTGCCGGGCTCCAGGCGGAGGGTGAGCTGGGTCAGGCAGGGCAGTTCCCGCACCTGGAATCCGGTCGGCAGCCGCTCGAAGCGGTCCTGCCACTCGGACAGCGGGCTGAAGCGAGTGGGCGTCTCAACCGTCACGGCGAGCTCCCTCCTTGTCGAAGAGCACGGGTTCGGTCACGGTCACCGGGACGGTCCGGCCGTCCAGCGGGACGTAGAGGGTCTCGCCGATGCGCCGGGTTCCGGAGCGCACCAGGGCCAGGGCGAACGTCCGCCGCAGGGCGTCGCTGCGGTAGCTGGAGGTGACGTGGCCCAGCATCGGCACCGGGGGCGCCGGGATGTCACTGGTGGCGATGATCTGGGCGCCTTCGGGGAGCAGCACGTGCTCGTCGGCCGGCAGCAGGCCCACCAGCTGCTTGCGGTCCTCGCGCCGGTTCTCCGCGCGGGTGAAGGACCGCTTGCCCACGAAGTCCGGCTTCTTCCTCGACACGACCCACGACATGCCCAGGTCCTGCGGGGTGATGGTGCCGTCGGTGTCCTGCCCGATGATCGGGTAGGCCTTCTCGGCACGCAGCACGTGCATCGTCTCGGTGCCGTACGTCGTGATGCCGAACGCGTCGCCCGCCCCGAGGAGCGCCTGCCACACGGTGATGCCGTACCAGGCGGGCACGTTGATCTCGTAGGCGAGTTCACCGGAGAAGCTGATACGGCACACGCGCGCCGCCACCCCGGCGACGGTGGTGTCCTGCCAGGACATGAAGGGAAAGGCGTCGTTGCTCACGTCGAGGCCCGGTGCCACCAAGGCCAGTACGTCGCGGGAGCGGGGGCCGACGAGGGGGATCGTCACCCAGTGCTCGGTGACGGAGGTGAGGTGCACCCGCAGGTCGGGCCACTCCGTCTGGAGCCACTCCTCCATCCATTCGAGGATCTTGGCCGCGTTGCCGGTGGTCGTGGTCAGCAGGAACTCCTGCTCGGCCACCCGGATCACGGTGCCGTCGTCGATGGCCATGCCGTCGACGCCGCACATCACGCCGTAGCGGACCCGGCCCACCTTGAGGGTGCTCATCAGGTTCGTGTAGAGCCGGTCCAGCAGCACGCCGGCGTCCGGGCCCCGCACATCGATCTTGCCGAGGGTGGAGCCGTCCATCATCGCGACGCCGGTGCGGGCGGCCCGGCACTCGCGCAGTACCGCCTCGTCCATGGTCTCGCCGGGCCGGGGGTAGTACCAGGGGCGCTTCCACTGGCCGACGTTCTCGAACAGGGCGCCGTGCTCGACGTGCCAGGGGTGCAGCGCGGTGACCCGGACAGGATCGAAGAGTTCCCCGCGGTTACGGCCGGCGAGGGCGGCGAAGGCGACCGGCACGGCGGGCGGGCGGAAGCGGGTGGTGCCGAGGTCGGCGACGTCCAGCCCGAGCGCCTCGGCGACGATGCCCGAGGTCATCACGCCCGAGGTACGGCCCTGGTCGTGGGCGGTGCCGATGGTCGTGTACCGCTTGACGTGCTCCACCGAGCGCAGACCCGCCCCGGTCGCCCGCAGCACGTCGGAGACGGTCGCGTCGCGTTGCAGGTCGACGAACTGGTTCGAGCCGTCCTGAGCGTCGTGACCGTCCTGCGGGCTCGGGACCCGCCAGAGCACCCGCGTGGGCGCTCCGTCCGGGAGTGGTGCGGTGGTCGGCGGGGTGATCGTCCGACCGGTCCGGCCGAGGGCCGACAGGGCCTGCCGGGCCGCTTCCACGCCGTCCGCGAGACAGCCGGAGAGGGTGAACGTACCGCCGGCCGCCCCTGCGGTACGGACGTTGCCGGGTGCGTCCGCGGGGACGAAGGCGCCGACCCCGGCGTCGTAGCGCAGGGTGCCGCGGGCCTGGCTGAACAGGGCCACCGCGGGGTTCCAGCCGCCGGAGACCAGCAGCAGATCGCAGTCGATGCCCTGCCGCTCGCCGAGCCGGCCCTGGCCGAAGGGGGCGACGTGGGCACGGGTGACGCGCTCGATCCCGCTGCTGCCGGTGACGACGTGGCCCGCGCGGATGCCGATGCCGCGTTCGTCGCAGGCGGTGCGCCAGTGTGCCGGCACCTCCTCGCGCGCGTCGATCACCGCGGCGATCCGCACGCCCGCGTCGGCCAGTTCGAGTGCGGCCGGGTAGGCGCTGTCGTTCGTGGTGAACACGACGGCCCGCTGTCCGGGCAGGACGCCGAAGCGGTTCAGGTAGGTGCGGGCCGAGCCGGCCAGCATGATCCCGGGGCGGTCGTTGTTGTCGAAGGCGACCGGACGCTCGTGGGCACCGGTGGCGTACACGACCTGCTTGGAGCGGATCCGCCAGACCCGCTGCCGCGAGACGTGGGCGGGCGCCGCCGCGCCGAGGTGGTCGGTGCGCTTCTCCAGGGCGAGGACGAGTCCGTCGTCGTAGTGGCCGAAGGCGGTGGTGCGCGACAGGACCCGTACGTCGGGGTTGCCGGCGAGTTCGGCGCGGACCTCGTCGACCCAGGTGAGCGCCGGTGCCCCGGCGATCAGTTCCTGGCTGCCGAGCAACGAGCCGCCGGACTCCGGGAGTTCGTCGACGAGGATGACCCGGGTCCCGGCCCGGGCGGCGGCCAGCGTGGCGGCCAGGCCCGCCGGGCCCGCGCCGACGACCAGGAGGTCGCAGTGGGCGTGCATGGTGTCGTAGCGGGCGGTGTCCGGCTCGCCGCTCAGCCTGCCCTGACCCGACAGGCCCCGGGCGACCAGGCCCTCGTACAGCTCCACAGTGGTGGCCGTGAGCATGGGCTCGGGGAAGGGGAACTCGATCTGGACGAGTGCGTTCGGTTCCTCGGCGCCGGCGGCCAGGACACCGCGCGGACGGCCGTACTTGATGCTGTGGGCCACGTGGTGCACGCCGTTGGCCAGCAGGGCCGAGGCGAGGGTGTCGCCGGGGTGCCCGGTGTAGGCGGTGCCGTCGAAGGTGAAGGAGAGCGCGGTGTCGCGGTCGACACGGCCGTGGCCGGGAGCGCGGAAGGGGGTGTTCATCGGGCGGCCTCCTGGCCCTTCGCGGTGCTCGTGTGGGAAGGACGCTCGGCGCCGGTCTCGTAGACGGCGAGGAACTCGTGGGTGACGGTGTCGCGCACGGCGTTGAACCAGCGCCGGCAGCCGGCCGAGTGCACCCACCGTTCGGCGAAGGGGCCCTTGGGGTTGTCGCGGAAGAAGACGTACTGGGCCCACTGCTCGTCGTCGAGCGCGTAGGGGTCGTCGGGGTAGGCGATGTGCGCCTGACCGCCGTAGTGGAACTCGATCTCCTCGCGGTCACCGCACCAGGGGCAGGTGATGAGCTGCATGTCGGTACTCCTCCGCTAGTGCGCGACGGCGGCCGCGCCGTGCTCGTCGACCAGGGCACCGGTGGTGAAGCGGTCGAGGGTGAAGGGCGCGTTGTAGGGGTGCGGTTCGCCGGTGGCGACGGTGTGCGCGAAGCACCAGCCGACGCCCGGGGTGGCCTTGAAACCGCCGGTGCCCCAGCCGCAGTTGAGGTAGAGGTCCGTGACGGGGGTCAGGCCGACGATGGGGGAGGCGTCCGGGGTGGTGTCGACGATGCCGGCCCAGGTGCGCAGCATGTGGGCGCGGGCGAAGACGGGGAACAGCTCCAGGGCGGCGGCCATCTGGCGCTCCAGGATGTGGAACGCGCCGCGCTGGCCGTAGCCGTTGTAGCTGTCGATGCCGGCGCCCATGACCAGTTCGCCCTTGTGCGCCTGGGAGACGTACACGTGCACGGCGTTCGACATCACCACGGTCGGGTGGACGGGTTCGAGGAGCTCCGAGACCAGCGCCTGGAGGGGGTGGCTCTGCAACGGCAGCCGCAGTCCGGCCATGGACGCGAGCACGGAGGAGTGCCCGGCCGCCGCGAGGGCGACCTTTCCGGCGGCGATACGGCCGCGCGTGGTCCGCACCCCGCGCACCCGGCCGTCGACGATGTCGAGGCCGGTGACCTCGCAGTCCTGGATCAGGTCGATGCCGTACGCGTCGGCCCGGCGGGCGAAGCCCCAGGCCACGTAGTCGTGCTTGGCGATGCCCGCGCGCGGCTGGTAGGTGGCGCCGAGCACCGGATGGCGCACGTCGGGGGAGGTGTTGACGATGGGACAGACCTTGGCGACCTCGCCGGGCTCCAGCCACTCGGCGTCGATGCCGTTGAGCTGGTTGGCGTAGACGCGGCGCTTGCTGTCGCGGATGTCCTGGAGGGTGTGGGCGAGGTTGAGCACACCGCGCTGGCTGAAGAGGATGGGGTAGTCGAGGTCCTCTTCGAGGCTCTCCCAGAGCTTGAGGGAGTGCTCGTAGATGCCGGAGCTCTCGTCCCAGAGGTAGTTGGAGCGGATGATGGTGGTGTTGCGGGCCATGTTGCCGCCCGCGAGCCAGCCCTTCTCCAGGACGGCGACGTTGGTGATGCCGTGGTTCTTGGCCAGGTAGTAGGCGGTGGCCAGGCCGTGCCCGCCGCCTCCGACGATGACGACGTCGTACGACGGTTTGGGGTCGGGGTTGCGCCACAGGAACTCGGGGTGGTCGGGGAGGACGTCGCCGGGCGTGGCCGGAGCGGAACCGCCCGGCGTGGCGGGGGAGTTGGCGCGCGGGTGCATCACTGAGCAGCCTCCTCGGCCACGAGCTGCGGGTCGACGGGGGAACCGGGGTAGAGCGGGAAGCGGTCGGTCAGGACCTGGACGCGCCGGCGCAGCTCGGCGGCGACCTGGTCGTCGAAGCCGGGCAGGAACGCCGTGGCGACGATGTCGGCGACCTCCGTGAACTCCTCCGCCCCGAAGCCGCGGGCGGCCAGGGCCGGGGTGCCGATGCGGACACCGGAGCTGACCATCGGCGGGCGCGGGTCGAAGGGCACGGCGTTGCGGTTGACGGTGATGCCGACCCGGTGCAGCCGGTCCTCGGCCTGCTTGCCGTCGAGTTCGCAGTGGCGCAGGTCCACCAGGACCAGGTGCACATCGGTGCCCCCGGTCAGCACGCTGACCCCGGCCGCCTTCGTGTCCTCGGCCAGCAGCCGCTCGGCCAGGATCGCCGCCCCTTCCAGGGTGCGGCGCTGACGGTCCGCGAACTCGGGTCGGCCGGCCATCCTGAACGCCACGGCCTTCGCCGCGACGACGTGTTCGAGCGGGCCGCCCTGCTGGCCCGGGAACACCGAGGAGTTGATCTTCTTGGCGAGTTCGGCGGTGGACAGGATCACCCCGCCGCGGGGACCGCCGAGCGTCTTGTGGGTGGTGGTGGTCACCACGTGCGCGTGCGGTACGGGGGAGGGGTGCAGACCGGCGGCGACCAGTCCCGCGAAGTGGGCCATGTCGACCATCAGGTAGGCGCCCACCTCGTCCGCGACCCGGCGGAACTCCGCGAAGTCCAGGTGGCGGGGGTAGGCCGACCAGCCGGCCACGATCAGCTTCGGCCGGTGCTCGTGGGCGAGCCCCCGGACCTGCTCCATGTCGATGCGGTGGTCGTCCTCGCGGACCTGGTAGGCCGCCACCTTGTACAGGCGCCCGGAGAAGTTGAGCCGCATGCCGTGGGTGAGGTGGCCGCCGTGCGCCAGATCCAGGCCCAGGATCGTGTCGCCGGGCTGGAGCAGGGCGGCCATGACGGCCGCGTTGGCCTGCGCGCCGGAATGCGGCTGCACATTGGCGGCCTCGGCTCCGAACAGCTGCTTGATGCGGTCGATCGCGATCCGCTCGATGGCGTCGACGTGCTCGCAGCCGCCGTAGTAGCGGCGCCCGGGGTAGCCCTCGGCGTACTTGTTGGTCAGCACCGAGCCCTGGGCCTGCATGACGGCGAGCGGTGCGAAGTTCTCGCTCGCGATCATCTCCAGCGTGCCGCGCTGCCGGGCCAGCTCCGCGTCGATCGCCGTGGCGATCTCGGGGTCGAAGTCGTCGAGCCGAGCGCTGAGAACCGCGTATCGGGCCGCTTGCTGGTCGGGGGCGTGGGCAGTCATGAGAACTCCCTGGAGACCGACTGAAAGGCGACTGATATATCAACCTGTTGTTGCGATACGCTAAGAGGACGGATCGGCCGGCGTCAAGGGAGGGCTTCACGTGACTTCGTCGACCGTCGCTGGTCAGGACGCGGGTGGTCAGGGCACGGGGCAGGGCACCGGCCAGGGCGCTGGTCTGGGCACCGGAACGCTGGCCGATCAGGCCTATCGCGCCATCTCGGACCGCCTGGTGACCCTCCAGATCCGCCCCGGAGAACCCATCAACGACGAGCGGATCGCCGCCGAGCTCGGCTTCGGGCGCACGCCCGTCCGGGAAGCCCTCAAGCGACTGGAACACGAGCGCCTCATCGTCGCCTATCCCCGGCGCGGAACCTTCGCCACCGAGGTGCAGATCGCCGACCTCGGACACATCTCCGAAGTCCGCAGGCAGCTGGAGCCGCTCGCCGCGAGCATGGCGGCCGAACGCGCCGGCGAGGCCGCCCGCGGTGACCTCGAACGACTGCTGACACAGCTGGCGGACGCGTCCGACGGCGGCACGGACCTGATCCGGCTCGACATGACCGTGCACCGTGCCATCTACGCCGCGACCCGGAACCCCTACCTCGAGGACACCCTGGTCAGGTACGACAACCTGGCCACGCGGATCTGGTGCCTGTTCCTCGACCGGCTGCCGGGCCTGGCGGGCCACGTGCACGAGCACGGTCCCCTGCTGCGCGCCATCGTCGACGGCGACGCGGAGAAGGCCGCGGCCCTTGCCCAGGGGCACGTCGAAGGGTTCGAGGCGGCTGTCCGCGGCGTCATCTGAGTCGGCCGGGTCCCCGGAGCTGGGCGATCATGTAGCGGACACCGATCGGTCTCGGGGAACGGGCCGGACTGCCGGGCGGCACCGCTCGAAGCGGGCGCGACCGCGAACGGCGGCTACCGCATGGGTGCCGGCTGTTCTCCCGAGCCCCGGACGATCAGCCGGGTGGGCACGGTGATGGTGCGGGCCCGGGAGCGGTCGCCGTCGAGGCGGGCCAGGGCGGTGGCCGCGGCGCTGCGGCCGATTTCCTCGGGGTCCTGGGCGACCACGGTCAGGGCCGGTTCCAGCGCCTCGGCGAGCGACACGTCGTCGAAGGCGACGACGGCCACGTCCTTGCGCTTGCCGCGGGCGAGTTCGGCGACGATGCCCAGCGCCATGATGTTGTTGCCGGCGAACAGGGCGGTGGGGGGATCGGCCAGTTCGAGCAGCTGGGCGGTCGCGGCCTGTGCCCCCCGCTGGTCGTGTGCGCTGACGACGAGTGAGCGGTCGTAGGGGATGTCGGCCTCTTGCAGGGCCGAACGGTATCCGGCGAGGCGTTCGCGGCGGGTGTACAGCTTCACCGGCAGGTCACCGACGAAGCCGATGCGCCGGTGGCCGTGGGCGACCAGGTGGGCGACGCCGTCATGGGACCCCGCGCGGTTCGAGCTGACGATGCTGTCCGTGGACAGGCCCACTCCGGGCCGGTCGAGGAAGACCACGGGAAGCCCCGCCGTGCGGTGGGACTTGAGGTGGGCGTGGTCGGCGCCGACGGACGGCACGACGATCAGGATGCTGACGCGCCGGGCGAGGAACTTGTCCGTCAGGGCGCGTTCGCGGTCGGGGTCGTCCGCGGAGGAGCCCATGAGCAGGGTCAGTCCGCGTTCGCGGACGGTGTCCTCGATGGCGCGGGCCACGGCCCCGAAGAAGGGGTTGGCGAGGTCCGGGATGACCAGACCGATGGTGGTGTCCGGGCCGCCGACGCGGATGTTGCGTGCCATGAGGTTCGGCCGGAAGCCGAGCTTGGCCACTGCGGCGAGAACCTGTTCCCTGGTCTCGGCCGAGGCGGGTCCGTCCTCGTTGAGGACGCGGGAGACCGTCTTGGCGCTGACTCCGACTTCTCGGGCGACGTCGGCCAGGGTGGGTGGGCGGTTCGCTGCCATGGAGGAAACCGTCTCCTGTGAGCCCTCTGTTCCGACCGCGGCCTCGGCCGGAAACCGTGAGAGCTGTGTCGTGTTGTCAGGTGGCCTTTACTCCGGCGGCCTTCGCGGCCTCCGAGTCCGCTACGACAGTACCTCCGGCCTCGTCGACGCTGAGCGCGCCGGTCATGATGGCGACGACCTCGGCCATGGAGTAGTCGGAGGGCTTGATCAGCGCGGCGCGCCGGCCCAGCCGGTGGACGTGGATACGGTCGGCGATCTCGAAGACGTGCGGCATGTTGTGGCTGATCAGGACCACCGGCATGCCCTTGTCGCGGACCCGGCGGATGAGGTCGAGGACCTGGGCGGACTCCTTGACGCCGAGGGCGGCGGTGGGCTCGTCCATGACGACGACGGAGCGGGCCCAGGCGACGGAGCGGGCGACCGCGACGGCCTGCCGCTGTCCGCCGGAGAGGGTCTCGACCGACTGGGTGAGCGACCGCAGGCCGATCTTCAGGTCGGCCATGTGCTCGGCGGCCTCCTGGCGCATCCGCTTCTTGTCCAGCATGCGGAAGACGCTGCCGAGGACGCCGGGGCGGCGCAGTTCACGGCCGAGGAACATGTTGGAGGCGATGTCCATGGAGGCGGCCACGGCCAGGTCCTGGTAGACCGTCTCGATGCCGTGGGCGCGTGCGCTCTGCGGTCCGGAGAACTGGATGGGTTCGCCGTTCAGGCGGATCTCGCCGGCGTCGGGGACCACCGCGCCGGTGAGGGCCTTGATGAGGCTGGTCTTGCCGGCTCCGTTGTCGCCGATGACGGCGAGCACCTCACCGGGCATCAGGTCGAAGTCGGCGCCGTCGATGGCGGTGACATGGCCGTACCGCTTGACCAGACCACGGGCCTGGAGAACGGGCGTGGCGGCGGTGCCGGCGGAGGAGGTGGCGGTCATCGTGCCTTCTTCCGGGAGATCTGGTCGACGGTCACCGCGAGGATCACCAGGACGCCGGTGATCAGGGTCTGGTAGATGGAGGCGACCCCCATCAGCTGGAGGCCGTTGCGGAAGATGCCGACGATGAGAACGCCGATGAAGGTGCCCAGGACCGAGCCACGGCCGCCGAAGAGGCTGGTCCCGCCGAGGACCACGGCGGTGATGCTGTCGAGGTTGTCGGTCTGGCCCGCCTGCGGGTCGCCGACTCCGGTGCGGGAGATGAGCAGCAGGGCGGCGACGCCGTAGAGCAGGCCGGCCACGGTGTAGATGCCGATGGTCAGGCGGGAGGTGCGGATGCCGTTCAGCCGGGCCGCCTCCTGGCTGTTGCCCAGGGCGTAGACGTGCCGGCCCCAGCCGGTGCTGCTCAGCGCGTAGGCGAACACCAGGAACAGGGCGATCGTGACCAGCGAGCCGTAGGTGATGTCGGTGTGGCCGAGCGGGAAGGTCTCCCCGAGAGCGGTCAGCGGGCCGGGCAGGCTCGAGACGGTCTGTTCCTCGGAGTAGATGTGGGTCAGCGCGAACGCCACGTTGAGCATGCCGAGGGTCACGATGAACGGCGGCAGCGGGATCTTCTGCACCAGCAGCCCGTTGAGCAGGCCGAAACCACCGCACACGACCAGCCCCAGCGCGATGGCGAGCAGCGGGGGCAGGGAGCCCTCGGCCGCCATCTTGGCGATCACGATGCTGCCGAACGCCATCACGGCTCCGCAGGACAGGTCGATGCCCGCCGTGAGGATGATCAGGGTCTGCCCGATGGCGAGGGTGCCGACGACCATGACCTGCTGCACGATCAGGGAGAAGTTCCCCCCGGTGAGGAACTGGTCGGTCGAGAGGGAGAAGAAGACGCAGGCGATGATCAGGGCGGCCAGGGGTCCGGTGGTCGGTGCCGTGAGCAGTCTGCGGGCCGTGGTCGGTGCTTTCAGCTCCGCGTACGGCGTGGTCGTGGCTGTCATGCAGAGTCCTTGTCGGATTCCTTGTCGGAGGACAGGTGACCTTGCCGGTGGGCGAGGAGGGATGTCCTCGCCGCCGGACAAGGGGGGCGGCCGTCCCTGGTCGGGGAGTGGGGCCGGCCGCCCCGCTGAGGGGAGTCGTGGTGTCGTACGGTCCTCGGGCCGGCTCAGCCCCAGCAGTTCTCCAGGCCGAAGGCGGTGTCCTTGGACGTGACGCCCGCCTGCGCCTTGTCGGTGATCAGGTTGACGCCGGTGTCGGTGTAACCCGAGGCCTTCTTGCCGGTCTTGGCGTACGTCACGACGGCCTTGACGCCCTCGGCGGCCATCTTCAGCGGGTACTGCTGCGAGGTCGCGGCGATCTTGCCGTCCTTGACGGCCTGGGTACCGGTGCAGCCGCCGTCCACCGAGACGATCAGGACGTCCTTCTCACGGCCCTTGGCCTTCAGCGCGGTGTACGCGCCCAGAGCGGCCGGCTCGTTGATGGTGTAGACGAGGTTGATGCCGGGTTCCTTCTGGAGGCAGTTCTCCATCGCGGTCTGGCCCTTGGCCTGGTCGCCGCCGGTGTCCTGGGCGCAGGCGACGTCCTTGTCGGTGGCGCCGAAGCCCTTCAGGAAACCGTTGTGCCGCTGGACGCCGACGGAGACGCCGGGCGCCAGGTCGAGGGCGGCGATCTTCGCCTTCTTGCCCTTCATGGCGGCCTTGGCGTACTCGCCGATCAGCTGGCCGGCGTTGAGGTTGTTGGTGGCGAAGAGGGCGTCCACCGCGCTCTGCGGCTCGGTCGGGGTGTCCAGCGCGATGACGAGGACGCCCTTGGCACGGGCCTTCTGGATGGCCGGCACGATCGCCTTGGAGTCGCTCGGGGTGATCAGGATGCCCTTCACACCGGAGGCGACCATGTTCTCGATGGCGGTGACCTGACCGGCGTTGTCGCCGTCGAACTTGCCCGCCGCGGTGACCAGCTGGGCGCCGTCCGCCTTGGCGGCCTTCTCCGCGCCCTCCTTCATCTTCACGAAGAACGGGTTCGTGTCGGTCTTGGTGATCAGCCCGACCTTGACGGCGCCGGAGCCGGAGCTGGTGGAGCTCGACTTGGAGCCGGATCCGCAGGCCGTCAGGGTCAGGGCGGCGACGCCCGTGACCGCGGCGACTCTGAGCAGGGAGGAGGACAGACGAGTGGTGCGAGGCATGAACGACTCCTGTGGGATAGCGAGCGGCACGGGGTGGGTTCAGAGCATGTCGCCCGGGAGTGTCATCGTTGACTTATGTCATCGTTGACACCACCTGGCGAGGATGATGGACTCCGCATCCCGGCAACGTCAATGCCTTCCACCCGTCACAAATCGGCAACGTCCGTGGTCGTCACCCCTGCGCAGCCGGCCGGCAGCCGCGTCGTGAGGTGCCCGCGCCGTCCGATCCTTCCGAGAGAAGAGCAGCCCATGAGCCCGCGTCAGATCACGGTTTTGGGAGAGTGCGTCGCGGACGCCTTCGCCGAACCGGCGAGCGCCTCGAACGAACTCGCGCTGCGGGTGCTGCCGGGCGGCGGACCCGCGAACACGGCGGTGGCGTTGGCTCGTCTCGGCACTCCGGCCCGCTTCCTGGCCCGTCTGTCCGGTGATGTGTTCGGCCGTCTGTTCCGGGCTCATCTGGAGGCTTCCGGCGTGGACCTGTCGGCCGCCGTCGCGGCCGCCGAGCCGAGCACGCTGGCGGTCGCGGAACTGGACGCCCAGGGGCAGGCCGCGTTCTCCTTCCACGCGCAGAGCACGGCCGACTGGCAGTGGACGCCGGCCGAGCTGGCCGGGGTGGACCTGTCCGGGACCGCCTGTGTGCACACCGGATCCCTCGCGCTGGTCCGCGAGCCCGGCGCGGCGGTGGTCGAGGAGTTCCTGGCCGCGGCCGCCCCCCGGGCCACCATCAGCATCGACCCCAACGTCCGGCCGCTGCTCGTCCGGCCCGAGGTCTACCGCGCCCGGCTGGCGCACTGGTGCGGCCTCGCCGACGTACTGCGGCTGAGCGAGGACGACCTGGAACTCCTCCTGCCCGGAACCTCACCCGAGCGGGCGTGCGACATCTGGCACGCCGCCGGAGCTCGGCTGGTCGTGATCACCCGCGGCGCCGACGGCGTCCTGGCCTCGCTCGACGGCGAACGGGTGCGGGTGCCCGCCGTTCGGACGCGGGTGGTCGACACGGTCGGCGCCGGGGACTCCTTCACGGCCGGCCTGCTGCACCACCTCGGTACCCGCGGACACCTCGGCGGCAGGCTGACCGGCCTGGAGCTCGGCGAAGTGGCCGAAGCGTGTGCGTTCGGCACCCGGGTCGCGGCCCTGACCTGCTCGGTCGCCGGCCCCAATCCGCCATGGCGGAGCCGGCTGGCACAGCTCGCCACCGCCGAGGGCGCCTGACGGGCGCGTCTCCGGACCCGACGAGACCGACGAGACCGACGAGACCCGAGACCTGCGAACCGAGACCCGAGACCCGGGACCTGAGACCCGGGACCCGAGAACCAAGGACACGAGACCATGAAGAAGACCCTGCTCGCCGAGTTCACCGCCCGTGAGGGGGCGGAGGACGAGGTCTCCCGCCTGATCCGGGAGTACGCCCTGAAGGTGCGCGAGGAGGAGGGCAACCTCGTCTTCGACGTCTACACCAAGGAGTCGGCCCCGCGCGCCTACTGGATCTTCGAGGTGTACCGGGACGAGGACGCCTTCCAGGCGCATCTGAACGCCCCGTACGGCGGCCCGTTCAACGCCGCGCTCACCCCGCTGATCGAGGAGGACGCCTCCGTGCTGACGTTCCTCGCCCCGCTGCAGCAGTGACGGCCATCGGTTTTCTTCGCCGCCCCGACTCTGACCCCGAGACGGCGAAGTACCACCGATAGGGCGGAAACGAGAGGCACCTCATGGAATCGAGAACAAGGTGCCTCGCGACATCGAGCATAGCCGCCCCGGCTTACCGGGGATCGTGGGAACTTCCGCACGCGAGTCAGGCCGCGGGCCGTACGAGGCCCGTCTCGTAGGCGAAGGCCACGGCCTGGACGCGGGCGCGGGCGCCGATCTTGGCGAGGACGTTGCTGACGTGGGATTTCACCGTGGTCGGGGCGATGGACAGCCACTCGGCGATCTCGGCGTTGGACCGGCCGGAGGCGACGGCGACGAGGACGTCGCGTTCGCGTCCCGTGAGGCTGTCGAGCCCGGACGCGTGGGGGAGGGGACGGACGGTGTGCTGCTGCCGGACGGCGTCGATGAGCGCCCGCGTCAGACCGGGGGTGACGACGGCGTCTCCGGCCGCCACGACCCGCACGGCCGCGGTCAGCTCGTCCGGGGCGGCGTCGTCGAGGAGGAATCCGCGGGCCCCGGCGCGCAGGGCGGCGGGTGCGTATCCCTCCTGGCCGGCCGAGGTCAGCACCAGTACGCGCGGAGCGGAGCCCTGCCCGCCGGCGGATTCGGGAAGGCCGGGAAGGCGGGGCGGCCGTGCGATGCGCCGGATGGTGTCGATGCTGTCCGTGCCGGACAGCTGGCTCTCCATGAGGACGACGTCGGGACGGAACACGGTGCTCGCCCGCACCGCGTCCTGTCCGCCCGCCGCTTCCCCCACGACCGTCAGGCCGGGCTCGGGTGTCAGGAGCGTGCGCAGGGCGAGGCGTTGGAGGGATTGGCCGTTGACGACGAGTACGGAGACCATGTCCGTCTCCCGTTCCTAAACGAAACTGTTTCGTTCACCTTATACCCGAGGGGCCTCCATGGGTAGCGGCGCCACCGACGCTGTGCGGGGGCCGCCGCGGGGCGGCCCCCATGTGTGTCAGTTCGCGTTCGACGGGCCGAAGAACTCGATCTCGGCGATGGCCACCTGCCTGCTCGCGGAGGGCTGGTAGGCGGATTCGAGGGTGAGGCGGACCGCGGTGACCTCGCCGACCCGGAAGGCGCGGCGCTGGGCGCCCGCGCCCTGGTCGAGGGTGAGTTCCCGGGTCGTGGTCTTGCCGTCGGCCGTGGTGATACGGGCCTCGACGCGGTGCGGGAGGGCCGACTGGGAGAGTTGGTCGGCGTGGGTCGACGTCCCCGGTGTGATGATCAGGTCGAGGAGTCGGGTCGGCTGGTCGAAGCGGGCCTCGATCCACTGGCCCTGACCGGACTCCGCCACCCCCGGACCCCACCAGGTGTTGCTGAGCTTGTCGAAGGCCAGCCCTGGCTTGTGCCCGGGGTAGGAACGGGACGCGATGACCTTGTCCGGGGCGGCCGGGGCCCGCTTGACGAAGTGGTCGCGGGTCGCCTGGACGCCCTTGGGGATGTTGATGACCAGGACGATCAGAAGGGTCAGCACGAGCGCCGCCCCGAGCCAGCTCAGTACGCGGTCGAAGGCGCGGCGCAGCCGCGGGCGGTCGCCGGCCCACGGGGCCTCGCGGTTGCCGGCCCCCCACAGCCGGCGCCACCACGGAAGGCGCGCGGGGGTGCGGGCCTCCCCGGCCATGGGCATCGCGCACCGGGCGCAGTAGTGCCGGTCGGGCCGGTTGCGCGTGGCGCACCAGGGGCACGGGACCCCGCCGTCCGCGCCGAGTTCCTCACCCGGGGCCCGCACGGCCTGCGGGCGCTGCGCGGCCGGACGGCCGGGCAGCACCGGGGCGACGGAAGGGGACGCGGCGGGGCGCGGGTCCGGGTCGGAGACGGGCACGAGGAGCAGGCGGGCACGGTCGGTCAGACCGTCCGCGGCGCCGGCGGCCGACGCCGGGGCCGCGCTGGGTACGGGCTCGGTGGGGGCGGTGTCGTCCAGGGGAGCGGGGCCGGTGGGGCGGGTGCCGGCGGGTGAGGGAACCGTGTCGGGGACATCGGGCGCGGCGGTGGTCCCGCCGGCGCTTCCACCGCCGTCGTCCGCGTCGGCGAGCGCGGCCGGGGCCGGTTCCGGGGCGGTGCCGGACTCCCCGCTCGCCGTGGCCGAGCCCAGCAGGTCCCGCGGGGTGGGCGCCAGGCCCGCACCGCCGTCCCGGCGGGAGAACGCGTCCCAGCCGGGGCCCGCGTCGGCCGGCGGGCCGGGTGCCGGGCCGGGTGCGGACGCCGCAGCGGGGGCGGGGACGGTCCGCCCGGCCGAGGGCGCGGTGAGCCGCGCCTCCCGCGAGCCGCCGTCGGCAGCCGTGCCGGGACCGTCCGCCGTACCGGGACCGTCCGCCGTACCGGGCCGACTCGTCGAGCCGGTCCCCGAGTCGCCTGCCGTTCCTTCGGCGGAGCGGGCCGCGGTCGTGTCGGGCCGGGTCGCCAGGGCGCCGCCCAAGTCGTCCGCCGGTCCGTCGCCGGGGCGGGGCCCGGATCCGCCGGCCGATGCCGTCGCTGCACCGTCGGCCGCCCGGGACCCAGCCTGGCCGGTCCAGCTCAGCACCGCCCCGCAGGCGTCGCAGAACGACTGCCCCGGTTCCGCGCGGGTGCCGCATTCGGCGCAGTTCTGGGTGGTCGTCATCTCTCCGGGGTCCTTTCGGCGGGTCGGGCGGTGTCCGCGGCGGTCACCTGGACCGTGTACGGCATGTGGGCGGGACGGGCGGCGGCCACCAGGGTGTCCAGGCGGTGCCGGTCGGCGGGGGTCGGGTCGGGCAGCCGCAGCCGGACGTGCAGCCGGGGGCGCGGCTCGCCGGGCACGGCGCCGAGCGGGCGGGCGCTCCAGTCGGCGCCCCCGCTCTCGCTGATCTCCGGCTCCACACCGAACGCCAGCCGCACCGCCTCGGCCAGCCCGCGCCGGGTGCCGCGGATGCGGTGCAGATGCGCGGCGGCGGCCACGGCGGCCCGCAGCAGCGGCTCGGGTTCGCCGCCGTCGGTCTCCGCGCCGACCCAGACGCCGAGCCACCGGGCGAAGTCGAGCGGGGCGAGGGACGGCCGGAAGTAGGTGTCCAGGCAGTCCAGCACGCTGTGGATCGGCGCGATCACCTCGTCGAGACCGGCGACGAACCGCTGGGCCAGATCGTCGTCGGCGAACACGGCGGGCAGCATCATGCCGATCGGCGCGGAGGAGCCCAGACCATCGATGGAACCTCTCATCAGGAGCCGTCCCCGATCACCCGGACGCGATGGTCGAACGAGAAGACCAGCGACGGCGGCGACAGGTCGATGCGGTCGGTCGCCTCCCCGCGCTTGCCGGTCAGCGGGTCGGCGGGATGCAGGACCACCTGGTCGACCAGCTCCACCCCCGGCACGCGCTGGAGCACCGCGAACACCTCACCGGACTGCACGGGCCGCCCGAACGGCCAGCCCTTCCCGTCCGCCCCACCGGTCAGCGGGTCGAGGTGCCGGTAGAGCGCGTCGTGCGCCTCCCGCCGCACCCGGTCGGTGTCGGCGCCCCGGAAGGCGTGCACCGTGGCGACCACCGTCACGCCCTGGTAGTACGGCGGCCCCACCGCCAGCCGGGTCCCGATCAGCCGCCGTTCGTCCAGATGCCGGGTGATGCGGTCCAACAGGGCGTCCCCGGGGACCAGTTGCTCGAAGCGCAGCCGCCCGCCGGGGTCCGCGACCGCCTGCGGGACGACCAGGACCCGTACCGCGTACGCCCCGTGCTCGCCCTCCTCGCCCTCCAGGCAGGTGATGCGCGCGGTCTCGGGGGCGGCGCGGCGGGCCAGTTCCTCGTAGTCGCGCAGGGTCACCGCCCGTTCCTGGGCGCGCAGGGTGATCGGCGCGCGGACCTTCGCCTCCTCGACCGTCTCCCCGTCGACCCCGCCGCGCGCGGCCTCCCGGTTGACGACCTCGGAGACGTACGGGATGGAGGTGCGCAGGATCTGCACGGCGCCCCGGGCCACGTTGCCCGCGCGGCCACCGCCGGTGCGGTAGCGGCGGGCGCGGACCGGGGAGCCCTTGGGGGCGACCATGCCGTACTGGCGCAGCGAGCCGTCGGGTTCGCGCACGGCCGGGCCGAAGGCGATCTCGCCGGTCGTGGCGTCGAGGGTGATGTGCCGGTCGTACGGGCCCGAGGCCGCGAAGTGCGGCACGACCCGCCAGTCCACCCACCCGTCGTGCTCGGCGGTCTGGAGCAGCACCGGCGGTTCGTCGCCGACCACGGGCGCGTGCGCGAGCCGCAGCCGCTGCCCGGGCAGCCCGGTGGCCTCGCCGAGCGCCTCGTCGTACACCGTCTCGGCGTGGACGACGGAGGTGGTGCCGCCGATCGTGAAGGCCTCGGCGGCCCGGACGGTGGGGGAGGTGGTGTAGAAGGGCTGGCCGGGCAGGGGTTCGGTGACCCGGCAGCGGATCCAGCCCGCCTCCTGGCCGGCGTTGCGGGACAGGACGTGCCCGCCGGGGACGTGCAGCACCACCTCGCCCGGGCGGTTGAGGCCGCCAGTGCCGTCCAGGTCGACCTCGCAGGGCTGCCAGCCGTCCGCGGTCCACGCCTCCCACACCAGCGGCGGCTGCCGCGGGTCCACGCCGACACCGTCGACCCGGCTGTCCAGGTCCAGGGCGAGCGCGCAGTGCGGCACGGCCGCCGTCAGGCCGAGCAGCATGCAGTCGCCGGGGTCGGGGGACTCCGAGAAGCAGAGCAGGTCCTTGTCCTCCTCGGCGAGGTCGTGCGTGCGCTCCACCGCCGCCGCACCCCGGTGCTGCACCAGCAGATGACGCAACTCGCAGGGCACCACGCTCAGTTCGCGCTCGGTGGCGAAGACGACCGCCTCCTCGCTCTCGGTGCGCACGGTGGCGACCTCGGTGCCCACCGGCACGGAGATCGGCTCCTCCTGCGGCGCCGAGAGCCAGAACGTCACGTCCGTGCGGGCGGCGGACGGCGGAAACAGGGTGATCCCCACCAGGTCCAGGAACGCCAGGTGGTTCTTCTCCGGCACCCGGTTGAGCCGGTAGACGATCTGGTCGGCCATGTGGGCGACCGTCTCGACGAGGGTGACGCCGGGGTCGGAGACGTTGTGGTCGGTCCACTCCGGGGCGCGCTGCTGGATGTAGCGCTTGGCGTCGTCGACGAACTGCTGGAAGCGGCGGTCGTCGAGGTTGGGGGAGGGCAGGGCCATCAGCGGTCGCTTTCCGGAGCCGGGGAGTTGCCGTGAGCCGGGGAGGTGCCGTCCGGCTCGTCGTGGGACGGAATGACGTAGAACGGGAAGACCAGGCTGCGCGGGTTGTTGGTGCCGCGGATCGAGTAGCGGACGTCGATGTACAGCACGCTCTGGTCGGAACCGGCCGAGACCTCGACGTCGTCCACCTCGATGCGCGGCTCCCAGCGGTCCAGGCTCACGTGCACCTCGTGCTGGATGCGGCCCGCGGTCTGCTCGTTGACCGGCGCGAACACCAGGTCGTGGATCGCGCAGCCGAAGTCGGGCCGCATCGGGCGCTCGCCCGGCGCGGTGGACAACACCAGCCGGATCGCCTCCTCGACCTCCCGCTCCCCGCTGACCAGGGCGATCCCGCCGGTCGGCCCGATGCGCAGCGGGAACGACCAGCCGGACCCGACGAACTGTTCGGCCATCAGGACCACACCCCGCCTTCCAGGGTCACGGAGACGGTCACGGGATCACCATCGGCACGGGGATGGTGGTGACGCCGAACGTGGGGGACGCCACCAGGGTGGTCGGCGCCTTGATCGTCGTGTTGACGGCCGACGAGATCTGCACGGTCGCCCCGCCGGTGAGGTTCGCCGCGCCCGCGGCGCTCAGGTTCAGGGCGCCCACGGCGTTCACCCCGATCTCACCCGCGGCCCGCACGTTGACCATGCCGCCGCCCTGGATGCTGAGCGGACCGCCGCTCTTGATGGTCAGACTGCGGCGGGCGCTCAGCGTCAGATCGCCGCCCGCCTCGACCGACACCGACCGGCTGCCCTTGATCGTGACGTCACCCCTGCTGTCCACGACGATCTCGGTCTTCGTCCGGTCCAGGTTGATGACCAGCTGCTTGTCGCCGGACGTCAGCCGGACGCCCTGCCTGCGGCCGCCGGTCTTCTGGCTGAGCAGGTCCAGACGGTTGCCGTCCCGGTCGGAGACGGTGTGCCGGCTCGCCTTCTTGCGCACGGTGTCGTGCAGCGGCACGTCACTGACGACGGTCGGCTTGTCCTTGCCGTTGTAGAGCCCGCCGATCACGAACGGATGGTCGAGGGCTCCCCGGTCGAACGCGACGAGCACCTCGTCGTTGACGTCCATCGGGAAGATGCCGCCGCCGCCGAGGCCGCCCAGCTGCACCGTCCGCGTCCAGTCGCTGACGTAGCTGTCGTCCAGCCACGGGAACTGCAACCGGACCCGCCCCTGCTTGAGCGGGTCGTTCACGTCGGTGACCAGGGCGTTGGCCACGCTGGGCAGCCGGGGCGCGGTGTCCGCGCCGCCGGAGCTGAGCCCGTACAGCGAACGCCACTGCCGTCCGCTGACCGTCACCCAGGCCTCGTAGTGCTTGCCGTCGCCGAAGACGTGCCGTACGGAGGTGACGGTGTACTTGCCCTCGAACGGCTTGCCCACATCGGCGAGTGCCACCGGAACTCCCGGACGCAGCTTGGGATTTCCACGGGCGACGACCTCCAGCTCGGCGAACGCGCCGGTGACGTCGTCGGCGAGGGCGTCCGCGGCGAATTTCACCTCGTTCTGCTTGTCGTAGGGCGTGCCCGTGTCGACGAGCTTGGCCGTCCTGAACTTCCCGGCCGCGGCGCCCGGCGTGGTCCCGATGCCGATACCCGGGTTGTCGGTCGCGGGCGCGGTGGCGGTGAGCTTCTTCTTGGTGGTCACGTCCCACCCGCGCGACTCGACCCTGCCGACCTGGTCGGCTGCCGTGACCGCGGCCCGCAGCCGCAGGATGTCGTGCCCTGCCTGGAGCACGAACGGGCTCTTGTCGCCGTCGGTCTTCGGCGAGGGTGCGCCGGAAGCCGACTTGGGCTTCACGAACTGGAACCTGCCGTCCGCGTCCACCGACATCACCATCTCGTTCTCGTCGGCGAGCCGCGCGAGGAAGTCCCAGTCGGTGACGTTGGACTGGCTGATGAACTCGTACACCGTCCGCGTCGACTCGATCCGCCCGACCGGTACCCCGTCCTGGGCGGCCAGCTTCCGGGCGATGTCGGAGGCGCTCTGGTTGCGGTAGGCGGCCACCCGGCGCTGCCGCAGCAGGCGGTGCCCGAAGTCGTAGCCGCGGATCACGGTGAAGGTGCCGGTGCCGTCGTAGTCGGCCTCCAGACCGGTCACCTCGCCCGTCAGCAGCGGATCGGAGGCGCCCTGCCCGTCGGCGACCGGAGCGAGGACGACCTGGGTGCCGAAGGTGACGCCCAGCTTGCCGAGGATCAGCCGGTACGGGTCCCGGAAGGTCAGCCGGAACGCGGCCGGCACGCCGACGCCCTGGTCGACGTAAGCGTCGACGAGGGCCCGGGCGACCTCGGGGGGCAGCTTGGCGCCGCCGATCCTCACCTCGACGACGTTCGAGAACGCGGACCGCACCATCAGGCACGCACCTCCTCGGCGGCGGGCAGCACGAGCTCGGTGCCGGTCGGCAGGTGCGCGGGATCGTCGATGCCGTTGGCCTCGGCGATGGCCCGCCAGGCGGCCGCGTTGCCGTACTCCCGCCAGGCCAGCGACTGGAGCGAGTCGCCCGCGACGACCCGGTGCACGCGCTGCGCGGTGAGCGCGCCCGACGTCGGGTTCTGCCCGTTGGTCTTGCCGGGGATCTCGTTCAGTTGCAGCCGGCAGGTGGCCCGGATGGGCACGCCGGTCGTCCCGAAGAGCGAGTAGGTGGCCTCCACGGAACTGACGTAGGCCGTGAACCGGGCGGTGGAGAAGGACCCCCACTGGAGCACCACCCAGGGGGGCGACGGCTGCTTCGCGGCGATGCTCTTGGCCGTCACCTCGCAGCAGTCGAGCAGCGACTCCACCTTCTTCAGCACGGTGTTGCTGCTCGGCTCGTCGGAGGAGTCGAGGAAGATCTCCACGCTCATCTCCCGCGGCCGGGAGCCCATGAACTCCGGCAGGGAGCCGTCCCGTTCGATCTGCGCGGGGGTGGTCTTCCACTCGGCGTGCCGGGTCAGCGACAGCTGCGCCGGATTGAAGTCAAAGCCGAACGTCTTGATGATCCCGCCGGGGGTCGTGCTGTCGCCGACGGGGGGTTCGTGGATCGCGAGCGTGGCGCGCACGAGGCTCTTGCCGGCGCCGCCCTTGCTGCCCTTGGCCATGCTGGTCCGTCCCCTCAGCCCGTTCAGTCCGTGAACCCGTGGTGGGCGATCTCCAGCACCTCGGTCGCCACGGCCGGGCCGGCGGGGTCGAGGGTGGGACCGGTCCAGCTCACCGGCAGTACGTCGATCAGCCCCCAGCGGGCCACTTCGGAACCGTCCGCGCGCAGCGCCGCGATCTGGGCGGTGGGCCGCTTGATCCCCGTCTGCACGGACGAGATCCACTTGGCGACCTTCGTGGTGTCCGGGGTGAGCGGGCGGGTCAGCCGGATCGTGGAGAACGTGACACGGGTCGGCAGCTGCCAGACGAAGCCGTTGTTGCCGCCCTCCTGGCGGTGCTCGACCTCCACCTGCGACGACAGCCCCTCGCATCCGTTGAAGTAACCGAGGCTCTCGCCGTCGATGCTGAGGCTGAACCAGATGGTGGAGCCCGGGTCCTGGCGGGACATCGAGGGGGGCCTTTCTGTCGTTCCTGTCGTTTTGTCGTTCCTGGTCGGCCTGGGTGGGCCGGTCAGCGACGGGGGTCGCGCAGCTTGCCGATCCGTTCGCGGTCCAGGCGGAGTTCGGTGCGGATCAGACGGGTGATGCGGCCGATGATCCGGTGCACCAGTTCGTCCAGCTGGAAATCGGTCAGCTCCCTCGGGTCGAAGGCACCCGGCGCGATTGCCGCGTACTCGGGCGGGGGTGGTTCACCGGGAGACGGTGTGTACGGGGGTGGAGCGGCTGCTTGGGCCGTGTACGGGGGCGGCGGCGCGGTTGCCGTCCGGCGGGTGACGGGCGGCGTGGGCAAGGCGCCGGCGACGGTCGCCGCCGCGGCGGCTGCCAGGGCCCCGGTGGCCGAGCCCTTGGGCGGCTTCTTCGCCCTCTTTCCGAAACGCTGGACCACGGGGAGGGGCGGGGTGGAGGCGGTGGGCGGGGCGGTGCCTTGAGGCGTGGCGGTGCCCTGAGGCGTGGTGGTGCCTGGAGGCGGGGGCGGCGTGAGAGGGGCTACCGGAAGTGGGGTACGGCCGGTGGGGGCGGGGGAGCGGGGGGTGACCGCGTGCCGGGTGGCTGAGCGTTGCACGGTGGTTGGGCTCGGCGTCGAGGCCGGTTGCGGTACGGCCGGGGGGAGGACGGGGGGTGGGGTCGGGGTGGGGGCTGGGGGACGGGCAGGGGCCGGGGCCGTAGGGGCTGGTGTGTCGACGAGGCGCGTCGCGTCGGCGGGTGGGGTGGTCATGGGAACGCCGAGGGGGGAACGGCGGGGGGCGGCAGCCGGGGGTGCGGCGGGCGTGGTCGGCGTGGCGGGCGTGGTCGTGGTGGCGTGGGGGACCCGCTGGACCACGGGTGGAACTGCGGACGGGGAGTTGGGGGTGTCCGGGGCGTTTACCGGTGCGGGGGCGGATGCGCTCGGCTGGACGGACGGGGTCTCGGGGGAGGCGGGCAGCGAGGAGATCGGTGCGCCCAGGCCGACGCGGGGCGTGCGGCGGGGCGCACTGCGCTGGATGGCGGGTGTCGCGCCGGCCACGGGCTGAACCGGCTCGGCGACCGGTCGGGCGGGCTGCTCCGCCGGTCGTTGCGCGGGAGCGGGCGCGCTGTCGGCCGGCGCCGTCGTCCGCTGGACGGGGTGTGTGTTCACGTCTGGCGCGACCTGCTGTGCGTCCAGCACCGACCGGGGTCGGGGAGCGGCCGTGGAGGCGGGAGGCGCTGCGCCGGGGTCGGCGGTGCGCGCTTGGGGGCGGTAAGCCGGTCGTCGGACGGCGGCAGGGGTCACGCCGGGGTGGGCGGTGCCCGGTCGGAGGCTGTCCGGCGACGCGGTGCCGGGCCGGAGGGCGTTGACGCTCGGCTGCCGTTGCACGACGGGCGGGGTTTCGTCGCGGCCGGTCGGCGCGGGTGGAGCCGGGGACGCTGCGGCCGTGGCGGGGAAGCTTCCCGGGGCATGCTCGGTGCCGCCGGAGTCCTCGTCCCGGGTCGCCGTCGCCGGTGCGGTGTGATCGTTGCCCGCTGCCGGGGGGCTGGGCCGGGGGCCTGGGGGAGACACGGGGGCCGGGCCGCCGGTCAGGGATCGCTGTACGGGGAGGCCATCGGCTGCCGCACCGCTGGACGCCACGATGTCACCGGACGACAGCGCCGCCCGCTGGACGGTGGGCGCGGCCTCGGTGCGGTGGGCCGCCGGGGCCGGGGTGTCGTCCGGTGATGGCGTGGGTGATCCGCTTGTGGATGCGGGGGGCCGTCGCTGGGCGGTGGGTGCGGGCTCGGCATGGTGCTTCGTGCCGGCCGGGGGGTGGTTCGGCGCCGGCGTGGGCGGTTCGCTTCGGTGTTGGGCTGTTGGCGCGGTGGGCGTGGTGCCGTTCCTGGCTGCGGAGGGCCGTCGCTGGATGGCGGGGGCGGTCTCGGCGCGGTGGGCCGCGTTGTCCTGGCCGTCGGGCGTCGGTGTTGTGCGGGATCCGCTCGTGGGTGTGGCGGGGCGGTGTGGGACGGCGGGTGCGGGTGCGGCGCGGTGGGCCGCGTTGTCCTGGCCGTCGGGCGTCGGTGTTGTGCGGGATCCGCTCGTGGGTGTGGCGGGGCGGTGTGGGACGGCGGGTGCGGG
>NZ_JBIAVX010000016.1:0-122739 GCF_042894725.1 Streptomyces sp. NPDC001480 | reverse complement strand
GGGTGCGGCGCGGTGGGCCGCGTCGTCCTGGCCGTCGGGCGTCGGTATCGCGGGTGGTCCACTCGTCGGTGCGGGTTCGGTGCCGTGAGTGGTGGCGTCCTGGCCGCCGTCCGGTGGTGGCGTGGGTGACCCGTCCCTGTCCTTCGACGCCGGTGGGCCCGAGGGCGCGTCGCCCGTGGGCGTGGGGAGCCGTCGCGCCACCGGGAGTGTCCGCCGCTGAACCGGCGTCGCCCCGGTGCGCGCCCGCGTGAGGGACCTCGACGGGGACGAAGAGCCCGCCGCCGGCACGGGTGTCACCCGGAGCCCGGAGACGGGGAGCGGCGCGTGCACCGCCGGCGCGGACGGCGGCTCGGGAGACACCACCGGGGCGTCCGGGCCGGCAACCGTGCCGGCCCGCGCCGACGCGGGCGGCACTGAGGGCGTCTGCCCGCCCGTACGCATGGCTCCGCCGGACGGGGCCAATGCGAACGCGGAGTTGGACGCGGCGGTCCCGCTCGGCGGGGTGTCTCCGCTGGACGGGGTCGAAGAGGGCGCGGAGTTGGACGTGGCGGTCCCGCCGGGCGCGGCCGCCCCGGTCGGAGTCGGCGCGGACGTGGCGGTGGGCCTTCCCGGTGCGACCGGCCCCCTCGGCGCGACCGCTCGCGCAGGCGAGGCCGGTCCAGCGGCCGCAGTGGCCGTGCCCGCCGTACCCCGCCCCTCGCCCACACCACCCGGCACCCGCGGCGGAAGCAGCCGCAGCGGTACCGCCGGGGTCCGCTGTACCACCGGCTGTCCGGGAGGGCCGGCCAACGGCAGGGCGGCGGCCGGGTTCTCGAGGCCGGACACGGGCCGTGCCGCCGACGAGCGGAACGTGTCGCCGAGCATCGCGCTCGACCGCCCGTCCAGCACCGCATGGGAGGCCGCGCCCATGAACGACGGGTTCTGCCACGTCGGCAGCCGCCCGCCGAACCCGGCGTCGGCGACCCCGGCCGGGCTGGGGGCGATGGCCCGCTGGATCGGTGGCAGCCCCGGCCAGGAGGCGGCCACCACCGGCCGCCCGCCCATACGCACCTCACCGCTCGCGGGCTCCGGGCCCACCGCGTCACCGGCGGCGCCCTCGGCAGGCACCCGCTTCCGGAACCGGTCCAGGAAACCCACCGCTCAGCCCTCCGCGCCGGCCCGCGTCACCAGGGACGCGATCTGGTCCGTGTAACGGCGGCGGTCGTGGTGTTCCAGGTCCAGGATCTCCTCCAGGCTCCAGTGGAAGTGGTAGGCGACGTACGCGATCTCCTCGTGCAGCCGGTCGGTCGCGTACGTCACGATTCCCCCAGGCGGCTCCCGCCGAGTTCCACCTCGAACGGCTCCGCGCAGTGCGGGCACCGCACGGCGGCCCGGGTGTGGCCCTCCGCGTTGATCTGGCGGTAGAAGTCCTGGAGGAAGGCCAGGTCGGAGGCGAACATGTTCTCCACGATCCCGTCGTGCACCAGGGGCAGTGTGCCGAGCCGGGTGATGACCCGGCCCAGCAGCACCACGGACAGGAACGCCGGGTTCTCCTGCACCCGCACATCGCGCAGCGGGACGAGTTCGTCCCGCGCCGTCGACAGACGCATCACGCCGTCCCGGTGGACGGTGCCCGCCTCGTCGACGTACCCGCGCGGCAGCTGGAAGGGGAACTCCGTGCGCAGTGACTCCTGTAGCCGCGCGGGGGCGGGCCCCGGAGCAGGGGCCGGCAGCGGCTCCGGTCCCGGCCCGGACACGTCCACACCCGCCTCCGGCCCCGGCGCCTCCGTGCCGGAGTAGGAGACGGCGCCGCCGGCCCTGGCAGCCGTACGCCGCATTACTCGATGACCAGTTCTTCGAACGCGATGGTCACCGTCTCGGTGAGGGCGGACGCCTCACCCGCCTTCACCGTGCTCGCGTCGATCTTGTTGCACCAGGCGTTGCGCAGGTGGTAGCGCTTCACCGGGTTGTTCTGGAAGTCCATCATGATGATGGAGGCGTTCTTGCGGGCCGTGGTCATCTGCCCCGAGATGGACTCGTTGATCCACTGGGTGAACGAGGCCGACTGGGTCATACCGCGGACGACCGTGCAGGTGCCGTTCTTCTTCACACCCGGCAGGTTCTTGACCACGTTCTGGCCGTTGGGGGTGTTCTGCTGGTAGGTGATGACGTCCTGCTCGATGCTGAGGCCGCTGACCTCGGCCAGGTACTCGACCATCACGCCGTCGATCTGGAGGCCGAAGTTGTGTGAGGTGAGGGCGTCACCCGGCTGGAGACTCATGTGTTCGCTGTCCTTGTGAGGGTCCTACTGGAGAAAGGCGTACGAAAAGGCCGTACGAAATCGCCGTACGAAGTCGCCGTACGAAGTCGCCGTACGAACAGGGCGTACGACAGGTGGGTCCTACTCCTCCAACTCCCCGCTGCCGCTGGAGAACTGGGCCAGCCTGAAGATCACGAACTCGGCGGGCTTGACCGGGGCGATGCCGATCTCGCAGACGACCCGGCCGACGTCGACCGACTCCGGCGGGTTGGTCTCCTCGTCGCACTTGACGTAGTACGCCTCCTCGGGCCGCTGGCCGAAGAGCGCGCCGCTGCGCCACTCGTTGACCAGGAACGCCGAGATGTTGCGCCGGATGCGGGCCCACAGGGCGTGGTCGTTCGGCTCGAACACCACCCACTGGGTGCCGATCAGGATCGACTCCTCCAGGTAGTTGAAGTACCGGCGGATGTTCAGGTAGCGCCAGGCCGGGTCGGAGGAGAGGGTGCGGGCGCCCCAGACACGGATGCCCCGGCCGGGGAACGCGCGGATGCAGTTGACGCCGATCGGGTTGAGCAGGTCCTGCTCGCCGCGGGTGATCTGGATCTCCAGGTCGACCGCGCCGCGTACGACCTCGTTGGCGGGCGCCTTGTGGACGCCGCGCTCGGAGTCGTTGCGGGCCCAGACGCCGGCGACGTGGCCGCTCGGCGGGATCAGCCGGGACTGGCCGCTCGCCGGGTCGAAGGTCTTGATCCACGGGTAGTACAGCGCCGCGTACTTGGAGTCGTAACCGGCGGTCTCCTGGCGCCAGACGCGGATCTGACGGGCGTTCATGCTCGGCGGCGGGTCGATGATCGCGACCCGGTCGCCCATCAGCTCGCAGTGCGCGATCAGCCCGAGCTGGACCGCCTTGACGGCCTCCAGGTCGATCGCGCCGCGCTGGTAGGCGGCCATCAGGTCGGGCACCGTGACCATGGAGATCTCGTCGATCGCCTCCAGGCCGCCGAAGCCGGTGCGGTCGGCGGAGTCGCCGAGGTACGTCGCCGGGCCGGGGTGCGACTCCTCCGGAGCACCCGACGACGCACCGGACGACGGTACGGCGGGAGCGGCGGCCGGGGCCGGGAGGGCGACCGTCTGGTTGTCCGGGCGGGCCAGCTGCGCGGCCGGCGCGGCCTCGGTGACGGTGATGAGCTTGGAGCGCTCCTTGACCTGCGTGACGACGTAGTTGCGGCCGCCCTTCTTGGCGGTCACGTCGAAGCTCTCGACGGGCCTGTCGCCGTCCTTGACGATCAGCTTGAACCGCTCGGCCGGGCCCTCGCCCTCCGGGTCGGCGACCTCGACGCTCAGCGAGCCGGTGCTGCCCGGGGCGATGGCCGTCACCGCGAACGTGCCGAGCTGCCGAGGCTCCGCCGGCGGCAGCGCGACAGGGGCGGCGGCGCCGGTCACGGCGGCGGGCGCGGTGCCGGCCGAGCCGTCGACGGGCGCGCCCTCGGCGGAGCCGCCGACGCGGACCACGTAGGCGGCCGTTCCGCCGTTGTTGAAGAAGCCGTACACGGAGTGCGCGAGGTAGTACCCCTCGGTGAACTCACCGAAGGAGGCGACGTACTGGCTCCAGTTGGTCACCAGCGTCGGCTCGTTCAGCGGACCGGTCGGCGCGAGTCCCACGAAGGCCGCGACCGACGTGCCCACCCCCTCGATGGGGCGCGAGCCGCTGGCCACCTCCTCGACGTAGACGCCGGGCGACAGGTAGGACGGCATGCTCTGCTCTCCTCGGGGTACGAGACAGGAACGCCCTCCAGCCTCACGCGCGCACGACACCCGCCGAAATGGCCTGCGGTGCCGAGGCGGGGGCAGGCCCCTTGCCCCGACGGGCAGTGCATCGCGTTGCCCCCGGGTATGCCCCTGGGTACCTTCCGGCGTCCGGCACGGTCCCGTAAGGCTGGAAGACCAGTTACCGAGCGTCGAGGGGGACGTTGTGCGCGCCCACGGATCACCGGCCCAGCGAACCGCCGATCAGGACACCGCCCGCCGCACGGCCGCGCCGGTCACCCGCGTGCAACGCATGCTGGCACTCCAGCGGGCGGCGGGCAACGCGGCGGTGGCCCGTGCGGTGCAGGAGGAACGGCACGAGCACTCCGAGGGCTGCGGCCATGGCCCGTCGGTGGAGCGGTCGACGGTGCACGAGGTGCTGCGCACCCCCGGGCAGCCCCTGGACACACCGTTGCGCACGGAGATGGAGGCCCGTTACGGAGGCGCCGACTTCAGTGGGGTCCGCGTGCACACCGACACGGTGGCCCAGCGGTCGGCGGCGGAGATCGGCGCGAAGGCCTACACCTCCGGCTCGCACGTGGTGTGGGACGGCACGGACAAGCCCACCCTCGCCCATGAACTGACGCATGTCATCCAGCAGAGCCAGGGCGCCGTCCCGGGCACGGACAACGGCTCCGGGCTGCGCGTGTCCGACCCCTCCGACTGGGCCGAGAAGCAGGCGGAGGAGACCGCCCGGCAGGTGATGGCGGGCCCGGTCCCCGCACAGCGTGCGGTCCGTGACGGCGCCGCCGGCCCGGCGGCCCCCGCGAGCGCGCCCTCCGTGCAACGTGTGCTGGAGCTGGCCACCAACCCGAGCCAACTGACCGAGAGCGACGACGACTACAGCTCCGAGGACGACCTCACCGCCCAGCAGGCGCAACTTCCGGCGCCGACGTCCGACAGCGCCGTGGCGGCCGCGGTGGAGGCGGGCGGCGAGACCGTGGTGACCCTGTACCGGGGCGACGACATGGCGAGGATCCGCGCGATGGCGGAGAACAACTCGGCCGGCGGTGTCACCTCCGACGCCAACACCCCCGCGCCCACCGAGGCACAGGCCGGCGCCCAGGTCAGCCGGGGACGTCTCTACCCGGAGTTCACCGCGGACCGCTACATCTCGCGGCAGTTCAGCCGCCAGGGCGCGCGGGGCGTGGTCGTGGTGCGCATCAAGGCCAAGTACCTCACCCGTGGTTCCCAGTCCGAAGAGGGCTGGGTGGCGCTGCCCGGAGCGCCGGTCCAGGTGGTCGCCATCGTGGACCGCAGCCGGGGCAAGACGCAGGGGCGCGCCGTGAACGCCTCCTGACTCGCCTGCCGCGCTGGGCCGTTGGGGCAGCGCACCCGGCCCGTTCCGTACCGGTCGTCTGCCCCTGCGACCGGTGACCCGGCTCCGGGCGTCCTCGTAGCCTCGGCGCATGAGTCTGTGGACTTCTCTGGAACCGGCATCCGCGACGGTGGATCCGGGTGGCAGTACCCGTGTGCGGATGAGGTTGCGCAACACCGGTGACGTGGTCGACGAGTACCGTTTCGAACCGGTGGGGCCGGTCGCGCCGTGGACGACGGTGGAGCCGCAGACGCTGCGGTTGTATCCGGGGACGACGGGGACGGTGGAGCTGACGTTCGCGCCGCCGCGTACGCCGGACGCGACCGCCGGTCCGAACCCGTACGCGGTGCGGATCACGCCGACCGAGCACCCCGAGGCGACGACCGTCCCCGAGGGCAACCTCACCATCACCCCGTTCACGGAGGTGCGGGCGGAGCTGGTGCCGCCGACGGTGAAGGGCCGTTTCCGTGGGCGGCCCCGCCTGGCCGTCGACAACCTCGGCAACACCAAGCTGACCGCGTCCGTCAGCGGCAGCGACAACGGCGACCAGCTGTCGTACGACATCCATCCGAGCAACGTGCAGATCGAGCCGGGCCGGGCGGCGTTCGTGAAGGCGACGCTGAAGCCGCGGAAGATCATCTGGTTCGGGGGGAAGGAGCAGCGGCCGTACACGCTGTCCGTGCTCCGCTCCGGGACCAACCCGCTCCCCGTGGAGGGCACTTACGTCCAGCGCGGGTTCCTGCCCCGGTGGCTGGCCACCTTCTTCGGCGTCTTCACGGCTCTCGCGGTCACCTTCGTGATGCTGTGGATCGCCTACAAGCCCGATGTCGGCACCGGCGCCACCGAGAAGACCGCCGAGGCCGGCACCACCCTCGCCCCCAGTCCCTCCGCGAGCGCGTCACCGGCGCTGCCGCCGGCCCCCGCCATGACCAGCGCGCCGCCGGCCGCCGAGACCGGTGCCGCGGCCGGGGCGGACGGGTCCGGCGACGGGGGCGGCGGGGGCGGCGCCAAGGCCACGGTGACGGCCAAACCCAAGACGGACACGGCGGCGACCGCCGTGAACCGGCTGGCGACGAGCGACCCCAGCGGGCGGCACGTCTGCTACCGCGCCTACGTCGAGGACGAGGGCTGGCAGAAACCGGTGTGCGACGGCACCGTCGCCGGCACGGTCGGCCAGGGCAAGGCGATCAAGGAACTCGACGTCGCGGTGTACGGCGTCCAGGGCTCCGCCGGCAACGCCATGGTGCACGACCCCCAGTCTTCCAACGGCCAGGGCAAGTGGATGCCGAACTGGACGGCCATCGTCGCCGACGGCAAGGACAACTACATCGGCAGCACGAAGAAGGACGATCCGTACATGGTGACCTTCGTGTGGAACGTCGGCTCCGGGCAGGCCTGTAGCACGGTCAAGATCAGCGACCAGAACTGGGACGACCAGACCTGCAACAACGCGCGCCCCGACCTCAACACCGCCGGCCACTTCGACAACGCGCGCCGACTCGAGGCCATCAAGCTGACGGTGTGAAGGCGGCCGCGCCCCGCCACCGGTTGATCACCGGAGGCACCGGGCGGCGCCCGGCCGTCACCAGCCGCCCTCGCCGGGCAGCAGCCGGCCCGCCTTGCGGTACTCCCGGCGGGCGCCCTCCAGGAGGTCGGCCGCGGTGACCACGTCGCCGCGGCCCGCGGCGAGGTACGCGGCGGTCACCACGGCGCTGCGGATGGAACCGCCGGCCAGCTCGAAGTCGGCGGCCACCGGGCCGGGTTCGATGCCGTCGGCGCAGGGCACGTGGGTCAGGGAGTGCCGCCACAGGGCGAGGCGCTGCCCGGCGTCGGGGAAGGGGAAGTCGACCACCAGGTCCAGGCGCCGGGTGAACGCCTCGTCGATGTTGGCGCGCAGGTTGGTGGTGAGCAGGGCGATGCCGTCGAAGGACTCCAGCCGTTGGAGCAGGTAGGCGCTCTCCATGTTGGCGTACCGGTCGTGGGAGTCCTTCACCTCGGACCGCTTGCCGAAGACGGCGTCGGCCTCGTCGAAGAGCAGCACGGCGTCCGTGCGGTCGGCCTCGGTGAAGATGCGTTCGAGGTTCTTCTCGGTCTCGCCGACGTACTTGTCGACCACGGACGACAGCTGGACCACGTAGAGGTCGAGCCCCAGCTCGGCCGCGACGACCTCGGCGGAGAGGGTCTTGCCGGTGCCGGACTCGCCGGCGAACAGGCCGAGCACGCCCCGGCCCCGCCCGCCGCCCGCGCTGAGCCGCCAGTCGCCGAGGACCCGGTCGCGGTGCCGGGCGCGCAGGGCGAGCTCCCGCAGCTGGGTCAGCGGACGGTCCGGCAGCACGAGGTCGGTCCAGTCGACGGCCGGGCGGATCCGGCGGGCGTGCTGTTCCAGACCGGAGGCGGACTGCTGGCGGGCGGCGAGGCGCAGGTGGGCGGGGGAGAGCGGGACGCCCTCGAAACCGGCGAGGCCCCGGGCGGCGCGGGCGGCGCGGGCGATCCGGTCGTCGGGCAGGTGGTACGGGGCGACGGTGGCCGCCAGGTCGAAACCGGGCTCCTCGCCGAGCACGGCCGACCAGGTGCCCACCGCCCCCGCGCGGCGCCGGGGCACCTCCAGGACGAGGGGGTCGTGGTCGCACCACTGGGGATCGTAGGGCCGCGGGCCGGTGATCAGGACGGTGACGTCGGACGCCGCCCACAGCTCCCCGAGCAGCGCGCCGGGCCGGTCCGGCAGCCCGGAGACGACGACGGCGTACCCGCCGAGCCGCGCCTCCCGCAGTAGTTCGGGCACCCGGTCCTCGGGTCCCGAGAAGCGCACGGCAGGGAGGCCTGCCCTGTCCAGGGCGGCGGCGACGCAGACCGGTCCGTCGCCCTCGCGGCCCTCGCGGAGATAGGCGGTGAGCTGGGGACCGGCGGCGAGCCGGGCGGCCAGCAGGTGCACGAAGCCGGTGAACTCGCCGTCATCCTCGGGGACTTCGCCGTACGACCGCGGGGGCGCCGGCAGCGGATGGAGCTGTCCGGCGAGCGCGGCGTCGGGCGTGTCGTCGCCCAGCAGGTGCGCCACGAGCCGGTCGGGCACGCGCAACGAGCGGCCGAGGAAGGGGCGTTCGGGTTCCTCCACCGTGAGCAGCCCCAGCGCGCACAGCGGCGCCGAGGGGTGCAGCCGGGCCCGGGCGCCCGCCGAGTGGGCGGGGATCCCGCACAGGTCGAGGGCGAGGGCGGCGGTGGCCCGCCGCCTGCTGACGTCGTCGTTGAGGTAGCCGTACAGCGGCTCGAACGTGCGGTCCAGGTCGGGGGCGAGGGCGATGAGCAGCAGGGCGGTGTCGAGCTCGGTCAGGCCGAGGCGGGCGGACAGGGCCGCCAGGCGGTCGTCCGGCGGCTCGGCGGGGCCGGGCGGTCCGGGTGGCAGGGGCTCCGCCGGGCGCAGCAGATGACGTACCGCTTCCTCCGACAGGTACAGGCCGCGCAGGGGGTCGCCGGCCGTGGGGTCGCCGGCCGAGCGGTGCTCGACCAGCAGCGCGACCCGGTCGCGCAGGGCGGCGAGGCGGGCGAGGAGCGGGGCGGCGGGGTCGGTCGGCGGTGCCGTCACGTCGTAGGCCGGGGTCCACGTGGTCATGTCGCCCGGCCCGCCCCGCCACGACGCCGGGCCGCGTTCCGGGCGGCCCGGGCCGCCGCCACCTGCCGGGGCCGGTGCGCGCGTTCCTCCGCCTCGGCCGGGACACCGTCCATGGTGCGCACGCGGACCGCCGCGCCCTCGGTGACCGGCGGCCCGGCGTCGTACTCGGGGTACGCCGGGAAGGGCGCGGTGACCACCAGGTCGAGGGACGGCTTCAGCTCACCGCCGAGCGCGGACCAGATCTCCGCCAGGGAACGCGACTCCGTCTGGATGCCGGCCACCGACAGCGGTACCGCCATGCCCAGCGCGCCCAGCGAACCGGGCAGTTCGGAGGGTGCCAGCAGTTCGCGCGGGATCAGGGTGGCCAGCACGGCGGACAGCAGCCGGTGCTCGTCCTGCGGCTGCTTGGTCCACGCCGTCACCAGGTACGACAGCCGGAACCAGCGCGGCGGCTGGCGGCGCTTGACGACCACCTCGCGCTCGTCGAGCACGGGGACGTGCCCGCGCTGGCGGCGGTTCACGTCCTCCCGGATGTCGTACAGGTAGGCGTTGATCGTGGGGGCGTTGCGGCGGGCGGCCCAGTCCCGGGTGGGGGCGTCGAACGCGACGTCGATACCGGAACCGGTCAGCGCGCCACCGCCGAGCAGGGCCTTGAGTACCTCGTCCACCTCGTGGATCACCGTCGTGCTCCCGCCCTGCCGTGCCCGGCCCCGCCCGTTCGCCTGCCGCCTTACCCGATCCTGCCCTCCGACGGGGCCGTCCCCGCAGGCACGCCGGGGACGGTGGCGGGGCAGAGCGGAGTGCCCGAAGGGCCGGTATCGGATGCCCGTTCGGTCAGATGTAGCCTTCACGCAGGGCGTGCGCCACGGCATGCGCCCGGTTGCGCAGGTGCAGTCGCGTGGTCAGCCCGTGCATGACGTTCTTGACGGTCCGTTCGGAGTAGGACAGCTTGCTGGCGATCTCTCCGGTGTCGAACCCCTCGGCGACCAGCCGCAGTACGTCCACCTCACGTGATGTCAGGCCCGAGGCGGGTGCGCCCGCCCGGCCGGCCGCACCGCGGTGCAGCGTGCCCACCTGGGTGATGAGCCGGCCGAGCAGGTCGGCGGGCAGGTCCCCGTCGCCGCGGGCCGCCGCCAGGACGGCCTGCACCAGCCGGGTCGCGGTCGCCTCGTGGCGCCACACGATCGCGCCCACCCCGCACTCGATCACGTCGAGCAGCTCGGCCTCCCGCAGGGCCCGCACGACGAGCACCGCCCGCGCCCCCTCACTGCGCACCAGCCGGCGCAGCCGGGTCAGCGCGGCCTCGTCGAGCACGTCGTCGACGAGCAGCGCCACCGTGCCCGGCCCCGACTCCTCTCTGAGGTCGATCTCCGGGTACCGGCGCAACTGGCTGAGCACCCCCTCGCGCAGGATCGGGTCCGGGGCGTGCACCGCCACCGGTATCCGCTCGGCGGAACCGGGCGCGCCGGGTTGTGTGGTCCGCGATGAGCTGAGCAAGCTTTTCCCCCATGTCCACGTGCGTGCCACCTCTGTGGGACCGGTGGCAGGCGGGTGGTCCCCACACTCCCGGGGCCACAGGGACCCGCGCAATCGTGGAGCACCACGAGCGGCACCACGAGATCGGCGGTACGACGACCACGAGGTCTGTGACCCGCAGCACGCCCGTGACTTCCGTGCCGACCACGACGACCACGACCACCGCGACGGCTACGACGGTGACCCGTCCGAGCAAGGAGGCAGGGATGTCCGGACCGCACGGTGACCAGCCGCGCGAACACCGCGAAGCCGCCGCGCTGCTGGCGGCCGGGGCCGCGCGCGCCCGGGCCGGCAGCGGCGGCCTGGTGCTGCTGCGCGGGGCCACCGGCACCGGCCGGACCACCGTCCTGGAGGCCGCCGCCGAGGACGCCGCCGGCCACGGCATGCGGGTGCTGCGCGCCCGCTGCGCACCCGGCGACACCACCGTCCCCTTCGCCGCCGTCCACCAACTCCTCGGCCCCATCCAGTGGTTCGGGCAGCAGCAGGGCAGCGGCGGCGAGCGCGAACAGGCCGCCCTGCTGTGGCGGATCCTGCGCGAGTACGCCGACGAGTCCCCGCTGATGGTCGCCGTGGACGACGTCCACCTCGCCGACGCCCCCTCGTACCGCTGGCTGGTGGAGTCCGCCCGGCACATGGACCGATTACGGATGCCGATCCTGCTGGCGGTCACCGAGCGCAGCCAGTACGACGTCGACCCGCCCGCGCCGGGCTTCACCCACACCCTCTCGCCCGCCCTCGTCCACACCCGCACCCTCGCCCCGCTCACCGCGGACGCGGCGGCCGCACTGGTACGCACCCGGGCCCCGGCGGCCGGCGAGGCATGGGTCGACGACTGTGTACGGGCCGGCGCCGGCAGCCCGATGCTGCTGCACGCCCTTCTCGACGACCTCGCCGGCCCGGACCGGCAGCCGGCCGTCCCGGAGACCGCCGCCGCGCTGTACCCGGGCGCGTACCCCGCCGCCGTGTCGTGGTGGCTGGACAGCGCGGGACCGGGCACGGCGGAGGTGGCGCGGGCGCTCGCCGCCCTGGACGAGGGCTGGGACGGCACGGCGGTCTGCGACCCCGGCTGCACCGGCGATGGCCTGGGCGGGCTGCTCGCCGAGCTCGCGGACGCCGACCCGGCCCGGGTGACGGGCTGGCTCACCGCGATGACCGGCCTGGGCGTGCTGTCCCCCGACGCCGACGGCCGCACCCGGTACGCCCACCCCCTGCTGCGGGACGCGGTGCTCACCGGCGTGCCCGCGGCCCGGCGGCGCGCGGTGCACCGACAGGCCGCCGAGCGGATGCTGCACCGCGGCGCCCTCACCGAGACGGTCGCCCGGCAGCTGCTGCTGTCCGGCCCGGTGGGCGACCCCTGGGCACCGGGAGTGCTCCAGGAAGCCGCCGGCCTGGCCCTGCGCGACGGCCGTTCCGACGACGCCGTCGCCTTCCTGCGCCGCGCCCTCGACGAGCCGCTGCCAGACGAGCGCCGGCAGCGGCTGCTGACCGAACTGGGCTCCCTGGAGTGCGCCGGCCCGGGGACCGCGTCCGGGATCTCCCGGCTCAGCGAGGCCCTTCGACTGCCCGGCGCCCCGCAGGACCGGGTCCGGGCCGCCCTCGCCCTGGGCACCGCACTGGCCGGACGCGGCAAGGCCCGCGCCGCCGTCGAGGTGCTGCGCACGGTGGACGGCCAGCTCGCCGACCGCCCCGATCTGGTGGGTCTGCTGCACAGTGCCTCCGCGCTGCTGTCCGACCAGGACCAGTCGATCCGCCGGGACGTGTACCGGTGGCTGTGCGACACCGCCGAACGCTCGCCCGAGCTCATCGGGCCGGCCACCCGGGCCCTGCTCGTCCGGCACGCGGCCACCGCCGGGCTCACCTCGGCGGACGACGCGATGAAGCAGGTGCGTGCCCTGCTCGCCGAGCCCACCGACCCGCTGACCGAGCCGTTCCTGCTGGGCACGGCCGCCGCGGTCGCCCAGTGGGCCGACGAACTGGACGAGGCCGACCGGCTCGTGGACCGCGGTCTGGCCGGTCAGCGTCCCGACCTGCTGCACCCGATGCACGAGGCGCTGCTCAACACCCGGGCCGACATCGCGGCGGCCCGCGGTGAGTACGGGCGGCTGCCCGTCGAACCGCCCGTGACCGCGGACACCGGGCCCGCCAACGCGCACGCCCTCACCCTGATCGCACTCGTGGAACAGGGCCGTACGGACGAGGCGCGGCGGCTCGCCGACGGCTTCGACCTGCACGCGGCGCCCGACTCCTGGGAGCTGAACCGGTTCCTGTACGCACGCGGCGTGCAGCGCGCCGCCTCGGGCGATCCGGCGGGCGCCCTGCACGACTTCCTGGAGTGCGGCCGACGGCAGTCGGCCCGCAAGGTGGTCAGCCCCGTCGTCACCCCGTGGCGCTCGGCCGCCGCCGAGTGCCGGTTCGCGCTGGGCAGCCCCCGGGAGGCGCTCGCGCTCGCCGCGGAGGAGCTGCGTCTGGCCAGGGTGTGGGGCACGCCCCGCACGGTGGGCCGCGCCATGCGGGTGCTCGGCACGGTCACGGGGGGCCGGCGTGGTCTGGAGCTGGCCGAGGAGGCCGTACGCCTGCTGCGGGACGCCGGTACCGGCACGGAGCCGGAGCTGGTCGCCGCGCTCGTCGCGCGGGGCCGGCAGCTGACCGCCGCCGGCGACCGCGTCCGGGCCCGGGAGGGCCTGCGGGAGGCGGTCGGACGCGCCGAGCGGCTGGCCGCGCCGCGCCTGCTCTCACTTGCCGAGGAGGCGCTGCGCGAAGGTGGCGCCCGCCGTACGGGCGCCGTCCGCACCGGCTCCGGCGCCCTCACCGGCAGCGAGCGCCGCATCGCCCAACTCGCCGCCGACGGCCGCACGAACACGGAGATCGCCGCCCTGCTGCACCTCGCCCGGCGCACCGTGGAGACCCATCTGACCAACGTCTACAAGAAGTTGGGGATACGGCGGCGGGGCGAACTGAGCACGGCGCTGAACGCGGACCTGCCCGACGGGCGTTAGCCGGAGGTCAGCAGCGCCGCGCCCCCTGCCCCCCGAAGCGGTCGCCACCGCCCGCCGCGGGACTTTGCCATCTCTTTGCAACCCGCCTGGCCGCTCCCTCGTCTCTCCGCTCGATCCAAGACACGGCCCGTCCCACGACGGGCGGGCCGGCCGACGAAAGAGAGCGATTCATGCGCCGAACTGTCCTCAGTGCCGCAGCCCTCGCGTGCGCCGCCGTGCTGGCGAGCACGGTGCCCGCGTTCGCGAGCGGGGCCGCGAGCCCCGTCCCGTCCACCCGACCGGCCGCCACCGAGGCACCCTCGCCGGTCCCGAGCGAGCGCCGCGGTGCCACCGAGGCCCCGAGCGCCCGGCCGAGCGCCGTCCCGAGCAAGGTGCGGGACCGGGGCCAGGTGGCCGTCGTCCCCAGGGGCGCGGCGAACACCGGTGTGGCCTCCGGGTCCGACGGTTCCGGAAGTGACGGAACGCTGGTCGGCGGGGGAGTCGCCGGAGCCGTCGCCCTGGGCGGTGCGGCGTTCCTGGTGGTCCGCCGCCGACGGGTGACCGGGGCGTGAACCGGCTCTCCAGGCGTGCGTTCGCCGGCGCGGCGGCCGCCGCGCTGCTCACCGGCTGCGGTGGCTCGCCCGCCCCACGGGCGACGGCCCGCCCCGCCGGCACGCACACGCCCGGGCGGCCCCCGGCCCACCCGGTCCGCGCGGCGGCCCGTTCGGTGCCGGTGCGTCTGCTGATCCCGGCCATCGGGGTCGACACCCCGATCGTCAGGCTGGGGCTGGCCCAGGACGGCACGGTGCAGGTACCCCCCGTCACGGCCCACGACCGGGCGGGCTGGTACCGGCACTCGCCGACGCCGGGCCAGGTCGGCCCGTCGGTGATCCTCGGTCATGTCACGGTCGGCGCCTATGGCGACGGGGTCTTCCGGCACCTCGACCGGCTGCGCCGGGGCGACCGGATCGAGGCACGCCTGGAGAACGGCACGTCGGCGAAGTTCACCGTCACCTCCCTGCGGACGGTCGCCAAGACGGACTTCCCGACCGACGCGGTCTACGGCGACGTAGACCGTCCTGAGCTGCGGCTCATCACCTGCGGCGGACCCCGCACCGGCGACGGCTACCTCGACAACGTGATCGTCTTCGCCGCGCTGAGCGCCACCGGCTCCTGACCCGCCGCCCGGAGCCCGGGCCGGCCCGGCGCACGCCCATGGAACGTGCGCGACCGGCCCGGGCTCTTCCCCACGAGTGTCCGAACCCCCCATGGAGAGCGTTGAAACGGTCCCGCGAGAAGGCAGCAGCCGAGCTGTTCGCCGCCCTCTATCCGCGCCTGGCCGGCTGGTGCCGCCGCCTGGTCGACGACGACGAGACGGCCCATGAGGTCGCCTCGGAGGCGTTCACCCGGCTCTGGGCACGCTGGACGTCCGTGGCTGAGCCCCGGGGCTTCCTCTACGTCACCGCCGCCAACCTCGTCCGGGACCACTGGCGCAAGCTGGAGCGTGAGCGCAGGGCCGTGCGCCGCGCCGGAGTCGAAGCGGCCGTCCGCCCGCCCGCCGAGCAGGCCGACCCGTCGGTCCGGCTGCTCGTGCAGGCGCTGCCGGAACGACTGCGCACTCCGATCCTGCTGCACTACTACGCTGACATGCCGATCCGGGAGGTGGCCGTGCTGACCGGGCGCAAGGAAGGAACCGTCAAGGCCGACCTGCACGCGGCCCGTGAACTGCTCCGCGCCCACCTGAGGAGAAGTCTTGATCACACACCCTGACGACGGTCCGGACTTCGACCCCGACGACCCCCTCGCCGTCATCCTCCGCCCGTCGTCCGAACATCTCGCCGCGCCCCCGGGCCGGTTCGAGGAGATCCGCCGGGGAGCGGCCCGCCGCAGGGTGCTCCGCGCGGCGGCCGGAGTCGGCGCGTCGTGCGCGGTCGCCGCCGTCCTCGCGCTGCCGTTCCTGCGGACGAGCCACGAGCCACCCGCGTCCCCCGTGGTCCCGCTCGCCCCGCCCCCCGCGAGCAGTCCGTCGGCCGTGCCGTCCCCGTCGTCCTCGCCCGGCCGCGGTCACACCACCGTCCCGAGCCCTCGCCCCACCCCCCGGCCCACCGGATCGAGCCCGGCCCGCGGTCGGGGACCGACCGAGAAGGTCCCCACGACCGTGCCCGGCCGCTCGGCTTCGGCGACATCGAGGGTGCCCGAGGCGGAGCCGTCGGTGAGTTCGGAGCGGACCACGCGCCCCCGGTCCTGAGCCCCGGTACTGAACCCCGGTTTTGAACACGTTCAACTCTGGGCGTACGCTCCTGTCATGAGCGACAGAGCCGCCCAACTCAAGGGCATCCGTGTCTGGCTGGTCTGCTTCGTCGTGTGCCTGGTGCTCAGCGGCGCCACCGCCTTTCCCCTGGTCCACGAACTGCGCTGGACGGAGGACGTACTGCGCTCGCTGTCCGTGCCGGAGCACCTGCCGGGACTGATGGACTGGATCTCGCGCGTGCGGCGGGGGCTGGACACCGCCGACGCCGAGTACCCCTTCCTCCTCTACGGCACGGACTGGCTGGCCTTCGCCCACCTGGTCATCGCGGTCGCCTTCTACGGGCCGTACCGCGACCCCGTCCGCAACATCTGGGTCGTCGAGTCCGGGATGATCGCCTGCGCCGGGATCATCCCGCTCGCGCTGATCTGCGGGCCGATCCGGCACATCCCCTTCTGGTGGAGCCTGATCGACATGTCGTTCGGGGTGTTCGGAGTCGTCCCGCTGTACGTCGTACGGCGGAAGATCAAGCGGCTGGAAGCGCTCGGTTCGCCGAACCCGGTTCCTGCTCCGGCTGCTTGAGCGCGGCCAGGGCGATCCGCTGGGCCACCGGGTTCATGGCCTCGCCCTTGGCGTCCGTCGAGCCGACCGAGTAGACGAGGGTGCGGCTCAGGTTCCTGGTCGCCGCGATGAGGCTGTTGTAGCCGTACCGGCCCCCGGACTTGAGCCAGTACACCTGCCCCTCGTACTCGAACCGCTGGAGCCCCGCACTGTAGGTGGCGCCGTCGATGCCCGCCGGGACCGTGAACATCTCCTCCAGTTGCGGCTCGGGCACGATCCGGCCCCGGAACAGCGAGGTGAGCAGCCGCTCCAGGTCGGCGGTCGTGGAGATCATGTCCCCGGCCGCCCACCGGTCGGCCTGGTTCCACTCCGTCACGTCGACGAACTCCTTCGTCCCGTCGGCGGCCTTGGTCACCTTCTGGTAGCCGTGGTTGTGCGGGCCGAGGATGCGCGGGTCGGTGCCCGGGAAGTACGTGTCCCGCATCCCGGCCGGGCGCAGCACCAGCCGGGTGGCCTCGTCGGCGTACGAGTGGCCCGTCACCTTCTCGATCAGCATGCCGAGGACCGTGTAGTTGATGTTCAGGTAGTCCTGCTTCTCGCCGGCGCAGAACTCCGGCCCCTTCGCCACCGCCGACTTCACGACCTGGGCCGGGGTGATCGTGTCGAAGCGGTGCGCGTACTGCTCCTCGAAGGAGTCGCCCCAGCCGTCGCCGGACTGGATGCCGCTGGTGTGGTTCAGCAACTGCCGTACGGTGACCGGCTCCCGGAACTTCGGCCCGAGTAGTCCCGGCAGGTAGCGCTCGATCGACGCGTTCAGGTCGACGCGGCCCTCGGCGGCGAGCCTCAGCACGGCCGCCGCCGTCACCACCTTCGTCGTCGAACCGGCCCTGAAGCGGGCGTCGGGGTCCGCGGCCCGGCCGCTCGCCAGGTCGTGCACCCCCGCGCTGCCCCGCCAGGTGCCGTCGGTGCCGCCGACCCGGACGAGCGCGGCGGTCGCGTCGTCGTCGGGGAGGTTCTTGATCGCCTCGCGCAGGGCGGCGGCGTCCGGATCGGACGCCTTGTGCGCGGAGGCCGAGGCGGCCGGCGCCGCGGCGAAGGCGGGCACGGCCAGCGGACCGGCGCCGAGGGCCAGGACGAGCGAGGCGGCGAGGAGGGTGGTGCGGCTACGGGCGCGCATCGGGTGCTCCTGAGGAGGTCGGCGGAAACTTCGTGATCATCCTCGTGGGGTCCGACCGTCCCCGGATCGTCGGAGAGGAGGGCGCGCACCCCTGACGCACCCCTCATCAAGTCGGCTCACTAATAGGGAAGTTGTCGGGGCCGCCCCCTAGGGAGCGGTGATCCGCGCCCACCCTGGCCCCCGAAAAACTGTTATCCCCGGCCCACGACTCCGTCTCCGCACTGTGATCCCCGACATTGCCAACAGCACGACCCCGCCTGAAAGGGTGCGGGCATGAGGACGCACGCGGGCGACAGGACCGGGCGGCAGTGGCGCTCGACCATCGCGGCGGCACAGGACGGCGACCGGCGGGCCATGGACGAACTGGTCCAGGGCTGGCTGCCGTTGGTGTACAACGTCGTCGGCCGGGCGCTGAACGGCCACGCCGACGTCGATGACGTCGTCCAGGAGACCATGCTGCGGGCCGTCGGCAACCTGGGCGCCCTGCGGGACCCGGACAGCTTCCGGTCCTGGCTGATGGCCATCGCCATGCGGCAGATACGGGACCGGTCCCGCCGCAGGACGGACCGGCGGCTGGACGAGAACGTGCCCGAGGACGCCGCCGACTTCGCCGGACTCACCGTGCTGAAGCTCCAACTGGAGGGACAGCGGCGCGAGGTCGCGGAGGCGGTGCGCTGGCTGGACCCCGAGGACCGGCAACTGCTGTCGCTGTGGTGGCTGGAGGTCGCCGGCGACCTGACCCGGCGCGAACTGGCGGCGGCCGTCGGCATCAGCCGGCAGCACGCCGCCGTGCGGGTGCAGCGGATGAAGGAGCGACTGGAGACCTCGCGCGGCATCGTGCGCGCCCTGGACGGGGCGTGCCCCGAACTGCGGGAGCTGACCGCCCGCTGGGACGGCCGCCCCGACTCGGTGTGGCGCAAACGGCTGGCCCGGCACGTCAGGGGCTGCGGCTACTGCGGCGACACCCGCGAGTCGGTCGTACCGGCGGCACGCCTCCTCGCCGGGATCGCTCTGGTGCCGGTCCCGGCGGGCTTCACGCTGTCGCTGGCCCTAGGCGGCAAGACGGCGGTGGCCGCCACCGCGGCGGCCACGACCGGCTCGGCCGGCTGGTCCGCCAAGGTGCTCGGTGCGCTGACCAAGCCGGCCGTGGCCGTGACGGCGGGCGCGACGATCGTCGCGGGCGGCGCGTACGTCGTCGTACAGACCCCCGACGACCCGCCCCCGCGCACCGCGCCCGCCCCCACGGCACAGCCCACGACCGCACCCCCGCCGCCGGGCACCCATCACCCGCCGTCCGCGGCCGCGTCCCCCTCACCGACGTCGTCCCCCTCGAAGAGGACGGACCCGTACGGCACGGTCGTCGACGCAGTCGACCGCGCCCCGGACCCGGACACCCCGCCCGGCGCCCTGCCGCACCGGCCCGCGTCCGGCGTCACCAGCAGCGGAGGGGCGCACGCCACCATGAACCACCGGGGGGACAGCGTGACGCTCAGCGGCCAGGGCTACGTCCTCGTCCGCTGGCAGATCTCGCCGCAGTACCGGGCCGGCAGCCTGGTCATGCCGAGCTGGACCGGTCTGAAGGGCAAGATCTTCCATGTGGCCTCGGGTGGTGGCCGCCGCATGGACGACCCCGTCAGCGACACCGACGCCTCCGCCACCGGCATGGGCGACTCGGCCACCGGCTACGCCGTCCTGCCCGCAGGCACCCAGCAGATGTGGCAGAACGAGTACTTCTACGTCGACGGCAGCGTCACCCTCACCGTGAACGAGCGCGGCGCCGACTACGGGCTGAACGTCTTCCCGACGACCTGGGACGCGGTGGAGAAGGACGTGACGACCGGCCCCGCCCAGGGGGCGAAGCGCTACGGTCTCGTCCGCGACACCGGCAAGGACGACGCCCCGGTTCCCCAGTACCTCACCCGCGCCGCACCGGCCGACCCGGCGACGGTCGCTCAGCGATCGACGGTGTAGCCGGCGGTACCCGGGCGCAGTGTGCTCAGCAGGTCGATGCGGTTCGTGGTGATCGAGTCCACGCCGAGGTCGAGCAGGCGGCGCAGGGAGCGGCGGGTGTCGGGGGTCCAGACCGACAGCAGGTGGCCGTCGCGGTGGACGCGGGCCGCGAGGGCGCGGTCGACCAGCGCGAAGCGGTAGTTCAGCCAGCGCGGCCGCACCACGTCGAGCAGGCCGGCCCGTGGTGGTGCCAGCGTCGTCCAGGTCAGCGCTATCTCGGCGGAGGGATCCGCGGCACGCACCGCGAGCATCATCTCGGCTCCGGCGCAGTAGTACACGCGGTCCCGCGCCCCGCAGTCCCGTACGACGCCGACGATCTCCCGCACCGCGCGAGGGTCGGCACGCCCGGGCAGGTCGATCATCGCCCGGGCGCCGTCCGTCGCGGCCAGCGCGTCCACCAGCGTCGGCACCCCGCCCGCGGTGAGCCCGCGCACCTCGTCGGCTGACAGCGAGCGCAGCGGCCGGTCGTGCCCCCACAGCCGCTTCAGCGTGTCGTCGTGCAGCAGGACGGGCACGCCGTCCCGGGTGAGCCGTACGTCGAACTCGACCGCGTCCGCGCCCCGGTCGAGCGCGGAACGCAGCGAGTCGAGCGTGTTCTCACGGAAGCGGTAGGGGTCTCCGCGGTGGGCCACGGCGGTCACTGTCTGCATGGCCCCCATTGTGCGGGGAGTCAGGAAGCGAGCCACGCCGAGGTGTAGGCGTCGATCTCCCCGGCGATCCTGGCCTTGCCCGCCGCGTCCAGGAAGGACGCCTCGACGGCGTTCTTCGCGAGGTCGGCGAGGCCGCGCTCGTCGAGGTCGAGGAGGCGGGCGGCGACCCCGTACTCGTTGTTGAGGTCGGTGCCGAACATGGGCGGGTCGTCGGAGTTGACCGTGACCAGGATCCCGGCCCGCACGAACTCCCGGATCGGGTGCTCGTCGAGGGTGCGGACCGCGCGCGTGGCGATGTTGGACGTCGGGCAGACCTCCAGCGGGATGCGGTGCTCGGCGAGGTGGGCGAGCAGCTTCGGGTCCTGCGCGGAACTGGTGCCGTGCCCGATGCGCTCGGCGCCCAGCTCGGTGAGGGCGTCCCACACCGTCTGCGGGCCGGTGGTCTCGCCCGCGTGCGGCACCGAGTGCAGCCCGGCGGCGATGGCGCGGTCGAAGTACGGCTTGAACTGCGGGCGCGGTACGCCGATCTCCGGTCCGCCCAGACCGAAGGAGACCAGGCCCTCCGGGCGCAGCCGGTCGTCGGTGGCCAGCCGTGCCGTCTCCTCGGCCGACTCCAGGCCCGCCTCGCCGGGGATGTCGAAGCACCAGCGCAGCACGGTCCCGAACTCGGCCTCGGCCGCCTTGCGCGCGTCCTCGATGGCGTCCATGAAGGCGGCCTCGTCGATGCCGCGCCGGGTCGAGGAGAACGGGGTGATGGTCAGCTCGGCGTACCGCACCTGCTGCCGGGCCAGGTCGCGGGCCACCTCGTACGTCAGCAGCCGGACGTCCTCCGGGTTGCGGATCAGGTCGACGACCGACAGGTACACGTCGATGAAGTGCGCGAAGTCGGTGAAGGTGAAGTAGTCGGCCAGGGCCTCGGGGTCGGTGGGGACCTTGGAGTCGGGGTGGCGGGCGGCCAGCTCCGAGACGATCCGGGGGGAGGCGGAGCCGACGTGGTGGACGTGCAGTTCGGCCTTGGGCAGCCCGGCGATGAAGGCGTGCAGGCCGCGGTCGGCGGTGCCGGCGGCGGGTACGGCGCTGAAGTCGGTCAAGGTTCCTCCCCGGAACGGCGCCCGTGGACCGTGGTCCCGGCGGGCGCGGTGATCGGCTGATCGGTGACTCGGGGATCATCGTAGGCCGGGCCCGTGCCGAGCGTGGCCCGGCCTTACCATGACCGCACGCCGAGGAGAGGGGACCGCCGACCATGTCCGACGAGGCGCCACAGGTTCCGGGGAACACCGCGGGGCCCCTCCCGGGGCAGGAGGCGGGCGACCCCGCGCCCCCGGACCGGCACCCCAGCGCCTCGGGCCCCGGCGTGCCCCTGGACAAGCCGGCAACCCCGGACGGGGCCACCGCGCCCGTGCCGTCCGGCGCCCCGCCCACCGGTCCCGGCGGCTGGGCCGCCCCGGCCTCCCACCCGGGCCCGGGTGACACCGCCGTATCCGGTGCCGCGGACGCCTCCGCGCCGCCCTTCGTCCATGACCAGCGGACCGTCACCTCTCTCCCGGGCGCGCCGCCGGCCTGGGCCGGCCCGTTCGCCGCCCCGCCGCCGGTCCCGGCGCCGCCCGTGGCGGGGCCCCCGAACCCCTTCGCCCCGCCCGCCGCGACCGGCCCGCAGCCCCTGTACGCCCCCGTCCCGCCGCCGCCCATAGCCCCGGACGGTCCCGGACAGCTTCCCTACGGTTACCCGGCCGGGTACGGGCACGGGTACGGATACGGCTGGCCCGGTGTGCAGGCGGCGCCGGACAACGGGATGGGCACGGCGGCGCTGTCGCTGGGCATCCTGGCCGCCATCTGCTTCTGTCTGTGGCCGCTGGCCATCCTGCTCGGCGTGCTGGCGGTGATCTTCGGCGTGATCGGCCGCGGCAAGGGTCGCCGCGGGGAGGCGACCAACGGGGGCCAGGCCCTGGCCGGCATCATCTGCGGCGCCGCCGGCATCGTCCTCGGCCTGGTGATGATCGCCGTCTACGCCTCGACGACCGGTCCCTGACACCGCACGGCCGGGCCACCCTCAGGCTTCGTGCGCCAGCCGCTCCCGTGCCTCCATCAGCGCGAACCCCAGCAGGTTCGGCCCCCGCCACCGCTCCGGGTCCGCCGCCGCCTCGTCGTCCGCCGCGAGACCGATGCCCCACACGCGGTCCACGGGGCTCGCCTCCACCAGGACCCGCTCCCCGGTGTTCAGCAGGAACTCCCGCAGATCATCGTGCGCGGCGAACTTGTGGACGCTGCCCTCGACCACGATCCGGAACCGCTCGCGCTCCCATATCTCCTCGTCGAAGCCGCGCACCAGCCGCCCCGCCTTCTTGGCCTGCGAGGGATGCCCCGCCGCCAGCACCCGGCGCTCCGCCTCCGCGTCCTCGAAGAGCCGTGCCTTGCCGGCCATCATCCAGTGCTCGGCCGTCGCGTACTCCACTCCGTCCACCACGAACGGTGACGGCCACCACTGGCTCAGACAGCTCGCGCCGACCCGCCCGTCCGGCCGCGGCCGGTGTCCCCAGAAGTGCAGGTACTTGACCCTCACCCCCGTGCGGACCTCCCTGATCAGGGCTTCCACACCATCGATCTTCCCCATGCACGCGAGTCTGGCACGCACCACTGACACTCCGTCCCCCCTTTACCGCGCCGACTCGACACCTGGTCGACAGATTCCGTCGCGTAACCAAAAGGCAACAACGGAATCACTTGTTGGAGTCCCTTAGCTCTGTCAGGATCGGCACTCAAATCGAGCTGGAGCTACGCCACCCGCCCCCCGGGACGGGGCGACGGCCGAGGAGAGCGACATGCACAACCCGGGCACCGCCACCCCGGAACGATTCCCCGCGCAGGAGCGCCTCGCGGACGGCGCGCAGTTCATCGCCGGGCGCCTCACCCAGGGCACCTCCGGCCGCACGCACGCCGTGGTCGACCCGGCGAGCGGCAAGGACGTGTACACGTACGAGCTGGCCGGGACGGACGACGTCGACGCGGCCGTGGCCGCCGCCCGCGAGGCCTTCCCGGCCTGGGCCGCGACCACCCCGGGCGAGCGCTCCGACGCGCTGCACCGCTTCGCCGCCGTGATCGCCGACCGTGCCGAGGACTTCGCCCGCGCCGAGTCTCTCCAGTGCGGCAAGCCGCTCAAGCTCACCCGGGAGTTCGACGTCCCGGGGACCATCGACAACACCGCCTTCTTCGCGGGCGCCGCCCGGCATCTGACGGGGCAGTCCGCCGGTGAGTACTCCGGCGACCACACCTCGTACGTCCGCCGCGAACCCATCGGTGTCGTCGGTTCCATCGCACCCTGGAACTACCCGCTCCAGATGGCCGCCTGGAAGATCCTCCCGGCGGTCGCCGCGGGCAACACCGTCGTACTGAAGCCCGCCGAGCTGACCCCGCTGACCTCACTGCTCTTCGCGCAGGCGGCGACCGACGCCGGTCTCCCGGACGGGGTGATCAACATCGTCACCGGCACCGGCCGGGAAGCCGGCGAGCACCTCGTCGGTCACCCGGACGTGGCCATGACCTCCTTCACCGGGTCCACCGCCGTCGGCAAGCGGGTCGCCGAGCTCGCCACCGCCACCGTCAAGCGCCTCCACCTGGAGCTCGGCGGCAAGGCGCCCTTCGTGGTCTTCGACGACGCGGACCTGGAGGCGGCCGTCCACGGCGCCGTCGCGGGCGCGCTCATCAACACCGGGCAGGACTGCACCGCCGCCACGCGCGCGTACGTGCAGCGCCCGCTCTACGAGGCGTTCGTCGAGCAGACCGCCGCACTCATGGAGAGCGTCCGGCTCGGCGACCCCTTCGCCCCCGGCACCGACCTCGGCCCGCTCATCTCGCACGTCCAGCGTGACCGCGTCGCCGCCTTCGTCGACCGGGCGCGTGGCTACGCGCGCGTGGTGGCCGGCGGCGAGGCTCCGCGGGGGGACCTCGCGAACGGCGCGTACTACCGGCCCACCCTCATCGCCGGCGCACCGCAGGACAGCGAGATCGTCCAGGCGGAGATCTTCGGGCCCGTGCTGGTCGTGCTCCCGTTCGACGGTGACGACGAGGGCATCCGGCTGGCCAACGACACCCCGTACGGTCTCGCCGCCTCGGCGTGGAGCCGGGACGTCTACCGCGCGAACCGCGCGACCCGCGAGATCAAGGCGGGGTGCGTCTGGGTCAACGACCACATTCCGATCATCAGCGAGATGCCGCACGGAGGCTATAAGCAGTCCGGCTTCGGCAAGGACATGTCGGCGTACTCGTTCGAGGAGTACACCCAGGTCAAGCACGTAATGTTCGATAACACGGCGGTGGCCCGGAAGGACTGGCACCGCACGATCTTCGGGGACCGATAGCGAAGACCGGCCGCCGCCGACGACCACGGCGGGCCCTACCCACCCTCCCGAAAGGGCACCACGCGCATGGAGCAGTACGAGCCCGACCGCCTGACGCCGGTCCAAGTGGCCGCGATGCGGCGCAGCCTCCGCAACGGCAGGGCTGCCATGACCCGCCGGTCGCTGCTGCGCGCCTCCGCGGGCGGCGCGCTCACCCTGGGCGGTCTCGGGGCGCTGAGCGCCTGCGGGATCCCGGCGGCCGGCAAGACGCAGGGCGGCACGTCCGCCACGGACCACTCGGCCGCGGAGAAGGTCGTCAACTTCTCCAACTGGACCGAGTACATCGACATCGACGACAGCGGCAAGCATCACCCCACGCTGGAGACGTTCGCCAAGCGGACCGGTATCCAGGTCAAGTACACCGAGGACATCAACGACAACAACGATTTCTTCGGCAAGATCAAGCCGCAGCTCGCCGCGGGCCAGGACACCGGCCGCGACATCGTCGTCCTCACCGACTGGCTCGCCGCCCGGCTGATCCGCCTGGGGTGGGTCCAGAAACTGGACCCGTCCAACCTGCCGCACGCCTACACCAACCTGTCGGCGCAGTTCCGTGACCCCGACTGGGACCCCGGCCGTGCCTACTCGTACCCCTGGCAGGGCATCCCGACGGTCATCGCCTACAACAAGAAGGCGCTCGACGGCATCGAGGTGAAGTCGGTCTCCGACCTGCTCGACAACCCCAGGCTGAAGGGCCGCGTCTCGTTCCTCTCCGAGATGCGTGACAGCATCGGCATGACCCTGCTCGACATGGGCAAGGACCCGGCGAAGTTCACCGACGACGACTTCGACGCGGTCATAGCCCGGCTCCAGAAGGCCGTCGACAAGGGCCAGATCCGCCGCTTCACCGGCAACGACTACACCTCGGACCTGACCAAGGGCGACATCGCGGCCTGCGTCGCCTGGGCCGGCGACGTGGTGCAGCTCAAAGCGGACAGCCCGGACGTCGACTTCGTCATCCCGGACAGCGGCTACATGACGTCGACCGACAACATGCTGGTGCCCAACAAGGCGCGGCACAAGACGAACGCCGAGCGGCTGATCGACTTCTACTACGAGCCGGAGCAGGCCGCCGCGCTCGCCGCGTACATCAACTACGCGACGCCCGTCGACGGCGTGAAGCCCTACCTTGCGAAGATCGACAAGAACGCGGCGAACAACCCGCTGATCGTTCCCGACAAGGCCATGCAGGCCAGGTCCCATTCCTTCCGCTCGCTGAGCCAGAAGGAAGAGACGGCCTACGAAGAGAAGTTCGCGAAGCTCACAGGGGCGTGACGACGATGAAGACGACTGACAGCAGCGGCGACGTCCGCCTCTCCGGAATCGGCAAGACCTACGGCGCCTTCACCGCCGTGCACCCGCTGGACCTGACCGTCCCGCAGGGCTCCTTCTTCGCCCTGCTCGGCGCCTCGGGCTGCGGCAAGACCACCACCCTGCGCATGATCGCCGGTCTGGAGGAACCTTCCTCCGGCACGGTGCACCTCGGCGACCAGGACGTCACCCACCTGCCGCCGTACAAGCGGCCGGTGAACACCGTCTTCCAGTCCTACGCCCTCTTCCCGCACCTCGACATCTTCGAGAACGTCGCCTTCGGCCTGCGCCGGCGCGGCATCAAGAGCGTGAAGAAGCAGGTCGAGGAGATGCTGGACCTCGTCCAGCTGGGTGAGCAGGCGCGCAAGAAGCCGCACCAGCTCTCCGGCGGCCAGCAGCAGCGGGTCGCCGTGGCCCGCGCGCTCATCAACCACCCGAAGGTGCTCCTCCTCGACGAGCCCCTCGGCGCCCTCGACCTCAAACTGCGCCGCCAGATGCAGCTGGAGCTCAAACGCATCCAGACCGAGGTCGGCATCACCTTCGTCCACGTCACGCACGACCAGGAGGAGGCCATGACGATGGCCGACACGGTCGCCGTGATGAACGCGGGCCGTGTGGAGCAGCTCGGCTCGCCCACCGACCTGTACGAGAACCCGCGGACCACCTTCGTCGCGAACTTCCTCGGCACCTCCAACCTGATCGAGGCCGAGGTCGACACCAAGAACGGCGACGACATCGTCCTCAAGGCCGGCGGCGGCAAGCTCGTGCTGCCCCAGGCACGCTGTTCCGCCCCGGCGACGGCCGGCGGCAAGGTGCTGGTGGGCATCCGCCCGGAGAAGATCTCGCTCACGCACGCCGACGACGCGGGGGAGGTCCCCGAAGCCCGCAACCGCGTCACCGGCAAGATCGCCGACGCCAGCTTCATCGGTGTCTCCACGCAGTACGTCATCGACACCCCGGTCTGCGACGAGTTCGCGGTGTACGTGCAGAACGTCGAGCGTGACGGACGGCTCGTCCCCGGCGCCGAGGTGGTCCTGCACTGGAGCCCGGCCCACACTTTCGGCCTGGACGCCACGCAGGACATCGACGCGGGCACCGAGGAAGAGGTCGCCGCCTGATGTCGACGCTCACCGAGGCGCCCCCGCCTCTCGCCCCCGCCGCCCCCGAGGAGAAGCCCCCGCGCAGGCGCGGCCGGTTCACGCCGTACTGGCTGCTGCTGCCCGGCATCCTCTGGCTGGTCGTCTTCTTCGCGCTGCCGATGATCTACCAGGCCTCCACCTCCGTGCAGACGGGCTCGCTGGAGGACGGCTACAAGGTCACCTGGCACTTCGCGACCTACTGGGACGCGCTCGCCGAGTACTGGCCGCAGTTCGTGCGTTCGGTCCTGTACGCCGCCGCCGCGACCGTGCTGTGCCTGCTGCTCGGCTACCCGCTGGCCTACCTGATCGCCTTCCGCGCGGGCCGCTGGCGGAACCTGATCATGATCCTGGTGATCGCGCCGTTCTTCACCAGCTTCCTGATCCGCACCCTCGCCTGGAAGACGATCCTCGCGGACAGCGGCCCGGTCGTCGGCGCCCTCAACACGCTGCACGTCCTCGACCTCACCGACTGGCTCGGCTGGACGGCGGGAAACCGCGTGCTGGCCACACCGCTGGCGGTGGTGTGCGGCCTGACGTACAACTTCCTGCCCTTCATGATCCTGCCGCTGTACACCTCGCTGGAGCGGATCGACGGGCGGCTGCACGAGGCGGCCGGCGATCTGTACGCCAGGCCCTGGACCACCTTCCGCAAGGTCACCTTCCCGCTGTCGATGCCGGGCGTGGTCTCCGGCACGCTGCTGACCTTCATCCCCGCGGCCGGCGACTACGTCAACGCCGAACTCCTCGGCTCCACCGACACCCGCATGATCGGCAACGTCATCCAGACGCAGTTCCTGCGCATCCTGGACTACCCGACGGCCGCCGCCCTCTCCTTCATCCTCATGGCCGCGATCCTGCTCATGGTCACGATCTACATCCGCCGGTCCGGGACGGAGGATCTGGTCTAAATGCCCTTCGTCACCTGGCTCAAGAGCCGTCTCGTCGTCATCGCGGGGCTGTTGACCCTCGCCTATCTCCTGCTGCCCAACGTCGTCGTCACGGTGTTCTCCTTCAACAAACCGAAGGGCCGCTTCAACTACGAATGGCAGCAGTTCTCCACGGACGCCTGGAAGGACCCGTGCGGGGTCGCCGACATGTGCGGCTCGCTGTCCCTCAGCCTCCAGATCGCCGTGTGGGCGACGGTCGGCGCCACGCTCCTCGGCACCATGATCGCCTTCGCGCTGGTCCGCTACCGCTTCCGCGCGCGGTCCGCCGTGAACTCGCTGATCTTCCTGCCGATGGCCATGCCGGAGGTCGTCATGGCGGCCTCGCTGCTCACCCTGTTCCTCAACATGGGTGCTCAGCTGGGCTTCTGGACGATCCTGATCGCGCACATCATGTTCTGCCTCAGCTTCGTCGTCGTCGCGGTCAAGGCGCGCGTGATGTCGATGGACCCGCGCCTGGAGGAGGCCGCCCGGGACCTGTACGCCGGGCCGGCGCAGACCTTCCTGCGGGTCACCCTGCCCATCGCGGCACCCGGGATCGCCGCGGGCGCGCTGCTGTCCTTCGCGCTCTCCTTCGACGATTTCATCATCACCAACTTCAACGCGGGCTCGACCGTCACCTTCCCCATGTTCGTGTGGGGTTCGGCGCAGCGCGGAACGCCCGTCCAGATCAATGTCATCGGCACGGCCATGTTCCTGGTCGCCGTGCTGTTCGTCCTGACGTCGATGCTCATCACCAACCGCCGCAACAAGCAAAAGGCATAACCGGGACAACCCGGAATCTCTGTAGGGAGTTGAAATCATGGCCCCAAGCGCCATGACCCATTGGATCAAGTCTCTTTCCGAAGCGCAGCCGGTCCCGTACTGGCTCGAAGACCCCGGCAAGCCCCACCCCGAGCCCGCTCTCACCGGCACCGAGACCTGCGACCTGCTGGTCGTCGGCGGCGGGTACAGCGGACTGTGGACCGCGCTCAACGCCAAGGAGCGCGATCCGGAGCGGGACGTGGTACTGCTGGAGGGCCGTGAGGTGGGCTGGGCCGCCTCGGGCCGCAACGGCGGCTTCTGCGCCGCCTCCCTCACCCACGGACTGCCCAACGGCCTCACCCGCTGGCCGGACGAGATCCACACGCTCCAGAAGCTGGGCGAGCGCAACCTCGACGAGATCGAGGCGGCGGTCGCCCGGCACGGAATCGACTGCGACTTCGAACGCACCGGCGAGATCGACGTCGCCACCGAGACCTACCAGGCGTGGGAACTGCGCGACTGGCACAAGGAGCTCCAGGACAAGGGCCTCGCCGACGGCATCGAGTTCCTCGACGCCGACGCCGTACGGGAGCAGGTGAACTCGCCCACCTTCGAGGCGGGCCTCCACGACCGCCGGGGCGTGGCCATGCTGCACCCGGCCAAGCTCGCCTGGGGCCTCAAGCGGGCCTGCCTCCGGCTGGGCGTGCGGGTCTACGAGCACACGCCGGCCCTGACCCTGAAGCCGTACGGCAGCGGCATGGCCGTGGGCACCCCGTACGGCACGGTCCGCGCCCGCCGGGTCGCGCTCGGCACGAACATCTTCCCCAGCCTGCTGCGGCGCGTGCGTTCCTACACGGTCCCCGTCTACGACTACGCGCTGATGACGGAGCCGCTGTCCGCCGACCAGCTGGCGTCGATCGGCTGGAAGAACAGACAGGGCCTGGGGGATTCCGCGAACCAGTTCCACTACTTCCGGCTGTCCGCCGACAACCGGATCCTGTGGGGCGGCTACGACGCGATCCACCACTACGGCGGCCGGGTCCGCTCCGAGTACGACGACCGCCCGGAGACCTATGCCAAGCTCGCCGGGCACTTCTTCACCTGTTTCCCGCAGCTGGAGGGCGTCCGCTTCACGCACGCGTGGGGCGGCGCGATCGACACCTGCTCGCGTTTCTCGGCGTTCTTCGGCACCGCCCACCAGGGGAAGGTGGCGTACGCGGCGGGATACACGGGCCTCGGCGTCGGCGCCACCCGCTTCGGCGCCGACGTGATGCTGGACCTGCTGGCCGGCGAACGCACCGAGCGGACCGAGCTGGAGATGGTCCGCAAGAAGCCGCTGCCCTTCCCGCCCGAGCCCTTCGCCTGGACCGGTATCGCCCTCACCAAGTGGTCCCTGGCCCGCGCGGACGCCCACGGTGGCCGTCGCAACCTGTGGCTGAGGACGATGGACCGACTGGGGCTGGGCTTCGACAGCTGACGGTTCACTCCGACAAGGTGCCGGAACCCGCGTAATGCCGGCCGCAGACCTCCCTCTCCCTCGTGAACCACGTTCGTGACGAGAGGGAGGTCTTCTCATGACTGGGGCCAAGACGGCGGTCGAGTGGCTGGCATCCGTCGCACCGGATCCCGAGGCGTGCCGCTGGGAATGGGAGCGCAACCCGCGGGGGGTCGCCCTGCTGCCCGCGGGCAAGGCCTGGGACGTGCTCATACTCCCGGGCGCGCTCGGCTACCCGACGCTGGACGTGCTCACCCGGATCCTCGACCGACCGGGACCGGTGCTGGCCGACTTCGGGGACTCACGGGTGGGCTTCCTGGTGCCGCCCGGCACGGCGGCCCGCTGGCTCGGCACCGGCATCCGCGCCGCCGGACCCGGCACCTGGATCGTCGTGCCGCACCCGGGCCGGGCCACCACCACCTTGCGCTGGCTGGTGCCGCCCGACGGCTCCGGCACGCTCACCGATCCCACCCTGCTGGAACTGGCGATGCACGAGGCGGCGGCGGAGCCGGCCAGAGGCGGGGAGAAGGGCAGGTAGCGTCCCGGCACCTTGACAACAAGATTGGTCTGGACCAAGTTGAGTGCGCTCCACCCCTCCAACACCCCCACCTCCGGAGGCCCTTGTGGACCGCGCCAGACACGACCGACGCAGACCCGACCGACACCCCAGATCCGTCCTCGCCCTGCTCACGGCCGCGCTGCTGGCCGTACCCGGCCTCACCGCGCTCTCGTCGGCCGCCCGGGCGGCCGACGCGGAACTCGCGAGGAACGGGGGCTTCGAATCCGGCCTCGACGGCTGGATCTGCACAGCCGGCACGACCGTCACATCACCCGTGCACAGCGGGGGTTCCGCACTCCAGGCCACCCCGGCCGGCAGCGACAACGCCCAGTGCGCGCAGACGGTCACCGTGCAGCCGAACTCGCGGTACACGCTGTCCGGGTACGTCCGCGGCTCCTACGTCTACCTGGGTGCGAACGGCACCGGCACCACCGACGTCTCCACCTGGACCCAGTCGGCCCCCGACTGGCAGAAGCTCACCACCACCTTCACCACCGGCGCCGCCACGACGAAGGCGACCATCTACACGCACGGCTGGTACGGCACCGGCGCCTACCACGCCGACGACATCTCCCTGACCGGCCCGGGCGCGAGCACCGGGCAGCCGCCCGCCGCGCCCACCGGCCTGAAGACCGGCACGGTCACCTCGTCCTCCGTCGCCCTGTCCTGGTCGGCGGTGACGGGCGCGACCGGCTACGCGGTCTACCGCGACGGGGCCAGGGTGCAGACGGTGACCGGCGCCTCGGCCACCGTCACCGGGCTCTCGCCCTCCACCGCGTACAGCTTCCAGGTCACCGCGACCAACGACGCCGGCGAGTCCGCACGATCGGCCGCCGTGACCGCGACGACCACGGCCGGCACCGGCGGCGGCTCGGGCGGTCTGCCCGGCCACGCCCTGGTCGGCTACCTCCACGCGAGCTTCGCCAACGGCTCCGGCTACACCCGCCTGGCCGACGTACCCGACAGCTGGGACGTCATCGACCTGGCCTTCGGCGAGCCCACCTCGGTCACCTCCGGCGACATCCGCTTCAACCGCTGCCCCGTCACCGAGTGCCCGAACGCCGAGAGCGACGCCGACTTCAAGGCGGCGATCAAGGCCAAGCAGGCGGCGGGCAAGAAGGTGCTGATCTCGATCGGTGGCCAGAACGGCCAGGTCCAGCTGACGACGGCGGCCGCCAGGGACACCTTCGTCACCTCGGTGTCGAAGATCATCGACGACTACGGCCTGGACGGCCTCGACATCGACTTCGAGGGCCATTCGCTGTCCCTGAACGCGAACGACACGGACTTCAGGAACCCCACGACCCCCGTGATCGTGAACCTGATCTCGGCCCTGAAGACCCTGAAGGCCAGGTACGGCTCCAAATTCGTGCTGACGATGGCGCCGGAGACCTTCTTCGTGCAGAACGGATACCAGTTCTACGGCACCGGCAAATGGGGCGGCCAGGACCCGCGCTGCGGCGCGTACCTCCCGGTCATCCACGCCCTGCGCGACGACCTGACCCTGCTCCACGTCCAGGACTACAACTCCGGCCCGATCATGGGGCTCGACAACCAGTACCACTCCATGGGCGGCGCCGACTTCCACATCGCCATGACCGACATGCTGCTCACCGGCTTCCCGGTCGCCGGTGACCCGGACAACGTCTTCCCGCCGCTGCGCCCCGACCAGGTCGCCATCGGCATGCCCGCCTCGACGAACGCGGGCAACGGCTACGTCTCCCCGTCCGAGGTCACGAAGACCCTGGACTGTCTGACGAAGAAGACGAACTGCGGCTCGTACGCGACCCACGGGACCTGGCCGTCCCTGCGCGGCCTGATGACGTGGTCGGTGAACTGGGACCGCTACTCGAACTGGGAGTTCCAGAAGAACTTCGACGCCTACTTCGGCTGAGCCCTCGGCTGAGCACGAGCCGCGGCCCGGCGAGCAGTACCGCGCACAGGCACCAGCCGGCCACGACGTCCAGTGGCCAGTGGTAGCCACGCCGGACCAGGCCGAAGGAGACGCCGAGCACGAGTGCGAGGCAGCCGGCGGCGAGTGCGCGGCGGGCCCGGGCCGTGCCGAGCCAGGGGAGGAGGAGCAGGGCCGCCGAGCCGTACGCGACGGCTGCCGTGGCCGTGTGGCCGGACGGGTAGTACCCGACGCCCGGCGGCATCACCGGGGTGCCCGGGCGGGCGGTCCAGTCCTTCAGCGGGACGACGACGGCCGGGACCAGCGCCATCGGGACGGCTGCCGCGGCGGGCGGCAGCCACCAGCGGTCCGTACCGGTGGCACGGCCCCGCCACGCCGCGTACCCCAGCGCGAGCGCGAGCACCGGCACCGCCACCTGGGCGTTGCCGAGGTCGGCGAGGAGTTCCGAGACGCGGTCCGGATGGACCAGGGCGCCGCTCAGCCGCTCGTCGAGACGCACCAGGGGACCGTCGGTGACGACCTGCCAGGTGAGCAGCCCGAACAACAGGGCCGGCAGGCCCGCCGCAAGAAGCAGGGGGGAGAGGAGGAAGGAGGTCGGCCGCCCCGGAACAGGGGGGGTGGTTCCGGGGCGGCCGTCCGGACCGGAACGCCGCGCGCCCCGGGGGGTTTGGGGCGGGCGACCGTCCGATCGGTGAGGAGATCCGGAACCAGAGGCACCGGTTGTGTGCGCGAGGGCACGACCAGGTCGAAGCTGGGGAGGCCCCGGCCTGATGTCGCCCACAGTCCCCTGTGGGCGGGGTGTATCTCTCATCTGGTTAGAACCTACGGCAGCGGGTGGCGCCAGGACAGGTGGAATCGCGTCCCGTCATCCACCCCGCACACGTTCTTCACACGGCCTGCCGTAGCTGTGGGTTCACTGTCCGTGACCGGTGCGGACCAGTGGCTCAGATCCGCGCGAAGGCCTGCTCGATGATGTCGAGGCCCTCGTTCAGGAGGTCCTCGCCGATGACCAGCGGGGGCAGGAAGCGGAGCACGTTGCCGTAGGTGCCACAGGTCAGGACCAGCAGGCCCTCCTGGTGGCAGGCCTTGGCGAGCGCGGCGGTCGCCTCCGGGTTCGGCTCCTTGGTGGCGCGGTCCTTGACCAGCTCGATCGCGATCATGGCGCCGCGGCCGCGGACGTCACCGATGACGTCGAACTTGTCGGCCATGGCGGTCAGGCGACCCTTCATGACCGCCTCGATGTTCTTCGCCCTGGCGTTGAGGTCGAGCTCCTTCATCGTCTCGATGGCGCCGAGCGCACCGGCGCAGGCGACCGGGTTGCCGCCGTAGGTGCCGCCCAGGCCACCCGCGTGCGCGGCGTCCATGATCTCGGCGCGGCCGGTGACGGCGGCGAGCGGCAGGCCGCCCGCGATGCCCTTGGCCGTGGTGATCAGGTCGGGGACGATGCCTTCGTCCTCGCAGGCGAACCACTGGCCCGTCCGGCAGAAACCGGACTGGATCTCGTCGGCGACGAACACGATGCCGTTGTCCGAGGCGAACTTGCGGATCGCGGGCAGGAAGCCCTTCGCCGGCTCGATGAAACCACCCTCGCCGAGCACCGGCTCGATGATGATCGCGGCCACGTTGTCCGGGCCGACCTGCTTGGTGATCTGGTCGATGGCCTGCGCGGCGGCCTCGGGGCCGGCGTTCTCCGGACCGGTCGGCCAGCGGTAGGCGTAGGCGACCGGCACCCGGTAGACCTCGGGGGCGAACGGACCGAAGCCGTGCTTGTACGGCATGTTCTTCGCCGTCAGCGCCATCGTCAGGTTGGTACGGCCGTGGTAGCCGTGGTCGAACACGACGACCGCCTGGCGCTTGGTGTACGCGCGGGCGATCTTGACCGCGTTCTCGACGGCCTCGGCGCCCGAGTTGAACAGGGCGGACTTCTTGGCGTGGTCACCCGGGGTGAGCTCGGCCAGGGCCTCGGCGACCTCGACGTAGCCCTCGTACGGGGTGACCATGAAACAGGTGTGGGTGAAGTCGGCGAGCTGGGCGGAGGCCCGGCGTACGACGGCCTCGGCGGACGCGCCGACGCTCGTCACCGCGATGCCGGAACCGAAGTCGATCAGACGGTTGCCGTCGACGTCCTCGATGATCCCGCCACCCGCGCGCGAGGTGAACACGGGCAGCACGGAGCCCACGCCCTGCGCGACCACGGCGGTACGGCGGGCCTGAAGCTCCTGCGACTTCGGACCGGGGATGGCGGTGACGACGCGGCGCTCCTGCGGAAGTGCGCTCATGGGGGGCTCCTGGTGGTTCTACGGCCTTGACGACTCTTGTCTTGCCTTTGCCTTCTCTTCTCGCAGGCTAGGTCGGCGGGAGGGGAGTAGGCATGCTCCATGTGGGCGTTGTCCGGGATCGATGTTGTCCGTGGTGGACATGGCGGTCCGGCCCGCCCGAGAGGCGCCCCATGGGCGTCCCCCTCTCATCTTGGCCCTCTCTCGGCCGCGTAAGCGGTGAACTCCCCAGGCCGGGGCGTTAGATTGACTCGCTGACGGTGGACGGAACGGCTGCTCAGGGGGCAAGGGAGATGGACAGCGACGGGACGCAGGACGCGCGGGGTACGCATGCGAATCCTGTGCCGCGTCCGGCGGGACCGCAAGACGTCCCCGCGATGCCGCCGAGGCCCCCGGGCGTGCCCGGGACCGAGGGACAGCGGTCGGCCGTCGCCGACTGGCTCGACGAGCCCCGGCCCGCCGCCGCGCCCGGCATCTGGCGCCTCGGCCACCGGCCGCCCAAGGACACGCGGACGCCGGACCGGCTCCCCCCGATCACCGTCGTCGGCCTCCTGATCCCACTCGTCGTGGCCCTGCTCGTGTGGTCTCTGTGGCGCCAGGGCAGCCTGCCCTACGAGTGGGCGCTGCTGAAGCTGTTCACGCCGGGCGACTGGTGGTGGGGCGGGACCGTCTCGCCCCGGCAGTGGCAGGGCCACGAGGCCCTGGTGGTCTACGACGGCGCCTTCTTCGCCGTCCTCGTCTACGCCGTGGTCCGGCTGGGCAGCTGGTCCGAGGTCGTCCGGCACTTCGTGGGCCGTCGCCCGCAGCCCGTACGGGCCCTGCTCGCGGCCGTCGGCGCCCTCGGCGCGCTGAGCCTCGTCTTCCCGGACGCCTTCCCGGTCGTCGGCTGGGACGCCGTACCGGTCTTCGACCCGCTGCTCGCCCTCACCGCCCTGGTCGCGGGCGGCTACGACCTGTTCAGTTCCGAGCTGTTCGTCGACAGCCTCTACACGCTCGTCACCGTGCTGGTCCTCTGGCCGTTCGCCCGTGCCGGCGGCTGGTGGACGTACGCGAAGGAGCTCGCCGAGCGTCGCCGGGCCGCCGCCCACCCCACCACGGCACCGGCCGTGGACCTGCCGCGGTCGCACTGGCCCGAACTCCGCGACGCGGGCCAGCACCAGGCGGCCGAGCTGCTGACCGCCGAAGTGGCCGGGGGCCGGATGAACGACGTGGACTGCGCGCGCGTGGCCCACGCCTGGACGCGGGCCAGGAGCCAGGCGAGCCCGGCCGCCTTCACGGAAACCGTGCTACGGCAGGGCGCCGCGGCCTGGACGCACCCGTCCGGATCCCGGGACCTGCCCGCCCGCACAGCCCGGCACGACCTGCTCGAAGGACAGGTGCGCATCGGGCGGTGGACGCCGGGCGAGCGGACCCCGCGCGCCTATCACGACGCCGGCGCGGCCGTCGGTCCGGACGTTCTCGCCACCTCGTTCCTGCTGGTGGGACCGCCCGGCTCCGGCAAGACCAGGCACGTGGTCGGGCCGGTGACCGAGTCGCTGGCGCTGCAGGCGCTCACCGGCCGGTGCGCCCTGGTCGCCGTCTCCGCCGCCGGATCCCCGCTCGGCCCGGACTCGGCCTACGACGTCGTGGTGCGCATCGGCGACCCGGCGTCCGTCCACGACCTCGATCCGTACGCGGAGTCCGACGACCCCGACGAGGCCGCCGCGTTCCTCGCCGAGGCCCTGGTGGGCGATCTCGACACCGTCAGCAGCCAGAGTGCCGCCACGGCGCTCGCCCAGCTGCTGGGCCCCTACCGGGCCGTGCACGGGCACTTCCCGCCGCTGCCGGTGCTGCGTGAACTCCTGGAGGGGGAGCCGTCGGCGCTGTCGTCGCTGCGTGCCGCGCTCACGGACGACCGGCACGCCGTGATGCGCCGTGAACTCGACGCCCGCATGCGCCAGACCGGGACCGCGGCCGACACGGGCCCGGCGCTCGCCGACCGGCTCGCACTCCTCGACCGGCCCGTCTTCGCCGACTTCTTCGGCGCCGGGGGCGTCGGCCGGTCCTTCTCCCTGCGTGCTGTGGCCCATCACCCGCTGCGGGTCCGTATCGATCTGCCCGAGCGCGGGCACGAGGAGGCGTCCCGGCTGATCACCCGGCTCGTCCTCGCGCAGTTCCACACCGTCGTGCGCGAGGGGCGGGGCCGCCACTTCGCGTGCCTGGTGCTCGACGACGCCACCGGGGCCGTCACCGCCGAGTCGGTGCGCCGGATCCAGCGGCTGCGTTCCGACAACGCCGGCGTCGTCCTCGCGCTGCGCTCGATCGCCGACGTGCCGGAGGCGCTGCACGGCCCGCTGCTGGGCGCCGTCGGGTGCCGTATGGCGCTCTCCGGCGTCACGACCTGGGACGGCAGCCGGTTCGCCCACGCCTGGGGCACCGAGTGGGTGGAGACGAAGGAGGTCGCCAAGCACACCGTCTTCGCGGACCAGCCGATGACCCGCGCGATCCACGCCCTGCGCAAGCTGGTGACCGGCAAGGCCGTGACCACGGACGCCGTGACGACCAAGCAGGTCGAGCGGGAGCGGTGGTCCGCGTCCGAGCTGGCGCACGCGGTACCCCCGGGGCACGCGGTGCTGTCGCTGACGAGCGTCAACGGCGAGCACGCCCCGCCACTGCTGGTGGATCTGCGTGGTTGAGGTCTGCAGCAGGCACAGAGGTACGTACATAAGGTCAGCGGGTGACCGTACGGTGAGGCAGAATCGGCATAGGCCGTTCATACGCGGCGGCCAAAAGATCACAACGATCACCCGATCTCCCCAGACCTGAAGGCCCCATGCCCCCGACGCTCGCCTCGCTCGTCCACCACTCCGCGCTCAAGCTCACCGTGCGCGCGGGCGAGGACCGCCTCGACGTGCCCGTCCGCTGGGCCCACGTCAGCGAGCTCGCCGACCCCGTGCCCTACATGGAGGGCGGCGAGCTGCTGCTGATCACCGCGCTCAAGCTGGACGCCGAGGACCCGGAGACGATGCGGCGGTACGTGAAGCGGCTGGTCGGCGCGGGCGTCGTCGGGCTCGGCTTCGCCGTCGGGGTCAACTACGACGAGATCCCCAAGGCCCTCGTCGACGCCGCCGAACAGGAAGGGCTGCCGCTGCTGGAGGTGCCCCGCCGCACCCCCTTCCTCGCGATCAGCAAGGCGGTGTCCGCCGCCATCGCCGCCGACCAGTACCGGGCGGTGACCGCCGGATTCGCCGCCCAGCGGGAACTCACGCGGCAAGCACTGGGCGCCGGCCCCGAAGGGCTGCTCGGGGCACTCGCCACCCAGGTCGACGGCTGGGCCGCGCTGTACGACGCCTCGGGCGCCGTCGTCGCCACCGCGCCGGAATGGGCCGGGCGACGGGCCACCCGGCTCACCGCGGACGTGGAGCGGCTGCGGGACCGGCCCGCCCCCGCCTCGTCGGTCGTCGGCCTCCCGGACCACGACGACCGGGTCGAGCTGCACACCCTCGGCACCGGGCGGCGACCGCGCGCGGCGCTCGCCGTGGGCACGGCCGCCGCCCTCGGCACGGCCGAGCGGTACGCCGTCCACTCCGCCATCGCCCTGCTCACCCTCACCACCGAACGCTCCCGGTCGCTGCACGCGGCCGAACAGCGGGTCGGCGCGGCCGTGCTGCGCATGCTGCTCGCCGGGGAGCCGGACCACGCGCGGGCCGTCGCCGGCGACCTGTACGGCGGGCTGCTCGACGCCCCGTTCCGGATGATCGTCGCCACCACGCTCACCGCCGCCGCCGACGAGGTCCGGGACCCGCTGGACGGACTGGCCGAGACGGTGGAGTCCGCCGCCGCCCGCTCGGGGGAGGCCGTGCTGATCGTGCCGGAGGGGGAGCGGCTGGTGGTGCTCGCCGCGGACGGCGGTGCCGCGGTGGCCGCCTGCGCGGACCACGCGGCCGCGCTGGAGGCGGCGCGGAGCGGGCCGGAACCGGCCACCGGTGCCGACGAGGGCGAGCTGGTGGTGGGGCTGTCCGCCCCGGCCGGGCCGATCGCCGCCGCGGCTGCCTACAAGCAGGCCGAGCAGGCGCTGTCCGTCGCCCGTCGGCGGGGCCGCGTACTGGTCGAACACGAACAACTGGCGGCCGGTTCGGTACTGCCGCTGCTGGCCGACGACGCGGTGAAGGCGTTCGCGGACGGGATGTTGCGCGCGCTGCACGAACACGACGCGACCGGCCGCGGCGACCTGGTCGCCTCCCTCCGCGCCTGGCTCTCCCGGCACGGCCAGTGGGACGCGGCGGCGGCCGACCTCGGCGTCCACCGCCACACGCTCCGCTACCGGATGCGCCGCGTCGAGGAAATCCTCGGCCGCTCCCTGGACGACCCCGATGTCCGCATGGAGCTGTGGCTCGCCCTGAAGGCCACGTCAACGGAGTGAGCCGAGCGGGTGGGCGAGGTGGCGCGGCCCCCTTCTCAGCCCGTCCGGCGTTCGACGCCGAGGCGGTCCACTTCGCTGGGGGCTCCGCCCCCAGACCCCCGGCCTATGCCCGCCCACCACCCGTGCGAGTGGGCTGGAGGGCGCGGCTCTCGTTTATCAGCCCGTCCGGCGTTTGAGGACGAGGCCGTTCAGGCCGAAAGGGGGGTCCAGGGGGCGCAGCCCCCTGGCGGGGTCGAAGGGGCGGAGCCCCTGGGTACCACGCCAAACCGGCGTACAGCCGACCCGCACCCGTACGACTCGGACAAGCCCTCTCCCCCCGCCCCCGCCCTACCGTGGACGTGGAACAACCACACAGACACCCCCGAAACACGGAAGGGCCGGAACACGCACATGACTTCCACCCACGCCTTCTGGCTCGCCGGCCGCCAGGTCACCGGCGAGGACGCCTTCGACGTCACCTCCCCCTGGGACGGCCGACTGGTCGCCAAGGTCAGCGTGCCGACCGACGCCCAGGTCGAAGAGGCCGTCGCCGCCGCCCACGCCGTCCGCGAGGACTTCGCCGCCACCCCGGCCCACGTCCGCGCCGCCGCCCTCGACCACGTCAGCAAGCGCCTCGCCGAGCGCACCGAGGAGATCGCCCAGCTGATCTCCGCAGAGAACGGCAAGCCCATCAAGTGGGCCCGCGGCGAGGTCGGCCGGGCCGTCTCCGTCTTCCGGTTCGCCGCCGAGGAGGCCCGCCGCTTCAACAGCGGCGAGGCCCAGCGCCTCGACACCGACGCCGGCGGCCAGGGCCGCCTCGCGCTCACCCGCCGCTTCCCGAAGGGCGTCGTCCTCGGCATCGCGCCGTTCAACTTCCCGCTGAACCTGTGCGCCCACAAGGTCGCCCCGGCCATCGCCGCCGGCGCCCCGATCATCCTCAAGCCGGCGCCCGCCACCCCGCTCTCCGGCCTGATCCTCGGTGACCTGCTCGCCGAGACCGACCTGCCGGCCGGTTCCTGGAGCATCCTCCCGGTCTCCAACGACCGCATGCCCGCCCTCGTCCAGGACGAGCGGCTGCCGGTGATCTCCTTCACCGGTTCCGAGAAGGTCGGCTACGCGATCATGGACTCGGTGCCGCGCAAGCACTGCACCCTGGAGCTGGGCGGCAACGGCGCCGCGGTCGTCCTCGGCGACTACGCCTCCGACGCCGACCTGGACTGGGCCGCGACCCGCATCGCGACCTTCTCCAACTACCAGGGCGGCCAGTCCTGCATCTCCGTGCAGCGGGTCATCGCGGACGCGTCCGTCTACGACCGTCTCCTCCCGCGCATCGTCGCCGCCGTCGAGGCCCAGGTCACCGGTGACCCCTCCGACGACAAGACCGACGTCGGCCCGCTGGTGAGCGAGGACGCCGCCAAGCGCGTGGAGTCGTGGGTGAAGGAGGCGGTCGAGGCCGGGGCCACCCTCCTCACCGGTGGTGACCGCGACGGGGCCTCCTACGCGCCGACCGTGCTCACCGACGTACCGGCCGACACGACCATCTCCTGCGAGGAGGTCTTCGGGCCCGTCCTCACCGTGCAGAAGGTGGACGGCGAGGCCGCGGCCTTCGCCGCCGTCAACGACTCCAAGTACGGCCTCCAGGCGGGCGTGTTCACGCACGACCTCCAGACCGCCTTCCGTGCCCACCGCGCCCTCGAGGTCGGCGGCGTGGTCGTCGGCGACGTCCCGTCCTACCGCGCCGACCAGATGCCGTACGGCGGCGCCAAGCAGTCCGGCGTGGGCCGCGAGGGCGTGAAGTTCGCGATGGACGACTACACCTACGAGCGGGTGCTGGTCCTCACCGGGCTCGCCCTCTAGTCGCCCCGAGCGCCCCGAAGGGGCCCGGCATCGATGACTTCCGGTGCCGGGCCCCTTCTCTGTGACGGCTTCGTCCGGACCCTCAACCGGAGAAGCCGACGCGCGCGAGCCGCACCGGGCCGCGCAGCCTGAGGTGCACGTCGTGCACGCCCTCGGCGACGATGCCGGCGCCGAGCGAGACGTAGTCGTACGGGCCGGACGTGGGTTCCTCCAGTGCCAGGGCCGCCAGCGCCGGGCCGCCGTCCAGCGACAGCTCGACCACGCCCTCACCCGCCACCCGGACCGTCACCTCCGTCACGCCCTCGCCGAAGTCGCAGTCGCGGTAGACCAGTTCGCCGGTGCCTGAGTCCGCCGGTGTCACCGCGTCACCCGACACCTTCGTACGGTCCACCAGAGCGACGCCGGAGTGCTCGTCGAAGTCGGCCGCGTCCAGGCCGCGACGCAGGACCGGGCGCGGCTGGGCCGCCTCGCCGTCGAGGTGGACGGTCGTGCGCAGCCGGACGTCCGCGCTGGAGGCGCCGACGAGGAGGTCGTACGGTCCCTCCTCCAGGCACCACCGGCCCTGCGCCACGTCCCAGAACTCGAAGGCGGCCAGGGGCACCTCGAAGCTCAGCTCCGCCCGCTCGCCCGGGCTCAGGGCGACCCGGCGGTGGGCGGCCAGCTCACGGCGCGGGCGGACGGCCGACGGGTCCACCGCGCGGGTGTAGAGCTGGGCGACCTCGTCCGCGGGGACGTCACCGGTGTTCGTGACCGTGAACGACACGTGCACCGTGTCGTCCGCCACCCGGACCGCCAGGTCGGCATAGGCGAAGGACGCGTACGACAGGCCGTGGCCGAAGGGGAAGAGGGGCGTTCCCTCGTAGTACAGGTACGTCTGGCGGGCGCCGATGATGTCGTAGTCGAACAGGTCGGGCAGGTCGGCGTCGGCCGCGTACCAGGTCTGCGGTAGACGGCCCGCGGGGCAGACGTCACCGGCCAGGACGCGGGCCAGGGCGGTGCCCGCCGCCTGCCCGCCGTGCGCGGTCCACAGCACGGCCGGCAGCCGCGCGACGTCCACCGCGTACGGGTACGCCGAGACCAGCACCAGCACCGTGTTCGGGTTCGCGGCCCGCGCCGCGCGCAGCAGCCGCTCCTGGTGGGCGGGCAGGTCCAGGGTCGTACGGTCCTCGGTCTCGCGGCCGTTGATGTGCGGGTCGTTGCCCGCCACCACCACGACCACGTCGGCCCGCGCCGCGACCTGCGTCACCGCGTCCTCGGCCCGCTCGGCGACGACGAGTTCCAGGATCTCCGGATTCTCGTCGGCAACCTTTACCCCGTCCGCGGAGACCGAGACATGGCGACCCGTACCGATGTGCCTGAGGAGGTGGCCGTCGCCGTGCGGTTCCAGGCGGAACGTCTCCTGCACGATCCAGCCGCCCGGCTGGTCGGCGGAGGCGCGGACACGGCCGTCCTCGGCGACCGACAGGTAGCGGCCGTCGGGCGCGCGCAGCGTCAGCACGCCCTCGCCCCAGTCGACGAGCGCGAACTCGGTGCCGGTGGCGTCGGTGGTGAGCGGAGGCAGGTCGGTGCGGCCGGCGAGCAGGGCCGGGTCCAGGGCGCCCTCGGCGCCGCGCGCCTCGTCGGGGGCCTCGGGGGCGGGCGGTACGTGCAGGAACGTACCGGCGGAGGTCCTGAGCAGGACCCGGTCCACGCCCTCCGCGAACTCCACCCGCTCCGCGCCGAACCGCTCGTACAGGCCCTCCAGAGGAGTGGACCGGTGCAGCAGCGTGCCGCTGTACCAGTCCAGCTTGCACTCGTCGGCGAGCAGACCGACCACGGCGAGGCGGGTGTCCGGGGCGAGGGGCAGCAGGCCGTCGTCGTTCTTGAGCAGGACCACCGCCTGCTCGGCCGCTTCCTGGGCGAGCGCGCGGTGTCCCGGGGTGTCGAACTCGCCGGTGCCCAGGTGCGGGTCGTAGTGCGGGTCGAACTCGCCGAGCCGGAAGCGGACCGACAGCTGGCGGCGGACGGCGGTGTCGATGTCGGACTCGGTGAGCAGGCCCCGGTCGAGGGCCCCGCGCACCCGCGCGACGATCCGCGAGCCGTCCGTGCCGTGGTCGGTGAAGCTGTCGACGCCGGCCAGCAGGGCGGCCGCGGTGGCCTCCTCGTGGGTGTCGAAGTAGTGCTCGTGGTCGACCAGGTTCGAGGGCGCGCCCGCGTCGGAGCAGACCAGGAAGTCCTCGTCGGTCCAGGTGCGCAGGTGCTCGCGCAGCTGCGGGGAGAGGTGGTTGGGGCGCCCGTTGACCAGGTTGTAGGCCGGCATCACCCCGGCCACCGCACCTGCCTCCACCGTCTCCTTGAAGGCCCGCAGGTCGTACTCGTGCAGCACGCGCGGGCGGACGGAGGCCGAGGAGGTGGCCCGGTCGGTCTCGTTGTTGTGGGCGAGCCAGTGCTTGAGCACCGGCGCGGTGCGCCAGTAGGTCGGATGGTCTCCGCGCAGGCCGTGCGTGTACGCGGTGGCGATCGCCGAGGTCAGCTTCGGGTCCTCCGAGTAGCCCTCCTCGTTGCGGCCCCACAGCGGGTGGCGCAGCAGGTTGACGGTCGGGGACCAGACGTTGAGGCCGACCCGGTCGTCGCGGGCGCGCATCGCCCGCACCTCCTTGGACACCGCCTCGCCGACCCTGCGGACCAGGTCCGGGTTCCAGGTCGCGCCGAGACCCACCGCCTGCGGGAACACCGTCGCCGGGCCCATCCACGCCACACCGTGAAGGGCCTCCTGGCCGGTGCGGAACGCGGCGACGCCGAGCCGTTCCACGGCGGGCACGAACTGGTGCAGGAAGGCGACCTTCTCGTCCAGTGTGAGCCGCGCCAACAGGTCGTCGACGCGCTTCGCGAACGGCAGTTGCGGATCGCGGAAAGGCGGCGAGGGCGGCGTGTGTTCGGTCACGGGCGGGTTCCCCCTGGGATGGAACGGCGAGGCGCTTTCGAAGCGCTTCGATGCTCATTCGACAACCGGGTGGGTGTCAAGACTCCCCGGGGCAACAACTCGGACTTCTCACCGACAACGCAAGCCGCGCATGAGGCCGTACGGATACGCGGGCACCCGGGAGGAATCTTGGAATCGACCCTTGTGCACCCCCAGGTGTTCACTTAACCTCGCAGCAACATCGAAGCGCTTCGACGACGTGCCAGAACCGCTGCGAACCGCTTCAGCTCAGCCAGTTCCACTCGAGACACCGCAGCCGACGGCCTCCCGCCGGGTGTCCTGGTGTGCCATGAAGGGTTGACGCAATGACGCCGAACGCCGCCTCCGCCTCCTTTGGGCCCAACCGGAGAAGCTTCCTCGCCTCCACGGCGGTCGCCGCCGCAGCGGTGACCGGAGGGATGCCGCTGCTGGCCGCCTGCGGCGGGTCGGACAGCGGGTCGCGGGATGGAACCACGTCGGGCAAGGCCGCCAAGAAGATCCTGCCCGCCTACGTCGCCAGCGGCGCGGTGCAGCCGGACATCCCGTCCAAGAACGGTTCGGCGATGGGCTTCACCGCCAAGCTCGACGTCGGCACCCTCAAGACCTCGGTGTCCAAGAAGCTCGGCAAGGGCGGCAAGGTCACGATCATGTCGCCGTTCTGGGGCTCGCCGCCCAAGCAGAACAACCCCTACTACACGTCGATGAACGACCTGACCGGCGTCGACGTCCAGTGGCGCAACCAGGACGGCAACACCTACGACCAGAAGCTCGGCGCTGTCCTCGCCTCCAGCGACATCCCGGACGTGGTGGTGATCCCCGGCTGGAACATGACCGGCCGGATACCCAGCGCCATCATCGGCAAGTTCGCCGACCTCGGCCCCTATCTGTCGGGGGACAAGGTCAAGGAGTACGCGAACCTCGCGGCGATCCCCAGCGACGCCTGGCAGCGCTCCATCTTCGGCGGCAAGCTGCTGGGCCTGCCGATGCCCGCCCCGTACGTCCAGAACATCGTGCCCCTCTACCGTCAGGACATCTTCGACAAGGAGGGCTACGAGGTCCCGAAGTCCGCCGACGAGTTCACGGCCCTGTGCAAGGAGATCAACGCTCCCAAGGCCAAGCGGTGGGCCTGCGGTGACATGAAGTGGACCGCGTTCAACACCTTCGGCGTGATCAGCGGCGGGGAGAAGCCGCTCGGCTGGACCATGGTCGACGGCAAGATGATCAACCGCATCGAGACCCCGGAGTACCTGGAAGCGCTGGAGTGGGCGCGCAAGCTGATGGCCGCCGGCTACGTCCACCCCCAGTTCAGGCTGGGCAAGAGCCAGATCGGCGACCCGACCCCCCTGTTCGCCGCCGGCCAGTTCCTGATCTGGAACGACGACATCTCCAACTGGTACGGGCGACAGGCCTCCCAGATCACCCAGAACCCCGACTTCAAGGTCTGGGGCATGGACCTGTGGGCCCACGACGGCGGTACCCCGAAGTTCTGGGCCGCGAACCCGGCCGGCATCTTCGCCTTCGTCAACAAGAAGGCCTCCGAGTCCGTCATCCGCGACGTGCTGGCGGTCGCCAACGTCACCGCGGCGCCGTACGGCACCAAGGAGTGGATGATGACCAACTACGGCGTCGAGGGCACGCACTACACGCTCAAGAACGGCCTGCCCGTCAAGAACGACAAGGGCAACAACGAGGTCGTCAACGCCTTCGTCATGGTCGCGAGCCCCGCCGCGACCATCGCGCACCCCGACCTCCCGGACTACACCAAGGGCATGGTCGAGTGGCAGCAGCGGGTCGGCTCCTTCACCAAGAAGTCGTCCTTCTGGGGCATGCAGGTCACCGAGCCCTCCCGTTACACCAACCTCGCCGACAACTTCGAGCAGCTCGAGGACGACATCGTCCGCGGCCACAAGAAGATCAGCGACATGCAGCAGGCCGTCTCCGACTGGAAGAGCAAGGGCGGGGACAAGCTGCGCGACTGGTACAAGAAGCTGCTCGACGAGAACGGCCCGGCGGCGAGCTGATCAGGCTCTGAGGCAAGGAGAACAACCGTGTCCCACAGCACGGTGCCTCGGAGCAGCACCGAGGCCGGCACGCCGACGAAGACCCCGGTGGCGTCCGCCGACGCCACCGGCACCCGGGAACGACGAGGCTCGGGCAGGCTGGGCCTCCGGCTCAGGTTCAGACGCGACCGCGTCCTGATCCTCATGACACTGCCGGCCGTCGTACTGCTCCTCGTCTTCAACTACCTGCCGATCCTCGGCAACGTCGTCGCCTTCCAGGACTACGACCCCTACGTCAGCGACAACGGCATCGTCTCCATCCTGCACAGCCCCTTCGTGGGCCTGGACAACTTCCAGCGGATCTTCGCGGACCCCGACTTCTGGAGCGCCGTCCGGAACACACTGGTGCTGTTCTTCCTCCAGCTCGTGCTGTTCTTCCCGATCCCGATCCTGCTCGCGCTGCTCATCAACAGCGTGGTCCGGCCCCGGGTGCGGGCCGTCGCGCAGGCCGTCCTGTACCTGCCGCACTTCTTCTCCTGGGTGCTGGTCATCGCCGTCTTCCAGCAGATGTTCGGCGGCGCGGGCATGCTCGCCCAACTGCTGCGGCAGCACGGGTACGACGGCTTCGACATCATGACCGACCCGCACACCTTCGCCTTCCTGGTCACCGCGCAGAGCGTGTGGAAGGACGCCGGGTGGGGGATCATCGTCTTCCTCGCCGCGCTGGCCTCGGTTCCCCAGGACCACTACGAAGCCGCCGCGATGGACGGCGCGGGCCGCTGGCGCCGCATGTGGCACGTCACGCTGCCCGCCCTGCGTCCTGTGGTCGCCCTGCTCCTCGTGCTGCGCGTCGGCGACGCCCTGACCGTCGGGTTCGAACAGATCCTGCTGCAACGCGACGCCGTCGGACCGGACGCCGGGGAGATCCTCGACACCTTCGTGTGGTGGAACGGCGTGCGCAACCAGGACTTCGGCTACGCGGCCGCAGCCGGTCTGGTCAAGGGCGTGGTCAGCATCGGCCTGGTCCTCGCCGCGAACAAGGTGGCCCATCTCATGGGCGAGCAGGGGGTGTACAAGAAATGACCGCCGTCATCGACAAACCGTCACCGAGCCGGCCGAACCGGTGGGCCGCGCCCGAGCGCCCGGCGTGGGAGGAAGAGCCCTCGAAGGCCGGCCTCGCGGGCAAGGGCCTGGTCCTGTCGTTCGCCTGCCTGGCGGTCCTCTTCCCGCTGTGGATCGTGGTCGTCACCAGCCTCTCCTCGCGCAAGACCATCGACGAGGCGGGCGGCCTGGTGATGGTGCCCAAGGGCATCACCTTCATCGCCTACAGGGAGTTGCTCAGCGGCGGCCAGGTCACCCGGGCCACGATCGTCAGCGTCCTCGTCACCCTGGTCGGCACGCTGTTCTCGATGACGGTGTCCGTCCTGTGCGCCTACGGCCTGTCCCGCAGCGGCTCACTCGCCCACCGCTGGATCCTCATGACGCTGCTGGCGACCATGTTCTTCAGCGCCGGCCTCATCCCCACCTATCTTCTGGTGCAGTCCCTCGGCCTGTCGGACAACTACCTCGCGCTGATCCTGCCGAGCGCGGTGAGCGTCTTCAACATCCTGGTGCTGCGCGGCTTCTTCATGGGGATCTCGCAGGAACTCGTCGACAGCGCGCGCATCGACGGCGCCGGTGACTTCCGGATCCTCTGGCAGATCGTCATGCCGCTGTCGCGCGCCGTCCTCGCGGTGATCACGCTGTTCTACGCCGTCGGGTACTGGAGCGCCTGGTTCAACGCCTCCATCTACCTGAACGACCAGGACAAGATGCCCTTGCAGAACGTCATGATCCAGCTCGTGCAGAGGCAGCAGCAGCCGGTCGGTCTGGGCCAGGCCATCAGGACCGGCCAGTTGTCGGGGCTGGCCATCCAGATGGCGGTCATGGTGATGGCCCTCCTGCCCGTCGCCGTCCTGTCGCCCTTCGTCCAGAAGCACTTCAAGAAGGGCATGCTGACCGGAGCGGTCAAGGGCTGAAGCCCGAGCCCGGCTACTCGCCGTAGGGGTGACGGCGGTTCGGTGGCTGCGGCTCCGTGGTGGCTGGTCGCGCAGTTCCCCGCGCCCCTGAGGGGGTGCACTTACCGCGCGTCGCGTAGTCACCCCTCTCCGAATCAAGTAACCAACCCCCCTCTGCGAGGTAACCCCATGCCCGCCTCCCCCCTCAGTCGTCGAGCCGTCCTCGCCGGAACGGCCGCCGCGGCCGCCCTGACGGCGATCCCCGTACTCCCGGGCAACGCCCGCGCCGCCGAAGCCACGCGGCCCGCGTACCGTTGGCGCAACGCGGTGATCGGCGGCACCGGCTTCGTCACCGGTGTCCTGTTCCACCCGGCGGTACGCGGTCTCGCCTACGCGCGTACCGACATCGGCGGCGCCTACCGCTGGGACCACCGGGCCGCCCGCTGGACCCCGCTCCTCGACCAGCTCGGCTGGGACGACTGGAACCTCCTGGGTGTGGAGGCCCTGGCGATCGACCCGGCGCACCCGGACCGGCTGTACCTGGCCCTCGGCACCTACGCCCAGTCCTGGGCCGGCAACGGCGCCGTGCTGCGCTCCGAGGACCGCGGGGCCACCTGGAAGCGCAGCGACCTGAGCGTGAAGCTGGGTGGCAATGAGGACGGGCGGGGGACCGGGGAGCGGCTCCTGGTCGACCCGCGCGACAGCGACACCCTCTGGCTGGGCACCCGGCACGACGGGCTGCTCAAGTCCAGGGACCGAGGGGTCACTTGGGCAGCCGTCGGCGGCTTCCCGGTGGACCCCAGCTCCTCCGGGCAGGGCGTCACCCTCCTGGTCGCCGCCGGGCGAACCGTCTACGCGGGCTGGGGCGACGGCGGCGGCACCACCGCCAACCTGTACCGCACGACCGACGGCACGACCTGGGAAGCCGTCCCCGGCCAGCCTTCCGGCGAGGCCGCCGCGGTGCCGATCCGGGCCGCGTACGACCGGCACACCCGCGAGCTGTACGTGACGTACGCCGACGCGCCCGGGCCCAACGGGCAGTCCGACGGCAGTGTGCACAGGCTCGCCACCGGCGCCGGCACATGGACCGAGGTCACCCCGGTGAAGCCCGGGGGCACGGACACCTTCGGCTACGGCGGGGCCGCCGTCGACGCCCGCCGCCCCGGCACCGTCGTCGTCTCCACCAACAACCGCTGGGCGGCCGTGGACACCCTGTTCCGGACCACCGACGGCGGCCGTACCTGGACGTCCCTGAAGGACTCCGCTGTCTTCGACGTGTCCGAGACTCCCTTCCTGAAGTGGGGCGGGGACCAGCCCAAGTTCGGCTGGTGGATCCAGGCCGTCGCCGTCGACCCGTACGACTCCCGGCATGTCCTCTACGGCACCGGCGCCACCCTCTACGGCACCCGGGACCTGAAGCACTGGGCCCCGCGGACCCGTGGTCTGGAGGAGACGTCCGTGACCCAGCTGATCTCGCCCCCGGTCGGCGAGGCGCACCTGATCAGCGGGTCCCGGGACATCGGCGTCATGTACCATGAGCGGCTCACCGCGTCGCCGTCGCGCGGCATGGCCACGAATCCCGTGTTCGGGTCGGCGACGGGACTCGCGCAGGCAGCGGGCAGACCGTCGTACGTCGTCCGGACCGGCTGGGGCGACAACGGCAACGGTGCCTGCTCGAACGACGGCGGACGGACCTGGGCGCCCTTCACGGCCCAGCCCTCCATCGCCCACGACGCACCGGGGCCGATCGCCACCAACGCCGACGGCAGCGTGCTGCTGTGGTCCTTCGTGCACTGGGACGGCACGAAGCACGCGGCGCACCGCTCGGCGGACAACGGCGCGACCTGGTCCGAGGTCTCCTCCTTCCCGAAGGGCGCCACGCCGGTCGCCGACCCGGCCGACCCGGCGCTCTTCTACGCGTACGACACCGACACAGGAACCGTATACGCCAGCACTGACAGTGGCCGTTCCTTCACCGCCCGTGCGACCGGGCTGCCCTCCGGGGACAGCCAGTTCCAGCTGGTCGCGGCGCCGGGCAGGTCCGGTGACCTGTGGCTGAGCGTCAAGGGGAACGGCCTGTACCGGTCCACCGACGGGGGCGGCACCTTCGCCACGATCGGCAGCTGCCGGGCCTCGCACACCCTCGGCTTCGGCAAGGCCGCCGACGGCGCGGAGTACCCCGCGCTCTACCTCGTCGGCTCCACCGAGACGATCACCGCCGTGTACCGCTCCGACGACGAGGCGAAGACCTGGGTGCGGATCAACGACGACGCCCACCAGTGGGGCTGGACCGGCCAGACCGTCACCGGCGACCCGCGCGTCCACGGCCGTGTCTACCTCGCCACCAACGGCCGCGGCATCCAGTACGGGGAGCCGGTCTGATGCCAAAGCTCGCGCACGCGACCCGCGGCCGCATCCTCTTCGGCGGCGACTACAACCCCGAGCAGTGGCCCGAGGAGACCTGCTACGAGGACGTCCGGCTGATGAAGGAGGCCGGAGTCAACTCCGTCACCCTCGGCGTCTTCTCCTGGGCGAAGCTGGAACCGGAGCCGGGCGTCCGGGAGTTCGGCTGGCTGGACCGGCTCATGGACCTCATGCACGAGCACGGCGTCGGAGTCGTCCTCGCCACCCCGACCTCCTCGCCGCCCCCCTGGCTGGGCCGCCTGCACCCGGACACCCTGCCCCGCGACGCCGACGGCCGCGTGGAGTGGTGGGGCGGCCGGCAGCACTTCTCGCACTCCAGCGCCACCTACCGCCACCACGCCGCCGCCATCACCGAGGACCTCGCCGCCCGCTACGGCACCCACCCGGCCCTCACCATGTGGCACATCAACAACGAGTACTGCACCTACGACTACGGCGACGAGGCCGCCGCCGCCTTCCGCCGCTGGCTGCGCGGGAAGTACGGCACCCTCGACGCCCTCAACACCGCGTGGGGCACCGCCTTCTGGAGCCAGGGCTACGACACCTGGGACGGCATCCTGCCCCCGCGTCACGCCCACTACCTGAACAACCCCACCCAGGTGCTGGACTTCCGCCGCTTCACCTCCGACATGCTCCTGGAGTGCTACGTCGCCGAGCGCGACATCGTCCGCCGGCACACCCCGCACATCCCGGTCACCACCAACTTCATGCCGCTGTTCTTCGGCCAGGACGCCTGGCGCTGGGCCGAGGAGGAGGACGTCGTCTCCGTCGACCTCTACCCCGACCCGCGCGACCCCCTCGGCGCCCAGCACGGCGCGCTCGTCCAGGACCTGACCCGCTCCCAGGCGGGCGGCCCGTGGATGCTGATGGAGCAGGCGGCGGGACCGGTCAACTGGCGCGGGGTGAACCACCCCAAGCCCAGGGGCCTCAACCGCCTGTGGTCCCTCCAGGCTGTCGCCCGGGGCGCGGACGCCGTCTGCTACTTCCAGTGGCGGCAGTCCCGGCAGGGCGCGGAGAAGTTCCACTCCGGGATGGTCAGCCACGCGGGCGAGCACGGCCGCACCTTCCAGGAGGTCAAACGGCTCGGCGCCGAACTCGCGAAGATCGCCCCGCGGGTCACCGGCCACCACGTCGCCGCGGACATCGCGATCCTGCACGACTGGCACGCCTGGTGGGGCGGCGCCCAGGACGGCCGGCTCTCCACCGAGGCCGACCACCCGGCCGTCCTGCACGCCTGGCACCGCGCCCTGTGGGAGTCCCACCTCACCACCGACTTCGCCCACCCCGAGCACGACCTGTCCGCGTACAAGTGCGTCGTCGTGCCACAGCTGTACCTCCTCACGGACGCCGCCGTCGCCAACCTCCTCGCGTACGTTCAGAGCGGCGGCACGCTCGTCTGCGGCTTCCTCACCGGCGTCGCCGACGAGGACGACCGGGTGCGCCCCGGCGGCATGGACGCCCGGCTGCGCGAGCTGTTCGGCATCCGCACGCTGCACGAGTGGTGGCCGCTGGACGCGGGGGAGAGCGTCGAGTGCGACGGCTTCCTGGGCACGCTGTGGTCGGAGGAGATCGAGCCCGACGGCACCGTCGACGAGACGATCCCCTACCAGGGCGGCGAACTCGACGCACTGCCCGCCGTACTGCGCCGGGGCCGCGCCTGGTACGTCTCCACGCTCCCGGAACCGGAGGCGCTGCGCGCCCTGCTCGCCCGGATCGCCGGCGAGGCGGGCGCCCGCCCGGTGCTCGACGGTCTGCCCGCCGGGGTCGAGGCCGTGAGGCGCGGCGAGTCGCTGTTCCTGCTCAACCACGGGCGCGAGCCGGTCACCGTCGAGGTGCCCGGCACCCACCACGACCTGCTCACGGGGGCTAGTGTCACCGATCGGATCACGCTCGGACGCTACGGAACGGCGGTGCTGACACCTTGACGCAGGAACTCGCGCACGGAACCTGGGAACCCCTCCCGGCCACCCGCTGGGAGGACGGCTTCCTGAGCGGCAACGGCCACCACGGCGCCCTTGTGTTCGGCGACCCGAACGACGACCGTGTCATCGTCACCCATCACACCCTGGTCCGCCCCAACGGAGGCGAACACGCCCGCCCGCCCCGGCTGGCCGCCGAACTGCCCGCCCTCCAGGACCGGTTGCTCGCGGGCGAGCTCACCGCCGCCGAGACCTTCACCGACGGCCGTCCGCTGCAATGGGTGCAGCCCTTCCACCCGGCCTTCCAGATACGGCTGCGCAGGCCGCCTTGCGCCTGCCGCGGCTACCGCCGCTCCGTGGACTTCACCACGGGCGAGACGATCGCCGAGTGCGCGGACTTCGACAGCCGCGTCTTCGTCTCCCGCGCCGACGACCTGATCGTCCACTCCCTCACGGCGCCCGCCCTCACCCTCGACATCAGCCTCGACCCCAGGCTGCCGAACGCGCCCGCCGGGCTGGGCGTCGGCGACGGCGCGCTCCTCACCCCCGAGGGCGCCCTGCTCACGCTGCGCGCCCGCTACCCGGACAGCGACCGCGCCTACACCGGGCTGACCCTCGTCGTGGTCACGGGCGGCACCACCAGTCTCGCCCCGCCCGGCGTACGCGTCACGGGCGCCGAGTCGGTGCTGCTCCTCACCCGGGTCCGCCGCCACACGGGAGAACTGGACGCGGTGGCCGGGGCCCGGGAACTGCGGGAGGCGTGGGGCGAGCAGCCGTACGACACCCTCCTCGCCCGCCACGTCTCCCTGCACCGCACCGCCTACGACCGCGTCACCCTGGACCTCGCCGCAGACCCGGCCGAACGCGCGCTGCCCGGCTCGGAGTTGCTCAAGCGCCCGCACAGCACCGCCCTCCTGGAGCGGCTCTTCGCGGCCGGCCGCTACCACCTGCTCTCCTCGGCCGGCCTCAACCCGCCCCGCCTCACCGGCCTGTGGACCGGCGACTGGAACACCGCCTGGTCCGGGGCGTTCACCAACGACGCCAACCTCAACCTCCAGACCGCCTCCGCGGCGGCCGCCGCCCTCCCGGAGGTCACCGAGGCGCTCGCCGGTCTCGTCGGGCGGCAGCTTGCCGACTGGCGGGAGAACGCCAGGGCCGTCTTCGGGGCCCGGGGCGCCGTCGCCCCCGCGCACACCGACGGCGAGTCCGGGCTGACGTACCACTTCAGCCGCGAATACCCGCTGCACCTGTGGACCGCCGGCGCCGACTGGCTGCTCAAGCCCCTCGTCGACCACGACGAGACCCGCGGCGAACGCGACCCGCGCACCGCCGCCGCCCTCGCCGAAGTCGCCCGTTTCTACGAGGACTTCCTCACCCGCACCGACGACGCCGGCCACCTGGTCGTCGTCCCCTCCTACTCACCCGAGAACCGCCCCGCCAACGCCAGTTGGGGCGCGATCAACGCGGCCATGGACCTCTCGGCGGCCCGCCACGCCCTGCGCACGGCCGCCGACCACCACCCCGACACCCCCGACGCCGACCGCTGGCGCGCCCTCGCCGACCGCCTCCCGCCCCACCGGATCAACGCCGACGGCGCCCTCGCCGAATGGGCCTGGCCCGACATGGAGGACAGCTACGACCACCGCCACCTCAGCCACCTCTACGGCGTCTGGCCCCTCGACGAGATCAACCCCTACGACACCCCGCAGCCGGCCGCCGCCGCCCACCGCGCCCTCGAACTGCGCGGCGCCGAGAACGACTCCGCCCACGGCCACCTCCACCACGCCCTGATCGCGGCCCGGCTCCGGGACGGCGACCGGGTCGCCCGGGCGCTCACCGACGTACTGGACGGCGACTTCTTCCACGCCTCCCTGATGAGCGCCCACTACCCGAACCGCGACGTCTACAACGCCGACGCCGCCCACACCCTGCCCGCCGTACTGATCGAGATGCTGGTGCACTCCACCCCCGACCGCCTGGTCCTGCTGCCCGCGCTCCCGGCCGCCTGTCCGCAGGGCCGGATCCGGGGCGTACGCACCCGGTTCGGGGCGGAGCTGGACCTCACCTGGAGCCGCGAGACGGCCACCGCCACCGCGGTGCTGCGCCCCACCCGCAGCCACCGCATCGAACTCAGGACTTCCTCCGGCGCACAGCCGCTCGACCTGGTCGCCGGAGAAGACCGCGTCCTCACCCTGGGGACCTGGTAATCCGCGCACTCCCCCCACCCATGGAAGGGACACCATGGCACCTCGCACGCTGCGCAGGATCACGATGGCCGTACTGGCCCCGGCGATGGCCCTCGGCGCCACCGTCGGCCTCGCCTCCGCCCCCGCCTCGGCCGCCGTCTGGAGCTCCTGCGACCAGTGGGGCAGCACCACGCTGAACGGCTACACGCTCTACAACGACATCTGGGGCTCCGGAGCCGGCAGCCAGTGCATCTGGGCCAACTCCGGCACCAACTGGGGCGTCAACGCCAACCACCCGGGCACCGGCGGCATCAAGGCCTACCCGAACGCCAAGAAGGTGGTCAACAAGTCGATCACCTCGCTGTCCTCGCTCACCAGCAGCTACAACGTCACCATCCCGTCGTCCGGCGCGTACAACACGTCGTACGACATCTGGGACACCAACCACAAGTACGAGATCATGCTCTGGGTCAACAAGACCGGAGCCGTCGGCCCCCTCGGCACCTCGCAGGGCAACCTGACGCTCGGCGGCCACACCTGGACCGTCTACAAGGGCAACAACGGCTCCAACGAGGTCTTCTCGTTCGTCCGCACCTCGAACTCCACCTCCGGCACGGTCAACGTCCTGCCGATCCTGAAGTGGATCAAGGACACCAAGGGGTGGTTCGGCAACGTGACCATCGGAGACGTGCAGTTCGGCTTCGAGATCACGTCTTCGTCCGGCGGCCTGAACTTCACCACCAACAGCGAGACGGTCAGCAGCAGTTGATCCACCCGCGCACACCCGCACGTGCGGCCGGTCCCTCCCCTACGGGACCGGCCGCACCTCCGCGTCCGGGGTCGGCTACTCCGCTACCGGCAGCCGTGCCCCGTCCCGCAGGAACAGCGGGATGCGGTCCAGGGGGGCGTCGACCGTCACGGTCGTACCGCCCTCGTACGCCTCACCGGTCCACGCGTCCGTCCAGCGGGCGCCCGCCGGGAGGTACGTCGTGCGGGCGGTGGCCCCCGCCGTCAGCACCGGGGCGACCAGCAGGTCCCGCCCGAACAGGTAGGCGTCGTCGACCGACCAGGCCGCCTGGTCGTCGGGGAACTCCAGGAACAGCGGCCGCATCACCGGCAGTCCCTCCTCGTGCGCCTCCCGCATGACGTGCAGGACGTACGGCTTGAGGCGTTCGCGCAGCCGCAGGTACCGCTCCAGGATCGCGCCGGCCTCCTCGCCGTACGACCACACCTCGTTCGGGCCGCCGGTCATCTCCGGGCCCAGCGGCATGCCCGGGTCGCGGAAGCCGTGCAGGCGCATCAGCGGGGACAGCGCGCCGAACTGGAACCAGCGGACCATGACCTCGCGGTACGCCGGGTCGTCCGGGTCGCCGCCGTGGAAGCCGCCGATGTCGGTGTTCCACCAGGGGATCCCGGACAGTGCGGTGTTCAGGCCGGCCGCGATCTGGCGGCGCAGGGTCGGGAAGTCGGTGCCGATGTCACCGGACCACAGTGCGGCGCCGTGGCGCTGACTGCCCGCCCACGCCGAGCGGTTGAGGGTGATCACCTCGTCCTCGCCGGCCGCCAGCAGGCCCTCGTGGAACGCGCGGGAGTTCTCCGCGGGGTAGCTGTTGCCGACCTCCAGGCCCGGACCCGCCCAGTAGCGCAGGTTCTCCGGGAAGCCCGGCTTCAGCTCGGGCTCGCAGGCGTCCAGCCAGAACGCCGTGATGCCGTACGGATCGAGGTAGTTCTCCTTCACCCGGGACCACACGAACTCCCGGGCCTCGGGGTTGGTGGCGTCGTAGAAGGCCACCTGCACCGTGGAGGCGACCCCCTTGTCCGGCCAGTCGGCGTGCGCCATCGGGCCGTACTGCGTGCCGATGAAATAGCCGCGCTGCTCCATCACCGGGTGGTTCTCCGACAACGGGGACACCGACGGCCACACCGACACCACCAGCTTGACGCCCATCTCCGCCAGCTCGCGGACCATTCCCGCGGGGTCCGGCCACTCCTCGGGGTCGAACTTCCAGTCGCCCAGGTGGGTCCAGTGGAAGAAGTCGCAGACGATCGCGGCCAGGGGCAGACCCCGGCGCTTGTACTCCCGTGCCACCGCGAGGAGTTCGTCCTGGGTGCGGTAGCGCAGCTTGCACTGCCAGAAGCCCGCCGCCCACTCCGGGAGCATCGGCGTCCGGCCGGTCACCGCGCTGTAGCGGCGCTGGCCGTGGGCCGGGGTGCCCGCGGTGATCCAGTAGTCGATCTGGCGGGCGGAGTCCGCCACCCAGCGGGTGCCGTTGTGCGCCAGCTCCACGCGGCCGATCGCCGGGTTGTTCCACAACAGGGTGTAGCCGCGGCTGGAGGCGAGCACCGGGATGCCGACCTCGGCGTTGCGCTGCACCAGGTCCAGGACCAGGCCCTTCTGGTCGAGGCGGCCGTGCTGGTGCTGGCCCAGGCCGTACAGCTTCTCGTCCTCGTAGGCGGCGAAACGCTGCTCCAGACGGTGGTGACCGTTGCCGACCGCCGTGTACAGCCGGGAGCCCGGCCACCAGAAGTGGGCGCGCGCCTCGGCCAGCAGCTCGGACAGGTCGTCCGTGCGCAGGAAGCGGACCAGGCCCCCGGCGTCGACCTCCACCGTCAGCGCGCCGACCGTCAGCCGCGCCTCGCCGTCCCCGATCTTGACGGTGCTCTCGGTGGCGGGCGGGGTGTCGAGCAGGGCGCCCGGCAGGGCGTCGAGCACGGGACCGCCGAGCCGGGCCCGCACCCGGACCGCGTCCGGGCCCCACGGCTCGATGCGTACCGTCTCCTGGCGGCCGCTCCACTCCAGCGCGCCGTCCCGTTCGCGGAACGTGCCGACGGTGGGGGAGGACTGCGCGAGGCTGACCTTGGGCTGCGCTGCGGCAGGCTGGTGTTCGGCAGGCTGATTCACGTGCGTGCTCCTGGGGGAGTGCAGACGGGGACAGCAGGCATGGGGGTGCCCCGGAAGGGGCGGCGGGTTCGTAAAGACACGGAACGCGGGACACGTAACGCCGGACACGGAGCTCCGGCGGGAACTGCGGTGTGGAACTGCGGCGTGAAACTGTGACGTGGAACGGTGGTGCGGTCAGGAACCGGCCGGCGCCGGCCCGGAGCTCGCCCGGACGGTCAACTCGGGTGCGATCAGCACGACTTCGTCGTCCCCGCGACCGTCCAGCTTGGCCACCAGGTGCTCCACGGCGTGCCGGCCCATCTCCTGCGCGGGGATGGCGACCGACGTCAGCCGCACGGAGGCCTGGACGGCGACCTGCTCCGGGCAGATCGCGACCACCGACACGTCCTCGGGCACCGCCCGGCCCTGCTGGCGCAGCAGGGCGAGCAGCGGCTCGACGGCGGACTCGTTCTGCACCACGAACCCGGTGGTGGTCGGGCGTTCGTCGAAGATCCGGGCGAGCGTGACGGCCATCGCGTCGTACCCGCCCTCGCACGGGCGGTGCAGCACCCTCAGGCCCAGCTCCCGCGCGCGGGTGCGCAGGCCGTCGAGGGTGCGTTCGGCGAAGCCGGTGTGCCGCTCGTAGACCGCCGGGGCCTCGCCGATGACAGCGATGTCACGGTGGCTCAGCTTCGCCAGGTGCTCCACGCACAGCGCGCCGGTCGCCGCGAAGTCCAGGTCGACGCAGGTCAGGCCGGTGGTGTCGGCCGGCAGGCCGATGAGGACGGAGGGCTGGTCGGTCTGGCGCAGCAGCGGCAGCCGCTCGTCCTCCAGCTCGACGTCCATCAGGATCATCGCGTCGGCCAGCCCGCTGCCGGTGACCCGGCGCACCGCGTCGGGGCCCTCCTCGCCGGTGAGCAGCAGGACGTCGTAGCCGTGCGCACGGGCGGTCGTGGCCACCGCGATGGCGATCTCCATCATCACCGGCACGTACATGTCGGTGCGCAGCGGGACCATCAGCGCGATGATGTTCGACCTGCTGCTGGCCAGGGCGCGGGCGCCCGCGTTCGGGTGGTACCCGAGCTCCCGGATGCTCTGCTCGACCCGCTGCCGGGTGGTGGTGGAGATGGACCGCTTGCCGCTGAGGACATAGCTCACCGTGCTCGCCGAGACTCCGGCGTGCTGGGCGACCTCGGCGAGGGTGACCATCCAGCTCTCCAAGCTTTGTGAAGCGCTTCGACAGTGCGCGTTGCTGACAAGGACGAGTGAGGGTGTCTCGACAGTAGCTTCAGTGGGGGTGGGTGTCCATAGGTTGTCGAAGCGCTTCGACACCTATTTCGGGGGCAGGGTCTCGGTGGAACCGTCCGCGAAGTACGGCAACTTTTCGGCCGGGCCGCGACCACAGGGGGGCGGTACACGAACCGTCCCCCGGAAGGACCCCCGATGCAACACCGCAGACCGCGCCTGTCGAAGAAGGCGAAGACGCTGCTCGCCGCCTCGGTCGCCCTGGCGGCCGCCGCGGGCGTCACCGTCGCGCAGGCCGGCGAGTCGAGCAAGAAGTGCACGGCCTTCGACACGATCACGCTCGGCAAGTACTACGTGAACAACAATCTCTGGGGTCAGGACAAGGGCACCGGCACCCAGTGCGTCTGGGGCAACTCGGCCTCGGGCTCCACCATCTCCTGGGGTACGGACTTCACCTGGGCGAACAACAGCAAGGGCACCGACTCGGACGTCAAGTCGTACGCCAGTACCGTCCTCGGCTGGCACTGGGGCTGGAAGGTCGACAAGGCGACCACCGGGCTGCCGATCCGGGTCGGCGACCGCAAGAAGGTCACCGCCAAGTGGAACTTCTCCCTCAGCTCCAACCCGGGCACCCTCAACGTCGCCTACGACCTGTGGCTGCACGCCAAGAACACCGCGGACTGGCAGGACCAGCCCACCGACGAGATCATGGTCTGGCTCAACCGCCAGGGCGGCGCGGGCCCGCTGGGCACCAAGTACGGCAGCGTCAGCCTCGACGGCGCCATGTGGGACATCTACAAGGGCAACATCGGCTGGAACGTCTACTCCTTCGTCCGCCGGACCAACACCACCAGCGCCACGCTGAACCTGGACGACTTCACCCAGGCCCTGGTCCGCCGCAAGCTCCTCACCAACGACAAGTACGTCTCCGGCATCGAATCCGGCACCGAGGTCTTCAAGGGCTCGGGCCGCCTGGACACCAAGTCCTACTCGCTCGACATCGGCTGACCGACCACTGGCCGGACGGGCAGGGGGCGCTGCTTCCAGCCCGTCCGGCACTTGGCGGCTCCCCGGTGGGGTCGCAACCCCGGTGGGGTTGAAGGGGCGGAGCCCCTGGGGATGGGAAGGGCAGGGGCGGCGGGGACGAGGAAACCGTCCGCCGGAACGCCCCGCGCCCGCAACCCCCGTACGTCCTGGAGCGGCGGGGTACGGGTTTGGGCCGAACGGGCGCGGCAGGACTGGTGGGGCCGCCCCGTTTCGGGTACCAACGATCCAGTAGCACTGGTCGGTAACGAACGGTCCGCAATCATCCCTCTTCGCGGCGAGGTGAGCCTCATGTCCGCCCCCACCACCAAGAAACCCACCGTCACCGAACGCGAGGCCCGCCAGGTGGCGGAGGCCGCCCGGGAACAGGACTGGCGCAAGCCAAGCTTCGCCAAGGAACTGTTCCTCGGCCGCTTCCGGCTCGACCTCATCCATCCGCACCCGCTCCCCGCGGACGAGGACGCCCAGCGCGGCGAGGAGTTCCTCGCCAAGCTGCGCGACTTCTGCGAGACGAAGATCGACGGCGCCAGGATCGAGCGGGACGCCCAGATCCCGGACGAGGTCATCGACGGGCTGAAAGAGCTCGGCGCGTTCGGCATGAAGATCGACACCAAGTACGGCGGCCTGGGCCTGACCCAGGTCTACTACAACAAGGCTCTCGCCCTGGCCGGCTCCGCGAACCCCGCGGTCGGCGCCCTGCTGTCGGCCCACCAGTCGATCGGTGTACCGCAGCCGCTGAAGCTGTTCGGCACCCAGGAGCAGAAGGACACCTTCCTGCCCCGCTGCGCCCGCACCGACATCTCCGCCTTCCTCCTCACCGAGCCGGACGTCGGCTCCGACCCCGCCCGGCTGGCCACCACGGCCGTGCCCGACGGCGACGACTACGTCATCGACGGGGTGAAACTCTGGACGACCAACGGCGTGATCGCCGACCTGCTCGTGGTCATGGCGCGCGTGCCGAAGTCCGAGGGGCACAAGGGCGGGATCACCGCGTTCGTGGTCGAGGCCGCCTCCGAGGGCGTCACGGTCGAGAACCGCAACGCCTTCATGGGCCTGCGCGGCCTGGAGAACGGCGTCACCCGCTTCCACCAGGTGCGCGTCCCCGCCGCGAACCGCATCGGCCCCGAGGGCGCGGGCCTGAAGATCGCCCTGACCACCCTGAACACCGGCCGCCTGTCGCTGCCCGCGATGTGCGCCGGCGCGGGCAAGTGGTGCCTGAAGATCGCCCGTGAGTGGTCGGCGGCCCGCGAGCAGTGGGGCAAGCCCGTCGCGCTGCACGAGGCGGTCGGCTCCAAGATCAGCTTCATCGCGGCGACCACCTTCGCGCTGGAGGCCGTGCTGGACCTGTCCAGCCAGATGGCCGACGAGGACCGCAACGACATCCGCATCGAGGCCGCCCTCGCCAAGCTGTACGGCTCCGAGATGGCCTGGCTGATGGCCGACGAACTGGTCCAGATCCGCGGCGGCCGCGGCTTCGAGACGGCCGCCTCCCTCGCGGCCCGCGGCGAGCGCGCCGTACCCGCCGAACAGATCCTGCGCGACCTGCGCATCAACCGGATCTTCGAGGGCTCCACCGAGATCATGCACCTGCTGATCGCCCGCGAGGCCGTCGACGCCCACCTCTCGGTCGCCGGGGACCTCATCGACCCCGACAAGTCCCTGCCGGACAAGGCGAAGGCGGGCGCGAACGCCGGCGTGTTCTACGCCAGGTGGCTGCCGAAACTGGTCGCGGGCCCGGGGCAGCTGCCCTCCTCGTACAGCCAGTTCAAGCACGGCGTGGACCTCTCCGGTCACCTGCGCTACGTCGAGCGGCACGCCCGCAAGCTCGCCCGCTCCACCTTCTACGCCATGTCCCGCTGGCAGGGCCGGATGGAGACCAAGCAGGGCTTCCTGGGCCGGATCGTGGACATCGGCGCCGAACTGTTCGCGATGAGCGCGGCCTGCGTCCGGGCCGAGCTGCTGCGCAGCCAGGGCGACCACGGCCGCGAGGCCTACCAGCTCGCCGACGCCTTCTGCCGCCAGTCCCGCGTCCGGGTCGAGGAACTCTTCGACCGGCTCTGGAACAACACCGACGACGTCGACCGCACGGTGGTCAAGGGCGTCCTCGGCGGCGCCTACGAGTGGCTGGAACAGGGCATCGTCGACCCGTCGGGCGACGGCCCGTGGATCGCCGACGCGACCCCGGGCCCCAGCCGACGGGAGAACGTGCACCGCCCGGTCCGCTAGCCCGGCGGTACCGGCCGCCCGGACACCGCGTCGTACCGTTCGACGCGGTGTCCGCATGGTGTCCGAACATGGACAACTGGTGGAGAATCCGGATAAGGCACCCGCCCGAGGGACGCGCTGTCCTTCCGGTCGCCGAATGCGGCAACAATGGGGGGATGACCGACAGTCCCGCCAGTCCGGCGCCCCTCGCCGACCCGCACCTCGTCTACGACCCTCTCGCGGGGGACGGTCCCAAGGACGTGGTGATCCTCGGCTCCACCGGGTCCATCGGCACCCAGGCCATCGACCTCGTGCTGCGCAACCCCGACCGCTTCCGGGTGACCGCCCTGTCCGCGAACGGCGGCCGGGTGACCCTCCTCGCCGAGCAGGCGCACCGGCTGCGGGTGCGGACCGTCGCGGTCGCCCGCGAGGACGTCGTACCGGCGCTGCGCGAGGCGCTCGGCGCCCGGTACGGCACCGGTGAGCCGCTCCCCGAGATCCTCGCCGGCCCGGACGCCGCCACCCAGGTCGCCGCCTCCGACTGCCACACCGTGCTCAACGGCATCACCGGCTCCATCGGCCTCGCCCCGACCCTGGCCGCCCTGGAGGCCGGCCGGACCCTGGCGCTCGCCAACAAGGAGTCGCTCATCGTCGGCGGCCCCCTGGTCAAGGCGCTCGCCAAGCCCGGCCAGATCATTCCGGTGGACTCCGAGCACGCCGCGCTCTTCCAGGCGCTCGCGGCCGGGTCGCGGGCCGATGTGCGCAAGCTGGTCGTCACCGCCTCCGGCGGCCCGTTCCGCGGCCGTACGAAGGAGCAGCTGGCCGACGTCACGGTCGAGGACGCCCTGGCGCACCCCACCTGGGCCATGGGCCCGGTGATCACGATCAACTCCGCGACCCTCGTCAACAAGGGCCTGGAGGTCATCGAGGCGCACCTGCTCTACGACATTCCCTTCGACCGCATTGAGGTGGTCGTGCATCCCCAGTCGTATGTCCACTCGATGGTTGAGTTCACGGACGGATCGACACTGGCCCAGGCGACGCCCCCCGACATGAGGGGGCCGATCGCCATTGGTCTCGGCTGGCCCGAACGCGTCCCCGACGCGGCGCCCGCCTTCGACTGGAGCAAGGCCTCCACCTGGGAGTTCTTCCCGCTCGACAACGACGCGTTCCCCTCGGTGAACCTCGCGCGCCACGTGGGTGAGCTCGCGGGCACCGCCCCCGCGGTGTTCAATGCGGCCAACGAGGAGTGCGTGGAGGCGTTCCGCACCGGCGCGCTGCCGTTCAACGGGATCATGGAGACCGTCACCCGGGTGGTGGAGGAGCACGGCACCCCGGGGACGGGAACCTCACTCACGGTGTCGGACGTCCTCGAGGCGGAGACCTGGGCACGGGCCCGGGCCCGGGAACTGACAGCGCAGACGGCGACCGCGGAGGCGCGTGCATGACGACCCTGATGTTCATCCTCGGCATAGGCGTCTTCGCGCTGGGACTGCTGGTGTCCATCGCCTGGCACGAGCTGGGACACCTTTCCACCGCCAAGCTCTTCGGCATCCGCGTGCCGCAGTACATGGTCGGCTTCGGCCCCACCGTCTGGTCGCGCAAGAAGGGCGAGACGGAGTACGGGTTCAAGGCGATCCCGATGGGCGGCTACATCCGCATGATCGGCATGTTCCCGCCCGGCGACGACGGCCGCATCACCGCGCGCTCGACCTCGCCGTGGCGCGGCATGATCGAGGACGCCCGCTCGGCCGCCTTCGAGGAGCTCCAGCCCGGCGACGAGACCCGCCTGTTCTACACACGGGCCCCGTGGAAGCGGGTCATCGTGATGTTCGCGGGTCCCTTCATGAACCTGATCCTCGCGGTGGTGCTGTTCCTCACCGTGCTGATGGGCTTCGGCATCACGCAGCAGACGACCACCGTCAGCTCGGTCTCCAAGTGCGTGATCTCGCAGACCCAGAACCGCGACACCTGCAAGAAGTCCGACCCCGTCTCCCCGGCCGCCGCGGCGGGCCTCAAGGCGGGCGACAAGATCGTCTCGTTCGACGGCGTCACGACGGACAACTGGAACAAGCTCTCCGACCTGATCCGCGCCAACCCCGGCAAGACGGTCCCCATCGTCGTCGAGCGGGGGGGCCACGAGCTGACCCTGCGCGCGACGCTCGTCGAGAACCAGGTGGCGAAGAAGGACTCCCACGGGCAGATCGTCAACGGGTACACCTCGGCCGGCTTCCTCGGCTTCAGCGCCGCCAACGGCGTGGTGCGCCAGGACTTCGGCGAGTCGGTGACCTGGATGGGCGACCGCCTCGGCGAGGCCGTCGACTCCATCGCGGCCCTGCCCGGCAAGATCCCCGCCCTCTGGAACGCCGCCTTCAACGACGCCCCCCGTCAGCCGGACTCCCCGATGGGCGTGGTCGGCGCGGCCCGGGTCGGCGGTGAGATCTTCACCCTCGACATCCCGCCCACCCAGCAGCTGGCGATGTTCGTCATGCTGGTGGCCGGCTTCAACCTCTCCCTCTTCCTGTTCAACATGCTTCCGCTGCTCCCGCTCGACGGCGGGCACATCGCGGGCGCCCTGTGGGAGTCGCTGCGCCGGAACCTGGCCAGGGTGCTGCGCCGGCCGGACCCGGGTCCGTTCGACGTGGCGAAGCTGATGCCGGTGGCCTATGTGGTGGCCGGGATCTTCGTCTGCTTCACCATCCTCGTGCTGATCGCGGACGTGGTTAACCCGGTGAAAATCTCCTAGCCACGCAGCGTTTCGAGGCGGCCCGGGGCACCCTGTTCCGGGCCGCCTCCCATTGAGTGGGTTTACGGGTGGGATGTGCTCGGGCGTCGGGCCGTGCCGTAATCTCGAAGCCTGGAGCCCGACGCCTGACGGGACCGGACCTTGATCCACGACTTGGGGTTGCACAGCAGATGACTGCGATTTCTCTCGGCATGCCGTCCGTTCCGACCAAGCTCGCCGAGCGCCGGAAGAGCCGGCAGATCCAGGTCGGATCCGTGGCGGTCGGCGGGGACGCGCCGGTGTCGGTGCAGTCGATGACGACGACCCGTACGTCCGACATCGGGGCCACGCTCCAGCAGATCGCGGAGCTGACCGCGTCCGGCTGCCAGATCGTGCGGGTCGCCTGCCCGACGCAGGACGACGCGGACGCGCTGGCGACGATCGCCCGGAAGTCGCAGATCCCGGTGATCGCCGACATCCACTTCCAGCCGAAGTACGTGTTCGCCGCGATCGAGGCCGGCTGCGCGGCGGTCCGCGTCAACCCCGGCAACATCAAGCAGTTCGACGACAAGGTCAAGGAGATCGCGAAGGCGGCCAAGGACCACGGCACGCCGATCCGCATCGGCGTCAACGCCGGCTCCCTCGACCGTCGCCTGCTCCAGAAGTACGGCAAGGCGACCCCGGAGGCGCTGGTCGAGTCGGCGCTGTGGGAGGCGTCCCTGTTCGAGGAGCACGACTTCCGGGACATCAAGATCTCCGTCAAGCACAACGACCCGGTCGTGATGATCGAGGCCTACCGGCAGCTCGCCGCGCAGTGCGACTACCCCCTCCACCTGGGCGTCACCGAGGCCGGTCCGGCCTTCCAGGGCACCATCAAGTCGGCCGTCGCCTTCGGCGCCCTGCTCTCCCAGGGCATCGGTGACACGATCCGCGTCTCCCTCTCCGCGCCGCCCGTGGAGGAGGTCAAGGTCGGCAACCAGATCCTGGAGTCCCTGAACCTCAAGCAGCGCGGCCTGGAGATCGTCTCCTGCCCGTCCTGCGGCCGCGCCCAGGTCGACGTCTACAAGCTCGCCGAGGAGGTCACCGCGGGCCTGACCGGCATGGAGGTCCCCCTCCGCGTCGCCGTCATGGGCTGCGTCGTCAACGGCCCCGGCGAGGCCCGCGAGGCCGACCTCGGCGTCGCCTCCGGCAACGGCAAGGGCCAGATCTTCGTCAAGGGCGAGGTCATCAAGACCGTCCCCGAGTCCAAGATCGTGGAGACCCTGATCGAGGAGGCCATGAAGCTCGCCGAGCAGATGGAGGCCGACGGCGTGGCCTCCGGCGAGCCGTCGGTGTCCGTCGCCGACTGAACCACAGCGGCTTTTCCACGCCCCGTCACATCTCCTGTGGCGGGGCGTAAGCATTGCTCCCATTCCCTTGACAGATCCGATGTATGACGGGATCTTGAGGGGCGCGCCAGCGACCCTACCCCACCCCATGCGTACGCCCTCGTCTATACATCGGATGACCAAGGGGACCGTATGAGACGCCGCAGACTCCTCGCCCTCTGGACCGCCCTCCTCGCCCTGCTGCTGGCCACCGCCCCCGCGGCCCACGCCGGTACGGCACCCCCGTACCCCGCCCGGCAGGCCACGCTCCGCAACGCCACCGCCGGCCTCTTCCTCCACTGGGGAATGTTCACCGCCCCCAGGCACTACGACTGCGCCTCCTGGGAACAGGCCGTCACCGACGGCGGCTGGAACCCCGACTACTGGGTCGACGAGGCCCGCAAGATCCGCGCGAGCTACATCGTGCTCGCCACCTTCCACTCCCGCCTCGGCTACGCCCGCCCCTGGCCGTCGAAGATCCCCGGCTCCTGCTCGACGAAGCGCGACATCCTCGGCGAACTCGTCGACGCCGCGGCCCAAAAGGGCCTCAAGGTCATCCTCTACATGACCGACGACCCCAAGTGGCACGCCGAGCAGGGTGTCGAGACCCTCGACTCCGCGGGGTACTCCGCCTACAAGGGCCACGACGTCGACCTCACCACCCGCGAGGGCTTCGGCGAGTTCAGCTACGACAACTTCTTCGAGGTCATGCGGAACTACCCGAAGCTCGCCGGCTTCTGGATCGACAACGACAACGAGTACTGGGAGCAGCACCAGCTCTACGAGCAGATCCGGCAGCTGCGCCCGGACATGACGCTGAGCAACAACAACGAGGACACCCCGATCATGGACATGGTGTCCCACGAGCAGAAGACCGGGATGACCCCGCCCTACGACCAGCCCTCGGCCATCTGGACCCCGCAGCCGCGCCTGACCGAGTCCTGCTACAAGGTGCCGGACACCGGTAGTTGGTGGTACGACGGCCAGGACCGGCCGGTGTCCACCGGCCTCAACGTCGACCGGTACATCGCCAACGCGGGCAACTCCATTCTCTCCCTCATGGACTTCACGGCGATGGTCGACGGCCGCTTCCCGCCGGCGCAGGAGAAGTTCATCGACCTGCTGAAGGACTACCTTGGCCCCATCTGGGAGTCCCTGCACGACGTCCGCGCCGGCGGATTCCTGTACGGCGGCATGCAACCGGGCAGCTGGAACGACGGCTCCTACGGCTACATCACCGTCAGCCGCTCCCGTCCCGCCGCCACCCAGTACATCCACGTCACCACCCGCCCGGCCACCGGCGACCAGGTCCGCGTGCGTGACAACGGCTACCGGGTCACGCGCGTCACCGACCTGCGCACCGGAAAGCGGCTCCACTTCGACCAGCGGGACGGCACACTCACCGTCCGGGGCATCACCGACTGGGACCCGTACGACACGGTGTTCAAGGTGCGCACGTCCGGGCACCGCCGCGGCGTCTACCCGGCCGGCTCCGTCAGGGCGAGTCAACCCGCCCTCACCGACGGTGACTTCACGACGTACACCGACAACCAGGGTGTCCTGCCCGCCGGTTACACCCTCGACCTCGGCAAGTCCCGCAAGGTGTCCTACCTGGGGATCAACCAGAGCGAGTGGTCGCCGACGTACAACAGGGAGTCCTTCGGCCGGAAGGAGGACTCCGCGCGGATCAAGGACTACACGGTGTCCGTGAGCGACGACGGGACCGCATGGCGTGAGGTCGACGCCGGGGTGCTGGAAAGCGCCCGCGGTATCCGCTTCATCGACCTCGGCGACCGCCTCCGCACCCGGTACATCCGGCTCGACGTCCCCACCACCTGGTCCGCGGCCACCGTGCCGAACTACTACCGGCAACTGCGCATCGACGAGATACAGGTCGGCTACGGCCATCCCACGAGCCACGGCTGACCCCGGCCGTCCCCCCGCGCCGCCCCCCGCGGGGCGGCGCGGCACAATTTCGGCAGGTACAGTGCGGAGATCAGCAGATCCTCAGGGTGAGGCCCCGCAACGTGTTGACCCAGACCACCTCTCGGGTGCTCGAACCGAGCGACCTGGACGCCGCGCTCGCCGTCCTCGACCGCGAGCCCGTCGCCAACGCCTTCGTGACCTCCCGCGTCCAGATCGCGGGCCTCGACCCGTGGCGGCTCGGCGGCGAGATGTGGGGCTGGTACGAGGACGGCATGCTGACCTCCCTGTGCTACGCGGGCGCCAACCTCGTCCCGATCTGCGCCACCCCGCGCGCCGTACGCGCCTTCGCCGACCGCGCCCGCCGGGCCGGGCGCCGCTGCTCCTCCATCGTCGGGCCCGCCGAATCCACCGCCGAGCTGTGGCGCCTGCTCGAACCGCACTGGGGCCCCGCCCGCGAGATCCGCACCCGCCAGCCCCTCATGGTCACCGACCGCATGCCCGCCGACATCGCCCCCGACGCCTACGTCCGCCGCATCCGCAAGGACGAGATGGACACGATCATGCCGGCGTGCGTGGCGATGTTCACCGAAGAGGTCGGTGTCTCCCCGATGGCCGGCGACGGCGGCCTCCTCTACCAGGCCCGGGTCGCCGAACTCGTGGGCTCCGGCCGCTCGTTCGCCCGCGTCGACGAACGCGGCAAGGTCGTCTTCAAGGCGGAGATCGGCGCGGCCACCTCCCAGGCCTGCCAGATCCAGGGCGTATGGGTGGCCCCCGAGTACCGGGGGAAGGGACTGGCCGCCCCCGGCATGGCGGCGGTCCTGCGGTATGCGCTGGCCGACGTGGCCCCGATGGTGAGCCTGTACGTCAACGACTTCAACACCCCGGCGCGGCGCGCCTACCAGCGGGTGGGCTTCCAGGAGATCGGCGCCTTCATGAGCGTGCTGTTCTGAGAATTCAGGCCCCCCTGTAGTCTCCCCGCATGGACGTCGTGATCGGCCCCCTGGACCTTTCAGCCCATGTCGACGAGGCCCTGGCCGTCCAGGCCGTCGCCTTCGGGCTGGGCCCCGACGAGGTGGCCGTGCGCCGCCAGATCGTTCTGCGCCACATGCAGTACCCCGGAGCGAGGGCCTTCGGCGCCACGGTCGGCGGGCGGCTCGTCGGATTCGTCTACGGCATGCCCAACGACCGCGCCCACTGGTGGTCCACCGTCGTCGAACCGTATCTGCGGGCCCGCGGCCACGACGACTGGCTCGACGACACCTTCGTGATCACCGAGCTGCACGTCCACCCGGGCCACCAGAACCTCGGTATCGGCCGCACCCTGATCACCACGATCACCGACGGTGCCGCCGAACCCCGCTCGATCCTCTCCGCGATCGACACCGACAGCCCCGCCCGCGGCCTCTACCACTCGCTCGGCTACCAGGACCTGGCCCGGCAGGTGCTCTTCCCCAGCGCCCCCAAGCCCTACGCCGTCATGGGCGCCCCGCTGCCCCTGCGCCGGAAGTAAGGATTTCCGGGCGGGGCGGCCCCCCGGCTAACCTCCTAGCCATCACCGTTACCCGGCAGGAGTACGAGAACCATGGCGAACGCACCCGTCCAGCGCATGTCCCAGCTGATGGCGAAAACGCTGCGCGACGACCCGGCCGACGCCGAGGTGCTCAGCCACAAGCTCCTCGTCCGCGCCGGCTACGTCCGCCGTACCGCCGCCGGCGTCTGGAGCTGGCTGCCGCTCGGCAAGAAGGTCCTCGCCAACGTCGAGCGGATCGTCCGTGAGGAGATGGACGCGATCGGCGCCCAGGAAGTGCTGCTCCCGGCCCTCCTGCCGCGTGAGCCGTACGACGCGACGGGCCGCTGGGACGAGTACGGCGCCGAACTGTTCCGCCTGAAGGACCGCAAGGGCGGCGACTACCTGCTCGGCCCCACCCACGAGGAGATCTTCACCCTGCTGGTGAAGGACCAGGCGTCCTCGTACAAGGACCTGCCGGTCATCCTGTACCAGATCCAGCACAAGTACCGTGACGAGGCCCGCCCGCGGGCCGGCATCCTGCGCGGCCGCGAGTTCCTCATGAAGGACTCGTACTCCTTCGACACGGAGGACGAGGGCCTCGCCCAGTCCTACGCCCTGCACCGCGAGGCCTACCAGAAGGTGTTCGCGCGCCTCGGCCTCGACTACCGCATCTGCGCCGCCACCGCCGGTGCGATGGGCGGCTCCAAGTCGGAGGAGTTCCTCGCCCCGGCCGGCGCCGGCGAGGACACCTTCGCGGACTGCCCGAACTGCGACTTCGCGGCCAACACCGAGGCGATCTCGTACGAGCTGAAGCCGGTGGACGCCGACGGCGTGGCCGCGCTCGAGGAGATCCCCACCCCGGACACCCCGACCATCGAGACCCTCGCCGCCCACCTCGGTGTCCCGGCGTCCGCCACGCTGAAGAACCTCCTCGTCAAGGTCGACGGCGAGATCGTGGCCGTGGGCGTCCCGGGCGACCGCGAGGTCGACATGGACAAGGTCGAGGCGCACTTCGCCCCGGCCGCCGTCGAGCTGGTGACGGCCGAGGACTTCGTGGGCCGCCCGGACCTGGTCCGCGGCTACGTCGGTCCGCAGGGCCTGGGGGAGAAGGTCACGTACATCGCCGACCCGCGGGTGGCCCCCGGCACCTCCTGGATCACCGGCGCCAACAAGGAGGGCACGCACGCCAGGAACGTCGTCGCGGGCCGCGACTTCGACGTCGACGCGTACGTCGACGTGGTGGTCGTCCAGGAGGGCGACCCCTGCCCGAAGTGCGGCACCGGCCTCAAGCTGGACCGGGCCATCGAGATCGGCCACATCTTCCAGCTCGGCCGCAAGTACGCCGACGCCCTCAAGCTCGACGTCCTCGGCCAGAACGGCAAGCCGGTCCGCGTCACCATGGGCTCCTACGGCATCGGCGTCTCCCGCGCGGTCGCGGCGCTGGCCGAACAGACCGCCGACGACAAGGGGCTGTGCTGGCCGGCCGAGGTCGCCCCGGCCGACGTGCACGTGGTCGCCGCCGGCAAGGCGCTCCAGACCGAGCTGGCGCTGGAGGTCTCCGAGAAGCTGCGGGCCGCCGGGCTGCGCGTCCTGGTCGACGACCGGGCCGGGGTGTCCCCGGGCGTGAAGTTCACCGACTCCGAGCTGATGGGCGTACCGAAGATCCTCGTCGCCGGCCGCCGCTCGGCCGAGGGCGTCCTCGAGCTGAAGGACCGCAAGACCGGTGAGCGCGAGGAGCTCACGGTGGACGAGGCGATCACGCGCCTGACCGCCTGAAGGCACTCCTCAGGTCCGGACACCTGAAGGCACCTCACAGGCTTCTCCCAGACCGTTCCCCGACCGTAGGGCGTGACAGAACGTCACTACGGAGGGGAACGGTCATGGCGACCAGGGAAGAGGAGCGGGGGCCGCGGCGGCGGCACCGGTTCCAGCACGAGCAGCGCCGACGACGGCACGGACACGTCGGCGAGCGGCTCCGGCGACTCCTCGTCCTCCCCCGGCCTCCAGCCGTCCCCCGACGGCCTCACCTCAGGCAACGGCTCCACCGACGCCACCTCGGGGGCGTCGTGACCACCACAGCCCCGCGCACGACCTCGCCCCCGGCGGCGCCCCCCGCCGCCCTGACCACGTACGAACAGCGCTACGGCCGAAGCTCGGCGCACGCCGGACCGGCCGGGGCCGCTAGAGCCAGCCCGCGAACTCCAGCAGCAGTTCCGCGTCCTGTTCCCGGCCCACCCGGCGGGCCCGTACCCCGGACTCCACCGCGCGGAACAGGGTCCAGCCGCGCAGCCGCTCCTGGTCCACGTCCAGTGACTCCGCGAGCCGCTTGACCCGCCGCCGGGTCGTCGACGCGCCCGACGGCGTGGCGATCAGGTCCTCCACCCGGTCCCGGACCAGCCGGGCCAGGTCGAAGGCGCACTCGCCGACCAGCGGGTCCGGCCCCACCGCCAGCCACGGCATCCGCTCCCCGGCGAGCACCTTGCTCTGCCGGAAGGTGCCGTGCAGCAACTGGTGTTCCGGCGGCGCGGCGAGCAGTTCCGCACGGGCCGCGAGCGCCGCCTCGACCAGCGGGGCGACCTCGGGGTCGGTGGCCGCGCTCGCCCGCATCGCCTCGGCCTGCCGCCCGGTCCGCCCGTCGACGGTCTCGAAGGAGAAGTCCGCCGGAGGCTCCACCCACAGCCGCCGCAGTGTCCCGGCCGCCTCCAGCAGCGCCTTCGACTCGGGCAGCGACCGCACGGACACGTCCGGGTGCAGCCGTTCCAGCAGCAGCACCCCCGCGGTCCCGTCCGCCTCCAGCAGCTGTACGGCGCCCAGGCCGCCCCAGTGCGCCAGTGCCGCGCGCTCGGCCTCCGGCCGGGCCCGGGGCGGGGCCAGCTTCAGCACGGCCGGGGTCCCGTCCGCCCGGCGCACCAGCACGACCAGACTGCTGCGGCCGCCCGGCACCTGCACCCGCTCGACGGTCAACCCGCGTAGCGCGACGGCCTGCCGCACGGCCTCCGACAGCCCGTCCAGCCAGCCGTCACCGTCCCGTGCCGTCTCACCGAGCGCCCTGACGAGACGCTGCGGCGGTTCGAAAGCCATGCGCGAGTCGTTCCCTTCCTGGGTGCCGGCCCCTCCTGGCGCCGGGTCATGCCGTCGGTGTCGCCGAGCCGGAGCCCGAGGCCGGTGCCGGGGTCGCGGACGTACCGGCCGCGGCACCGTTCCGCTCGGCGAGACCAGGGAAGGCTACGCTCTTCCCGCGCCAGCGCACCGCCCGCACCGCGGCCTCCCGCAGCGCCCCGGCGGCCTCGCCGCGCCGCCCGCCCGTGGTCGCCCGCACCACGTCGGAGTAGACCCCGGCCACGCGTTCCTCCAACTCGGCGGCGAGCCGCACCGCCGCCGTGGAGTCCTGCACCGGGAACGGCAGCGCGTACGCCGCGTCCGCGGGCACCGGGGAGCCGCCCAGGTCGCGCACCTCACGGACCAGCGCATCCCTGCGCGCCCGATGCGCGTCGTACGCCGCCCGTGCTTCAGTGCGCCGTCCCGCGCCGATCCGCCCGCCGACCACGCCGTACCCGTACACGGCCGCGTGCTCGGCGGCCAGCGCGGCCTGGAGGGCCTTGAGTTCGCCGTCCCTCGCCTTGGCCCTCGCCTTGTCGCTCACCTGTCACCCTCCGTCAGCAGATACGCGTGCGTCGCCCCGGCCGCCGCCACCGAGGCCAGCAGCCGGGCCAGCTCCCCCTCCACCGTCTCCAGCGCCTTAGCCCGCCGGTCGGCGAGGGCGCGTTCGGCGGCGGCGAGCGCGGCGAGCGCGTCCTTCTCGTCGGTCGGCACGGCCGGCGCCCCTGACGCTTCGGCGGACAGCGACGGGGACGAGGAGGCCGACGAAGCCGAGGAGGACGACCGTGAGGGGGCCGCCGAACCCTCCCCGAACGCCTCCGCGTGGGCCGCGACCTCGGCCCGCAGCGGACCCAGCCGGTCCGCCAGCGCCGGATGCACGGTGAGCACCGCGTCGTACCGCGCCACCAGCCCCTGGCTCTCCCGGGCCGCACGCGCGCGTGCCCGCTCGGACACCGACAGGCCGCCGTCCCCGCCGCCGGAGTCACCGCTTCCGTCGGAGCAGCCCGCGAGCAGCACCGCTCCGGCGGCCGAGGCGAGCAGCGTTCTTCTGCGCGGCCACGAGAGGGCACGCGTGGGAGGGGTGAGGGGCACGGCAGACGTCCTCGGGCACTCGTACGAAGTCGGGGGCGGGCACGCCCGTGATCACCGTACCCGCGCCCCCACCCGGCACCGGTCATCGGCACCGTCCGGGCGCAGGTGGACGGCAACACCCCCTGCGACCCGATACCCTTTGACCAGACACGCGACCCATCCCACAACAGCACACGCGGCCGAGGAGTCACCCGGATGAGCACCACCCAGAGCGAGAGGCTGCGAGAACTGCTGGAACCGCTCGTCACCTCCCAGGGCCTGGATCTCGAAGAGATCGCCGTGGACTCCGTCGGCCGCAAGCGGGTGCTGCGCGTCGTCGTCGACTCCGACACCGGGGCGGACCTGGACCAGATCGCCGATGTGAGCCGCGCGCTCTCGGCGAAGCTCGACGAGACGGACGCGATGGGTGAGGGCGCGTACGACCTGGAGGTCGGAACCCCGGGCGCGGAGCGCCTCCTCAAGGAACCCCGGCACTACGCCCGTGCGGTCGGCCGTCTGGTGAAGTTCCAGCTGGCCGAGGACGGGGAGCTGGTCGCCAGGATCCTGACGGTCGACGACGAAGGTCTCGACCTCGAAGTGCCCGGAGTGAAGGGCCGCAGGGCCACCACCCGCAGACTCGGCTTCCCGGACGTCGTCAAGGCGCGTGTGCAGGTCGAGTTCAGCCGCAAGGACAAGAAGGAAGAGGAGGCGTAGCCGTGGACATCGACATGAGTGCCCTGCGGGGCTTGGTTCGGGAGAAGGAGATCTCCTTCGACCTGCTGGTCGAGGCGATCGAATCGGCCCTCCTCATCGCCTATCACCGCACCGAGGGAAGCCGCCGACACGCGCGCGTGGAGCTCAACCGGGAGACCGGGCATGTGACCGTGTGGGCGAAGGAGGACCCCGAGGACCTCGAGGAGGGCCAGGAGGCCCGCGAGTTCGACGACACCCCGTCCGGCTTCGGTCGCATCGCCGCCACCACCGCCAAGCAGGTCATCCTCCAGCGGCTGCGCGACGCCGAGGACGACGCGACGCTCGGCGAGTACGCCGGCCGCGAGGGCGACATCGTCACCGGAGTGGTGCAGCAGGGCCGCGACCCGAAGAACGTGCTCGTCGACATCGGCAAGCTGGAGGCCATCCTGCCGGTGCAGGAGCAGGTGCCGGGAGAGACGTACCCGCACGGCATGCGGCTGCGCAGTTACGTCGTACGGGTGGCGAAGGGCGTCCGCGGACCCTCTGTCACTCTTTCGCGCACCCATCCCAACCTGGTGAAGAAGCTCTTCGCGCTCGAGGTGCCGGAGATCGCCGACGGCTCGGTCGAGATCGCGGCCATCGCCCGTGAGGCCGGTCACCGTACGAAGATCGCCGTACGTTCCACTCGTTCGGGCCTGAACGCCAAGGGCGCCTGCATCGGCCCCATGGGCGGCCGGGTGCGCAACGTGATGGGCGAGCTGAACGGCGAGAAGATCGACATCGTCGACTGGTCGGACGACCCGGCGGAGATGGTCGCGAACGCGCTGTCACCCGCTCGGGTGTCCAAGGTCGAGGTGGTCGACCTGGCCGCCCGGTCCGCCCGGGTGATCGTGCCCGACTACCAGCTGTCGCTGGCGATCGGCAAGGAAGGGCAGAACGCCCGGCTGGCCGCCCGGCTCACCGGCTGGCGGATCGACATCCGTCCGGACACCGAGCAGGCCGGGGAATAGATCCAGGCCGCAGGGCGCTCAGATCACGACAGTTATATGCACGACAACTGTTCGACCCATGACCCAAAGGGGTGAGGTCGGTACGGGGAGGTAGACTTAGAGGTGTCTGGCCGGACGCATGCCCGAGCATGCCCTGAACGCACCTGTGTGGGGTGTCGGGAGCGAACGGCCAAGACCGGTCTACTACGGATCGTGGCGATCGAGGACGCGTGCGTCCCCGATCCTCGCGGTACGCTGCCCGGCCGGGGTGCGTACGTACACCCCGCCCTGGTCTGTCTCGACCAGGCGGTACGCCGCCGGGCGTTCACGCGGGCACTGCGCGCCCCGGGAGCGCTCGACACAAAGGCGTTGCGCCAGTACGTCGAGCAGACGACAGTTGCTGAGCAGGCAACACCGTAAGACGTGCCGCACGGAACCCCGTGCGGTCTGGTACCTCGCGAGTCGAAAGCAGGTCGAGATTGCGATGAGCACTCGATGAGTACGCGATGAGTACGCCCATGAACTAGGGACGGTCCGGCCGCAACCCGGACCTCAAAGGAGCGAAGTGGCTAAGGTCCGGGTCTACGAACTCGCCAAGGAGTTCGGTGTCGAGAGCAAGGTCGTCATGGCCAAGCTCCAGGAACTCGGTGAATTCGTCCGTTCGGCGTCTTCGACGATCGAAGCGCCCGTAGTACGCAAGCTGACCGACGCCTTCCAGGGCGGTGGCAACGGCAAGTCCGCCGGCAAGCCCGCCCCGCGCAAGGCCGCCCCCAGGCCCGCCGCGCCCTCTCCGGCGCAGGCGGCACGTCCGGCTGCCCCGAAGCCGGGCGCCCCCAAGCCGCCGTCGGCCCCGCAGCCGGCCGCCCCGCAGCCCACGGCCCAGCAGCCGTCGGCTCCGTCGGCGCCCGCGCCTGCCCCCGGCCCGCGTCCGGTTCCGGGTCCCAAGCCCGCGCCGCGTCCGGCGCCGGCCGCCCCGGAGTTCACCGCTCCGCCGGCGCCTCCGGCCCCGCAGACTCCGGCCCCGCAGGCTCCGGCCGCCCAGGGCCCGCGCCCCGGCGCGCGTCCCGGCGCCCCCAAGCCCGGCGCCCGTCCGGGCGGTCCCGGCCAGGGCCAGCGGGGCGAGCGTCCCGCTGCCGCCCAGGGCGGCGGTCGTCCCGGCGGTCAGGGCCCGCGTCCCGGCGGCCGTCCGGCCGGTCCGCGACCGGGTAACAACCCCTTCACCTCCGGTGGCTCCACCGGCATGGCCCGCCCGCAGGCCCCGCGCCCGCAGGGCGGTCCCCGTCCGGGCGGCCCCGGTGCCCCCGGCGGCGGTCCCCGTCCCCAGGCGCCCGGCGCCCAGGGCGGCGGTCCGCGTCCGCAGGCTCCGGGCGGTCCGCGCCCGACCCCGGGCTCGATGCCGCGTCCGCAGGGCGGTCCCCGTCCCGGCGGCGGCCCCGGCGGCCCGCGTCCGAACCCGGGCATGATGCCGCAGCGTCCCGCCGCGGGTCCGCGTCCCGGCGGCGGTGGCCCCGGCGGCCGTGGCCCCGGTGGCGGCGGCGGTCGTCCCGGTGGCGGCGGCGGTCGTCCGGGCGGCGGCGGTTTCGCCGGTCGTCCCGGTGGCGGCGGCGGCTTCGCCGGTCGTCCTGCCGGTCCCGGTGGCGGCGGCGGCGGTTTCGCCGGTCGTCCCGGTGGTCCCGGTGGCGGCGGCGGTGGCCGTCCCGGCTTCGGTGGTCGTCCCGGTGGTCCGGGTGGCCGTGGTGGCACGCAGGGCGCCTTCGGCCGTCCCGGCGGTCCCGCGCGCCGTGGCCGCAAGTCGAAGCGGCAGAGGCGCCAGGAGTACGAGGCCATGCAGGCCCCGTCGGTCGGCGGCGTGATGCTGCCTCGCGGCAACGGCGAAGCCATTCGCCTGTCGCGCGGTGCGTCGCTCACCGACTTCGCCGAGAAGATCAACGCCAACCCGGCGTCGCTCGTCGCGGTGATGATGAACCTGGGCGAGATGGTCACGGCCACGCAGTCCGTCTCCGACGAGACGCTCCAGCTCCTCGCCGACGAGATGAACTACACGGTTCAGATCGTCAGCCCGGAGGAGGAGGACCGCGAGCTGCTCGAGTCCTTCGACATCGAGTTCGGCGAGGACGAGGGGTCCGAGGAGGACCTGGTCGTCCGCCCGCCGGTCGTCACCGTCATGGGTCACGTCGACCACGGTAAGACCCGCCTGCTCGACGCCATCCGCAAGACGAACGTCATCGCGGGCGAGGCCGGCGGCATCACCCAGCACATCGGTGCCTACCAGGTCGCGACCGAGGTCAACGACGAAGAGCGCAAGATCACCTTCATCGACACCCCGGGTCACGAGGCGTTCACCGCCATGCGTGCCCGTGGTGCGAAGTCGACCGACATCGCGATCCTGGTCGTCGCGGCCAACGACGGCGTCATGCCGCAGACGGTCGAGGCGCTGAACCACGCCAAGGCGGCCGACGTGCCGATCGTCGTCGCGGTCAACAAGATCGACGTCGAGGGTGCCGACCCGACCAAGGTGCGCGGTCAGCTGACCGAGTACGGCCTGGTGGCCGAGGAGTACGGCGGCGACACGATGTTCGTCGACATCTCCGCCAAGCAGGGTCTGCACATCGACTCGCTGCTGGAGGCCGTGGTCCTCACGGCCGACGCCTCGCTCGACCTGCGGGCCAACCCGAACCAGGACGCGCAGGGCATCTCGATCGAGTCCCGTCTCGACCGCGGCCGCGGTGCCGTGGCGACGGTCCTCGTCCAGCGAGGCACGCTGCGGGTCGGCGACACGATGGTGGTGGGCGACGCCTACGGCCGAGTCCGCGCCATGCTCGACGACAACGGCAACAACGTCGCCGAGGCCGGCCCGTCGACGCCGGTCCAGGTCCTGGGCCTGACCAACGTCCCGGGTGCGGGCGACAACTTCCTGGTGGTCGACGAGGACCGTACGGCCCGTCAGATCGCCGAGAAGCGCGCCGCCCGTGAGCGCAACGCCGCGTTCGCCAAGCGCACGCGCCGTGTGTCGCTGGAGGACCTGGACAAGGTGCTCAAGGCCGGCGAGGTCCAGCAGCTGAACCTGATCATCAAGGGTGACGCTTCCGGTTCCGTCGAGGCCCTCGAGTCCTCCCTGCTCCAGCTGGACGTCGGCGAAGAGGTCGACATCCGCGTCCTGCACCGCGGCGTCGGTGCGGTCACGGAGTCCGACATCGACCTGGCGATGGGCTCCGACGCCATCGTGATCGGCTTCAACGTCCGCGCGGCCGGCCGCGCGGCGCAGATGGCCGAGCGCGAGGGCGTGGACGTCCGGTACTACTCGGTCATCTACCAGGCGATCGAGGAGATCGAGGCGGCCCTCAAGGGCATGCTCAAGCCGGAGTACGAGGAGGTCGAGCTCGGCACGGCGGAGATCCGCGAGGTCTTCAAGTCGTCCAAGCTGGGCAACATCGCCGGTGTCCTCATCCGCTCCGGCGAGGTGCGCCGCAACACCAAGGCCCGCCTCATCCGCGACGGCAAGGTGGTCGCGGAGAACCTCAACATCGAGGGCCTGCGTCGCTTCAAGGACGACGTCACCGAGATCCGCGAGGGCTTCGAGGGTGGTATCAACCTCGGAAACTTCAACGACATCAAGGTCGACGACGTCATCGCGACGTACGAGATGCGCGAGAAGCCGCGCGCGTAAGCGCTCGGGCTTCCGGGACGGTCCGGTCCGGGGCCGGTCGACGGAGAGTAATTTCCGTCGATCGGCCCCGGCCGTTCGTTGTACGGTTCTGATGTTCCCGCCGATCTGCCGGCGGGCCCGTCAATCCCGTACCGGCGGGTCATCCGGACACACACATGTATGTGGGGACTCTGTCCTTCGACCTCCTGCTCGGCGACGTCCGGTCGCTGAAGGAGAAGCGCTCCGTCGTCCGCCCGATCGTGGCCGAGCTTCAGCGGAAGTACGCGGTGAGCGCGGCGGAGGTGGATCACATGGACCTCCATCGCAGGGCCGTCATCGGCCTGGCGGTGGTCTCCGGCGACGCGGGGCACCTGACCGACGTACTGGACCGGTGCGAGCGGCTGGTCGCCGGGCGCCCCGAGGTGGAGCTGCTGTCAGTGAGACGCCGCTTCCACGGGGACGACGACTGATTTCGAACGTAGAACAGGAAGAACGGGAGACGACCAGTGGCCGACAACGCGCGTGCCAAGAGGCTGGCGGACCTCATCCGAGAGGTGGTGGCCCAGAAGCTGCAGCGCGGGATCAAGGACCCGCGGCTCGGCTCGCACGTCACCATCACGGACACCCGGGTCACCGGGGACCTGCGGGAGGCGACCGTCTTCTACACGGTGTACGGCGACGAGGAGGAGCGGAAGGCCGTAGCGGCGGGCCTGGAGAGCGCCAAGGGCATCCTGCGCTCCGAGGTCGGCCGTGCGGCCGGTGTGAAGTTCACGCCGACCCTCGCCTTCGTCGCGGACGCCCTCCCCGACACCGCCCGGAGCATCGAGGACCTCCTCGACAAGGCGCGCCAGTCCGACGAGAAGGTACGCGAGGCGTCCGCGAGCGCCACGTACGCCGGTGACGCGGACCCGTACCGGAAGCCGGACGCCGAGGACGAGACGGACGACACCGCCGAATGACCCAGAAGCGCACCACGCCCGACGGCCTTGTCATCGTCGACAAGCCGTCGGGCTTCACTTCGCACGACGTGGTCGCCAAGATGCGCGGCATCGCCAGGACCCGCCGCGTCGGCCACGCCGGCACCCTCGACCCCATGGCGACGGGCGTCCTCGTCCTCGGCGTCGAGAAGGCGACGAAGCTCCTCGGGCACCTCGCCCTCACCGAGAAGGAGTACGTCGGCACAATCCGCCTCGGCCAGACCACGGTCACCGACGACGCCGAGGGAGAGATCACCGCCTCGGCCGATGCCTCCAAGGTCACCCGGGAGGCCGTCGACGCCGGCGTCGCCAAGCTGACCGGCGACATCATGCAGGTGCCGTCCAAGGTCAGCGCCATCAAGATCGACGGCGTGCGGTCCTACAAGCGGGCCCGTGAGGGCGAGGACTTCGAGATCCCCGCCCGGCCCGTCACCGTCTCCTCCTTCACCGTGTACGACGTCCGGGACGCGGTCGCCGAGAACGGCACGCCGGTCCTCGACCTGGTGGTGTCGGTGGTCTGCTCCTCCGGCACCTACATCCGCGCCCTCGCCCGCGACCTGGGCGCCGACCTCGGTGTCGGCGGACACCTCACCGCGCTGCGCCGCACGCGCGTCGGGCCGTACAAGCTGGACGCCGCGAAGACGCTGGAACAGCTCCAGGAGGAGCTGACCGTGATGCCGGTCGCCGAGGCGGCCGCGGCCGCGTTCCCACGCTGGGACGTCGACGCCAGGCGCGCCCGGCTGCTCATCAACGGTGTGCGGCTGGAGATGCCGGACGAGTACGCGGGCAGCGGCCCCGTCGCCGTCTTCGACCCCGAGGGACGCTTCCTCGCGCTGGTCGAGGAACAGAAGGGCAAGGCCAAGAGCCTGGCCGTCTTCGGCTGACCCGGACCCGGGGGGCCATGGGCCCTGCCCGTGGAGCGGCGGCCACGGGATGTCGCCGCCGCTCCACGGTCCCCCCTCGGTTCCCCCACCCCTAGGGTGTATCCAGCCGCCCCCGCCTATTCACCCGACCGTGCGGGCGCTCGGAGTGAACGGGGGGAGCGGAAGGGGGCGCTTTCGTCGCACGATCTGTCCCGCTGATCATTCCCGGCCTACCGTCGTGCACAGAGCACGGGTGCACGGTCGGGAGGTTCGATCATGGCGGGACGGGGCCCGCGGACCGGAGGCGGCGCCGGACGGGACCGCGAGGACGCGACCGGCCGGGAGCGGCGGCGGGACACTCCCGGTGAGGACCGGTACCGGGCCCTCGACGCACGTCTGGTCCGGATCCGCGACCTGGCCGGCCGCCCGCGCGGCACCGGCTTCCTCGCCGACCACCACGGCACCCTCGTCACCAGCCACGAGGCCGTCGACGGGCCGGCCCGGCTGGTGCTGTGCACCGCGGACGAGCGGACCTGTGTCGTGACCGCCGACGCCGTCACCCCGCTGCCCGCCCTGGCCCTCGCCCTGGTCCGCACCGAGGGCCTCGGCGTGGAGCCGCTCCCGGTGAGCGCGCGGGATCGGATCACGACCGGCGCGTACGTGCGTATCGCCGCCGGCGGCTGGCGCGAGGCACGGGTACTGGGCGCAGGCCAGGTGACCTACACGGCCACGGACCACCTCCATCTCCTCGACGACGTCCTTGAGTTGGCGATGGGCACGGCGGGCCGGGACGCGCTGCGGCTCGGCGGCGGAGCGGCCGGCGGGCCGGTGCTCGACTGGGAGACCGGTGCCGTGCTCGGCGTCCTCGGCACGGCCCTGCGGTCCGGCGACCGGGAGGCCGGCTTCGCCGTGCCGCTGCGCGCGGCGGCCGACGGCCCGCTCGCCGCACTCCTCGACCGCAACGCCGAGACCGTGCCCGCCTACGGAGCCGACCTCAATCTGGCGGGCGTCCTGGAACTGACCGTCACCTCGGTGGGGCAGGACGGCCCGCCCGGAGCCCTCGCCGGGCGCGTCGGCCGGATCGGCGCCACCGGACCCGGCCCCGTGGAACCCGTCGAACGGACGGAAGTCGTACGTCACTTGACCTCCTTCTCCGAAACCGGCGGCGCCGCCGTCCTCGGCCTCGTCGGCGCCCCGGGCAGCGGCCGTACGACGGAACTCGCGGCCCTCGCCGCCCGCCGCGACCGCGCACCGGAACCGGCGCCCACGCTGTGGCTGCGCGGAGCCGACCTGGAGGACGCCGACGACTCGGTGGCCGACGCGGCGCACCGCGCCCTGGAACGGGCGGCCCGGATCATCGCCGCTTCCCGGACGCCGCTGGCCGGTGACGATGTCCGTGACGCAGGTGACTTCCCTGATGGTGGAGACTTCCGTGGCTGCGGTGGCGTCGGTGACCCGGCCGACGCCGGTGACGCGGTTGGTGCCGGTAACCCTGGTGGCCTGCGCGGTCCGGCCGGCCCGGGGGACGTCACCCCGGAGTGCCTCGCCCGTGTCGCCGGGCGGGCCGGCCGCCCGCTGCTGCTCCTGCTCGACGGCCCCGAGGAGATGCCTCCCGTCCTCGCCCACCGGCTCCCCGAGTGGACCGCGGGAACGGCCAAGTGGCTGCGCGCGACCGGGGCGCGGCTGGTCGTGGCGTGCCGGGAGGAGTACTGGGAGAGCGCCGGGGCCGAGTTCCCGCCGGAGTTGCTGTATCCCCACGCGCCCGCCACCGTTGCCGCCTCCACCCCGGGCCCCACCTCCGCCCCCGCCCCCACCTCCGCCCCTGCCGCCCCGCCCCGTCCGCTCCCGCCCTGCGTGCACCTGACCGACCTCACCCCGGACGAGGCCCGCCGCGCCCGCGCCCGCTACGCCGTCCCCGAGGACGCCCTCACCGACCGCGACGCCCGGCACCCCCTCACCCTCCGCCTGCTCTCCGAGGTCCGCGCCGCCCTGCCGCCGGACACCCCGGCGAGCCCCGCCGACCGGCACGAGGTGTTCTCCGCCTACCTGGACCTGATGTGCCTGCGCGTCGCGGTCCGCCTCGCCGCCGCGAACGGCCTGCGCGGCACCGCCGTACGGCGCCTCGCCGCCCGGGTCTCCCGCCAGGTCCACGAAGCCGCCCGGCGCAGCCTCGGACCCGGGCAGGGCGAGCTGGACCGGGCGACCTTCGAGTCGGTGTTCCCCTGGGGCCCCGCCCCCGCCTGGCTGGGCGGCGGCACCGGCTGGGCGTCCGCCGTCCTCACCGAAGGCCTGCTGGTGCCCGCCGGGAACGGCTACCGCTTCGCCCACGAGGAGCTCGCCGACTGGATCCAGGGCATGCACCTCGACCTGGACGAGGCCCTGCGCGCCCTGGTCCACCGCCGCCGCGCCCCGCGGGACCCGGGGGAGGGCCGGCCCCTGCCCGTCCCGCACCACCGCGTCGGCCCCGTCGTCCAGGCCCTGCTGCTCCTCGCCCGTCAGCACGGCACGGCCGAACTCGCGCGGTACCTGGAGGAGTTGGTCCACGCCCTGGACGCGGACCCCGCCTCGTGGTGGGCCGCGCGCCTGCTCGCCCAGGCGCTGTCGCAGGTCCCCGACGCGACCCCGTACACCGGTGTGCTCCGGCTGCTGGCCGACCGCATCGTCGCCCGGCGGCGCCGGCACCACCCCGTCTCCGCGGACTTCGGCCCCGCCTTCTGGACCGCTCTGCCGATCCCGGACCAGGAGCGCTTCGACCTGCTGCGCCGCCTGGTCCAGGCGGACGAGGCCCCGCAGGAGCCCGCCGGGGTGACGACCCCGCCCGGGCCGCTGTCGTGGCCGGGGTGGCACGACGACGCCTCCGCCCCACCGCCCACCAGCACCCGCTACCTGGACGCCGTGGCCCGGCTGCTCGCCGCCGGCCCCAGCGCCGTACAACCGCACCTGACCCGCTGGTTCGACGACGAACGGCCACTGCCCGCCACCCCGCACGCCACCGTGGCCACGGCCGCGCAGGCGCTGCTGCACACCTACCGGCACGGCGCGCTGGACGACCTCACGGAGGTGCTCGTGGACAGCGCGCACCGGCGCGGCGACGAACTGCTCACGGTGCTCGCCGAGGACGAGGCCTCCGCCGTCTGCCGGGCCGTGGACCGGTGGGCGCACGACGAGCGGCCGGCGCGGCGGGGCGCCGCCATGGCGTACGGACTGCGCGCCGCACCCCACGTACGGACCGAGGCCGACCGCGAGCTGCTGCGTTACGCGGCGCTCGCCCTGCTCGCCCGCCCCGCCGACGCCGGCCTGCACGGCGGCGCCCTCGCCCTTCTCGTCCAGGACCCGCACACCCGCGCCCGCCACCTCCCGCAGGCCCTGCGGCAGTTCGCCACCGGCGACCCGCAGTTCCCGCCGAGCGCCCTCGTCCCCGCCCTCACCACGGACCCCGACCAGGTCCTCGACGCCTTCCGCGCCCGGCTGCGCACCGGGGTGGGACCGGACGCCGCGCTGCGCACCCTCGCCGACGTCACCACACCCCCGCTGGCCGGCCGGGTCGCCGCGCTGGTGCGGGAGGCGGCCCAGCTGCGACCGGAGACCGCCGAGCCCGTGGCGGCGTACGTCGACCGCCGCCTCGACCAGGGCCCGGCCGCCCGCGCCGTGCTGCTGCCCCTGGTCACCGGCCTGCTGGACGGCGGCCCGACGCCCGTCCGGACGGCCCTGGCGGCCGTGCTGGCCGCCCCGGGCACCCCGGCCTCCCGCCCCCTGCGCCGGGAACTGCTGGAATTCCTGCACACCCACGTACCGGCGTGATGACGTGCGCCGGGTCACAGCCCCCATGCCGATGCGGGCCCGGAACCCGCGGCATGGCACCCTTAGACCTGCGTAAGCGGTAAACGGTAGATACGGACACGGGTTCGAGGAGCGGTCACAGTGCAGCGCTGGCGTGGCTTGGAGGACATCCCCCAGGACTGGGGGCGCAGCGTCGTCACCATCGGCTCCTACGACGGGGTGCACCGCGGCCACCAGCTGATCATCAAGCACGCCGTGGACCGGGCCCGCGAGCTGGGCGTCCCCTCCGTCGTCGTCACCTTCGACCCGCACCCCAGCGAGGTCGTCCGCCCCGGCAGCCACCCGCCGCTGCTCGCCCCGCACCACCGGCGCGCCGAGCTGATGGGCGAGCTGGGCGTGGACGCGGTGCTGATCCTTCCCTTCACCACCGAGTTCTCGAAGCTGTCCCCGGCCGACTTCGTCGTCAAGGTCCTGGTGGACAAGCTGCACGCCAAGGCGGTCGTCGAGGGCCCGAACTTCCGTTTCGGCCACAAGGCGGCCGGCAACGTCGAGTTCCTCACCGACCAGGGCGAGATCTACGACTTCGAGGTCGAGGTCGTCGACCTGTACGTGACCGGCGAGGCGGGCGGCGGTGAGCCGTTCTCCTCGACCCTCACCCGGCGCCTGGTCGCCGAGGGCGACGTCGGGGGCGCCCGCGAGATCCTGGGCCGCCCGCACCGGGTGGAGGGCGTGGTCGTCCGCGGCGCCCAGCGCGGTCGAGAGTTGGGCTTCCCCACGGCCAACGTGGAGACGCTCGCGCACACCGCGATCCCGGCCGACGGTGTGTACGCCGGTTATCTGCACGCCCAGGGCGAGGTGATGCCGGCCGCGATCTCCGTCGGCACGAATCCGCAGTTCGACGGCACCGAGCGCACGGTGGAGGCGTACGCCATCGACCGCGTCGGGCTCGACCTGTACGGGCTGCACGTCGCCGTCGACTTCGTGGCGTACGTGCGCGGGCAGGCGAAGTTCGAGTCGCTTCAGGCCCTGCTGGAGCAGATGGCCGAGGACGTGAAGCGCTGCCGGGAGCTGACCGAGGCGGGCCGGTAGACCTGCCGGCGGGACTCCCTGCAGGACCGCGAAGGGCGGCCGGTGCGTTCAACGCACCGGCCGCCCTTCTCCGTGCCGTCCTACTGCTGGGGCGGAGCCTGCGGCGGCTGTGCCTGCGGGGGCTGGCCCTGCGGCGGCTGCGCCTGGGGCTGGCCGGGCTGCGGATAACCGGGCTGCGGCGGGTACGGCTGGCCGGGCTGGCCCTGGGCCGGCGGGTACGGCTGGCCGGGCTGGCCCTGGGCCGGCGGGTAGGGCTGGCCGGGAGCCTGGGGGTACGGCTGACCCGGGGCCGGCGGGTACGGCTGGGCGGGCGGCTGACCCGGCTGGGGGTAGGGCTGACCCGGGGCGTACGGCTGCTGCCCGGGCGCCGGGTACTGCTGGCCGGGCATGGGCTGTCCGGGCATGGGCCGGCCCGGCATGGGCGGGGCGGCCACCGGCGGAGGGTTGCCGTCGTTCGTCCACAGCCCGTGCGACTGCTGGTGCCGTACGAAGTCCTCGGCGACCATGGCCGCGAGGTTGAAGTACGCCTCCCGCACCTTCGGCCGCATCATGTCGAGGTCGACTTCGGCACCGGCGGCGAGATGCTCGTCGAACGGCACGACCACGACGCCCCGGCACCGCGTCTCGAAGTGGCTGACGATGTCCTCCACCTTGATCATCTTGCCGGTCTCGCGCACGCCCGAGATGACGGTGATGGAGCGTGAGACGAGGTCGGCGTACCCGTGCGCGGACAGCCAGTCCAGCGTCGTACTGGCGCTGCTCGCACCGTCCACCGACGGCGTGGAGATGATGATGAGCTGGTCGGCGAGGTCGAGCACACCGCGCATCGCGCTGTACAGCAGACCCGTGCCCGAGTCGGTGAGGATGACCGGGTACTGCCTGCCCAGCACGTCGATCGCGCGCCGGTAGTCCTCGTCGTTGAACGTCGTGGACACGGCCGGGTCGACGTCGTTGGCGATGATCTCCAGGCCGGACGGAGCCTGGGACGTGAACCGCCGGATGTCCATGTACGAGTTGAGGTACGGGATCGCCTGGACGAGGTCACGGATGGTCGCCCCCGTCTCGCGGCGCACACGGCGGCCGAGCGTACCGGCGTCCGGGTTCGCGTCGATGGCGAGGATCTTGTCCTGCCGCTCGGAGGCCAGGGTGGAGCCCAGCGCGGTCGTCGTGGTCGTCTTGCCCACGCCGCCCTTGAGGCTGATGACGGCGATCCGGTAGCAGGACAGCACCGGCGTCCGGATCAGCTCCAGCTTCCGCTGCCGCTCCGCCTCCTCCTTCTTGCCGCCCAGCTTGAACCGCGACGAGGCCGCCGCGGGCCGCCCGCTCTTCGCCTTCTGCTTCTTGTTGTTGAGCAGCCGGTCCGACGACAGCTCCACGGCCGCCGTGTAACCCAGCGGCGCCGCGCCGGGGTTGGTCATCTGCCGCTGGTCGTGCTGTATGGGCTGCGGCCAGGCGGCACCGGCACGCGGGTCCACGGGGGCCTGCGGAGGCAGAGCCGCCTGAGGAGACTGCGGCGGTTGCTCCTGACCCTGCTGGTCGGGGGGCTGCGGGAAGCCGTAGCCGCCCTGGTCGGCGGGGGAGTTGGGGGCGCCCGCGGGGTGGGGGAAGCCATAGCCGGGGGCGGGGGGCTGCACGTCCGGCGCGGGGGCCGGCGCGGGTGCCTGAGGCTGCGGGGCTTGGGGTGCCTGCGGGGGCTGCGGCTGGTTCTGCGCCTGCCGGCCGGGGTCGGGGGGCGGGGGGAAGCCGTAGCCGGCCGGCTGCTGAGGGGCCGGAGGCACGGGCGCACCACCCGGCTGCTGCACCGGAGAGGCGGGGGCCGCCGCGCCGGGCTGCGGGAAGCCGTATCCCGCCTGTGGGTTGGGCGCAGGGGCAGCGGTGTGGGGCGGCTGTGGTGGTGTGGGGGCCGGGGCGTCGGGCTGGGGGAAGCCGTAGCCCTGGCCGGGGTGGGCGGGGGGTGCGGGGGGTGCGCCGGCGGGTCCGGTGGGCTGGGGGAAGCCGTATCCGGCCTGTGGGTTGGGTGCGGGTGCGGGGGCGTACGGCTGGCCCGGCTGGGGGGCGGCCGTCGGCGCCGGGGGCTGGTTCCAGGCGGCGGGCGCGGGCTGGGGCGCCTGCGGCTGGAACGGGGGCTGCTGCTGCGGCACGGGGTCGGGCTGCGGCTGCGGCTGGGCAGGCCACTGGGCCGCCGGGGCGGGGGCGGCGGGCTGGTACGACGGCGGCAGCGGCGGCACCCCGGCCTGCGGCGCCGGCGGGGGAGCCCAGGCCGGCGGGGCGTCCTGCGGCGCGGGCGGGGGTGGGGTGGTGTCCTGGGGCGCGTCGGCCTGCGGAACGGGGTCAGCGGCAGCGATCTCCGCGTCGGAGGCGTCATCCTGAGCCGGCGAAGCCTCGGCGGGAACGGCGTCGGTGGGCTCGGGGTCGGTGGGCTCGGGGGTGGCGGGAGCGGCGTCCTGGACCTCGGCCTCCGCTTCCACCGCGTCCTCGTCCTCGGCCTCGGCCGCCGCGTCGACCTGGGCGTCCGTGTCCGCCGCCTCGGTGTTTTCGGCGGGCGTGTCCTCGGGCGAGGCGTCCGCGGACTCCTCCTCCAGCGGAACGGCGGCCTGCGGCGCGGCCTCCTCGGCGGGCGCGGCCTCTTCGGCGGGGGCATCCGCCGCCACCGGCCCGGCGTCCTCGCCCGAGTCGGCGACAGCTTCGTCGGCATCCTCGGACGCCTCGGCGGCGCCCCCGGACACGCTCCGAAGCTCGATCACGTCGGCTCCCTCGGCCTCGTCCGTGTCTTGTGCCTCCACCTCGGCCACGTCCTTGGACGCGTCAGGCTCAACCGGCTCAACCGGATCAACCGGCTGAGCCGGCCCGCCCGGCCCGCCCGGCCCACCCGGCTCGCCCGAGCCGTCGTCGTTCGACACGTCGGCGCGCTCCGCGATCGCCGCCATCTCGCGCTTCAGCGCGACGGCCGAGAAGCGCATGGTGGCGCCGCTCTCCAGATCACCGTTATCAGCCTCGGGCGGCGCGGTCGGCGCGGGCGGTGCAGGGGGCGCAGGCGGCGCCCACGACTGAGCCTGCCCCTCCGGCTGCGAAGGTTGCTGCGGCGGCTGCGGCTGCTGCGAGGCCTGCGGCTCGAACCCGCTCCCCATCGGCAGCCTCGGCACCGCACCGGGCCCCCCGGTCGGCGGCGCGGGCGGCGTGAAGGGCGCCCCCGGCGCGGGCGCGGGCGGCGTGAAAGGCGCCCCCGGCGCGGGAGCCGGGGGAGGCGGAGTGAAGGGCGCACCCGGAGTCACGGCACCGGGTGCCCGAGTCGCGTGCGGCGGAGGGGCCAGCCCCGGAATCGGAGCGCCCCCGGCATCCGCGTACGGCGATGCGGGCGGCCCCCCGGCCGTACCGGGCGCCCCCGATGCGGGACCGGAGGCCCCACCGGCCCCCGAGCCCTGTCCGGAACCCTCCGCCGCCCCACCCGCCTGCGACGCGTTCTGCGTGTACCAGGCAGGCGGCGCGTAGTCGATGGTGAACTCACCCGTCGTCTCGACGGCGGACTCCGCGTCGGGCTGGTCATCGCCGGGTGTGGCCCAGCCCCCGCGGATCCCGTCCCGATCGCTGCTCACAGTTCCTCCTGGTGTGGTCGAGCACCCTCATGCCGTGCCGGGGCGACCATGTCGTGTCGTTCTCAGTCGTCCGTAGTCGTTCGAGGTAGTCCGATCCACCGGCTCTCCCCCTGGGCCGTCGATGCCCGGTCCACGGGTTCTGGCATCGCACCCGGTACCAGCCTAATCACCACGAGCCGCACCCGGGCAGGCCCGTCCGCCCCTCAGCACAGACCCACCAGGTCACACCCCGCCCCGAAGTGCCCCACCGCGCTGCCGTATTGGCGCACCATCAACGAACAAAACAGACAAGAGCCGTCAAGTCGGGTCAGCAAGCATCTCGTTGCTCAGTCCATCCGCCGTGGCGTACCCAACAATCCGATCTCGGCATCGGTGGGCTGCGTCATCACATACTGCCGATCACGGTCGGCACACCAGAGGGTGACACCGTCGGCGAGCGTGGGCAGGGCCTCCACCTCGACCCGGTTCAGCCCCATGGCGCGGCCCAGTTCCCCGGCCTCGTCCGGCGAGACCCGCTGGATGCCCGCCAGCCGTGCCTGCCGCAGCAGCCGGGGCGCGACCGGGCTGAGGTACGGCAGCAGCGTCAGCACCGACTGCCAGGGACCGGAAGTCACCCGCCCGCGAGGCGGCCGCATGCCGCAGTCCCGCACCACCAGGACCGGCGTGCCGGCCGAGGCGCCCTGCGGTGGCACGCGACCCACGTCGTACACCGCGAGGCCGTTCTGGCCACCGCCCATGGCGTGCACCATCTGTGTCCAGGCCTGCGGACGACCGGTCTCGACGGCGACCCGCGCGCCCGTCGCCGCGGCCCGCAGTGCGAGGACCTGCGCGGTCCACAGCCCGCCGATCAGCACGACGTCGTACGCCGTGGGCCGGTTGAGCCCCAGCACGGCAGGCTGTCCCTCGGAGTCCACACCGGCAACGACCCCGTCGTCACCGATCGGCAGGGCGAGCGAGTCCAGCAGTTGCGCGGGCAGCGCGTGCCGCCCGTGCCGGGGGCCGAGCAGCCCGAAGCCGTTGCGCACCCGGGCGGTCACCCGCTGGGCGGCGGAGGGAGCGGCGGCCTCCGGTGCGGCCACCCGACCGGTGGTCCGCTGTGTCGTCGGGGTCGTCAACGCACACCTCCGAGGGGCAATGTGGCGAGCATGCCGGGCAGTTGCTCCCGGTCGAGCCTGGCGAGGCCCGCGCCGGCCTGCCGGGCGGCGCCCTCCGCGGCACGCCGGGCGGCGACCAGTTCGTCGTCGCTGCGGCCGGTAACCCGCAGATGCCCGCACAATGACACCTCCTGCCGCTCCCCGCGCGCGAGGGTGAGGCTGAAGGTGGTGGCCAGCGCGGGTACGGCCGTGAGCCCGGCGACCAGCTGCGGCAGTGACGCCCCTCGGTCGCCACCCAGTTGGGGCCATCGGCGGATCCAGTACGTGGTGTGCCGACGGTTGTCGCAGCGCCAGCTCCGGCCGGACTCCTGGGTCCGCCGCTCCCGCACCTCGGTCCGCCCGGCGTCGGCCGTCACCAGGGGGTTGGCGCAGGCCGAGGTGGCGAGGGCGGCGATGAGCTCCTCCTCGTCGAGCACGGTCGCGCGGAACCCGGCTCCGGTCAGTCGGCTGGCGAGGTGGTCCGCCGTACGGACCACGCACTTCTGCGCGCCGAAGAGACCGCCCCCGCGCGCGGCCACGGCCTCCGCGCACAGCTCGGGATCCAGCTTCAGCGCGATCCAGGTGATGCGGACCGCCGGAGCGCCGGTCTGTTCCTGAAGGGGCAGGTAGTTGGCGACGGCCACGGACTGCTGGGGCAGGTGCAGCGCGGGCGCCGGCTGCGTGTGCAGCACGACCTGCGCCGACTCCAGCCGTATGCCGTCCACCTCGAGGGCGTCCCGCACCAGCCCGAGCGGCAGCGGCTGACGGCTCCGCTCGGCCCGCAGCGCGGTCGCGTCGGCCTCCACCTGGAGGACGGCGGTGACGAAGGTGCCGTCGCCGACGATTCCGACGGGACGCCGGTCGCGGGCACCGTAGGAGTAGGTGCGCAGGGCGGGCTCGCACTCCACCGCGGGCACCAGCGCGGGTTCGGTGCCCGGCGGTACCGGAGTGTTCGCCGCCCGGCGCTGCCGGGCCCGCAACGCCCTTGCCGTCATCAGCCATTCGGGGAGTGAACGGCCCCGGCGGCTGACCACCGCGAGCAGTACGAGCGCGACGGCCACCAGAGCCGCAGGCACGAGCGCCGCGGGGCCCGTCGCCCAGCCGGTGACCAGCACGGCCGCCGCGAGCTCCAGCAGCACGAGCCGTTGCAGCCGGAACGAACCGCCCTGTCCCGCACGGGCCTTGAGATGCAGCGCGCCCGATGCCTGCTGCCGCGGCCGGGCGGCCGACGGCCGAGGAGCGGTCTCGGGCCCGGGCGCCGCGGCACCCTGGGCCCGCGACCGCCCGCGCGACCGCGTCCGAGTACCGGAAGCCATCACTCCATCCCCCCGTTTTTCTCACAACTCGCTGGTGCCGGCACCACACTTGGGCGCCGGAAGGCCCAGGTACCCTACCCGCCCCTCCCGCCACTGCCGACACCAGGCATAGTAGGGGGCCGGTCTGACATCGGAGGGCGGCCAGGCACGCCTCCGGATGTGACAACGGGGAGAACAGTCACTCATGGCATCACGGCGGGACGAACTCAACGCCTACACGTTCGCGAAGAGGCGCACCCTCGCGGCCTTCCTCCAGCCGTCACCGTCCGGATCGGAGGAAGGCGCGCCCAAGCCGCTGCGCGCGGTCGTGCCCAGCCTCGTCGCGGGCGCGCTGACGCTGGCGGTCTTCGGCGCCTGGGGGATGTTCCAGCCCACCGCGCCCGCCGGCTGGGACAAGCCCGGCACCCGGGTCATCGTGGGCAAGCAGTCCACCACCCGCTACGTCGTCCTCAAGACCGGCAAGGTCACCCGCTTGCACCCGGTGCTCAACCTCTCCTCCGCGCGCCTGCTGATGAACGACGCCGACTACCAGGTCATCCAGGTCAGCGACGACATCCTCGATTCGGGCAAGCTGCCGCGCGGTCCGATCCTGGGCATCCCCTACGCGCCCGACCGCCTCCCGTCCGCCGACGAGGCCGGGAAGGCCAAGCGCTGGGCCGTCTGCGAGCAGCCCGGCGGCAAGGGCGAGACCGTCCAGGAGGCGACCTTCGTCCTCGCCCAGCGGGACGCGGCGAAGACCGACGGTTCGCGCCGCCTCGCCGGCGGTGACGTGCTGTACGTGAAGACCCGCGCCGGCCGGCGTTATCTGGTCGACCCGCGCGGCACGTCGTACGCCGTCACCGGTGCCGAGTCCGACGCGCTGACCACCGCGCTCGTCGGCTCCCGTAAGCCGCAGCTCGTCACCAAGGAGTGGCTCGGCACCCTGCACCAGGGCGCGCCCATACGCTTCCCCCAACTGCCGTCCGGCGTCGGCTCGCCCGCGAACGTCCCGGGCCAGCTCTCCGCGGAGGAGAACAAGGTCGGCATGGTCCTGCGCACCGAGACCGGGGAGGGAACCAAGTACTACGTCGTCCTGCCCGGCAAGGTGCAGCCGATCAGCGACTTCACCGCCTGGCTGCTGATCTCCTCGCCCCAGACGGCACGGCTGAACATGAACGGAAAGGCCCGCACCGTGGGCCTCCAGGACTTCACCGCCGACACCGAGCCCTTCGCCGGACAACCCGCCGACTGGCCCCGCGAGCGGGCCCGCCAGGTCAACTCCGCCTCGTCCGCAGCGGGCCGCGACACCGTGTGCAGCGTGCTGCGCGACGTGGACGACGACAACTCGACGACCCTGAGCACCTGGGCGGGCACCGACTACCCGGCCGCGATCACCGCGGACGGCACCAGCACCTACGTCACCCCCGGCACGGGCCTGCTCTACACCCAGTTCCAGGGCACCGAGACGGGCGCCGGCGCGCTCTTCCTCGTCACCGACACCGGACTGCGGTACGCCGTCCAGGCCAACGGCGACAGCGACAGCCAGAAGTCGGCCATCGGCGCCGACGGCAAGAAGACCTCGGACGGCACCCCCGAGCCCAGCGAGGCCCAGGTCAAGCTCGGTTACGAGAACGTCAGGCCCGCCAAGGTGCCCACGGTCTGGTCGGAGTTCCTGGCGAAGGGCCCGCGCCTGGACACCAACGGCGCCCGTCAGCCGCAGGGTTCGTAGCCCGCCTCTGTTCTACGGACATGATCAATAGGAGCGCCGTACGAGTGCTGCCGACGAAGGCAACCCTGCTGACCGCCGCCGTACTGCTGACCACCCTGGGCGCGGCCCCGCCCGCACCCTCCCTCCGTCTGGACGGCAGCGGAGAGTGCACGTTCCCGGCCAAGCCGATCAAGGGGACCCCCTGGTCCTTGCAGCGCGTCCTGCTCGACGAACTCTGGCAGGGCACGAACAGGGGCAAAGGCGTGCGCGTGGCCGTCATCGACACCGGCGTCGACGACAAGAACCCACAGCTCAGCGCGGTGGTGGACAAAGCGGCCGGCCGTGACTTCCTCGCCAAGGGCAAGGGCGGCGACCCGACCGACGACCAGGTCGGGCACGGCACCAAGGTCGCGGGCATCATCGCCGCCCGTCCCCGCTCGGGCACGGGCTTCGTCGGCCTCGCCCCGAACGCCACCATCATCCCCATCCGCCAGAACGACGCCGACAAGAGCGGTGACTCGGACACGATGGCCGCTGCCATCAACTACGCCGTGACGCAAGGCGCCGACGTCATCAACATCTCCCAGGACACGACGAAGCCCCTGTCGGCCACCTCCACCCTGGCGCAGGCGGTCCGCAAGGCCATCGGCGCGGGGGTCGTCGTGGTCGCCTCCGCGGGCAACGACGGCCTGGACGGCAAGGTCAAGAACACCTACCCGGCCGCCTTCGACGGAGTACTGGCCGTGGCCTCCTCCGACCGCAACAACGAACGCGCCACCTTCTCCCAGGCGGGCACCTTCGTGGGCGTGGCGGCCCCCGGCGTGGACATCGTCTCCACCGTTCCCGGCGGAGGCCAGTGCACCGACAACGGCACCAGCTTCTCGGCCCCCTTCGTCGCGGCCGTGGCGGCCCTGCTCAAGGAGAAGTACCCGCACTGGACCTCCGCCCAGATCATCACCCGGATCGAGCAGACGGCCGAGCGCTCCGTCAACGGCCACGACAACTACGTCGGCTGGGGCGTCGTCGACCCGGTCCGGGCCGTCCAGGAATCCGGCACCGACGACCCGCCGTCCTCGCCCACCCCGGACCCCGGCCTCAGCAAGGCCCCGGCCCCCCAAGTGGCACCGTTCTCCCTCGCGGAGACCCCCGAGGAACGCGACCAGCGGTACGCCACCTACGCCCTCGGCATCACCGTCGTGCTGGTGGCGGTCATCGCAGGCGGGGCCGTCGTAACGCGCGACCTGCGCCGCCGTCACCGAAAGGAACCCTCAGCGTGAGCTTCGGCCCACCTCCGTCGATGTACACCGAGTCCGCACTGGCGGCGGACAAGACACGCCAGAAGCGCCGCAGACGGGTCCTCAGGACGGCCGCGGCGTCGGCGGCCGCCGCCCTCTGCGTAGGCGCGGGCCTGCTGTGGTACCAGGCCGGTGACAAGGGGACCGGCGGTGCGACACCGGTCGCCGCACACCAGGCGCTCGACGAGGTCCGCGAGACCGTCGAGAAGGCCCCCGTCTCGCCCGAGGGCCAGATCGTGACCCAGCACAACGAGGAGAAACTCTCCAAGAACACCGAGACCAACCCGCGCTACGCCCCCGGCGCCTGGGCCACGAGGAAGATCATCGCGAGGGGTGTGGCCAACCGGATCGAGGGCTACAAGATCGAGCCCACGTACGACGAGAAGGCCTGGACCCTCAAGCTGGCCGGCCACATATGCGCCACCAGCAGGGACGTCACCGCCGACGGCCGTACCGCGGTCGTCATCCAGCCGCCCAAGGCCAAGGGCGCCAAGACCGAGGGCGTCTGCGACCAGGTGGTCTTCCTCGACCTCGACACGGGCAGGAAGCTCTGGCAGGAGAAGATGCCCTCGGCCGACTTCGCCTACGTCACCAACACCAACCTCACCCTCACGAAGGGCGTCGTCGCCGTGGCCTGGGGCCATGGCTCGGTGGCGTACGACATGAAGACGGGCAAGCGGCTCTGGAACACCACCACGGTGTCCCAGTGCCACGACAAGGGCTTCGCCGGCGGCCGCGCGCTCCTGGCGCTGGTCGCCTGCGGTGAGGAGTCCGACGCCGCCTACCGTGTGGAGAAACTGGACCCGCGCACCGGCAAGACCCGGTGGACGTACAAGCTCGCCGACGGCGTCCAGGACGTCCACCTGCCCTCCTCCGACCCGCCCGTCCTGGCCGTGTCGGCGGGCGACTCCGAGACCACCGACCTGATCACACTCGACGCCGACCACGGCAAACGCCTGGCCACCATCTCGATGGGCGGCTACGAGCCCAAGTGCGGCAAGCGGTACTCCTTCGCCGGGTACTTCGGCACGGTGGAAGACTGCGACGGTCTGGTCGTGGGCCGCGACCGGCTCTACGTCATGAGCAAGGAGCAGACCGACATCAAGCAGCCCTCCGACTGGATCGTGGCCTTCGACGTCGACAAGGGCACCTCCGTCGGCAAGTTCGAGGGCCGTCCCTTCCAGATGGTCGTCCCCCTCCGCACGAGCGGCGACGACCTGCTCGTCTACCGCAGCAGCATCGACACCGTGCAGCCCGCGGCCGTGGTCAGCTGGAACCCCCGCACCGACAAGGAGACGCCGTACCTCCTTTTCAAGCTCCCGGAGGACGACGAGTACGACCTCAGCGACCCGGAGAAGACGGAGATCACCTACGAGCAGGGCAACGTCTTCTTCTCACCGCGCGAACTGGCCCGGGACGACGACCACCCGACGTATCCGGTGCTGTCGGTCCTCGGGGTCGGCACGGCGGGCCTCAAGCACTGAGGTGAAACGGGCCGGCAGAGGCGGGGGGGGGGGGGGGGCCCCCCCCGGGGGCCCCCCCCCCCCCCCCCCCCCGGGGGGGGCGGGCGGGGGGGCCCCGGGGGGGGGGGGGGCGGGCGGGGGGGGGGGGGCCCGGGGGGCGCCCCCCCCCGCGGGGGGGGGGGGGGGGGGGGGGGGGGGGGGGGCGGGGGGGCCCCCCCGCGGGGGGGGGCGGGGGGGGGGGGGGGGGGGGGGGGGGGGGGCCCCCGGGGGGCCCCCCCCCCCCCCCCGCCTCTGCCGGTGTTCCGCTCTCTTGGCTACTCGGTCGGCAGGCTGCCGTTGTGCGGCGCGGGCTCCAGGTCGAACTCCCCGTCGCGCGCACCGAGTACGAAGGCCCGCCACTCCGCCTCCGTGTACCGCAGCACGGTGTTCGGGTCGAGCGAGGACCGCATGGCGACGGCCCCGCCGGGGAGGTTGGCGATCTCGACCCGCTCCTCGTGCTCCTCCGTACCGGGCGCGCACTGCCACTCGACGCCCGAGATGTCGAGGGCGTACAACTCGTCCCGCTCGCGCTCCTTGCGCGCCTTGATCTCCTCAGCCGTCTCGGTCATCCCGCAGCGACCCCTCTTCCCGACGTACGAACGCTGTGCCGGTCACAGTACTGGCCCCCAGAACTTCCCTGTGTCGCCTTTGCAGTTGGAAGCGCCACGTCAAGTGACTAGAGTGGCTCCGGGTGCCACGCATGTGGTACCGCACGGGGGCGGTGCGACGCTGCGGCCGCGCGTCGCGCGAGAGCGCAGCAGGTCTTGCCCGCCAGGAGGGCCCGGACAGCCGTCCGGGTGAACCCGTCGCGGTGGTGAAGGTCACCGCCGCTTCAACAGGAGGGCAAGAACGTATGGCTTCGGGCGTTGACCTCAGCGCACACGCGCTCACAGGTCTGGCGAACGACATCCGCGACTTCCACCACCAGGTGAGCGAGCGGGTCACCTCGCTCAACCGCGTCGTGGACATGATCCAGGCCGGCTGGAAGGGCGCGGCGGGCAAGGAGTTCGACACCGTTCAGCAGGGTGTGAACAAGAACCTCAAGAAGCTCCAGGACGATCTCGTCGACCTCGAAGAGGCGATGAGGGCGAGCATCGGCGGCTTCACCGACCAGGAGCAGGAGCGCATCTCCGACATCCGGAAGGTGGACAACTCCTACGAGGTCACGAGCCGCATCACCGACCTCGCCTGAGCCCGACGCCACACCCACCAGGGAGACACGTTTCATGAGCTTCGAAGCCGACCGTACCGCCGTAAACTACGACACCGTCACGCAGGCCGCCAGCGACGTCCGCAACACCGCCAAGAACCTCGCGGAGCAGCTCGAGACCCTCATGCGCAGGGTCAAGGCCGTGGCCGAGACCTGGGAGGGTGAGGCGAAGACGGCCTACACCGAGATCCAGCGGGACAGCAGCGACCAGATGGACCAGATGGCCCAGAAGCTGGGCCGCATCGCCCAGCTCCTGGACGACTCGGTCATCGGCTACCAGGACACGGACAAGGGCAACGCGGCGCGCTTCCGCATGCTGATGGGCTGACCCGGCCCGACCGAGAGGGGAGGCGGCACCAAGCTGCCTCCCCTTGCCGTTTCCCACCGCACGCTCAGCTACCATGACGATTCGGACCAATTGGATGTCTCCGACACCGCTCACGACAACCGCAGGCCGGTACCACCACCACTACGGCACCCATTCGGGCGCGGGCGGTCCCATGGCGTGGTGGGAGTGGCTCATCCTGATCGCCGCCGTGATCCTGCTGATCTGGCTGCTGGTCAAGTACCGGACGCGGGAGTAGCGGCAGCGGAGGGCAGGGCGGGCGGCGAGCAGTGGTGGACGCGCGGCGGAACGCTCGGCGAACTGCCGCAGGTCCTGCCACTCCCGCGGCGTGAGCGGCTGGGAGTCGAAGCGGCGTTCGGAGCCCTCCGGCGGAGACACCGTGTAGAGCCCCATGCCCTGCGCTCCCGTGCACGTCGCCGTCCCCCATGCCGTGCCGCCCCGGAGCCCCGAGCGCTTGTCGAAGCCGCCGTAGGCGCCGTCGTGACGGGTCTCGGCGGTGTTGGCGAACGGGCCGTACGAAGCCATCAGCCGCAGTTCGTCTCCCAGCACGCAGAACTCGACCGGGGCCGTCCGTGCCGCTGTTTCCCGTACCCGCGATCGCGAGCGGGTGCCCGCGCACGTGCCTTCGGCCCGGTCGGCGCTCTTGCGGGCGGTCGTCGACCGGGAATCGACCGTGGAGATCGTGCTCCCCGGCTCGGCCGTACAGCCGAACTTCCCGGCTGCCTTCCGTGCCGTCTCCGTGGCGATACGAGCAAGCCGGGCCGAGGCCGAAGGACCGGCGCCGTCGGTGTCGGTGTCGGTGTCGGTGTCGGCATCAGCGGTGACCAGGATTCCGCTGCCCCGGCTGGGCTTCCAGTTCGCACAGTCCAACACAACCGACACACCGACGCCGCCCTCCGGCTCGGCGACGAGAAACCCCGACCAGCCGTTGCCGAGCGGTATCGGCAGCACATCGTCGCCTTGTTGGAACGTGTAGACGCCGAACGGACTGATACTGCCGGCGGACGGCTCGATGTGCACCTCGACGCCATTGACCTGGCAGGCCACCGATAGGCCTGCCGGCGCGCTCACGTCGGACGAGGGGCGCTAGTGCCAGCTGGACAGTTTCAGACCAGCCTGCCCACCCAGGCGCGCGTGCTTCCCGCTCATCGCCAGCGTGTCGTCGACCGGCAGCATGCCGCCACACGCCCTGCCGACCCGTGCGGACGGAGCGAAGTTCCAGTACCAGGCGTAGCCGCCGGCCAGGAGGGCCAGCATGCTCACTATCGCGACGACGTAGGTGCGTCGTATTTTCGTTACGGACATGGAAGGTGTCAGCTCTCGTCAAGAGGCAGAGGTATCATCATTTCCGGCGAGGGGAACCTGCTTGTCTAACTGCCACGGAGAGATCCAGGTCCTTGTCGAGGCTGCCCGATCCCGGGGTGAATTTGATCCGCAGGGCATCATGAAGAGGCCCATCTTCTCCGCATCCAGCGCACGAAAGCACAATAGGGGCTGCGCCCAGAGTGGTAGCTCGATAACGGATCACCGGCGGCCTCCGGTAGCTGCTTCCATTATGCCTTGGGTGGCATGATGAACTTTCCTGGAAGGTCCGAGTCGTCCTTGCAGTCCAAGGCCTTGGCCAATGCAATACTGCCGGAGTGCATGACGATGAGGTTGTTCTTTCGTTGTTCTGTCGGTGAGCCATCCGGCTCATAGCGATTGTTCGTCTCGCCTCGAATCGTGAAAGTCTGCCGACTTCCATCAGACTCGAATTTTGTGCTGGAGCAAGCCATGTAGATCACGGCTCTCTGGCTGCTGGTCAGCGCTAGAGCGCCCATTTTGTAGGCGGCGAAGGAGGAGGCCACTTTGTTACTCTGCGGGACTTCGGTGGCGAATGAGAAGGAGATGGTCAAATCACTCAGGTCTTTCTTCGACCGGTAGATCCAGCAGAGTCCGACCTTCCCACCACCGGTGACTCCCTTGCTGCGGTATTCGGAAACGAGGTCCTGTGCCGTTCCGGAGGCGCCCTCATGCGCGGACGAGGTGGTGTACGAGTCGGATCCCAGCAGGTCAGTCACGGCACTGGCTGCGGGACCGGTCAAGGATCCGCTGCAGTCCTTATCGGCAGTCTTGGCAGGATCGGCTGCACCGTCGTTGCCGTCGGACTGGCACGCGACGGCCCCGGAAAGGGCAAGCAGAGCGAGCGCCAGGGGCCTGGCGAGAGTGCGGGCGAGCTTCACGGTGTCCTCATCAATCCCCGGTCTGTGGGCGCACGCCCTGCTGGTTCTCGCGATCGGTTCCCTTGCCGTAGCCGGCGGTCAAGTCAGTCTCCAAGGTCTGTGCGAAATTACTGTCGTCAGGACTGATGTGATGCCGGTTCAGGAAATCAGTCATCGGATAACTTGCGTTGAACTCACCGGCCTTGAAGATCTCGTTGCGCTGTTTCTGGATGTCGTCTCCGCTGTCCTTCTGGTTGGACTCGGCCCAGTCTCCGATCCCATCACCAAGGACCTGTTCAACGAGTGCCTCACCATGCTCCATACCGAGTGGGATCAGCGTGCCGGCCACGCCTGCGGCGGCCACCGGCGGCAGGAACGCCGCTCCTGTGGCAACACCGACTCCTGCACCGAACTCGATCCAGGAGGCGCGCTTCTCCAGCGCATCGTTGTATTCCTTGTCCTTCTTCAGGCCTTCGGCTTCCACTTGGTCGGCCCTGGACTGGTCGAGCATGCCCTGGACTTCGGCGCCGGTCCGCAGTGCCTCGCGAACGCGTGGCTCGTGGATGTGACCGTTGGCATCGACCTGTGCCTCCATGCCAGTCGACGTGTAGACGCGTTCAGCGGTGGCGACTTCCGAGTAGGCGTCAGGGTGCTGACCCAGCGCGCTGAGGAACTTGCGGGCACCGTCCATGCCGAACTCGGCATGCCCATGTGCCCCCTTGTCGGGGGCGAACATGCTGTCCGTCCTGTTCTCGTTCAGGGCCCAGTTGACGTCGTCGATGTAGCCCGCGGTCATGCGGCCGATGCTCCCCGACAGCGCCTCTTCCTTCTTCAGGAGCGCGGGATCGCCGTATGCCTCCACTACCTTTTCCATCACCTTCGCTCCGTCGTCGGTACGAACGAGCTTGGGTGTGGGGTCGTCGTAGGCGTGGCCCAACGTCGCGGATTCCAACGCATGGCCCAGACTCTCGTGGCCGTATTTGTTGGTCAGGCCGTCGTTGGTGTTGTCGTTGGGCCAGTCGCGGTCCTGGGCGAAGTACTTGAACGCGTCGACGCTCTTGTGATCACGTGTGTCGTCGGGGGTGAGGTCCAGCTTGCTGTTGAAAAAGTCCGCAGAAGCCTTGGGGTTGTGGCCGAGCGCCTCCATGAAACCGGTCATCGGGTCCTGCCCGACACCCTTACCATCCCAATTCAACTTCGGCATCATGCCCATGGAAGGTGAGTGCCAGGCCTGGCCAGGCTTGATCCGCCCTTCATGAGTCAGTCGGCGTTCCGTAGCGAAAGCGGCGTTCCCGTAATCGTGCAGGAACCTCGAGTCGTACGAGCCGTCGCGCATGAGGTTGCTCATGATCTGGAACCCGTAGGCAGACGATCCGCGTGTTCGCACGATGTCGTCGCCGGACTTGATCATGTCCGCCTTCCACTTGGCCATGTCCGGGCTGTCGGAATGCGACGCGCTGGCCAGAGTGAAGCTCCAGTTCTTCTGGAGTTCTGCGAGCTGTTTGGGGTGGTCCACCCCGAGTCGGGAGCCATCACTGGGATCGCCCATGTCGGCCCAGTAGTCGAGTGTGCCCTTGGCTCCGACTTCGACCGCGAATCGTTCCGCGAAGTACTGATCGCCCTTGTTGTCCTTGAGGTACTTGTTCAGGCGGCTGATCTCTGCGGCGGTGGCGTCGTCGCCCTTCTCGACAATCTTTGCCGCGGCCTTCGCGTCCTCGGCGTCCTGCACCTTGCCCGCCTGCCTGAGCGAGTCGTAGTCGGTGCCTGAGAAGTTGTTGTCGTCCTTGCCCACCAGCGTGCGAAGAGCACGGGAGGCAATGTCGTCCGCATCGTTGGCCTTGTCGACGGCGGCCTTGATCTCGGAGCGGACACGGTCGAAGTCCTTCTGATCCGGATCGGGGCCGTCGTAGTCCTTGGGTCGGCGATCCGGATGGATCAGGTAACTGACGGTTCCGTCGGGATCGATGCGTATTCCTTGGTCGGGAGCGGCCTTGACGATGGCCTGTAGTTTCTCCTTGGCCGCCTTGAACTCCGTATGAGCGTCGCGAAGAATGTTCCGGATGCTCTCGGCCTCTTTGGCCGCGTCCCCGAACTCCTTGGCGGTCTTCTTCACAAAGGGTTTGGTGACGCCCGCGTTCTCGCCTTTCCAGTCGGCCTTCTCGGCCTTCCTCTGCATGCCGTTTTCGGCCGTCTCCTGAAGGGTCTGCAGCTTCTTGACCGTTTCCGACCAGTCATCGACGGCATCCTGAAGGCTGCCCAGACGAACGTTGAGGGCGTCGTCAAAAGTCACCACGATGAATGCCTCACTTGAAGTGCTTGTCGATCTCTTCGACGGAAAGGTTGGTCACGAGGATCTCTTCGTGCTTCGTGTGCGTCATGACGGTGTCCTCGAGGTGGTTGTGGATGTGCGCGCACGCGCTGAGCAGCGCCTCCGACTGGGAACGCCACCTGTCCCAGGCCGTCCACAGGGCCGCGCCGGTCTTGAAGCCGTCAGTGTTCAGATCGTTGGCAGCCTTGTCCGTCTGAGCACCCGCGTGAAACGCATCGGTCTCGAGGTGGTGGTAGAGCGTCTGCGCGTCGTTGCCCACGGCCTTGAGGTCCGGCGACGTCACGGTGTAGTCGGAGCCGCCGCCTCCTCCACCTCCGCTCGCGGCAAGCTGGTTGAGCTCCATGCTGCTGTGCTGGCGGGCCGTGGCCTTGCTACGAGCCTGCCCCCACATCTCATCGAACGACACGGTGGTCCCTTCGGATGTCACTGGCGACTGATCGGTTGCGTGCTCGCTCGCTCACGGGTGCTGACCCGGGCGGGGCGCTCCCTCGGATGGGGTGCCAGTGACGTGGCCTTGGGGTGGACCGAAGGACGGGTACTGCTGTTGTTGGTGTGGTGCGTACGGTTGGTACGCGGGCGGCATCGGCGGCGCGGCCGGAGCCGGAGTCGACCGGCGGCGGCGTGCGCGGAGTACCGGGATGGTGACGCCGGCCCCCAGGAGTGCGGCGATCGCGATGCCCAAGCCGATCCACAGGGAGGTGTTTCCGTCGTCGCCCGACTTGGATGCCGTGGCTCCTGGTTTGGCATCGTTCTTTCCGGCGTCTGTCGAGCCGGTGGACTCGGAGGCATTGGCAGACGGGGACTTGGAGGCTGCGGCGGCCAGGTCGGGGAGCGGGTACTCGTCCGCCGGCCCCGGGTCGCCGGGGTTCTGCAGCGCGGCACGGGGGCGGACGATGCCGTATCCGAAGTCGTCGTTCCGGGTCCAGCTCTTTTGGTTGCCCTTCATCGTGTTGATGAGGACCCGCAGCACCTGGTTGTTCGTCCAGCTGGGGTGCTTGGACCAGATGAGGGCGGCGGAGGCGGAAGCGATGGCGGTAGCGTCGCTGGTGCCCTGGCTCTTGCAGATCTGGCTTCCACCGAGGCAGGCGTGGAACATGCCGACGCCGGGAGCGGTGACATCGACCTCCGAGCCGTGCTGGGAGAACGCGGCTCGCTTGATCTTCTGAGTGATCGCGCCCACTCCCACGACGCCGGGAGTGGAGGCCGGGTACTGGGGGAGATTGGAGGTGTCACCGCTGTTGCCCACACCCGCGAAGATCAGTTTTCCCTTGGCGATGGCGTACTTGACGGCAGCCGCCAACTCCGGGGTGCTGACGTTCTTACGACCAGGTGAGTTACCAGTCGCCATGGAGATGTTGATGATCTGCACTTTGGAATCTGCCGCGTAGCGGATGGCCTTCGACATCGTCGCGGCGTATTCGGATCCCTCGTCGACCTGACCGAACTGCTCGGTGGAGTAGCGCATTCGGATAGGGAGAATCTTGGCTCCTGGGGCGAGCCCAAATGAGCCGTCCAGGGAACCTCGTGCGCCTGTGGCCGCGATCAGCGCGGCTATGTCGGTGCCGTGGCCGGCGATGTCGGTGTGCTCGTCCCCTCGCTGGGTTGAGTAGTCCTTGCCGTTGAGGACCTGCCCCTTGAGGTCGACCAGGGAGTCGTCGACCCCCGAATCGATGACGGCCACCGTGACGCCACGACCGGTGCTGGTCTTCCACATCTCGTCGGCGTGCATGGCATCGAGGTGCCATTGCCGCGCCCGGACCGACTCAGCATAGGCGGGGGTGGCGGCGATGCCGACGAGCAGCAGGCCGAGAACGGCCGACGCCGTTGGCAGTGGTCGCAGTGTCCGCTTGCCTCTGGTGAGCATGTGCCTTCCTGGGGTGGTCTCGGGCTCAGTCGATTACTGGAGGAAGAGCCCGGCGACTGTCCCGTGTCCAGGTCTCTTCGTCCTCGGAGAGGTAATCCGGACGTTGACCCTCCTGCTGCTGATCCTTTCGTGCGCCGGAGGGACGACCTGCCGCTCCTCCGATGCGTCCGGCCTGCGAACCATGTGTCGGCTCACCGGTATTGGACGACGAACGGACGAGTCCCGACCCACCAGCGGTGAAAGGACGTCCGCCATTGCGGCCAGGCTGCCCCGGACGGCCGCCGACGACTCCGCCGGTCTCCGAAGCGAGGCGACGACCGCCGACCAAGCCGCTGCCGGGGCTGGCTCCGCTACCGGCAGGAGAGCCCGGGGACATGCCCCGCCCCAAGGGAGTACGGCCCTGAACGTTCTCCTTGCCGATGACTGTTCCGCGCGGGATGCCGCTCGTTGCACGGCCGGGATTCGTGACCGGACGGCCCCCCACGATCCCGGTCTCCCGGGGCAGGCGAGGAATGCCTCCGATCGGCTTGCCCAATCCGGGCGTCTGGGGGAGACGCCCGGAAACAGGAATGCGCGCGGGAGGTGTCAGGCCGGGGCCGCGCCCGCCACCGCTGAAGGTAGGCGGCACGGAGGTCGGCTGATCGGGCAGCGGCACACCTCGGTGAGGCAGGTGGCCTTCGGAGGGAGCCGGGGTGACAGGGGGCGCAGTCCGCGGCAGCGTGTCCGTGCTGTCGATGTCCAGGGCGACGGGCTGAGACTGCTGGGCGCGGTGCCCTCCCTGACTTGCGGAGATGTGATCCGTGACGGCGGGCGAGCCCAGATGCGCGGCGGGGTGGGGGACGGTGCTGCCGCCACGCTCAGCAACGTAGCCGCTGCTCGAACTGCCGCCATCCGAGTACGTGCTACCTCCAGCCGCGTGGCTTTTGCCGTCGCCGACCCACCAGTTGCCCGAACCCGTCTTCCCCGCCGGCGGCGAAAACGTAGGCGGCGTCACGCTGTTCACCTGCTGAGCCGAGTACTCGTACGACTGCGCCAGCTTTCGCATCTGCTGGGCCGCCTCGGCGCGAGCCGCGTCGATGCGGGCCTGGGCCGCTGTCGCGTCGGACTGGGCGGACGTGGCCAGCTTCCGCGCGTCGGGGTCGTTGTGGGAGCCCGGCTGCCTGGCCGCCGCGATCGTCGCGTGGGCGTCGGCGAGGTCCGCCTTGGCCTGGTTCGTCTCCGAGGTGTCAGGCATGGCGGCCTTCGCCTCGCTGATGGCCTGAGACACCGTCCCCATCCAGTTCGAGGCCACCTCGGCGTACTGTCCGAGCCGGAGGGTTGCGCTCGCCGTCTGGCCGCCCCAGTCCCGGAAGGAGTCGCCTGCCTGACCCTGCCACTCCAGACCCTTGACGTGTGCCATGAGGTCGTCGCCGATCTTGGTGATCGTCGAGGCGGCCTTGGCGAGTTTTCCGGCGAGGTGGGAGGCGCCGGCCGAGCTGGCTTCGTCCAACATCGCTGCCAGTTGCTCGTGGGTCATGGACTCGAAGTCCGTACGAGCGAGTTGCGGTTCTCGCCGCGCGGGCTGCTCACCCATTACAGGCCCTCCTCGCTCTCCGCCGCAGGCGTCGACGTGGGCGACGCGGTCCGCTGATCGGCGTACGGATCCCGGTCAGCCACGTAGTACTTCTCGGTCTGCGCGTTGACCTGCTTCATCCGCGCCCGGATGTCCTCATCCAGATTCGCGTAGCCCACCCGCGAAGCGTGCACCGCCAGTCCCATCCCCTCGATCTGCGCGCTGAGCGCCTTGGAGAGGTTCTCCAACTCGTCGTGGACGAGGGTGTACGAGTCGTAAAGGAACTGTGCTTCCTTGAAGTCGGAGGAGCCCAGCTGGGCGCGGGCCAGTCGGTCCTGGCCGACCTTGCCCGGGGCTGCCTCCGACTTGTCGAGCTCGAGCAGGAGCTCGTCGACGCGCTTCTTGAAGTTCTTCATGGCGGTGTGCTGGATGTCCAGCGCCATCTGCGGGTTCACCCCGGCCAGGCTGTCGAACGACGTGCCCGTGTCCGGTGCGCCGTGGGCACCGCCCGATCCGCCGCCCCCGTTCGAACTCACCTCAGCTGCCTCCCCGTTCTCCCCGTTCGCTTCGTTCGCTCGTTCATCCGAACGAAGTAAAGACTCGATCAATCACTCTAATGGCGTTGCGGAAGCAACCCCACCTGAATCAGCGACGCACCACGCTTGCGTGACACGAACACGCCACGGCCGGGCGGCATCGGTCGGGCTCGGACGTTGCCCAGGATGTCGCCCTCGCTCGGATCGCCGGAGAGGACGAGGCCCTGTGCGCCGAGCTCCTTCACGCGCTGCATGAAGGACTCGTACATCGCGCGCGAGGCGCCGGCCTGGCTGCGGGCGATGATGAACTTGACGCCGACATCGCGGGCGAAGGGCAGGTGCTCCACCAACGAGGCCAGTGGATTGCCCGAGTTGGTGGCGACCAGCTCGTAGTCGTCGACGATGACGAACAGCTGCGGGCCGTTCCACCAGCTGCGGTCGCGAAGCTGCTGCGGCGTGATGTCCGGCTTCGGCGCGCGCATCTCCATGAACTGGCGGATCGCGTCCATGTGGACCTGCATCGCCGACGCCATCGGGGCGTACTCCAGCAGGTGTTCCTCCGACACGGCCTCCAGCATCGTGCGCCGGTAGTCACCGACGACGATCCGCGCCTCGGCGGGTGTGTAGCGTTCCGCGATCTGCTTGGCGATCAGGCGCAGCAGGTTCGTCTTGCCGGACTCGCTCTCGCCGAAGACGAGGAAGAACGGGTCGGTGTCGAGATTGACGAACACCGGCTCCAGGTTCGCCTCGTCGATGCCGATCGCGATGCCGTGCTGCGGGAACTCGAAGCCCTTGGGGAGCTGGTCGGCCGGCAGCTTGCGCGGCAGGAGACGGACCGTGGGGGCCGCCGGGCCCTGCCAGTTGGCCTTGGCCGCCTGGACGAGCTGCGTCGTCGCCTCGGCCAGGTCGTGCGACGAGGGTGAGGCGTCGATGCGCGGCAGGGCCGTCATGTAGTGCAGCTTCTCCGGCACCTGGCCACGGCCGGGGACGCCAGACGGCACGTTCACCGCCACCTTGCGGTCGAACTCGGAGTCCATCGGGTCACCCAGCCGCAGCTCCAGCCGGCCCAGGATCTGGTCCTTGAGGGCCGCCCGGACCTCCATGTACCGGGAGGCGGAGACGACGACGTGGATGCCGTAGCCCAGGCCGCGGCCCGCGATGTCGTTGACGACACCCTCCAGGCCCTCGAAGTCCGTCTTGAAGTTGCCCCAGCCGTCGATGACCAGGAAGACGTCACCCCAGGCCTCGCCGGGCAGCTCACCCGCCGCGCGGCGCCTGCGGTACGTCGCGACGGAGTCGACGCCGTTGGCGCGGAAGAACTGCTCGCGGCGGTTGAGGATGCCCGCCACCTCCGCGACCGTACGGCGGACCCGCTCAGGGTCCAGCCGGGACGCGGTCCCGCCCACGTGCGGCAGGTCCGACAGGGCCGCCAGACCGCCGCCACCGAAGTCCAGGCAGTAGAACTGCACCTCGTGCGGTGTGTGCGTGAGCGCGAAGGACGCGACCAACGTGCGGAGCAGCGTGGACTTTCCGGACTGCGGTCCGCCCACGACCATCATGTGGCCCGCCGCGCCGGAGAAGTCCCGGTACAGCACCTCGCGCTTTTGCTCGAACGGCTTGTCGATCAGGCCGATCGGCACCGTCAGACCGCCCAGGTGCGTGTACTCAGGCGCCTGGAGGCCGCGTTCCGGGGACACGGACAGCGCCGGCAGCAACTGGTCCAGCGTGGGCGCCTGGTCCAGCGGGGGAAGCCACACCTGGTGCGCGGGAACACCCTGGCCCTCCAGCCGCTGCACGATGACGTCCAGCACCGTGTCGGCCAGCGCGTCGTCATCCGGACGGGCGCCCGCTGCCTGCGCCTGCGCCAGGTCGGGCGCCGCGTAGGCCACCGGCACGGGAGGGGCGGTGAAGAGCGCCGGGCGGCGCTCGACGGGCAGGCTGCCCTGCGCGACCTCGGGACCACCCGCGCGGTACGTCCCCGACACGTACGCCGCCTTGAAACGCACCATCTCGTCCGTGCCGAACTTCAGATACCCGGAGCCGGGGACGGAGGGGAGGTGATAGGCGTCGGGCACGCCCAGGGCCGCCCGGGACTCGGCCGCGGAGAAGGTCCGCAGGCCGATCCGGTACGACAGGTAGGTGTCCAGCCCCCGAAGACGGCCCTCCTCCAGACGCTGCGAGGCGAGCAGCAGGTGCACACCCAGGGACCGGCCGATGCGGCCGATCTGAATGAACATGTCGATGAAGTCCGGCTTGGCCGTGAGGAGTTCGCTGAACTCGTCGATCACGAGGACGAGGGACGCCAGCGGCTCAAGGGGCGCACCGGCGGCGCGGGCCTTTTCGTAGTCGTGGATGTTGGCGTAGTTCCCGGCCGAGCGCAGCAGCTCCTGCCGCCGCTGCAACTCACCCCGGATCGCGTCACCCATGCGGTCGACCAGCGTCAGATCGTCGGCCAGGTTGGTGATCACGGCCGCGACGTGCGGCATCTGCGACATGCCGGCGAAGGTCGCGCCGCCCTTGAAGTCGGCGAGGACGAAGTTCAGCGTCTCGGAGGAGTGGGTGACGGCGAGGCCCAGCACGAGGGTGCGCAGCAGTTCCGACTTGCCGGAGCCGGTGGCACCGACGCACAGGCCGTGCGGCCCCATGCCGTCCTGGGCCGCCTCCTTGAGGTCCAGCATCACGGGCTGGCCGTCCTCGCCGACGCCGATCGGCACGCGCAGCCGCTCCGGGACGGAACGCGGCCGCCAGGTGCGGGTGACGTCCACGGAGGCGGCGTCGCCCAGCCCCAGGAGGTCGGTGAAGTCCAGGTTGGCGAGCAGCGGTTCGTCGTCGTCCCCGCCACCCATGCGCAGCGGCGCGAGCTGCCGGGCCAGCGCCTCGGCGGCAGGCAGGGACAACCCGTCGGGCACGCCCTCGAAGGCGACACCGCCGCCGGAGTCCAGCCACAGCCGGTCCGGGCGGACGACGATCGACAGGTCGCCGCGAGGCTGGTCCAGCTCTCCGGGGACGACCTCCACGATCGTCACCCCCTGAAGTCCCTCTGCCGCGGCGAACGCCGATGTGGGGGGCACCATGCCGCCGTCCAGGACCACCAGGATGTGCGGCTGGTCCAGCACGGGCTGGCCGTCGCGGCTGAACCGGGGGCGGCCGTCCAGCCGGCCCGCGAGCAGCTGCTCCAGTTCGCCCAGGTCGTCGCCGAAGAGACGGCGCGTGCCCGCCCCGTCGAACTGGCCCGCCAACTGGCAGTGCGGCAGCCACTTCGTCCAGTCCCAGCGGGCCACGGAGCCCGGCGAGGTCACCACGGCCACGACCAGGTCGTCGGGGGAGTGGAGGGTGGCCGCCTGCGCCACCAGCGCACGCGCCGCCGACCGGGTGCACTCCGCGTCGCCGGACACCGTCACGTGGTAGAAGGCACGCAGCGAGACCGCTACCGGCAGGCCGTCCAACTGGCCGTGCACCGCCAGGAACCGCTGCATGGCGCCCGCGCACAACGGCTCCAGCTCGTCCACCGGCGCGGTGTGCGGTGCCACCAGGGGAGTGGACAGCTGCTGCGGCCCCACCCCTATGCGGACCTGCCCGAAGTCGAGGTCCCCGACGCGCCGTTCCCACACCCGGCTGCCCTCGGCGACCACCGACCAGAGCTGCTCCGGCGACGGATGCAGGTACAGCTGCGCGTCACGTTGCCGCAGCGCGGTCTTGCGGACCGCGCGCCGGGTCTGCGCGAGGTAGCGGAGGTAGTCGCGGCGCACATCCGCCATTTGCCCTTGCGTACCCCGGCGGTAGCGGACGATCTGCGAGACCACCATCGCGGCCGTCGACATCAACATCACCACGCCCATGATCCGCATGAACGGGTGGGCGTTCGGCGAAGCGAAGTAGAACACCACCGACGAGCCCATGCCGAGGGTCGGCAGGACCTGCATCAGCATGCCCTCCTGCTGCCCGCGCGGCAGCTCGGGAGGAGCCTCCAATTGCAGCTCATCCACGGGCACTTCGGGCGGTAGGGTGCGTGGCGGGCGCTTGATGACGATCTGGCTCACCGGAGCATCAATCCCCTATACGGACGATCGGTTGATCACCGGCACCCCCGTGGCGACGGTCGTCCTCCGTGTGCAGGCGATCCTACTTGTCAGCACTGACACCACCTGCCGGTAGGGTGACGCCCGCAGCGTACGCATCCGCGAACAGGGGGTAAGTGAAGGTGAGTACGACCGCGGCAACGGGATTCTCCAGGGTCACGGTGGTGGCGCCCGACAGCCGGATCGACGTGGCGCTGCCGGTGGACATCGCCGTCGCCGACGTCTACCCGGAGATCCTCCGCCTCACGGGCCAGACCCAGCCGGCCGGAACCCCGACCGGCTACCACCTGGTCCGCCGGGACGGCAGCGTCCTCGACGGTGCCCGGACCCTCGCGGACGAACGAGTGCTCGACGGCGAAGTGCTCAGCCTGCGTCCCTTCGCCGAGTCGCTTCCGCCCGCGGTCTACGACGACGTCTCGGACGCCGTCGCCTCCGCCGTGGTACGCGACCGGCACCTGTGGAGCGACGAACTGCTGCGCGTGGCGGGCCTGACCGGCGGCGCGCTGTTGCTGCTGCTGTGCGGCTTCGTGCTCTGGTACGCCGAGCCCGTGCGCCACGACATGTACGGGCTGCCCGGCATCATCGCCGCAGGCCTCGGCCTGTTGCTGACCGCTTTCGCGGGCGTACGCGCGCGTGTGTACGGCGACCGGGCCGCGGCCGTCGCCGTGGGTCTGGGCGCGCTGCCCCTGCTGATGATCGCGGGCTCCGGAATCGTCGCACCGCCCCACGGGCAAGGGCCGGGCAAGCTCCAGTTCATGCTGGGCTGCGTGGCCGTCCTGGTGGTCTCGGTCGCGCTGGTGGCACTCACCCCCGGAGGGGACGCGCCCTTCGTGGCCGCCTCCTTCCTCGCGGCGGTCGGCACCCTGGTCACTTTCGCGGCCATCCTCACTGAGGCGTCCGCCACCGCCACCGCCTCGGTGTGCGCCCCCGCCGCCATCGGACTGGTGGCCTTCCTCCCCGGTCTTTCGGCCCGCTTCGCCCGCCTCCCCATCGGTTACGCCTCGCCGCGCTCCGCCACGCACGACGACTTCGACCCCGACCCCGCCCAGGGCCCGGACGCCGACCCGCTCGACGCCGAGCACATCGCCGCCCAGGCCCGCCGCGGCCACGAGATGCTGCTCGGCCTGGTGGGTGGCACATCGGCCGTGGTGGTGGCCGCCGCGGCCGTCCTCGGCTTCTCCGACAACGTCTGGGGCCAACTGCTCGCCCTGACCACGGGCCTGGCCATGCTGATCCGCGCCCGGCTCTTCCGGTACACCTCCCAGGTGGCCTGCGTCCTGGTCGCCGGCCTGGCCGCCGTCGCGCTCCTGCTGCTCGGCCTCGCCCTGCACCCGCCGGCCGACGCCGTCGCGGACCTCGTCCTGCACGGCGACAGCGGAGCGCTCGACCTGCGCACCGCCTGGCTGACGGCGGCCGTCGCGGCCGGGGCCGCGCTGATCACCGCGATCGGCCTCGTCATCCCGCGCAAGGGACTGTCACCCTTCTGGGGCCGATTCCTCGATCTCGCCGAGGGGACCGTCCTGCTCACCCTGGCCCCGCTCTGTCTCGCGGTGCTGGGTGTCCTCACCGAGGTGCGTTCCCTGGTCGGATAGGGCGGCGCAGCGCCGCCCGCGGGCACTGGTACCCTGAGTGACGGCCGTTTGTGTACGCACCCCCGGAGCCATGCAGGCACCCCTGCAAACCCTGGAGGCCGCGCCCAGCGGACCCCCGCCTCCGAGTAACGGAAGCCTCCCCGAGATGAAGACCGGGGGCACTCGGTGGCCATTCGCAGACCATAGAGGAGTACGCGTGTCGCTCGACGCCGCTACGAAGAAGCAGATCATCGCCGAGTTCGGCCAGAAGGAGGGCGACACCGGCTCCCCCGAGGTCCAGGTCGCCATGCTCTCGCGCCGGATCTCCGACCTGACCGAGCACCTCAAGACGCACAAGCACGACCACCACTCCCGCCGTGGTCTGCTGATCCTGGTCGGTCAGCGCCGTCGCCTGCTGCAGTACCTGGCCAAGAAGGACATCCAGCGCTTCCGTACGCTGGTCGACCGCCTCGGCATCCGCCGTGGTGCGGCGGGCGCCAAGTAAGACGCTGTGAGGGGAGCGGTTCCCGGAGGGTTCGGGGGCCGCTCCCTTTGCCGTACGTGCCCGCCGTACGGCGGAAACGTGCGGAGTGTCACCCACGCTTTGTAGTGTGGTAGCACAACGCAATACGCAGGACACAGCACGACAAGAAGAGGGGAAGCGCGACTCGCCGCCGCCGGTCCTCGGTAGTGGCCCCCGGGGGAAGTGAGCCCCGGGTGCTTCGATCGAAGACCGGCCCGCACCAGACGGAGCGCTTCTCCGCCACCGTCCCCCCGCCACACGGGCGAGGAGGGACGAAAGACGACAAGTAACGGAGAAAACGCTAGTGGAGAACGAGACCCACTACGCCGAGGCCGTCATCGACAACGGCGCCTTCGGCACCCGTACCATCCGCTTCGAGACGGGCCGCCTGGCCAAGCAGGCCGCCGGTTCCGCCGTGGCGTACCTGGACGACGACACCATGGTGCTGTCGGCCACCACCGCCTCCAAGAACCCCAAGGACCAGCTCGACTTCTTCCCGCTGACGGTGGACGTCGAGGAGCGCATGTACGCGGCCGGGAAGATCCCCGGTTCCTTCTTCCGCCGTGAGGGCCGGCCGAGCGAGGACGCGATCCTCACCTGCCGTCTGATCGACCGCCCGCTGCGCCCGTCCTTCAAGAAGGGCCTGCGCAACGAGATCCAGGTCGTCGCCACGATCATGGCGCTCAACCCCGACCACCTGTACGACGTCGTCGCGATCAACGCCGCGTCCGCGTCCACCCAGCTGGCCGGTCTGCCCTTCTCCGGCCCGATCGGCGGCGTCCGCGTCGCGCTGATCCGCGGCCAGTGGGTCGCCTTCCCGACGCACACCGAGCTCGAGGACGCCGTCTTCGACATGGTGGTCGCCGGTCGCGTCCTGGAGGACGGCGACGTCGCCATCATGATGGTCGAGGCGGAGGCCACCGAGAAGACCATCAAGCTGGTCGAGGGCGGCTCCGAGGCGCCCACCGAGGAGGTCGTCGCCGCCGGTCTGGAGGCCGCGAAGCCCTTCATCAAGGTGCTGTGCCGGGCCCAGGCCGACCTCGCGTCGAAGGCCGCCAAGCCGACCGCCGAGTTCCCGATCTTCCTGGACTACCAGGACGACGTCCTCGAGGCACTGACGGCCGCCGTCCGCCCCGAGCTCGCCCAGGCGCTCACCATCGCCGGCAAGCAGGAGCGCGAGTCCGAGCTGGACCGCGTCAAGCAGCTCGCCGCCGAGAAGCTCCTGCCGGAGTTCGAGGGCCGCGAGAAGGAGATCTCCGCCGCGTACCGCTCGCTGACCAAGACCCTGGTCCGTGAGCGCGTCATCAAGGAGAAGAAGCGCATCGACGGCCGCGGTGTCACCGACATCCGCACGCTGGCCGCCGAGGTCGAGGCCATCCCGCGGGTCCACGGCTCGGCCGTGTTCGAGCGTGGCGAGACCCAGATCCTGGGCGTCACCACCCTCAACATGCTCCGCATGGAGCAGCAGCTGGACACCCTCTCCCCGGTGACCCGCAAGCGCTACATGCACAACTACAACTTCCCGCCCTACTCCACCGGCGAGACCGGCCGCGTCGGCTCCCCGAAGCGTCGCGAGATCGGCCACGGCGCTCTCGCCGAGCGCGCCCTCGTGCCGGTGCTGCCCACGCGCGAGGAGTTCCCCTACGCGATCCGCCAGGTGTCCGAGGCCCTCAGCTCCAACGGCTCGACGTCCATGGGTTCGGTCTGCGCCTCCACCATGTCGCTGCTGAACGCCGGTGTGCCGCTGAAGGCCCCGGTCGCCGGTATCGCCATGGGCCTTATCTCCCAGGAGGTCGAGGGCGAGACGCACTACGTCACCCTCACCGACATCCTCGGCGCCGAGGACGCCTTCGGCGACATGGACTTCAAGGTCGCCGGCACCAAGGAGTTCGTCACCGCCCTCCAGCTCGACACCAAGCTGGACGGCATCCCGGCCTCCGTCCTCGCCGCGGCCCTCAAGCAGGCCCGCGACGCGCGTCTGCACATCCTCGACGTGATGATGGAGGCCATCGACCGGCCCGACGAGATGAGCCCGCACGCCCCGCGGATCATCACCGTCAAGATCCCGGTCGACAAGATCGGTGAGGTCATCGGCCCCAAGGGCAAGATGATCAACCAGATCCAGGAGGACACGGGCGCCGAGATCACCATCGAGGACGACGGCACGATCTACATCGGCGCCGCCGACGGCCCCTCCGCCGAGGCCGCCCGCGCCACGATCAACGGCATCGCCAACCCGACGATGCCCGAGGTCGGCGAGCGCTACCTCGGTACGGTCGTGAAGACGACCACCTTCGGTGCGTTCGTCTCCCTGCTGCCCGGCAAGGACGGTCTGCTGCACATCTCGCAGATCCGCAAGCTCGCCGGCGGCAAGCGCGTGGAGAACGTCGAGGACGTCCTCGGCGTGGGCCAGAAGGTCCAGGTCGAGATCGCCGAGATCGACTCCCGCGGCAAGCTCTCCCTCGTTCCGGTGATCGAGGGCGAAGAAGGCTCCGACGAGACGAAGAAGGACGACGCCGAGCAGTGACGTCCCGTAGCTCCAAGGCGACGGCCCGCACCTCTTCGGAGGCGCGGGCCGTCGCCCGTACCCAAACCCTCATCAAGGGCACGAACGGCATCGGCACGGTCCGCAAGACCACCCTCCCCGGCGGCCTGCGCATCGTCACCGAGACCCTGCCCTCCGTGCGCTCCGCGACCTTCGGCATCTGGGCGCACGTCGGCTCCCGGGACGAGACGCCGTCCCTGAACGGCGCCACCCACTACCTGGAGCACCTGCTCTTCAAGGGCACGCAGCGCCGCTCCGCCCTGGACATCTCCGCCGCCGTCGACGCCGTCGGCGGCGAGATGAACGCGTTCACGGCGAAGGAGTACACGTGCTACTACGCACGCGTGCTCGACACCGACCTGCCGCTCGCCATAGACGTGGTCTGCGACATGCTGACCGGCTCCCTCATCCTCGATGAGGACGTCAACGTCGAGCGCGGCGCGATCCTCGAAGAGATCGCCATGACCGAGGACGACCCGGGCGACTGCGTACACGACCTGTTCGCGCACACGATGTTCGGCGACAACCCGCTCGGCCGCCCGGTCCTCGGCACGGTCGACACGGTCAACGCCCTCACCGCCGACCGCATCCGCCGCTTCTACAAGAAGCACTACGACCCCACCCATCTGGTGGTGGCGTGCGCCGGCAACGTCGACCACAACAAGGTCGTACGACAGGTCCGCGCCGCCTTCGAGAAGGCGGGCGCCCTCAAGAGCGACGACTCGGTACCGGTCGCCCCACGCAACGGCCGGCGCGGCATCCGCACCGCCGGCCGCCTCGAACTGCTGGCCCGCAAGACCGAGCAGGCGCACGTCGTCCTCGGCATGCCCGGCCTGGCCCGCACGGACGACCGCCGCTGGGCCATGGGCGTGCTCAACACGGCCCTCGGCGGCGGCATGTCGTCCCGCCTGTTCCAGGAGGTCCGGGAGAAGCGCGGCCTGGCCTACAGCGTGTACTCGTACACCTCGGGCTTCGCCGACTGCGGCCTGTTCGGCGTGTACGCGGGCTGCCGCCCGAGCCAGGTGCACGATGTGCTCAAGATCTGCCGCGACGAGCTCGACCACGTGGCCGAGCACGGCCTGTCCGACGACGAGATCGGCCGCGCCATCGGCCAGCTCCGGGGCTCCACGGTCCTGGGCCTCGAGGACACCGGCGCGCTGATGAACCGTATCGGCAAGAGCGAGCTGTGCTGGGGCGAGCAGATGTCCGTGGACGACATGCTGGCTCAGATAGCGGCCGTCACGCCGGACGAGGTGCGCGCGGTGGCGCGCGACATCCTGGGACAGCGCCCGTCGCTGTCGGTCATCGGCCCGCTGAAGGACAAGCAGGCCGCACGGCTGCACGACGCCGTGGCCTGATCCCCTGCCATCCCCTCGCTAAGGAAGCAACAGACATGAGCAAGCTGCGCGTGGCGGTCCTCGGGGCCAAGGGACGCATCGGTGCCGAGGCCGCCCGGGCCGTCGAGGCCGCCGAGGACATGGAGCTGGTCGCCGCCCTGAGCCGGGGCGACAAGCTGGAGACCCTGGCCGAGACCGGAGCCCAGGTCGCGGTGGAGCTGACCACCCCTGCCTCGGTCATGGGCAACCTGGACTTCTGCGTGCGCCACGGCATCCACGCGGTCGTCGGGACCACGGGCTGGACCGACGACCGCCTCGCACAGCTGAAGGGCTGGCTGGCGCAGTCCCCGCAGACCGGTGTGCTCATCGCCCCGAACTTCTCCATCGGGGCCGTACTGACCATGAAGTTCGCGCAGATCGCCGCGCCGTACTTCGAGTCCGTCGAGGTCGTCGAACTGCATCACCCGAACAAGGTGGACGCCCCCAGCGGCACCGCCACGCGTACCGCCCAGCTCATCGCCGAGGCCCGGCGACAGGCGGGCGCGGCCCCGGCTCCGGACGCCACGGTCACCGCCCTGGACGGCGCGCGGGGCGCCAGCGTCGACGGTGTCCCCGTGCACGCCGTCCGCCTGCGCGGTCTGCTGGCCCACCAGGAGGTGCTGCTGGGCGGCGAGGGCGAGACCCTCACCATCCGCCACGACTCCCTCCACCACAGCAGCTTCATGCCGGGCATCCTGCTCGGCGCGCGCCGCGTCGTCACCACTCCGGGCCTGACCTTCGGCCTGGAGCACTTCCTGGACCTGGGCTGATCCGGGGCCTCCTGACATGCGCGCGAAGATCTCCTATGCCGTCACGGCCGCCGTCCTGGTCTTCTACTTCGTCCTGGTCGGCAGCCGTGGCGTCATGCTCATCCAGTCCGGCACGGTCCTCACCGTCACCTTCGGGGTCGCGGTCCTGATCCTGCCGGTGATCGGCCTGTGGTTCCTGTGGAAGAACACCCAGTTCGTCCGCAAGGCCAACCAGCTCGCCGCGGAACTCGACGCCGAGGGCGGCCTGCCCGTGGACGAGCTGAAACGCACCCCTGGCGGCCGTATCGACCGCGACTCGGCCGACGAGGTCTTCGCCAAGCGCAAGGCCGAGACTGAGGCGGCACCCGACGACTGGCGCAGCTGGTTCCGCCTCGCCGTCGCCTACCACGACGCCCGCGACACCCCGCGCGCGCGCAAGGCGATGCAACGGGCGATCGCCCTGCACGACGGCAGGCCCGTCCAGACCTGAGCACCACACCGACGCGAAAGGGGCCGGTCCGCACCACCGCGGACCGGCCCCTTTCGTGTTGTCCCCGGAGGCGGCAACCGGTCAGCCCCGCCGGTTCTCCGCCGCCCACGCCTCCACCGCGTCGGCCGCCCGGTCGAAGGCGGCGCCCCGGCCCACGAAGTCCAGGTTGTGCGTGGTCAACAGCGGCGGCAGGTCCTGCGCGCCGCGATCCCGGCGTACGAGGGTCAACGCCTGCCCCTGCACCGTGCGGGGCAACCCCAGCCAGCGCACCGGCTGCTGGAGCGTGCGCACCGCGACGATCCGCTCCCAGGGCGTGGTGCGGGTCAGGAAGAAGCCCACCTGGCGCACTCCGCGCCCGCTCACCCAGACGCCCATGCGCAACAGCCGCAGCGAGCCGAGGATGATCACCACGGCGGCGGCGAAGACCGCCCCGGCCGAGGACGGCGAGTCGGTCAGAGCGATGAGAACCGCGGCGAACAGCACGAACGAGGCGAGCATCAGGCACAGCGCCGCCACGGCCACGCGCCACGGGCCGGGCCGGTAGGGCCGGCGCCAGCGGTCGCGGTCGTCGTGCGGCAGCGGGCTGTCGGGTGTCGCCTCGAAGGTGCGGTCGGCCGCCAGGAAGGGCAGGGGCACGGCGGGTCCTCACTCACTCCATGCGTGGGCTGTGCCCGGTGAGGCTATCCGCCTGTGTTCCCGCTCACCACCCGAGGGGGGCCGGAAGAGTCAGTGGCCCTGTGAGGCCTGTGATTGCTGTGTCTGCCCGGCGGTCGGGGTCGACAGCGTCGGCGTGCCGATGACCAGGGAGCCCACCAGCCCGGCGACGATGGTCAGCCCGAGCAGCCAGCGCCCGGCCATCTGGCCCACGGAGGCCCGCTCACGGGCCGGGGGAGTGACATTGCTGCGGAACTTGTCGGCTTCGGCGACGAAGGCGAAGGGTACGGGCTCGCGCCGACGGAACATCGGTAACGCGTCTCCTCTCGGGGTCGAACTGCTGTGTCTCACCAACACAGACGCACGGGTCCCCCAAAAGGTGCCCGCTTGACCCGAATTCACAGAACTTCACCGAAGATGTCGCGTCCCGGCACCGAACGGCCCGATGTCAGAGCCGGGCCGTAGAGTGGGCGCCGCCCGAGAGAAGCAGTGGGAAGGACCCCCCGAGCCGTGACCGACACCCCCGCCGGCGACCTCAAGCCCGGTTTCCGCAGCGACGTCACCGTCGAGCTGGTCAAGCACACCGCCTCCGACGCCGACGTGCTGTTCGCCGCCCGCGTCTCCACGGTCGGCGAGCAGTCCCTGGAGGAGCTGGACAAGGACCCGGAGCGCTCCAAGGGGCTGATCAACTACCTCATGCGCGACCGGCACGGCAGCCCCTTCGAGCACAACTCGATGACGTTCTTCATCAGCGCCCCGATCTTCGTCTTCCGCGAGTTCATGCGGCACCGCGTGGGCTGGTCGTACAACGAGGAGAGCGGCCGCTACCGGGAGCTCCAGCCGGTCTTCTACGTCCCCGACGAGGCCCGCAAGCTCGTCCAGGAGGGCCGCCCCGGCAAGTACGTCTTCGTCGAGGGCAGCCAGGCGCAGCAGGAGCTGGTCGGCCGCGTCATGGAGGACTCCTACCGGCAGGCGTACGAGGCCTACCAGGAGATGCTCGCCGCCGGCGTCGCCCGGGAGGTGGCCCGCGCGGTCCTGCCCGTCGGCCTGTTCTCCTCGATGTACGCGACCTGCAACGCCCGCTCGCTGATGCACTTCCTCGGCCTGCGCACCCAGCACGAACTGGCCAAGGTGCCGTCGTTCCCGCAACGGGAGATCGAGATGGTCGGCGAGAAGATGGAGGCGGAGTGGGCCAGGCTCATGCCGCTCACGTACGCCGCCTTCAACGCCAACGGGCGCGTCGCGCCGTAGCTCGGCACAGATGTGCGGTCAGCCTCCCGAAGTGTCCGTATTGCGGCATTTGGAGAAGTTCATCTAGCCTGATCGAACGGACCCGGCACTGCTTGAACCCCCGAGCAGGCAGTGCCGGGTTCCATGTTTGTCCAGACTTTTCGGGCACCCCGCGGGCAGACCACTCATTGCGCACCGAGTAGCGTGTTACCCATGGCTCCGACCTCGACTCCGCAGACCCCCTTCGGGCGGGTCCTCACCGCCATGGTCACGCCCTTCACGGCGGACGGCGCACTCGACCTCGACGGCGCGCAGCGGCTCGCCACGCACCTGGTGGACGCAGGCAACGACGGCCTGATCATCAACGGCACCACCGGCGAGTCCCCCACCACCAGCGACGCGGAGAAAGCGGACCTCGTACGAGCCGTACTGGAGGCGGTCGGCGACCGCGCCCACGTCGTGGCCGGAGTCGGCACCAACGACACCCACCACAGCATCGAGCTGGCCCGCGCCGCCGAGCAGGTGGGCGCACACGGCCTGCTGGTCGTCACCCCGTACTACAACAAGCCCCCCCAGGAGGGCCTGTACCGGCACTTCACGGCCGTCGCCGACGCCGCCGAGCTGCCGGTCATGCTCTACGACATCCCCGGCCGCAGCGGTGTCCCGATCAACAGCGAGACGCTCGTCCGCCTCGCCGAGCACCCGAGAATCGTCGCCAACAAGGACGCCAAGGGCGACCTCGGCCGCGCCAGCTGGGCCATCGCCCAGTCCGGCCTCGCCTGGTACTCCGGCGACGACATGCTCAACCTGCCCCTGCTCTCCGTGGGCGCGGTCGGCTTCGTCTCGGTCGTCGGCCACGTGGTCACCCCCGACCTGCGGGCCCTGGTGGAGGCCTTCGTCTCCGGCGACGTCCAGAAGGCGACCGAGATCCACCAGAAGCTGCTCCCGGTCTACACCGGCATGTTCCGCACCCAGGGCGTCATGACCACCAAGGCCGCGCTCGCGCTCCAGGGCCTGCCCGCCGGACCGCTGCGCGCGCCCATGGTCGAGCTCACGCCCGAGGAGATTGCCCAGCTCAAGATCGATCTTGCTGCCGGCGGGGTACAGCTCTAACACCAGACTTCGCGCGGGCCCACCGCGCGCCAAGGCTCCACAACCGAAAACCAACAGAATCAGCGGGCCACCGGTGCCCGCACCCCACAACGACAACTGCTTCTGCACGAACGTCACGCGCGCCACGTGCCCAACCGGTACGTGGCGCGCGTGGTGAGGAGAGTCTTTTGAGTCATCCGCATCCTGAACTGGGCCCGCCCCCGCCGCTCCCCGAGGGTGGCCTCCGGGTCACCCCGCTCGGCGGCCTCGGCGAGATCGGCCGAAACATGACGGTCTTCGAGTACGGCGGCCGTCTCCTGATCGTCGACTGCGGGGTGCTCTTCCCCGAGGAGGAGCAGCCCGGAATCGACCTGATCCTGCCGGACTTCTCGTCCGTCAGAGACCGCCTCGACGACATCGAGGGCATCGTCCTCACCCACGGCCACGAGGACCACATCGGCGGCGTCCCCTTCCTCCTCCGCGAGAAGCCGGACATCCCGCTGATCGGCTCCAAGCTGACCCTCGCCCTCATCGAGGCCAAGCTCCAGGAGCACCGCATCCGCCCCTACACGCTCGAGGTCGCCGAGGGGAACCGGGAGCGCATCGGGCCCTTCGACTGCGAGTTCGTAGCGGTCAACCACTCCATCCCCGACGCCCTGGCCGTGGCCATCCGCACGCCCGCCGGCATGGCGGTCCACACGGGTGACTTCAAGATGGACCAGCTCCCGCTGGACAACCGCCTGACCGACCTGCACGCGTTCGCGCGGCTGAGCGAGGAGGGCATCGACCTCCTCCTCGCCGACTCGACGAACGCCGAGGTCCCGGGGTTCGTGCCGCCCGAGCGGGACATCTCCAACGTCCTGCGCCAGGTCTTCGCGGGTGCCCGCAAGCGGATCATCGTGGCGAGCTTCGCCAGCCACGTGCACCGCATCCAGCAGATCCTCGACGCGGCGCACGAGTACGGCCGCCGGGTCGCCTTCGTCGGCCGCTCGATGGTCCGCAACATGGGCATCGCCCGCGACCTGGGCTACCTGAAGGTCCCGCCGGGCCTGGTGGTCGACGTCAAGACGCTCGACGACCTTCCGGACCACGAGGTGGTCCTGGTCTGCACGGGGTCCCAGGGCGAGCCCATGGCCGCGCTGTCGCGCATGGCCAACCGCGACCATCAGATCAGGATCGTCGACGGCGACACCGTCATCCTGGCGTCGTCACTGATCCCCGGGAACGAGAACGCGGTGTACCGCGTGATCAACGGCCTGACCCGCTGGGGCGCGAACGTCGTCCACAAGGGCAACGCCAAGGTGCATGTTTCCGGACACGCGTCCGCGGGCGAGTTGCTGTACTTCTACAACATCTGCCGCCCGAAGAACCTGATGCCGGTGCACGGCGAATGGCGCCACCTGCGGGCCAACGCCGAGCTCGGCGCCCTGACCGGCGTTCCGCACGACCGGATCGTGATCGCCGAGGACGGCGTGGTCGTCGACCTCGTCGAGGGCAAGGCGAAGATCTCCGGCAAGGTCCAGGCCGGTTACGTGTACGTCGACGGGCTCTCCGTCGGCGACGTGGGCGAGCCGGCGCTGAAGGACCGGAAGATCCTCGGCGACGAGGGCATCATCTCGGTCTTCGTGGTCATGGACTCATCCACCGGCAAGATCACCGGCGGCCCGCACGTCCAGGCCCGTGGTTCCGGCATCGAGGACTCCGCCTTCACGGACGTCATCCCGAGGATCACGGAAGTACTGGAGCGGTCCGCCCAGGACGGGGTCGTGGAGCCCCACCAGCTCCAACAGCTCGTCCGCCGGACCCTCGGCAAGTGGGTCTCGGACACGTATCGCCGCAGGCCAATGATCCTCCCGGTCGTGGTGGAGGTCTGACCTGCGTACGACCCCTCGTACGCGTGAACCTGGAGCGGGGCCCCTCGATTTGCATCGGGGCGCCCCGCTCCAGTACGTTTACGGCTCCGCCCGATCGGGAACCCAAGTGCTTCATGCGCTGGACGTCGGTCTCCCGGACCGGGTGGAAAATCCGACTCAGAACTTCTGATAAAGTCGGAACCGCCGGAAAGGGAAACGCGAGAGCGGGAACCTGGAAAGCACCGAGGAAATCGGATCGAGAAAAGATCTGATAGAGTCGGAAACGCAAGACCGAAG
>NZ_JBIAVX010000015.1:29968-259203 GCF_042894725.1 Streptomyces sp. NPDC001480 | reverse complement strand
GTAGCCGAAGCCCGGCTCCAGCGGCTCGATCACGAACCGGGAGCGGAACTCGTCGACGACCTCTTCGGTCAGTGACGGACGCTGAGCGATCAGCACGGGGTATTGCCTCCAGTGTTTGGCGCCCGCTATGTGACGCCGTAGACAGCATGAAGGGTACGGGCGGTTCGGCCGCCCAGGGGGCCGAACCGCCCGAGCCCTCCCGAGCCCGCCCGTCCGCCGACGGGTCGGCGGGGCCGGCTCTTGCTGGAGCGAAGTCTAACGATCGACTACTCATGTCCCTGAGACCCGGCCACCGGCGCGGTTCGAAGCGCATACTGAGTGCAATGACCAAGTCTGCCGCGCCCAAGCGCCATCTGCCCACCAGCCCCTTCAAAGCCCCGGTCGCACCGGCCCCCAAGCACTTCGCCGTGGGCGACCAGGTCACACACGACATGTACGGCCTCGGACGGGTGATCGGCATCGAGGACGGAATCGCGGCGCTCGTGGATTTCGGCTCGACGCGCAGGCGGATCCTGAGCCCGTACGCCAAGATGACCAAGCTGTAGAACCGGACCACGTCCGGGCCGCGTCAGGTAACCGTGACGACTTCTCAGGCTGACCTGCGAACCGCGAACCCCGACGACGTCGACAGGATCACCGACCTGCACACGCTGGCCCGCACGGCGTACTACCGGGCCGGCGGGGTGTCGGACGCCGAGCTCACTTCCCCCGACGTGCGCGCCGGCCGGCGGGAGGCCTGGTTGCGTGCCGTGCGGGCCGAGGACAGGACCGTCCTGTGCGCGGAGCGCGAGGGCGAGATGGTGGGCGTCCTGGCGATGGGCCCGCCCTACGAAGCCGATGTCGATGCCACGTCCGTGGGGCAGCTCTACCAGATCCACGTCCGCCCCGGCCTCTGGGGACAAGGCATCGGCAGCTGCCTGCACGCGGCGTTCGTGCGGTTCCTCCGCGACGGAGCGCTGGGCGCGGGCGTACTGGAGGCATGGGAGCGCAACAGCCGAGGCCAGGCCTTCTACGCCCGGCACGGGTGGAAGCCCGACGGGCACCACCGGCCCGGCCCCGGTGGCGCGAGGTATGTCCGCCTGCGCCTCAGCCTCGATCCCGAGGCCTGAGGTCCGAGGCGTGATCCCGCGGACGCACGCTACGAGCGGATGGCCAGATGGGCGAACAGCCCGGCCGCACCCGCCAGGGTCATCAGTTGGATGGTGCCGGAGATGCGCCATCGCAGGGCGAGCAGACCGCCGCCCGTGACGACCGCGCCGCCGAGCAGCAGCCACATCGCCTGCCGCGCGACCTTGGGTGCCCCCGGTGCGTTGACGCCGTCGTAGCTGTCGGCCCAACCGGTCATCCCGTAGCCGTACAGCAACCAGGCGATGACCAGCAGGTCGATGAGGAGCAGCGCCACGCCGAGTCCGGCCTGCTGACCGGGCGGAGGCTTCCTGGGGGGCTTCATGCCCACCACGGTTCCGTCACGGGCCGTGCCGCACATGAGTACGGCTACTCAGAAGCGGCGTCCTATCGCCAGATCCGCTCGGGCCGCGTCGTGGAGGGTGTTGAGGGCGGTGACCAGAGGGACGTCGGCGAGGGCGGATTCGCCGTTGGTGGGGTCGCGGGTGACCCGGAGCAGTTCCCAGGCCCGCTGGTTGACGGTGTGGGCGGCGTCGGCGGCGGCCTTGTCGCTCAGGAGGATGAAGCGCTCGAAGAGGATCGACCGCCTGGCCTCGACCGCGTCCATCTCGGCCAGGGGCTCGCCGGTGTCCTGGCCCCGGTCCCGGGCCCGCAGGGCTTCCCGGGAGGCTCGCATGAGTTCTTTGACGCACGAGATGTACTCGATGTAGGTGTCGAGCTTCCGCTCGTCCCAGCGGGTGGCCATCGTGCGCCGGAACTTCGCCCGCTCGGCGGTCGCGGTTGCCAGGTAGGACGTCAGGGCGCCGATGAGGACACCGACCAGGGTGACTATCTGGGTGGCCATGACGGTCAAGGTACTGCCCGGGACGGCCGGGGCAGGGGTGGCCGACCTCCTACGTGAGCTCCCGCTCCCGCTCGCGGGCCAGCCATGTCGTCCACACGTGCCGCGTGTTCGGGATCTCGGGGTGGTCGAGGAGCCACAGCACATAACCGGCGTGCAGCCGTGCCCAGGGCTGCTCGGAGCCGCGGGCCCCGGTCAGCCGGGTGCGCAGCTCGTCCCCGTCCACCGCCCGGGCCACCCGGACGTACTCGCGGTCCTTGCACCGGTAGGGCCGCCGGACGATGACGTCGAGGAGGTCGACGAGCCTCGCCCGCGGTTCTGGATGGTGGCCGATTTTCGCCATGTCGCGGATCAGGGACTCCTTCGTCCCCCATGCCTTGGCGTGCGCCGTCCACACCTGTGGAAAACGGGCCTCCCACTCCAGGAAGAGCAGCGCGAAGGGCAGTCCCGGCCAGGTGCCGAGGTCCCCGACGTGGCCGTGCCCGTTCCACAGCGCTTCCGGGAGGCAGCGGCTCGCGGCCTCGTCATAGGACCGTTGTGCGGCTGCCCGGCCCCGCGCGGTGAGCAACAGCCACATGGGCGAGTGGCGCCAGGCGTCGTTGACACGGGCGCGAGCCGCATCCGTCACCGCCCGGGCGTGAGCCAGGCGGTCGAGGGCGGCGGAGCGTTCGGCCGGGCTCGGCGATATCAAGCCGTACGCCCATCCCAAACGCTCCGTCCACCCGTCGTCGTCGAGCACGAGGTCTGCCGCCTTCTTGGTCATGCGGCAGATCATCCCCCAAGCCGTCCCCGAGTCGCGCCCGGACTGCCCCCAGCCGCGGCCGGACTGCTCCGAGCCGCACCCCAGACCGCTTACCGAGCCGCACCAAACGGTCCCCGGACCCCCGAGTCGGCTACGGCCGCCCCAGTGCCCGGTACTCCCAGCCCGCCGCGCGCCACTTCACCGGGTCCAGCGCGTGCCGGCCGTCCACGATGCGGCGGCGGCCGACCACCGCGCCCATCGCCTCCGGGTCGATGAGCCGGAACTCGTTCCACTCGGTGAGCAGGACGACCACGTCGCTCCCGGCCGCGGCCGACAGCGCGTCGGTGCCGTACGACAGCTCGGGGAAGCTGCGCCGGGCGTTGTCGGTCGCGGCTGGGTCCACGACGGTCACGTGGGCGCCCAGCCGGTGGAGCGTGGTGGCCACGTCCAGGGCCGGGGCGTCGCGGATGTCGTCGGAGTTGGGCTTGAAGGCGGCGCCGAGGGCGGTCACCCGGACCCCGGTGAGGTCGCCGCCGGCGAGCTCGCGGACGAGGTCGACGGTACGGGCGCGCCGACGCTGGTTGATGCCGTCCACCTCGCGCAGGAAGGCGACGGCCTGGCCGACCCCGAGCTCCTCGGCACGGTGGGCGAACGCCCGGATGTCCTTGGGCAGGCAGCCGCCGCCGAAGCCGAGACCGGGCCTGAGGAAGCGGCCGCCGATCCGGTCGTCGTACGCCAGCGCCTCGGCGAGGCCGGTGACATCGCCGCCGGTGGCCTCGCAGACCTCGGCCATGGCGTTGATGTACGAGATCTTGGTCGCCAGGAAGGAGTTGGCGGCGACCTTGACCAGTTCGGCCGTGGTCAGGTCGGTGACGACCACCGGGGTGTCCCGGGCGATGACCGGGGCGAAGGCGGCGCGCAACTGCTCCTCGGCCCAGGCGGAGGCGACGCCGAAGACCAGCCGGTCCGGGCGCAGGGTGTCGTCCACGGCGTAGCCCTCGCGCAGGAACTCGGGGTTCCAGGCGAGTTCCACCTGGTCCCCGGCGGGCGCGATGCGCTGGACGAGTTCGGTGAGGCGCGCGGCCGTACCGACGGGCACCGTGGACTTGCCGACCACCAGGGTGCGGCGGCGCAGGTGCCGGGCCAGTTCGGTGGCGGCGGCGTCCACGTACCGGAGGTCGGCCGCCTCCGATCCCTGCTGCTGGGGCGTGCCCACGCACAGGAAGTGGACGTCGCCGAACTCGGCGGCCTCCGCGAAGCTCGTGGTGAAGCGCAGCCGGCCCGAGTCCACTGCCTTGGCGAGCAGTTCGGGCAGCCCGGGCTCGAAGAAGGGGACCGTACCGGAGTTGAGCCTGTCGACCTTGCTCCGGTCGATCTCCACGCCCAGGACGTCGAAGCCCAGGACGGCCATGCAGATGGCGTGCGTGGCCCCGAGGTAGCCGGTGCCTATGACGGTGAGCCGGGGAGAGGCCGCGCCGGTGGTGGCTGCCATGATCATCTCCAGGGTGTTTTCGGGTGTGGCGGGCCGCCGCGGCGGCCCACCGAGCGGCGGGCCCTGCGTGACGGAAGAGAAACGGAAGGAAGCGTCAGGAGGCGCAGGCGACGTTGGCGAGGCCCTCCGCCGCGCCCGTGGCCTTGTTGTCGCAGGTCAGTTTGTTGCCGTTGACGGGTGTGAAGTGGAAGCCGTAGCCCGGGCCGTCCACGTGGGCGACGTTGCCCTTGAAGGTGTTGTCCTTGCCCCAGCCGTCGCGGATCTCGTGGGTCTGGAACCCGTCCTCGTTGCTGTGGCTGCCGGTGTTGAAGGAGATCGTCCAGCGGTTGCCCTTCACGTCGACCCAGGAGTCGTCGTGCGACCCGGACAGCGCGGAGCCGTCGAAGGTGTTGCGGGTGACGATGCCGCCGGTGGTGCCTTCCTTGATGTCGACCGCCTCGGCCGTGGTGGCGCTGATGTGGTTGCCGCTCACGACGTTGCGGTCGCTGTTGTCCGGCTTGCAGTGGGTGACCGTGCACCAGTTGGAGTCGGCGGAGCCGATGTACACGCCTTCGCCGAACTTCGGCTTGCGCAGTCCGGTGCCGCGGACGGTGTTGTCGCGGACGACGTTGTCCGAGCTGAAGTCGCGCAGGTGGATGGCCTCGTCGCCGATCTGTTCCACCGTCAGGCCCTGGATGACGGCATGCTGGACCTTGTCCGCCATCACTCCCTTCTGGCCGTTGCGCACGGTGAAGCCGATCAGCCGCCAGTAGTCGGCGCCGTCGAGGTGGAAGGCGTAGCCGCCCTTGACGCCGCCGGCGTCGATCACCGCGCCGGGGCCGCCGCAGACCCACACCGGTTTGTCGGCGGTGCCCGCGGCCTTGGCGGTGAACTTGCCCTCGTACCGGCCGTCGGCGAGATGGATGACGTCGCCCGGCATGGCGCCGTCGAGGGCGTCCTCCAGCGATCGGGTGTCGCCGACCTCGACGGTGGCCGCGGGGCAGGACAGCGCGTCGGCGGAGGCCTCGGCCGAGCCGGTGGCCTGAGGCGTGGCGGGGTCCGCGGTGGCGATCGGGCCCGTGGCGGGCGCGGACGGCTCCTCGCCGGCGCTGCCCGGGGCGGTCGTGGCCCTGCTCGCCGGACTCGCCTTCGCACGCGGGGAGTCCCCGTCGCCGCCGGCGGTCAGGGCCACGACCAGGGCCACGACCGCGACCGCGAGGGCCGCTCCCGCCAGCCACACCGCTCGGTTCGCCGCGTTCATTCGGACATCACCGGAACCCGCTCCTGTCCCGTTTCGGTACGGGGGATCTCACGCACGTTGTCGTTGGGCAGCGGCGCCTTGTCCAGGTACGGGTGGCTGCCGACCTGCCCGCGCGTGCGACGGCCGCGCCGGCCGAGGGCCGCGGAGAACAGAATGAGCAGCAGAATACCCGTCCACAGGAGGGTCATCGGGCTGGCGTAGTGCCGGAACTTCACCCAGAACGAACTGGTGTCGTACCAGGCGAAGGTCTGGTTCTCCCTGATGGTGACGCCGCCGTGGGCACGGGAGCTGTCGACCGCGCTGGGCCCGACACCGGCGATGACGTTGTAGGAGACCGTGGAGCCGTCGATGCCGCCGACCAGGGAGACGCCGTGGTTGCCGGCGGCCTCGACGGTGTTGCCCCGCACCTCGGCGACCGAGTCGCGGACGTAGACGGCGGTGTCGGCCTTCTCGACGATGTTGCCGGTGACCTTGGCGCCCGTCACGCCGTCGCGCACCGAGATGCCCTGCCGGGACTGGCCGATCAGGTGGTTGCCGGTGACGGCGACCTTCTCGGCGTCCTTGCGGGCGACGATGCCCATGTCGCCGCCGACCACGGTGTTGTCCTGCACGCCGACGTCCGTGCCGCCGACGACCTCGATGCCGTAGTGGCCGTTGTCCTCGGCGGTGCTGCTGGAGACCGAGTTGGAGCCGTAGCTGCTGGTGGGCTGGCCGGAGGCCGAGGGGCCGTGGGCCAGCGGCTGGCCGCTGACGGTGAAGCCGTTGCCGCCGTTGCCCAGCGACTTGGAACCGGTCACGCGGACCTGCTGGGTGGCCCGGGCCATCACGAAACCGTCGCCGCCGTTCTCCCGCGACGTGGTCTTCTCGACGATCGCGTTGGTCACGAAGCGGTGCAGTACGAGGCCGTCCTGCCGGCTCTTCTCGATGGTGGTGGACTCGATGGTGACGCCGGTGGCGCCGGAGGCGAACACCCCGTACTCGTTGCCGGACACGGTGGAGTGGCTGATGTCCGCCGACACGTAGGACAGCTGGGGAGTGGTGAAGCGGCTGTCCGGGGTGGTCAGCTTGCCCGACGGCCCGGTCAGCACGCCGCTGCTGCTGAGCTGGCCGTCGTCGTCGGTGGGGTCGTCCGGGCCGGTGAGGCTGCCGGTGTTGGGCCGGTCGGTCCCGGTGAGGCTGATCCCGCCGGTGCGGCCGCTCCAGAAACCCAGGTCGGAGACGTCGGCGTAACTCATCGAGAACTGGCCGCCGATGGCGCGGACGTAGGCCCGCCCGTCCCGGACGTCGGTGTCCGGCCTGTTCTTCTGCGGGTCCCAGCTGCTGACCTTGACGTGTGCCTGAGCGGCGCCGTCGATCATGATCCGGCCGCCGAACGAGACGATGGAGACGAAGCCCTGGCGGTTGCTGGCCATGTGCAGGTTCAGCCCGCCGGGGTTGGACAGCCGCAGTTTGGCCCCGGAGTTCAGGTAGATGTTCTCCGTCAGCAGATACGACCCGTCGGGCTTGCGCACGAAGGTCTGCGGCGCGAGCTGGAGCAGATCGGCGACGGTGTACGGCTTGCTGCGCCGGGTCAGTACGAGGGTGTAGCCGCCGGTGGTCTCGGTCCGGTACGGCTTGGTGTACCGCAGGTCCTTCAGCGGGGCGACCGCGGACACCGCGCGGACCTGGTCGAGCCGGTGGTCCTCGGCGGCGACCAGTGCCGCCTGGGTCTCGGACTCCTCGGTGGTGAACTGCTGCCCGGGGGAATCGTTTTTGCCGTCGGCTGAGGCGGGGACGGCCTGGGTGAGCAGCAGGAGCGCGGCGGCCACCGGCAGGGCGGCGGCGGTACGCAGTGCGGGACTGAGGCGGTTCATGACTGGAGAGCCCCCATACCGGATGCGGCGTTGTTCGGCGTCGTGCCGCCCAGCGATGCGGAGTCCTGGCCCTCGCCGCCGACGGTGGTGCTGTTGCGGGTCAGCCAGCCCTGCTTGTTCATGGTGAAGAAGGCGAACAGCTTGATCGGGAGCGAGATCATGACGACCACGAGCGCGAGCAGCGGCAGCAGGAGCACCTCCTGCGGATGCCTGCGCAGGTGCGAGTAGCCGCGTACGCCACGTCCGACGAGCAGCCAGATCAACGCCAGCGCGATGCCCCGCCCCGTCAGTTCGAGACGGCTGAAGAGGAGATAGCCGACGGCCATGCCCATGGTGACGGGGGTGAGCAGGATCTGGAGCACGGTGATCTTGGTGACCAGTGGTACGCGCCAAAGCCAGCCCTTGTACAGGGCGGTCAGGTAGCAGCGGTAGGAGTTGCGGCTCCACCGCACGCGCTGCTTGACGAAGGCCCGGAAGGAGGAGGGGAACATCGACAGCGCACGCGCGGAGGACTGGTGGACCGTCTTGTAGCCCGAGGCCAGCACCAGCCAGGTCAGCCGGCCGTCGTCGCCCGCGACGCACCGGCGGCCGAGGAAGAACTCGTCCTCGAGGTTGGTGAGCACGGGGGTGATGGCGGCTCGCCGGTACGCCGCGGTCCGGCCGGAGAGACAGGCGACGGCGCCGGCGCGGCCCATGGCCGGGACGTAGTCGTAGTAGCGGAGGTTGACCAGCCAGTCGGCTATGCGCCGCCAGACGCTGGAGCGGCGCTGGTAGACGTTCTGCTGGGTGCCGACGCCGCCGACCGCGGGATCGGCGAAGGGCATCTGCACCGCGTCCAGCAGTCCGGCCTCCCAGCGGGTGTCGGAGTCGACCAGGACGACCACCTCACCGGTCGCCGCCCGGATGCCCACCCCCAGGGCCGAGCGCTTGCCGCGGTGCTCGAAGGCGAGCACCCGGACCCGCGGGTCCGTCACCTGCGACAACCGCTGGAGGACCTCGTGGTCCTCCACGTCCGGAACGATGATCACTTCCGTGGGATCCTGCGCCAGCCAGGTCTCCAGGCAGTCCAGGAGGATTTCCGGGTCCTCCCGGTAGGCGGGCACCACGACCGAGGTGGTGGTGCGGAAGTCGTTCACCACGGGTCTGGCGAACCGGGACAACACCGCTCGGTACAGCCACAGCCCCCACACGAAGACGCCGGCGATGCCGAGGGGCATCACGTCCCGCCAGGATGTCTCACCGACGGCCTGTACCAGCCATGACCAGAATGCGTCGAAGAAGCTCGACATAGAGAGGGCCCCCACCCAACGAGCGACCAGAATCAACGAGATGCGCCATGTGTGACGCGAAGTGCGATGGAATCCAAGGGATCAGACACGATTCCTTCACACAGAAAGCACAGTTTGCACTTCGCATGCAAACGCTCCCCGTCCGTGAGACGGCTGCGAGGTGGCCGGAACCGTGCGCGCGGTGAGCGGATTCGACCACCTCGCGCAACGCGTCCGGGTGACACGTCATCAGCTCTCAGCAGGCCAGGGCCGCATCAGAGGCGCGGCGGCGGACGTCGGCTGTGCGCCGGTGCGGGGCGCGTCACCGACGGCGTCCGGACTGACGATGTGTCGAACACCACACCGTCGCCATCGCTGCTGGTGAACGCCCCCTAATCGCACGGAGTCTGACGTGACCTCAGTGTCGAGTGCGCGGATGCGCATGGTGATCCCCCCTCTTCGGGCCGGTTCGCGGGCAAGCCCGGACCGACGGACGGCACCACTGATGGACGACCGTCCGTTCCTGAATCGGACAGCCGCGGTGCCGGATGCCGCGTGCGGTGAAGCCGCCCTGAAGAAACGTTCTGTCGAGGCGGTCACGGCGTCGAGTGCCGTATGGATGGCGGCGATCCGCCGCTCGGTCGACGAGCGGTGGGCACCCGCTGTCCGAGTGCGCGCCGGAGGATCACTGATCTTCACAAGTAATCCCCATTTATGAATCTTAAGGATTCAACAAGGCGTGGCCGAGGGGAAGCCTCTTTACTGATCCTAAACCTGTGAGTCGGCTCAGAGCGCAGGTCAAGCCGGTCGGAGGGGTGTCGACCGACCTCTGCCGATGCGCCCAGGAGGATCCACGCCATGACCTTTCGCGCGCATTGTTCGATCTTCACGGACGCCTGGGGTGCACGACTCACCCGGGTCACCCGGGGAGGGTGAGGCCGGACGCCGCCCCGGGCTCGTACCTTCCGAAGGGTCGGCTCCACCTGAGGGAAAGGCGGTCGAGAAATGGCCACCGCATCGGACGCCCCTGTCCTCGACACACTCACCGCCATGACGCTCGACTCGATCGAACGGTGTGGCCTGGACGCGGGCACGCTCATCCTGACCCGTATCGCCGCGCTCGTCGCCATGGACGCGCCCGCCGTCTCCTACCTCGCTCATGCCGGTGCCGCGGCCGACGCGAACCTGAGCACCGAGCAGTTGCAGGACGTCCTCGTCGCCATCGCCCCCGTGGTGGGCACGGCCCGCGTCATGTCCGCCGCCGGTCACATGGCCGAGGCGTTCGGCCTCGCCATCGCCCTCGCCGAGACCGAGGCCCAGACGATCGCCGAGGCGGAAGCGCAGAGCAGGAGCACCGCCTGAGAGCTCGCAAAGCCCCTGGCCGCCGCGCTCGGGCACGGCTGCCAGGGGCCCCCGCACGGTCCCCTTCCGGTGCGATCGTCAGGCCGTCAGCGGCACGGGATGCACCTCGTCCGCGCGATGCCCCGCCCGTTCGTGAATGCGCTGGATCGCCTCGGCCGAGGGCGCCTCGGAGAGGCAGTAGACGGTGCCGGACTCCGGGTCCGCCCAGGCCTTCTCGAAGTGGACGTTCTCCTCGCCCTCGATGGCCAGGTCGGCCTTGTGCGCCTGCCGCAGCTGGTCGGCGGTGATGCCCTTCATCCCGTGATGCACGTCCATGAACCGGGGCATGGCCTCACACCTCCTCGCGTCCTTTCCGCTCCGCCTTCCATGCTGCGCCCGCGATCCGGCGGGAGCGACTCCTGGAGGCCTCGCCGCGGCGCACGTCGAGGGCCCCGGCGATCGATGATCACCGGGGCCCTCGTAGTTCCCTGTCGGAAGGCGCCGTCAGCCGCACTGGCACGGGCTGCCCGACTGGCACCCGCAGCCGCACCCCGAGCCGCAGCCGCAGGAGGCGATGAGCGGGAGGTTCCTGAGGTCGGCGGGCTGCTCGGTGTCGTGCTGCTGCGTGGGGTCGGGCGTGGTGCTGGGGGATTCGGCCATGGTTCCTCCCAGTGGATAGGGCCTGGTGCCTTTGCCCATTTCATGCCCGCCCCGGCAGGCGCATCAACGGCGCACAGTGGCGCCCGCGCCCCCTGCCGACGACCTTCGAGCCCCCGACCGGCGAACTCTGCAGCGCCGGGCCGTGAGGTGTGAGGGGTGGGGGTGGGGGCCCGGGGGGATTGCCGGGCCGTGGGGGCGCGGGTCCGTGGGGCGTGGGCGTGCGGGTCCGTGGGATTCCCGGGCGCGGGGTGCGGGTCGTGGAGCGATGGGGTGCAGGCCGTGGGGCTCCGGGTGGCGGACCCGCGAGCCGCAACCGCAAGCCTCGGAGTCGCATGGCGCGAGCCATCCAGTCCCAGGGCACGAGCCCACCCGGTCCGGGGCTGCAAACTCAAGCCCAGGGCACCGGTCCACCCCGGCCCAGGGCGCCGGCCCTGGGGCCAAGCGTGAGCTTTGGGCTGCAGTCACGACGCCTTGAGGCCCAGCCCGCGAGGCCTGGAGCTTCCAACCGCAAGCCTCGGAGGCGCATGCCACCCAGCCCCGGGGCGCCGGCCCCAAAGCCCGGGACGCCGGCACTGGCTCGCAAGGCACGAGCTTCCCGAGCCGCATGCGCGTGCCGCTCAGCCTCAGGACGCCAGCCCAAAGCCCAGGGCGTCAGCCAAGGCCCCCGGCCCGCGCCCCCGGAGGGCTACGCCCCCTCCGCTCCCGTCACCGGCTGGATGTCCGTCTGGATCTCGTCCGCGTGCTCGCCCGTCACGAGGTAGACGACGCGCTTGGCGACCGCGACCGCGTGGTCGGCGTAGCGCTCGTAGTAGCGGCCGAGGAGGGTGACGTCGACGGCCGTCTCGATGCCGTGCTTCCAGCGGTCGTCGATCAGGTGCTGGAAGAGCGTGCGGTGCAGCAGGTCCATCTCGTCGTCGTCCTGCTCCAGCTGGAGGGCGAGGTCGACGTCCTTCGTCACGATGACCTCGGCCGCCTTCGCCATCAGGCGCTGGGCGAGCTGGCCCATCTCCAGGATGGTGGCGTGCAGGTCCTGGGGGACCGCCCGCTCGGGGAAGCGCAGGCGCGCGAGCTTCGCCACGTGCTGGGCGAGGTCGCCGGAGCGCTCCAGGTCGGCCGACATGCGCAGGGACGTGACGACGATCCGCAGATCCGTCGCCACCGGCTGCTGGCGGGCCAGCAGGGCTATGGCCCGGGCCTCCAGGTCGTGCTGGAGCTCGTCGACCTTCTTGTCGGCCTCGATGACGCTTTCGGCCAGCTTGAGATCGGCGTCGAGGATGGCCGTCGTGGCGCGTCCGATCGCCGACCCGACCAGCCGGGCCATCTCCACCAGACCGTCGCCGATCGAGTCCAGTTCCTCGTGGTACGCGTCCCGCATCAGGGTTCCCTCTCGTACGTGTGCTTCGGGGCGGTGCGAACCCCACGCTCCCACGTTCCGGCCCGTACGCGTCCGTTTCTGCCACCCCAAATGAACCAATACTGGCTCCAAGGTGAACTCTGGGCGACGAGTGTTCGAGCTCGCACGCTGACGGCTGTGGCCAGGAGGTGTCCCGTGCCTAACCTTGAAGCATGGACGTGAACGCGGCGGTCGCCGCAGCGGCAGCGATCGCCGGGGTGCTCACCGGTGTCATCGCCATGCTGGCGTTCCGCTGGAGCGAACGCGACCAGAAGCGACCGACCAGGACTTCTTTGCACACCGATCCCGTACTCCCGCCCGGAGTGGACACGGTCCTCTCCGTACTCCGCTCGTCGGCCGTCGTGCTCGACGAGGCCGACGCCGTCGTCAAGGCCAGCTCCGCCGCGTACGCCCTCGGGCTGGTACGCGGCGGCAAGCTCGCCGTCGAGCCCATGCTCCAGATGACCCGGGACACCAGACGCGATGGCGAGATACGGCAGGTCGAGCTGGACCTCCCGCGGCGCGGAACCGGCCGCGGAGACGCCCTCGCCGTCTCCGCGCGGGTCGCGCCGCTGGGCTCCCGGCTGGTACTGCTGCTCGTCGAGGACCTCACCGAGGCCCGCCGCATCGAGGCCGTACGACGCGACTTCGTCGCCAACGTCAGCCACGAGCTCAAGACCCCGGTGGGCGCGCTCTCCCTCCTGTCCGAGGCCGTCATGGACGCCTCCGACGACCCGGAGGCGGTCGAGCGCTTCGCCGGCCGCATGCAGATCGAGGCCACCCGCCTGACCAACCTGGTGCAGGAACTCATCGATCTGTCACGCGTGCAGAACGACGACCCCCTGGAGGACGCCGAGCCCGTCCGCGTCGACGAACTCGTCGCCGAGGCCATCGACCGCTGCCGCCACCAGGCCGGGACCAAGCAGATCACGATGGCCGCCGGCGGCACGGCCGACCTGCACGTCTGGGGGAACCGGGGGCAGCTCGCCGCCGCCCTGGGCAACCTCGTCGAGAACGCCGTCAACTACTCCCCGGCCCGCACCCGCGTGGGCATTGCCGCCCGCCGGATCAGCGCGCCCGGCGGTGACATGATCGAACTCGCCGTCACCGACCAGGGCATCGGCATCACGGACAAGGACAAGGAGCGCATCTTCGAGCGCTTCTACCGGGTCGACCCGGCCCGCTCCCGGGCCACGGGCGGCACCGGTCTGGGTCTGGCCATCGTCAAGCACGTGGTCGCCTCGCACGGCGGGGAGGTCACGGTGTGGAGCGCCGAAGGCCAGGGCTCCACCTTCACCCTGCGGCTGCCGGAGGCCGGTGTGGCCCGCGACCGCGCCCTCCAGCACCCCGACCTCGACGAAGAGGCCGGGCCGTCCCCCGCATCCCCCGACTCAACCGCTGCGTACGAAACGCTTCCCGCCCCGGAGGTCCTTCCGTGACCCGAGTGCTCGTCGTCGAGGACGAGGAGTCCTTCTCCGACGCCCTGTCGTACATGCTCCGCAAGGAGGGCTTCGAGGTGGCCGTGGCGGCCACCGGCCCCGACGGACTCGACGAGTTCGAGCGCAACGGCGCCGACCTCGTCCTCCTCGACCTGATGCTGCCGGGACTGCCCGGTACGGAGGTGTGCCGCCAGCTGCGCGGTCGCTCCAACGTCCCGGTGATCATGGTGACCGCCAAGGACAGCGAGATCGACAAGGTCGTCGGCCTGGAAATAGGAGCCGACGACTACGTCACCAAGCCCTTCTCCTCGCGCGAGCTGGTCGCCCGCATCCGCGCGGTGCTGCGCAGACGCGGCGAGCCGGAGGAGGTCACCCCGGCCGCGCTGGAGGCCGGCCCGGTCCGGATGGACGTCGACCGCCATGTGGTGACGGTGTCCGGTTCCAAGGTCGACCTCCCGCTGAAGGAGTTCGACCTGCTGGAGATGCTCCTGCGCAACGCGGGCCGCGTCCTCACCCGTATGCAGCTCATCGACCGCGTCTGGGGCGCCGACTACGTCGGCGACACCAAGACCCTGGACGTCCACGTCAAGCGCCTGCGCGCGAAGATCGAGCCGGACCCGGGCGCGCCGCGCTACCTGGTGACGGTGCGCGGGCTCGGCTACAAGTTCGAGCCCTGATCGGGCCGGTCGGCGTCCGCCGTGCCCGCCGGGCGGAGTCCGGCGCAGCGGCCCGAAGCCCGCGGAGCGGTGCGAGGGGCGCGTCCGGGACGGGGCTCGAGCCCTGATCGAACCAGGCCGGGGACGGGGCTCGAGTCGTAGCCGGCCGTCGTACGAGATGAACGAAGGGCGGCACCCCTCCCGGGGTGCCGCCCTTCGGGCGTTCGGGTCAGTGGGCCGTGGCCGATGCCGACGCCGAGTCGCTCGGGGTGGAGCCGATGGTGGCGGAGTCGCTCGGGGAGGGGGAGGACTTGCCCTTCGACGGCTTCGACGGCTTGGAGTTGTCGCTCGCCGTCGCGCCGGCGGCGGGCGAGCCGGTGGCCGCCGCGGTCGGGATCTCGCTCGGGCCCCACGCGCCGAAGTAGCTCCTGGCCGGGAAGACGAAGGCGCGCAGGCTCACGTCACCGGTCCGGCTGAAGGTGAAGGTGACCTTCTGGGCGTTGCCGTCCTGGAGCGCCTCGCTGGTGTTGTCCAGCACGGCGGAGGCGTTGTCCTTGCCCCCGAGGATCAGCGAGCCGCCGGCCGGGATGGTGAGGTCCTTGCCCTTGGCCGGGCTGAGCTTGGCGGACTTGCCGGTTCCGGGGATGGTGATCGAGTCGAGGGTCTGGGCGTGGACGGTGTCGCCGTTGAAGATGGTGGCGGAGACCACGGCGGGGCCCTTGGACTGCATGTCGGGCTGGGTGATGACCGTGACGTTCTGGATCTTGATGGCGCCCACAGAGGTGGCCGCGTTGTCCGGCTTGATCTCCAGGGTCTGGGGGTCGTTGCCGGCGCCACAGGCGGCGAGCGAGGCGATCGAGAAGACGATGGCGGAGGCGGCGAGGGCGCCGCGTCGAATGCTGCTGCTCACGGCGGCGGCAACTCCTTGAACGCAGGGGCGACCTCCTTATAAAGCCGCCCTAAGTGTCTGTCAGCGGCCTCAGGTTACCGAGCCGGTCCCCACCGGCCGCACCCGACCCTCCCCCAACGCCCGCGCTTCCCTCCAGCAGGGGGTACCCCACGCCCCTCGAGTGACTCCCGATCCGCATTGGCCGGTTCGTCGTCCGGCATTCACATAACGCGGCCCGCAAATCTTCGGTGAAGGAATGCGCGGCCGCCCGGAAATTGATCACGCATTGATCACGCACAGATGAACGTACCGATGAGTAGGCCGATCAGCCGACTGATCGCGACCCCCTCGTGATCAATTCCGGATTCGTCTCGTATCCGGCTCCGGACACCGAACGGAGTAGCGTAAGTCGCACACTTGGAACCGGACAAATGTGGATGTTCGGCCGTTCTGAGGGGCCTCCGGATGTGTGTAACGTACGCGTTTCACCCCGCCCGGACAGCCGCTCCGACCTGCGAATACCTGGTTCCGCACACCTGCCGAAGCACGTTCCTGTCGCTGTTGTCAAGCCCTGAGATATGCCCTGACCTGCGAAAACGCCATTCAGAAGACGCCGTATCCGTGTTACCCTGGATAGCCACGGAAGGGGTACCTGTCACATGACGTTCAAGGTTGGCGACACCGTGGTCTATCCCCATCACGGGGCCGCGCTGATCGAGGCCATCGAAACTCGCCAGATCAAAGGCGTGGACAAGACCTACTTGGTGCTGAAGGTCGCCCAGGGTGACCTGACGGTACGTGTGCCAGCGGACAATGCGGAGTTCGTCGGCGTGCGTGATGTGGTCGGTCAGGACGGGCTGGACCGGGTCTTCGAGGTGCTGCGCGCGCCGTATGCCGAGGAGCCCACGAACTGGTCCCGTCGTTACAAGGCAAATCTGGAGAAGCTCGCCTCCGGCGATGTCATCAAGGTCGCGGAAGTAGTGCGTGACCTGTGGCGTCGCGAGCGCGAGCGCGGACTCTCCGCCGGTGAGAAGCGCATGCTCGCCAAGGCTCGCCAGATCCTGGTGAGTGAGCTCGCCCTCGCGGAGAACACCAACGAGGACAAGGCCGAGGCCCTGCTCGACGAGGTCCTCGCGTCCTGACGGACCGGCCTCCGACAGGCCCTCCCCGTTCGGCACGCTCATCACAGTGAAATGCCGCGGTGCCCGATGACACACCACCTGTCGCCGGGCGCTGCGGCATGTTCGCGCGCACGCGTACGCAGCCGCCGTACTACTCCGTTTCCGCCCGTACACGAACTCATGCACGTTCGTACACGACGGACTCGGACGCGACTGCTGCGATCACCGATGCCGTTGTCGTCGATGCCGTTGTCGTCGGGGAAAGCCCCCGATACTGACCATCGATACTGATCGTGCCGGGCCCGGGCAGCCGACTCGACCGGTGTCACGGAAGGGTCCGGTCAAGACGCGCGCCCAGTGGCACGCTGAGGCCATACCCACGCAGGCCGCGCACACAAACCTGACAGGAACCGATGTCTGACGATTCGCGCCCTTCGCCCGCGCCGGCGCCCGTCGCCGCCGTCATTCCGGCCGCCGGACGGGGCGTACGCCTCGGTCCGGGCGCCCCCAAGGCGCTCCGCGCGCTGGGCGGCACACCCATGCTCATCCACGCGGTCCGCGCGATGGCCGCCTCCCGAGCCGTCACCCTGGTGATCGTCGTGGCGCCGCCCGACGGCACCGCCGAGGTCAAGTCCCTCCTCGACGCGCACGCCCTGCCCGAGCGCACGGACTTCCTGGTCGTCCCCGGCGGCGAGACCCGCCAGGAATCGGTCAGGCTCGGCCTCGACGCGCTCCCGCCCGCCCACCGCGTCGTCCTGGTGCACGACGCCGCCCGCCCCCTCGTCCCGGTGGACACCGTCGACGCCGTCATCGAGGCGGTACGCGACGGCGCGCCGGCCGTCGTCCCCGCGCTGCCCCTCGCCGACACCGTCAAGGAAGTCGAGCCGGCCGCCACCCCCGGCGAGCCGGAGCCGGTCGTCGCCACGCCCGAGCGGGCCCGGCTGCGCGCCGTGCAGACCCCGCAGGGATTCGATCGCGACACCCTCGTGCGCGCCCACGAGAACGTCACCGACGACGTCACCGACGACGCGAGCATGGTGGAACAGCTCGGCCTGCGGGTCGTGACCGTCCCCGGGCACGAGGAGGCCTTCAAGGTCACCCGCCCGCTCGACCTCGTCCTCGCCGAGGCGGTCCTCGCCCGCAGGAGGCTCAACGATGGCTTCTGAGACGCCGGTGTCCGGGACGCCGGCTTCCGAGCCGCCGGTGCTGCCCCAGGTCGGCATCGGCACCGACATCCACGCCTTCGAGGACGGCCGCGAGCTGTGGTGCGCCGGCCTGAAGTGGGAGGGCGAGGGGCCCGGCCTCGCCGGACACTCCGACGCCGACGTCGTCGCGCACGCCGCCTGCAACGCCCTCTTCTCGGCCGCCGGCCTCGGCGACCTCGGTCAGCACTTCGGCACCGGCCGCCCCGAGTGGTCCGGCGCCTCCGGCGTCACCCTGCTGGCCGAGGCCGCCCGTATCGTCCGCGAGGCCGGCTTCCGGATCGGCAACGTCGCCGTTCAGGTGGTCGGATCCCGCCCGAAGATCGGCAAGCGCCGCGACGAGGCCCAGAAGATCCTCTCCGAGGCGGCCGGCGCCCCCGTCTCCGTGTCCGGGGCCACCACCGACGGGCTCGGCTTCCCCGGCCGGGACGAGGGCCTGATGGCCGTGGCGACGGCGCTCGTGGTGCGGGTGAGCTGAGAGCGTGTGAGGGTACCCGCGAGTGACCAGTGACCCAGGTTCCGGAGGTACCCCCATGCCCGCCGCTCTCTCCGACCGCCTCAAGGCCCTGCTCGACGGCCCGGTCTTCGTCGTCCTCGGCACCGTCCAGCCGGACGGCAGCCCCCAGCTCTCCCCGGTCTGGGCCAAGCGGGACGGCGACGACGTCCTGATCTCCACCACCGTCGACCGCCGCAAGGCCAGGAACCTCGACCGTGACCCCCGCGCCGACGTCGTCGTCCAGGACCCCGAGTCCCCGTACGAGTACGCAGAGATCCGCGGCACCGCCGAGACGACCACCGAAGGCGGCCAGGCGCTCATCGACGAGCTGAGCCTCAAGTACACCGGCAAGCCGTACGCCGAATTCAACCCGGCCTCCGCGCAGGACGCGGAACGGCTGGTCGTACGGATCCGCCCGCGGAAGGTCGTGGGGAGTCTGTGAGCCCGCGGCCCTGGGGGCTGCCGCCCCCAGACCCCCGCTTCGGCCTGAACGGCCTCGTCCGCAAACGCCGGACGGGCTGAAAGAAGCAACCCTTCCGGGGCCCGGCGGCGTCCGCTGTGTCACGAATTCGTGGCCCTTCCACAGAAGGGTCGCAAGGCACTGCCCCGCGCCCACTACCCTGGAGTGGTGACGATTCGCCTGTACGACACCAGCGCCCGGCAGATCTGTGACTTCACCCCGCTCAAGCCGGGCTGTGTCTCGATCTACCTGTGTGGCGCCACCGTCCAGGCACCGCCGCACATCGGCCACATCCGGTCCGGGCTGAACTTCGACATCATGCGCCGCTGGTTCGACTACCGCGGCTACGAGGTCACGTTCATCCGCAACGTCACCGACATCGACGACAAGATCCTCACCAAGGCCCACGAGCAGAACCGGCCCTGGTGGGCGATCGGTTACCAGAACGAGCGCGCCTTCAACGACGGTTACACCGCCCTCGGCTGCCTCCCGCCGACGTACGAACCGCGCGCCACCGGCCACGTCACCGAGATGGTCGAGATGATGCGGACGCTCATCGAGCGCGGACACGCCTACGAGGCCGACGGCAACGTCTACTTCGACGTGCGCTCCTTCCCCGGCTACCTGGAGCTGTCCCGGCAGGAGCTGGACAACCTGCTCCAGCCCTCGGCCGAGGGCGAGACCGGCAAGCGCGACCCCCGCGACTTCGCCATGTGGAAGACCGCCAAGCCCGGCGAGCCCACCTGGCCGACGCCATGGGGCCCCGGCCGCCCCGGCTGGCACCTGGAGTGCTCGGCCATGGCCCACAAGTACCTGGGCTCCGCCTTCGACATCCACGGCGGCGGCCTCGACCTGATCTTCCCGCACCACGAGAACGAGATCGCCCAGGCCAAGGCCATCGGCGACGACTTCGCCCAGTACTGGGTGCACAACGCCTGGGTGACCATGGCCGGCGACAAGATGTCGAAGTCGCTGGGCAACAGCGTCCTGGTCTCGGAGATGGTCAAGCAGTGGCGGCCCATCGTCCTGCGCTACTACCTCGGCACCCCGCACTACCGCTCGATGATCGAGTACAGCGAGGAGGCCCTGCGCGAGGCCGAGTCCGCGTTCGCGCGGATCGAGGGCTTCGTGCAGCGCGTCGTGGAGAAGGCCGGGGGGGTGGTCGAGCCCTCCGCCGAGGTCCCGCCCGCCTTCGCCGAGGCCATGGACGACGACCTCGGCGTCCCCCAGGCCCTCGCCGTCGTGCACACCACCGTCCGGCAGGGCAACTCCGCCCTCGCCGCCGACGACAAGGAAGCCGCCGTCGCCCGGCTCGCCGAAGTACGCGCCATGCTCGGCGTCCTCGGCCTCGACCCGCTCGACGAGCACTGGGCCGGTGACGACGGCGACCGCGGCGAGGACCTCCACGGAGTCGTCGACAGCCTCGTCCGCATGGTCCTCGACCAGCGCGAGGCCGCCCGCTCCCGCAAGGACTGGGCCACCGCGGACGCCATCCGCGACCAGCTCAACCAGTCCGGCCTCACCATCGAGGACAGTCCCCAGGGCCCCCGCTGGACCCTCGGCCCGCGTTGACCCCCGATGATCCTCCGATGACCGCTCACCCGGTCGGTTTCTTGATCGATTGTGCCGCCCGGCTCCCCGGGCGGCACACTGCCTATACGTACACACGCACGCTTCACACAGACAGGTAGGTCATGGCCACCAACAACCGCCGCATGTCCGGCAAGAAGGGCGCGCAGGTCGGCAGTGGCGGCCAGCGGCGCAAGGGCCTCGAAGGCAAGGGCCCGACCCCGCCCGCCGAGATGCGCAAGGGCCACAAGAAGAACCGCATCGCCAACGCCAAGGCGAAGCAGGCCGTGCGCCGCCCCACGGCCCGGGGCCGTGGCGGCAAGTCCACCTCCGAACTCGTCGTCGGCCGCAACCCCGTCATCGAGGCCCTGCGCGAAGGCGTACCCGCCTCCACCCTGTACGTCCAGCAGTTCATCGACAACGACGAGCGGGTCCGCGAGGCACTCCAACTCGTGGCCGAGCGCGGCGGCATCAACCTCATGGAGGCCCCCCGCCCCGAGCTCGACCGGATGACGAACGGCCTCAACCACCAGGGCCTCGTCCTCCAGGTCCCGCCCTACGAGTACGCCCACCCCGAGGACCTCGCCGAGGCCGCCTACGACGAGGGCGCGGACCCCCTCATCGTCGCCCTCGACGGCGTCACCGACCCGCGCAACCTCGGCGCCGTCGTCCGCTCCGTCTCCGCGTTCGGCGGCCACGGCGTCGTCGTACCCGAACGGCGTGCCGCCGGCATGACCGCCGGCGCCTGGAAGACCTCCGCCGGCACCGCCGCCCGTACACCCGTCGCCCGCGCCACGAACCTCACCCGCGCCCTCGAGGCGTACAAGAAGGCCGGCATCGTGGTCGTCGGCCTCGCCGCCGACGGCGAGGTCGAACTCGACGAGCTCGAAGCCCTCGGCGGACCCGTCGCCATCGTCGTCGGCAGCGAGGGCAAGGGCCTGTCCCGGCTGGTCGGCGAAACCTGCGACTTCCGGGTCCGCATCCCCATGCCGGGCGGCGCCGAGTCGCTCAACGCCGGTGTGGCGGCGGGCATCGTGCTGTACGAAGCCTCCCGCCGACGCGGCTGAACAGACGTACCCGCGGTCACTCGTGCGGGTCAAACCCGGCGACACGCACGAGATTGACGGGGTCCGGACACATCCGGGCGGTCAAAGCAGTGTCCTAACACCACGTCACTCGGTTAGATGAGTGTGGACACCAGAACACCCCGCACACCCACGGGGGACCGCTCGTCGGGATTCGACGACGCTCCCGCGCTGAGCATGGTGAAGGTGCCGAGCGATCCGGCGCAGGTCATCGTCAATCACGCGAGCTTCCGCGTGCAGCTGGGCGCCTCGACCCGGCGAACCCAATCCCCACGGATCGCCCGGCACCCGAGCGCCACCGCGGACACCGGCCGCATCCCCGCCGCGGGCGCCGCCCGCCGCCGTCCCGTCGTCTGGAGCGGCCGCTCCGCCCCCGACGACACCGGCGCCCACCGGCTGCTCCAGGCCGTGCGGGGCGGCAGCGTCCGCCACGCCGAGGAAGCCGTCACCGACGCCGGAGCCACCCAGGTCATCCCCCGCGTCGGCGATCGCGTCGGCGACCGCGGCGGCTACGGCACCGGCTATCCCACCGGCTACCCGACCGGCTACTCCAGCGACTACGACGAGGTGTACGACGGGCTGGAACAGACCGTCGAAACCCCCGTCGTCGGCCACCAGCGCGCCCCCGCCGCCGGCGAGACCCGCCTCCTGCCTCCCATGCGCACCGTCGGCAGCGCCTACGACCCGCCCGCCCACCCCCAAGACCACTACCTCGACCCCGACGACGACTACGCCCACCCCGACGACCACTACGCGGACCCGGACGACGACGACCCGGCCGGACCCCGCGCCAAGCGCCACAGCGACGACCCGGCCCGGCACGCCTACTACCCCGGCCGCCGCATGAACCTCGGCGTCGTCCTGCTCCCCCTGCGCCTCTTCCTCGGCTTCATCTCCATCTACGCCGGCATGGGCAAGCTCTGCGACCCGCTCTACTTCGAGGGCGGCAAACGAGGCTCCATGGTCAAGTGGCTCAACACCCTCCACCCCTGGGAAGCCGCCGAACCCCTGCGCCAGTTCGCCCTCCAGCACCCCGTCGGCTCCGGCCTCGTCATCGCCTTCCTCCAGGTGGTCGTCGGCGTCCTGACCATCCTCGGCTGCTGGCAGCGCGTCGCCGCCGTCCTCGGCGCCATGCTCTCCGCCGCCCTGATCGTCACCGTCACCTGGAAGACCGTCCCCGCCTACGACGCCCCCGACATCATCTACCTCGCCGCCTGGTCGCCCCTGATCATCGCCGGCGCCCCCGTCTACTCCGTCGACGGCCGCCTCGCGGGCAACGCCTGGCGCACCCTCGGACCCCGCTCCGACATCTGGGAACTGCGCCGCTACGTCCTGCGCCGCGGCGCCCTCGTCACCGCCCTCACCGTCGGCGTCACGCTCCTCGTCGGCTCACTCCTCGGCGGCGCCGTACGCGACGCCGACCGCGTGGTCGTCCCCGGCCCCGGCGAGGCCCCCCGCAACAACCTCCCCGGCTCCCCGCTCCCCGAACGGACCGGCAGGACCCACCGGAAGGCACCGACCTCCACCCCGTCCGCCGTCGGCACCGACGCCAGCCCCTCGGGTACCGCCACCACCCCCGGCGCCACCCGCTCCACCGGCACGGTCACCGGCGGCACCCCCAGCCAGACCCAGGGCACCGCGGGCCAGGCACCACCGCGGCACACCTCCCCGGCCCAGCAGGCCCCCAGCACCACCTCGGGACCGACCTCCGGCGGCACCGCCACCGGCGGCGGCGCCACGGGAGGCGCCGGCAGCGGCTCCTCCTCGGGCCAGCCCGGCCTGGTGGGCGGCCTCCTGGGCTAGCGGCACAGCCCCGTTCGAACGAAGGGCCCCGCACCCTCCAGGGTGCGGGGCCCTTCGACGCACGCACACACTCACGCACACACGCACGCACTCACTCACGCATCGGGGTCCGGGTCAGCGACCCAGCGCGGCCAGCTCCTTCGCCGCCTCCGTCAGATCCTTCGCCGTGTCGATGGCACGCCAATAAGCACCCTGCGGAATCGGGAAACCCGCCAGCCGACGCTCACGCGCCAGATGCGGGAACGTGGTGCGCTCATGGTCACCGCGCGCCGGCAGCAGACCGGCGAACTCCGGCGAGAACACATAGACACCCGCGTTGATCTCGAAAGTCGACGGCGGGGCCTCGATGAAGTCCGTGATGTGTCCAAACCCGTCCGTCTTCACCGCACCCCACGGAATGCGCGGCCGGGCCAGCGCGAGGGTCGCGACGGCGTCGCGCTCGGTGTGGAAGTCCGCCATGTCGCGGAGCGAGAAACGGGTCCAGATGTCGCCGTTGGTGGCGTACCAGGGACGGTCCGGGTGCGGAAGACGGGCGGCCGCGTACTTCAGGCCGCCACCGCGGCCGAGGGGCTCCGACTCCACCACCGTCGTGACGTTGACGGGCAGGTCGGCCGTCGCCAGCCACTTCTGAAGCACCTCGGCGAGGTGGCCGCAGGAGACCACCACGTCCGTCACGCCCTCCTCGGCGAGCCAGGACAGCTGATGGCCGATGATCGGGGTGCCCGTGCCGGGAATCTCGACCATCGGCTTGGGCCGGTCGTCGGTGTACGGACGCAGCCGGGAACCCTGGCCACCGGCCAGGACGACGGCTTGAGTGGGGCGCGACGCGGCATTCGGATCGGTCATGACCGAACTGTACGCGGCGCCCCACTCGCGGCTTACGGACGCAACCGGCTCCTCAAGCAGCCGTTACCTGCCGCTCACCTTTCAGAGCGCGTCCTCAGGAAGGTTCAGCCGCGGGACGCGGCCAGTACGCCGGAGGCGAAGGACGTGTCGCACACCGGCCGGGCGTACGACTGCGCGCGCGAGGCGCCGTAGATACGCACCGCGGCCCGGCCCAGGGCACGGGCGATCGAGGTGCAGTGCTTCGCCAGTGACGGGTGCCCGTTGACGGCCTGCTGGAGATGGGTGAGGACGACGCCCGGGTTCCTCTCCTGCAACTCGTCCATCAACTGGTCGCGCAGCACGTCCTGCGGAGCGCGGGTGACGTCCCGGGAGGTCCTGCCCGCGCCGGAGATGTCCGAGGCGGTCAGCACCGAGTTCGAGGGGTTCCCCGACCAGTTGACCCGGGTGACCGCGAGGGTCCCGGAGAGCACCAGGACGACGGGCAGGACGAGGGCGAGGGTGCGGCCGATCCGGCGGGCAGGGCCGCCCCGATGGCCGCGTCGCATCTGTTGGTTGGTGGAGTGCTTCACGCGTGTGAGGGTAGCGCGCCGTAATGTTTTGGAGACGTTCAGTCACCGTTTCGAGGGACGCCGAAACCCCCTTTTCCAGGCGGCGCGTTGACGCACACTGCTCGAAATGACCCGCTTGCCGGGGTATTTGTCGACAACGGTCCACGACGTTCGGCAACGGGAAAGGGCCCCGCAGCAGGCTGCGGGGCCCTCTCGGCCCACCCGGGCGAATTTCACCCGGGACGGGGACTGCTCAGTCGGAGAGACGCTCACCCGTGGAGGTCGAGAACACGTGGGTCTCGCCCGGCCGCGGCACGACGTGCAGCGTGGCGCCCTTCTCCGGGACCGCGCGGCCGCTGACGCGGACGACCAGGTCCTTGAGGTCGTCGCCGACCTTGGCGGAGCCGTAGACGTAACCGTCGGCGCCGAGCTCCTCCACGACGTTCACGGAGACCGCGAGGCCGGCCGGGGCGTCCTCGGTGTCCTTCGACAGGGCGGAGGCGGCGGCGCCGTTGTGCTCGACCACGTCGAAGTGCTCGGGACGGACACCGACGGTGACGGTGCGGTCGCCCTTGTCGGAGGCGGCCTTCAGCGCGTCCCGGTTGACGGGGACGACGCTGTTGCCGAACTTCACACCGCCGTCGGTGATCGGCACCTCGACCAGGTTCATCGCCGGGGAACCGATGAAGCCGGCGACGAAGAGGTTGGCGGGCCGGTCGTACATGTTGCGCGGCGAGTCGACCTGCTGGAGCAGACCGTCCTTGAGGACCGCCACGCGGTCGCCCATCGTCATGGCCTCGACCTGGTCGTGGGTGACGTAGACGGTGGTGATGCCGAGGCGGCGCTGGAGCGAGGCGATCTGCGTACGCGTCGACACGCGGAGCTTGGCGTCCAGGTTGGACAGCGGCTCGTCCATGAGGAACACCTGCGGCTCACGCACGATCGCGCGGCCCATCGCGACACGCTGCCGCTGACCGCCGGAGAGCGCCTTCGGCTTCCGGTCCAGGTACTCGGTCAGGTCGAGGATCTTCGCGGCCTCCTCGACCTTCTGCCGGATCTCCGCCTTGTTGACGCCCGCGATCTTGAGCGCGAAGCCCATGTTGTCGGCGACCGTCATGTGCGGGTAGAGCGCGTAGTTCTGGAACACCATGGCGATGTCCCGGTCCTTCGGCGGCAGGTGCGTGACGTCGCGGTCACCGATGCGGATGGCGCCGGCGTTGACGTCCTCCAGCCCCGCGAGCATCCGCAGCGAGGTGGACTTGCCGCAACCCGACGGGCCGACCAGAACGAGGAACTCGCCGTCCTCGATGTGGATGTCGAGCTGGTCGACGGCGGGCTTCTCGGTGCCCGGGTAGATCCGGGTCGCCTTGTCGAACGAGACAGTGGCCATGGTGAATGGGCCCCCTTCTACCGGCAGGAACGTGCCGGACGATCCGTTGTAGGAAGGTGGTTGCTGGTGTAGTCCACCGGGGTGAACTGGGTCAGGACGGTACCTGGCGTTCACCTGGTCTGTCAGTAGGTCGGGGGGTGTGAAGTTCGGGCAAATTCTCGAGGCGGCAGAGCACCCCACTTTTGACCTTGCCCGTGATCATGGTCAGAGCGACTGCCTTTTGACCCTGCTACATGGCTTCCTGCTTCTACATCCGCCGCCGATCACGCACAACCCTGACGAGCTGCACCCCGACCGGTCCGGCACATCTCCGCGAAGCCCACGCGCACGCGGTGCTGCTCCCAGGCGTTCGACCGCAGCGCCAGCCCTTCGTTGTAGACCCACCTACAGGCGCCGAACGTCCGCTCCAGCTGCTCCACCTGCTCTTCCGTCGGATAGAAGCGGAAGCGGTAGAGCCGGTGGTGCGTGTCCGCGGCTTTGGCGTGCCCCTTCATCGGCGTCGCCGCGCGCGTGTGGTGCTTACGACGGTCGCCGATGCCAAGCGTGTCGCGCTTGATGCGCTTGGCATCCTCGCCCTTGACCGCTTTCGGCTTCGGCGTGTCAGCCACCTCGTCCATCAGCCCTCCCCTCGACGATCTGATCTTCGGAACAGCACGTCAGACCGATCAACGAACGGGTGCACGGATGGTTACGCAGAGCTTTTTGAAGCGGTGACGTGGAGAACTCCTTGGCTTGTGGAATCTGTCTCTGTGTAGAGTGGTGCCGCCTCCGCGCGCGGCCATGTAGTGCGTGATGCCTCCTTAGCTCAGCTGGCCTAGAGCGGGTCACTTGTAATGATCAGGTCGTCGGTTCGAGTCCGACAGGGGGCTCAAAAGCCCAGGTCAGACACCGTCCGACCTGGGCTTCTTCATGCTCAGGCGACAACCGTCCCGCTCGCCTTGCTCACCGCCGACCCGTCCGTGTGCCCGGTCCGGTGTGCGGTCACCTTCACGGTGATCTTCTTGTTCTTCTGGGCCGACTTCAGGACCAGTGAGGACTTGGTCGCCCCACTGATCGCCTTGCCCCCGGCGTACCACTGGTAGGAGTACGACGTCGCCGCCGGGCTCCAGGTGCCGGTGGTCGTCTTGAGGGTCTTGCCGATCTTCGCCGTGCCGCTGATCGCGGGGGCCTTGGTCGCCTTGGGGGCGTCGCCCTTGGCGACGGTCACCGCCGGCGAGGTTGCCGTCCCGTCGGTCCAGCCGCTGCGCACGGCGGTGACGGTCACGGTCAGCTTCTTACCGAGCAGCGATGCCGGGATCGTGTAGGTCGACGCGGTCGCCCCGGTGATCGCGTTGCCGTCGGCCTTCCACTGGTAGGTGTAGGAGGACGGCGTCGCCGACCAGCTGCCGGTGGAGGCCGTGACCTTGGCGCCGACCTTGGCGGCCCCGGTGACCTTCGGTGCGGCCGTGTTGCCGAGCTTGGGCTGCGGGGTCACGGTGAATGAGCCCCGCGGGTACTCCCAGCCGTGCGTGAGCACGCTGACGTTCCAGGTGCCGGTGGCCGTGCCGGTCAGGTCGAGGGTCGCCGTCGCCGTGCGGTTGTCGGCGGAGACCGAGTCGGCCGGGGCTTTGATCGTCTTGCCGGCCTGGCTGAGCTCGACGGTGACGTCCGGGCCGAGCGCGGTGCCGGTGACCGTCAGCTTGACCTTGGTGCCGGTGGTCCCGGTTGTTGGGCTGATGCCGGTGACGCCGACCTTCTCCGTGCCGCACAGGGCGTACGAGCAGGTCAGCTTGGCGCTGTAAGCGGTGCTGGAGGCCTTATCGGGCAGGCTGAGCAGGAACACGGTCGGGGTGGAGGCCGGGGACGAGCCGAGCGCGTCGCAGTCGTAGCCTTCCGGGATGTAGTGCGTGCAGCCGTTGGCCCAGGAGGTCGTGTTGTAGAGGGCGGGTACCGCGGTGGCGGCGGCGCCGGTGGTGTCCTTGATGTCGGTGTCGAAGCGGTCGAAGCCGGCGGTCGGCAGTGCCGCGCACACGGTGGTGTGCGACTCGTCGAGTGTGCCGGTGACCGGTCCGTATCCGTAGGCGATGGACGGCGCCTTGGTGCACTCGGGCGCGGGACCGTCGGCGGTGGCGATGCGGACTGCGTCCAGGTGGTATTCGGGTGAGGCCTTGGCGGTGGCCGGGGTCTGTACGAGTACCTGGTGGGTGGTGGAGCCGGTGACCGCGCAGGGGCTGTTCCGGAAGGAGCACTCGGTGTTTCCGTCGCCGTCCAGGACGGCCATGTTGGCGGTGCCCTGGGGGTCGCGGACGTTGATGTGAAGGACGTCGGTGGTCGCGCCGGTTGTGATCTGTCGGCAGTCCAGGGTGCCGGCGGCTCCGTACGTGCTCGTCAGGGACGGGCCGCCGACCTTGGCGGCCTTGGTGCTGGTGCAGCCGGCGGAGGATGCCGTCGCGGTGACGTCGCGCCGGGTGAGGGTGTAGGTGGCGGCCTGGTCGCGGCCGGTGACCAGCACGGTGTGGGGCTTGCCCGGGGTCAGCGGGCAGAGGACCCAGCCGTTGGTGGTGGCGTACCGGTCGCAGACCTTCTTTCCGGTGGAGTCCAGTACCGAGAACTTGGCCGCGGCCGTGCCTGCGGTGGCGGTCAGTTGGAGGACTTCGGCGTGTGTGTGCGCGTCCGCCGGGATGGTCAGGCAGTGTGAGAAGACGCCGTCGCCCGTGGTGAAGGTGGCCTTGGCGCCGTCGGCGGTGAAGCTGCCGGCGGGGAGGACGGGGCAGTCGTCCGGGACGTCCGTGCGGTGCAGGGCCACGGAGTACGGGCCTGTGGCGTCGTCGCCGTTGTCCTCGGTGTGCACCAGCGCGCGGTAGGGGGCCGTGCCTGTGAGTGCGCAGTCGCCGTTCGACAGGTTTGCCGCGCCGCACTGTACGGTGCCGTCCCGGTCGACGACCTCGACGTCCGCGTCGACGCCGGACGAGGCGAGCGGGGTGAGCGCGGCGAGCCGGGCGCCCTGCGGTGCGGACAGTGTCAGGCAGTCGTACTGGCCGACGGTGCTCAGTTCGCCCTTGTGCAGGCCTGTGCCGGTGGGCACGCATCCGGCGTCGGATGCGCGGTCGAGGACGACGACCCCTTTGGGGGTGTCGTAGAAGGGGTAGGAGTCGTCGTCGAGCAGGGCGGTGTACGTACCGGCCTTGGGCACCCGGCAGGGGTCGGTGCCGGTCTTGCAGACTGTCTTGCCGTCGGCGTCGTACACCTGGACCGCGCCGGTGGAGCGGTCGTCGCTCACGTAGTGCACGGTGTATTGGCCCGCCTTGTCGGCGGCGAAGGTGTAGCAGGGGTTGGTGGTCAGGTCCTGGCTGCTCAGGGCACCGTAGGGTCGTACGGGTGCGGCGCCACAGCCTTGCGGGTCGTTCAGTCGGCGCACGTTCACGGCGTAATCGGCGGGGAAGCCCTTTTCGGTGTAGGAGAGCTGGGAGATCACCCGGTAGGGGCCGGTGCCGTCGGTGGGCAGGACGCAGCCGGTCTCGCCGTCCTCCGGGAAGTGTGGGCAGATCCGGGCGCCCGTCGAGTCGGTGAGCCAGGCGAGGGAGGAGCCGTACACCTTGGATCCGTACGTGAGCCGGATCCGTTCGCCGGGCTTGGCCGTGAAGGGCTGGCAGTCGAGTTCGACCGGGCTGACGGACGTTCGGGGCACCACCGGCTGGTCCCAGCGGGTGCTGACGGGGTCGGCGCAGCCTTTCGTCGTGGCGAGCGGGACGACGGTCACCGATGTGTTCGTGGTGTCCCAGCCCCGGTTGAGGACTTTGAGGGTGTAGGTGCCCGCCGCGGGCAGGTCGCACCAGCCCTTTACCGAGTATTCGCGGTTGTAGCAGTCCAGCTGGGTGCCGTCGGCGTTGTAGACCTCTGGGTACAGGTTGCTGCTCGTGTCGTCGACGGAGACCAGGTGCAGGCCCGCCGTGTCAGCGGTGATGGTGAAGCAGGCGCTGCCGTCGGCAGGGACGGCAGTCTTCCCGATGGCGTCGCCGGGGTCGCCGAAGGGGGCGAGGGAGAGTGGGGTGCACTGTGGGTCGTCGGCGTGGGCGGTGCCCGCGCCGGTCATTGCGAGTAGTGAGGCGAGCAGCGAGACGAGGACGGCGACGGCGGTGAGCCGCCCGGGTCTCGCTGCCGGACAGGAGTCGATGACAGCCATGAATCCCCCCTGGAATGACGGTTGTTGAGGTGATCGTCGCACGCAGGTGCGACACAGCCTCAAGCGTTTTCCAGGGACTGACGGGACTGACGGGACTGACGGGACTGACGCCTGATGGTGTTTACAGGCGCTCTGGTTCTCAGTGTCGCCCCGCCACCCGATCGGCCACCCGGGCCAGCCGTGACGACTCGGTGGCCGGTCGCAGCCGTTCCCGCTGGTCGGCGGCTCGGTAGGTCGCGTACATGCCCTGGACGCCGAGCCAGCGGAAGGGTTCGGGCTCCCATTTGCGGACCTTGTGGTTGACCCAGGGGAGGTCGGTCAGTTCCGTCCGGCCGCCTTGGCCCGAGTCCTGCTGCACCAGGTCCCGCAGTGTCCGTGCGGCGAGGTTGGTGGTGGCGACGCCCGATCCGACGTAGCCGCCTGCCCAGCCGAGCCCGGTGGCGCGGTCGAGGGTGACTGTTGCGCACCAGTCGCGTGGTACGCCGAGGACTCCCGACCAGGCGTGCTCGACGCGCACCCCGGTCAGTGCCGGGAAGAAGCGGACCAGGATGTCCCGGAGGGCCTCGATGGTCGTGTCCTGGGTGCGGCCGTCGTTGTCGGTGCGGGAGCCGAAGCGGTACGGGACTCCGCGTCCGCCGAGGGCGATCCGGCCGTCGGCGGTGCGCTGGGCGTACATGTAGGCGTGTGCCATGTCGCCGAGGGTTTCGCGGCCGTTCCAGCCGATGGCCGTCCACTGGTCGTCGGTGAGCGGTTCGGTGGCGATCATCGAGGAGTTCATGGGCAGCCAGGTCCGCCGCTGGCCTCTGAGGGAGGCGGTGAAGCCTTCGGTGCAGCGCAGGATGTAGGGGGCGCGGACGGTGCCGTACGGGGTGATCGCGTGCTTGGGGCGGATCTCGGTCACCGGGGTCGATTCGTGGATGGTGACGCCGAGGGCTTCGACGGCTGCTGCCAGGCCCTTCACCAGTTTCACCGGGTGCAGTCGTGCGCCGTGGGGTGTCCAGGTGGAGCCGACGGCGTCGGCGACGCGGATGCGTTCGGCGGTCTCGCGGGCGCCGTACAGTTCGCGGTCCTTCTCGCCGTACGACAGTTCGTGCTCGTGGAAGGCCTTCAGCCGGGCGAGCTGTGCGGGTGTGGTCGCGACCTCGAGGACGCCGCCCTTGTGGATGTCGGCGTCGATGTCCTCGGTCCGCGCGACGGTGATGACTTCGTCGACGGTGTCGTTCATGGCCTTCTGGAGGCGTACCGCTGCCTCGCGGCCGTGCAGTCTGGCGTACCGGTCGCGGCCGGCGATGCCGTTGTAGAGCCAGCCGCCGTTGCGTCCGGAGGCGCCGTATCCGCAGAACTTCTGTTCGAGGACGGTGACGCGGAGGAAGGGGGCGGCCTTCTTGAGGTAGTAGGCGGTCCACAGCCCTGTGTATCCGCCGCCGACGATCACGACGTCCGCGGTCGCGTCACCGGCCAGCGGTTCCCGGACGGCCGGGAGGCCGTCGTCGGTGTACCAGAAGGAGACGCCGCCGTTCACGACATTGCTTGCCGAGCTGCTCATGCGCGGACGTTAACCCCTGAGGGCGGCCAGTGTCTCCTTCGGATTCCATGCTTTTCCGCGCCCTCTGACCAGCGGATAGCAGGCCAGGCCGATCAGTATGGAGACGAAATGTCCGAGGTCCGTGAACGTCGGCCCGGTGGTCAGCGGCACGGCGAAGAGCACGAGGACGGTCGCCAGGTACACGTACCGCCAGGGGGTCGCGATCCTGTACGTGAGTACGCCCGCCACTCCGGCCAGCGCGTAACTCACGCCCACGTCGAGGGTGTTGACGGCGGAGTGCGGTGCCATCCCGTCCTGGATCGCCTTCAGCAGCGCCCCTTCGCTGATCAGCGTCGCCAGCACGTGCGCGGCCGCGCACACCACGAGCCAGCGGGCGGTGCCCAGCCAGCGTTCGGCCGGGGCGTGGAAGACGGTGAAGAGGACGGCGTAGGGCAGCCAGTGTCCGTCGTCGATCCACATCGCGCTGGAGATCAGTACCCGTACCGGGTTCCGTGACAGCTCATGGATGTTCGTGGACCGCTGCCGCAGGAAGTGCTGTTCGAATTCCGGCGACATGTGGTGCAGCGCGAACGTCGTGGAGAACAGGATCAGCAGCCACACATACGTGCCGGGAGCGCTGCGGACGTATGCCCACACCCTGCTCGGGCCCCGGTTCTTGTCCATGAGCCGATTCACGCAGACGCGTAACGTCCGAGGGGTGATCGACATTCCGGGCGAGCTGGTGGCGGCACAGGAGAAGTACAACGGGGCGGCCGGCCGGGCCTTCGTGGCGGGGCTGCCGGACCTGGCGGCCCGGTTCCTCGGCCGCTGGGGGCTTCGTCTCGACGGGCCGTCGATGTACGGCGTCAGTGCCCTGGTCCTGCCGGTCGTGGTGCGCGCCGACGGCACCCGGGCCGTGCTGAAGCTACAGCTGACGGACGAGGAGAGCGTGGGCGAGCCGGTCGCGCTGCGGATCTGGGACGGTGACGGCGCCGTACGCCTCCTCGCGCACGACCCGGCGACCGGCACCATGCTGCTGGAGCGCCTGGACCCGGCCCGGATGCTGTCCCACGTCCCGGACACGCGTGCGGCCGTGCTGGTCGTCGCCCGGTTGCTGGCCCATCTGACCTCGTTCCCGGCGCCGGAGGGCATGCGCCGCCTCGGTGACATCGCGCACGCCATGCTGGAGCGGACCCCGCCGGCCCTGGACCGCGTCCCGGACGCCGCGGCCCGCCGCCTGGTCGCCGACTGCGCGGCCGCCGTGCGCGAGGTCGCCGGCGAGCCCGGCGACCGCCTCCTCCACTGGGACCTGCACTACGACAACGTCCTCGCCGCCGGCCGCGCCCCCTGGCTGGCCATCGATCCCAAGCCGCTCTCCGGTGACCCCGGTTTCGAACTGTGGCCCGCCCTGGTCAACCGCTTCGACGCGGGCGAGGTGCGGTGGCGGTTCGACGCGCTGACGGAGGTGCTGGGGCTGGACCGGGGGCGGGCGCGGGCGTGGACCTTGGGGCGGCTGCTCCAGAACTGCCTGTGGGACGTGGAGAGCGGGCGGGGGCTTCAGGAGCGGCAGCTGGAGATCGGGCGCCGGCTGCTGGAAGCGGGGGGTTAGCCTCGGCCCATGATTCGTACCGCGACCCCCGCCGATGTCCCCGTCATCCACGCCCTGGTCCGCGAGCTGGCCGAGTACGAGAAGGCCCCGCAGGAGGCGAAGGCGAGCCCCGAGCAGTTGCGGGAGGCGCTGTTCGGGGCGCGGCCCGCGGCCTTCGGGCACGTGGCCGTGGACGACTCGACCGGTGAGACGGTCGGGTTCGCGCTGTGGTTCCTGAACTTCTCGACGTGGCGGGGGGTCCACGGCATCTACCTGGAGGACCTGTACGTCCGGCCGGAGGCCCGGGGCGCGGGCCACGGCCGGGCGTTGCTCACGGAGCTGGCCCGTATCTGTGTGGAGCGGGGTTACGAGCGGCTGGAGTGGTCGGTGCTGGACTGGAACCGGCCCGCGATCGGGTTCTACGAGTCGCTGGGTGCGCGCCCGCAGGACGAATGGACCGTGTACCGGCTGACGGACGGGGCGTTGGCGGCGCTGGGCGGGGTGCCGTCAGGCCACTGACTTCGGGCCACCGACCTCAGGTCACCGACTCGGGTACGGGGCTGGTCGCCGGGGCGCCGCGCCCGGGGGCCCTGGCGGTCACCATCAGGCCCGCGACGAGGCCGGCGAGCAGCATGATGCCGGCGGCCCACCAGATGGCGGTGGTGTAGCCGTGGACGATTCCGGCGGGGATCACGGTGGCCTTCTGGGCGGGGCTGTGCAGGTGGGCGGTGACGTAGGCGGTGCTGCTGGTGGTGGCGACGGTGTTGAGCAGGGCCGTGCCTATGGAGCCGCCGACCTGCTGGGAGGTGTTGACGGTGGCGGAGGTGACGCCGGAGTCCTGCGGGGCGACGCCCGCGGTGGCGGTGGCGAAGACGGGCATGAAGGTCAGGCCCATGCCGAGGCCCATGAGGAGGAGGGCGGGGAGGATCTCGGTGGCGTAGTCGGAGTGGACGGTCATGCGGGTGAGGACGAGCATGCCGCCGGAGGCGAGGACCATGCCGGGGACCATGAGGGCCCGGGGTGCCACGCGCTGGAGGAGGCGGGCGGATATCTGGGTGGAGCCGATGATGATGGCGGCGGTCAGGGGGAGGAAGCCCAGGCCTGTCCTGACGGGTGAGTAGCCGAGGATGACCTGGAGGTAGTAGGTCATGAACAGGAACAGGCCGAACATGCCGATGGTGGCGAGGGCCATGGTGAGGAAGCAGCCGGCGCGGTTGCGGTCCTTGACGATGTGCAGGGGGAGCAGGGGCATCGGGGTGCGGGTCTGCCACCACACGAAGACGGTGAGCAGGAGGAGGCCGGCGGCGAACAGGGCGAGGACGAGCGGGTCGGTCCAGCCCCGGGGTTCGGCCTCGCTGAATCCGTAGACGACGGCGACGAGTCCGCCGCAGCCGAGGAGGGCGCCGGGTACGTCGAGGCGGGCGCCGGCGTGGCCGGGCCGGTCGTGCAGGAGCGCGAGGGCGCCGATGACGGCGATGACGGCGATGGGGACGTTGACGTACAGGCACCAGCGCCAGTTGAGGTACTCGGTGAGCAGGCCGCCGACGATGAAGCCGATGGCGGAGCCGCTGCCGGCGAGGGCGCCGTAGATCCCGAAGGCCTTTCCGCGTTCCTTGGGGTCGGTGAAGGTGGTGGTGAGCAGGCTGAGCGCGGAGGGTGCGAGTACGGCGGCGAAGGCGCCCTGGAGGGCGCGGGCGCCGAAGAGCATGCCGGAGGTGGTGGCGGCGCCGCCGAGTGCCGAGGCGGCGGCGAAGCCGACGAGCCCGATGACGAAGGTGCGTTTGCGGCCGACGAGGTCGGCGATCCGGCCGCCGAGCAGCAGCAGTCCGCCGAAGGCCAGGGTGTAGGCGGTGATGACCCATTGGCGGTTGCCGTCGGACATGCCGAGGTCGTGCTGTGCGGAGGGGAGGGCGATGTTCACGATGGTGGCGTCCAGGACCACCATCAGCTGTGCCAGCGCGATGATCACCAGGCCCCACCAGCGGCGGGGGTCGGTGTCGTCCGGTGCGGGCTGCTCCATCGGGGTGACACTCACCCGCCCAGGAGACCACTTGTCGGGATCTGTCGCATCCATGGAGGTGGGGCGCTCGCTCATGGCTCCAATACCACCTTTCCGACTGTTTTGCGGGTTTCCAGAGCGCGGTGCGCCGCTGCCGCCTCGGCGAGGGGGAAGCGGGTCACGGCGGGTTCGAGGCGGCCTTCGGCGGCCTCGGTGAGGGCGCGCAGTTCGAGGGTGCGCAAGGGGTCGGGGCCGCCGGCCCGGCCCAGCATCGCCGGGCCGAGGACCTGCTCGGAGACGCCCTCGACGAGGTGGGCGCGTCCGTCGCGGATGCCTTCGGCGGACCAGCCGAAGACGAGGTGCCGTCCGCCGGGGCCGAGCAGGGCGACGGCTTCGCGGGCGATGTCGCCGCCGACGCCGTCGAAGACGACGGTGGCGGGCCGTCCGCCCAGGCGGGCGCGGACCGTCGCGGGCCAGGCGGGGTCGGTGTAGTCGACGGCGAGGTGGGCGCCGTACGTCTTGACCCGCGCCGTCTTCTCCGGGCCGCCCGCGAGTCCGATCACGGTGGCGCCGCTGTGTACGGCGTACTGGGTGAGCAGGGTGCCGATGCCGCCGGCGGCGGCCGGGATCACGACGACGGAGTCCGGGCCGAGCTCGGTGAACTGGAGGATCCCCAGCGCGGTGCGCCCGGTGCCGATCATGGTGACGGCCTGGGCGAAGTCCAGTCCGGCGGGGATGTCGTGGAGCCGGGCGGCGTCGGTGACGGCGAGTTCGGCGTAGCCGCCGGGGGCGAAGCCGAGGTGGGCGACCACGCGCCTGCCCAGCCAGTGCGGGTCGGTCCCGGCGCCGAGGGCGTCGACGACGCCGGCCACCTCGCGGCCGGGGACGGTGGGCAGGGCGGGCGGTTCGGGAAGCGGGCCCCGGACGCCCTCGCGGAGGGCCGCGTCGAGCAGGTGCACCCCGGCGGCGGCGACGGCGACACGGACCTGGCCGGGGCCCGGGACGGGGTCGTCGACCTCTTCGAGGGTGAGCTTCTCGGCCGGACCGAAGGCGTGCAGACGTATGGCGAACATGGGCTTCACCCTTCAACCTCAAGCGTGCTTGAGGTCAAGGGCGGTCCGGCCGAGGGCGAGGGAGACGGCGGTGAGGGCACTGTTGAAGGACACCTCGGACAGCACGCCGGGAGCGGCGACCTGGTCGCCGGCGAGGTAGACGCCGTCGCCGCGGTCGACGGCGGGCCGGTCGCGCCAGCTGGTGCCGGGCAGGTCGACGGCCCCGGTACGGCCGTCCGCCACTGCCTCCCGCCGCCAGGTGACCCGGTCACGCCAGCCGTCGAAGGCGAGGTCGAGGAGCTGTTCGGCGCGGGCGGTGCCGTCGGCCTGGGACTGGCCGGGGCCGATGGGGATCTGCCCCTGGAGGAGTTGCTCGCCGGCGGGGGCAAGGGTGTGGTCCTGGGCGGTGAACCGTTCGAGCCAGCCGGGCGCGTCGAGGTCGGACACCGCGAAGGCGTCGCCGCGCCGGGTGCGCAGGGCGAGGTCGATCAGGACCGTACGGCCGCTGGGCCAGGTCAGCGAGTCGTCCTGGAGGAGGCGGCGGGCGGCGGGCAGGGAGGTGGCGACGACGACGGGCGTGTCGCCGGGGAGGGTGTCGACGGGGGAGAGGGTCTCGATCCGCACGCCGAGGTTCCAGGCCCGGCAGGCCATCCGGTCGATGAGGCTCGCCCAGCCGCCGCGCGGGTAGTGCGCCTCGGGCGGCAGCTTGGTGGCGCGGCGCAGACGCTCCTGCACGAAGGCGGCGGACAGGGCGCCGGGGTCGTGGTGGAAGAGGGCGACGGCGGAGTAGTTGGCGGCGGCGCGGGCGGCCTCCTCACCGGCGAGGTCCGTCGCCCAGCTCAGGAAGTCGGTGTCGACGGGGGCCTGCCGGGCGCCTCGGCGCAGCAGTTTGAGCATGGCGAACGGCGGGGTGCGGCGGAGGGCGCCGTGGTGGCGGAGTCTGAGCCGGGCGGCTTCCCGGGGCGGGAGGGGGGCGAGGGCGCCGATGAGGTCGCGCTGCTTCAGCCAGGTCCAGTGGGGGCCGCCGTTGTAGAGGGCGTGCGGGCCCTCGTTGGTCCGGTAGGGGGCGTCGGCGGTGCGGGCCCTGCCGCCGAGGGTGTGGTGGGCCTCGTACACGGTGACCTTCGCGCCTGCCTCGGCGGCGGTGATGGCGGCGGTGAGTCCGGCGAAACCGCCGCCGATGACGGTGATGCGGTGCATGGGCCGAGTCCTTACGTTGATCGGGTGCTGCTGGTTGCGCTGCCTTCCACGCATACGACTGATCAGGGCGCCGGAATGTGACATCGGTGGTGTTTTCGCAGGTCGGACGGATTGTCAGTGGCGGGGTGCAGCATGGGGGCATGGCGAGGAAGGCGACCGGCGGGGCCGGTGCGACGAAGGCGGCGCGGCGACCGGAGCTGCGGCTGCCGCCGCTGGAGCCCTGGGACGGCGGCGGGCTGGAGCCGGACGGGGACTATGACGGGCTGGAGTTCCGCGAGGAGGACTTCGCGGGGCAGGACGGCGCGGGCGCGCGTTTCATGGACTGCTCGCTGACGGGCTGCGCCGTCGACGAGACGCGGTTGCGTCACGCCCGGCTCCTGGACACGGTGCTGTCCGGGATACGGGGCGTCGGCACCGACCTGGCCGAGTCCACGCTGCGGGACGTCGAACTCCACGAGGCCCGCCTCGGCGGCACGCAGTTGCACGGCGCCGTCCTGGAGCGGGTACTGGTCCGCGGCGGCAAGATCGACTACCTCAACCTGCGCAAGGCCAGGCTCAGGGACGTCGTCTTCGAGGGCTGCGTCCTCGTCGAGCCCGATTTCGGCGAAGCGCGCCTGGAGCGGGTGGAGTTCGTCGACTGCGTCCTCAAGGGCGTCGACTTCGGCGGGGCGACCCTCACGGACGTCGACCTGCGCGGGGCCGCTTCGCTGGAGATCGCGCGAGGGGTGGGACGGCTGGCGGGCGCGGTGATCAGCCCCGGGCAACTGGTGGATCTGGCGCCGGTGCTGGCGGGGGAGCTGGGGATCCGGGTGGAGGGGTAAGCCGGGCAGGACCTACGACACCCTGGGGAAGCGGGCCTGGAGCGTCCAGATCGCCGGGTTGTCGGCCAGGTCGTCATGGAGATCGGTCAGGTCGGCGATGAGATCGTGCAGGAAGTCCCGGGCCTCACGGCGGAGTTCTGCGTGCGAAAAGGAAAGGGGTGCTTCCTCCGCCGGCATCCAGTCGGCGGCGATGTCCACCCAGCCGAAGCGGCGCTCGAACAGCATGCGGTCGGTGGATTCGGTGAAGTCCAGTTCCGCCCGCTGGGGGCGGGAGGCGCGGGAGCCCGCCGGGTCCCGGTCCAGGCGCTCGACGATGTCGCACAGGGCCCAGGCGAAGTCGAGCACCGGCACCCATCCCCAGGCTGTGGACAGCTCCCGGTCCGTCTTGGTGTCGGCGAGGTAGACGTCGCCGGAGAACAGGTCGTGACGGAGGGCGTGGACGTCCGCGCGCCGGTAGTCGGTCTGCGGCGGGTCGGGGAAGCGGTTGGAGAGGGCGTAGCCGATGTCGAGCACGTACGTGATGGTGTCACGCCCGCCGAAGATCACCGCACGCCCGCCGCCCCGGCCCTTCCCCATAGGATCGCTGACATGTCCAGATCCGCGCGTCTTGTCCCGGTGGCCGCGTTCCTCGCGCTCGTTCTCCCGCTCACCGCGTGCGACGGGGGCGTGCACGGCATCCCCGGCGGCCCTGGGGTACGCGATCCGTACTTTTCGAAGGCGGGCAACGGCGGCTACGACGTCACCCACTACGGCCTGACCCTCTCCTACGACCCCGCCCGCCACCACCTCACCGGAACCGCGGTGATCACCGCCCGCGCCACCGAGGACCTGTCCGCCTTCGACCTCGACCTCAAGGGCCTGGACGTGGAGAAGGTCGGCGTCGAGGGCCGGGACGCCCGCTTCAACCGGGCCGGCCAGGAACTGACCGTCCGCCCGCACGACGACCTGGACAAGGGGGAGACGTTCGGTGTCACCGTGCGCTACTCCGGCACCCCGGAGACGGTCACCGACCCCGACGGCTCGAAGGAGGGCTGGCTGCGCACCGCGGATGGAGCGCTCGCCCTCGGCGAACCCGTCGGTTCCATGGCCTGGTTCCCCGGCAACCACCACCCCTCCGACAAGGCGTCGTACGACATCACGGTCACCGTCCCCAAGGGCCTCCAGGCCGTGTCCAACGGGCAGTTGGCGCACGAGACCACCACCGGCGGCCGCACGACCTACGCCTGGCACGCGCCCGAACCGATGGCGAGCTACCTGGCCACGGTCGCGATCGGCCACTACACGATCAAGCGCACGACCATCGGCAAGGACCTGCCCGGGTACGTGGCCGTCGACCCCACGCAGGCGCGGGCGAGCCGGCCGGTACTGGCGAAGATCCCCGAGATCATGGAGTGGGAGGAGTACAACTTCGGCCCGTACCCCTTCTCCACCACCGGCGCGATCGTCGACCGCCCCGAGGACGCGGGCTACGCCCTGGAGACCCAGACCCGCCCGTTCTTCAACGGCGCCCCGGACACCGAGACCCTCGTCCACGAGCTCGCCCACCAGTGGTACGGCGACTCCGTCACCCCCAGGAACTGGCGGGACATGTGGCTCAACGAGGCCTTCGCGACGTACGCGGAGTGGCTGTGGCGGGAGGACCACGGCGGCGACTCGGCGCAGCGGACCTTCACCAAGCTCTACGACGGCACCTCCGACGACGTCACCGACCCCGACGCGATCTGGGCCTTCCCGCCGGCGAAACCGAGCAGCGCCGCGCACATCTCCGACGCGCCCGTCTACCAGCGCGGCGCGATGGTCCTGCACAAGATCCGTCAGAAGGTCGGCGACGACACCTTCTACGACATCATCCAGGGCTGGGCCGCCGCCCACCGGCACGCGAACGCGGACACCGCCGACTTCACGGCCTATGTCGAGAAGCAGGCCCCGGACGAGGACTTCGACGAGATCTGGTCCGACTGGCTGTACGGGGAGGGCAAGCCGGCGCATCCATGACAGACACGGCTCAGGCTTCCCACTCGTCCAGCAGCCGGACCAGACCGGGCGGCCACACCGGCTCCGCCTCCTCGGCGAGTTCCCGTCTGCTCCACCAGCGCCAGGTCAGGATCCCTTCCTCGGCGTGCGCGGCGGCCAGGTGGGCGACGGCCGGCTCCCGGTGCGGGCCGCGGGTGACGTAGATGTGCTCGTGCTGGCGGACGGCGATGTCGGCCCGGGTGAAGTCGTGCTCCCAGGTGCACAGCAGCGGGCCGGGCTCCAGGTCGCTCCAGCCGGTCTCCTCGCGCAGTTCCCGCAGGGCTCCCTCGCGCGGGGTCTCGTCCGGTTCGAGGCCGCCGCCGGGGAGGGCCCAGTGGATGCCCACCTCTGGGTTGTCGTACCGGAAGAGGAAGACCGAGCCCTCCGGGTCGACCACGGCGATGCGGGCCGCGCGGCGCGGGGTCCGCAGCACCTTGCGCAGTACCGCGCAGGGGCGGCCGAGCGCGCGGTCCGGCCGATGGGCGATGCGCTCGTAGCCGAGGGCCGTCCAGAAGGCGAGGCCCTTGGGGTTGTTGTCGAGGACGGCGAGCCGCACGGCGTCCCGGCCGGCCGTCCGGAAGTCGTCCTCGATCCGCTGTGCCATCCGCCGCCCGAATCCCCGGCCGTGCTCGCCCGCGTCCACCATCAGCAGCCCGATCCACGGGTCGGGGTCGGCCGGGTCCGGGTGGCGGGCGAGCGTGGCGGCGACCCCGACCAGCCGCCCCTGGCTGCGCGCCAGCAGCACCTGCGCGTCCGGGTGGGCCAGGTCCTCCGCCAGCGCGGCCGCCACCTGCTCCGGCCGGATGTCGTCCGGGTCCGGGAAGTCACCGCTGAGCGCGAAGAACTCACGGTTGGAGACGTAGAGGGCGGTGAGTTCGGTGAGGACGGGCGCGGGGATGTCCTGTCCGGGGGGAAGGGGCTCCAGGATCACGACGGGCAACTTATCGCGGGGTACGGCGGAGCCCCCGGCCGGCGGGCGGCCGGACCGGGGGCTCCGTCAGGGAGCGGGTGCTGCTCAGACGTTGACGCCGAAGTCCTGCGCGATGCCCACCAGGCCCGAGGCGTAGCCCTGGCCGACGGCGCGGAACTTCCACTCGGCTCCGTTGCGGTACAGCTCGCCGAAGACCATCGCCGTCTCGGTGGCGGCGTCCTCGGAGAGGTCGTAGCGGGCGATCTCGGCCCCGCCGGCCTGGTTGACGATGCGGATGTAGGCGTTGCGGACCTGGCCGAAGTTCTGGCCGCGGTTCTCGGCGTCGTAGATGGAGACCGGGAAGACGACCTTGTCGATGTCGGCCGGGAGGGCGGCGAGGTTGACGTTGATCGCCTCGTCGTCGCCGGCGCCCTCACCGGTGCGGTTGTCGCCGGTGTGGACGATGGTGTTGTCCGGGGTCTGCTTGTTGTTGAAGAACACGAAGTGGCCGTCCGAGTAGACCTTGCCCTGCGTGTTGACCGCGATCGCGGAGGCGTCCAGGTCGAAGTCCGTGCCGGTGGTGGTGCGGACGTCCCAGCCGAGGCCCACGGTGACGGCGGTCAGGCCCGGAGCTTCCTTGGTGAGCGAGACGTTGCCGCCCTTGGACAGGCTTACAGCCATGGTTTGGGAGTCCCTTCCCTCGTTGCGTCAGTACGGGCTTCGCACTGGGGACGAAGCTACCGTCAACCCGGACAACGCCAAGGGGGGCCCCGATGGTTCCGGATGCCTTTACCTTTTTTACCGATGTGAAATCCGGGTGACGCGGACCGGGCGGAGGCGGGACCATGGACGGCATGTCCGGTCCCTATGTCGTCCGCGGCTCCGTCTCGCTGCCCGAGGCCGAGCTCATGTGGCGTTTCTCGCGGTCCTCGGGGCCGGGCGGGCAGCACGTCAACACCAGTGACTCCCAGGTCGAGCTGCGCTTCGACCTGGCGCGGACCGAGGCGTTTCCCCCGGTGTGGAAGGAGCGGGCGCTGGCCCGGCTGAGCGGGCGGCTGGTCGACGGGGTCGTCACCGTCCGGGCCTCCGAGCACCGCTCGCAGTGGCGCAACCGCGAAACCGCCGCCGTACGCCTCGCGGCGCTGCTGGCGGAGGCCACCGCGCCCCCACCGAAGCCGCGCCGGCCGACCCGCATCCCCCGGGGCATCAACGAACGCCGTCTCCGCGAGAAGAAGGCGCGATCGGAGACCAAGCGGGGCCGGTCGGGACGGGACTGGGGCTGAGCTGTCGCACTGCGCTGGGAGGCGCGGCTCTCCTCTCACGCGGCTCTCCTCTCAGCCCGTCCGGCGTTCGAGGACGAGGCCGTTCAGGCCGACGGGGGGTCCAGGGGGCGCAGCCCCCCTGGCGGGGTCGAAGGGGCGGAGCCCCTGGGGACGGGAAAGGGCAGGAGCGGCGGGGGCGAGGGACTCAGGCCGGGGCCCGGTCCAGTTCCAGCACCCCCACCGTCTGGTCCCCGCTGGTCTCCCCGGTCTCACGGAAGCCGAGGCCGAGGTAGAAGCCCGCGGGCCCGGCCGGGCCGGGATGCCAGGAGACGTACAGCTCCTTGCCGCCGCGGCGGCGGATCTGCTCGGCGACGGAGTCGACGGCGAAGCGGCCGTAGCCGCGGCCCTGCTCCTCGGCGGCGATGTTGAGACGCCACAGGCCGGAACGGAACACCGTGCCGTCACCGTGCCAGTCGATGTCGAGGAATGCCATCAGGAAGCCGACCGCGCGGTCGCCGTCGACGATCAGGCGGGGCCAGGCGACACCGGCGGGATGGACGTACGCCTCGGCCAGTGACCGCACCACCGGGGAGACCGACTCCTCCTGGTCGGGGAGGACCCGAATACCGACGGCGGTCTCGAAATTCCGCGGTGTGAGTTCTTCCAGATGGAGCGTCATCTCCGCACCCTAAGCACGGAGTTCACAATGCCGCCACGGAATTTCCCGGCCGTCGGCCGTCCCGGGCGGCGATTATGCCAAGTGCCCGTACCGCCCCCGGAAATACAGCAGCGGCCGCCCGTCCGAACCCGGCACCCGCGCGGTCAGAACGCGGCCGATCACCAGCGTGTGGTCGCCGGCCGCGACCCGCTGCTCGGTGCGGCATTCCAGGGTGGCGAGGGCGCCGTCGACCTGGGGCGCGCCGGTGGCCTCGCCGCGGGTGACGGGGAGGTCCGCGAAGAGGAGGCGGTCGCTGATGCGGCCCTTCATGGCGAAGCGGCCGGCGGTCGGGCGCTGGTGGTCGGCGAGGACGGACACGGCCCACAGAGGCTGCTCGGCGAGCACGTCGTCCATGCGGGAGCCCTCCCGCAGGCTGACCAGGACCAGCGGCGGGTCGAGGGAGACGGACATGAAGGCGGTGGCGGTCATGCCGACGTCCTCGCCGGCCGGCGCCCCGGGGTCGTCCGGGTCGAGCGGCGGTTCCTGCGCGGTCACCAGGACCACGCCCGCGGCCAGCCGGGACATCGCGGCCCGGAACTCGTCGTTGCTCACCCCCTCAGCATGCCCGGAGGCGGTGGGAGCAAGGGACAGCGAGGGGGCGGGGCGAGTGTTCGGCACACCGGAAACGCTAATCTCCGCTCCGGGCGTATCGCATCGGGCCTCCGGCCGACCGGGTCCGGGGAGAAGGTCCTAGGACCCGCGCCGGCCTCGCATGACGACTGGGCATGACGACTCTTCGTGCATCATGTCCACACAACCGCAAAGCCTGCGTTCAGTAAACGCATAGGGAAAACGCAGAAACTCCACTCAATTGTTCATCTTCTCCTGTGACTTGAGTCACAAGGGGCAGGAATTGTTGACCCTGTGTACCGAGTGGGCAGCGCGCTGTGATTCAGTGGCGGGGAACCTACAAGAGCACCCGCAAGGGGCGTCACCGAAAAGAAGCGCCGAAGACGACCACCGAAGACAGCCCTTGATTCGCTGCGAGGTCTCGGGGGGAGGGCGAGCATGGAGACCGAGTCGGAGCCGTACGTCCGCCTTGCGTCCCTGCGACAGCTGCACCAGGTCATGGCCGACATGAACACGGCACGCAGCCTGGCGGACACACTGCAGACCGTCGCGGACGGGGCTGTGAGCGCTCTCGGGTACGAGATGGCGGCCGTCAACCTCGTACGCCCCGACGGCGACCTCGTGGTCGCCGCCTTCTCCGGCAACTCCGCCGCCGAGGCCCTGATCACCGGCCGTGTCGGCTCCCGCGACTCCTGGGAGCGCCGTCTGGGGATGGGCGAGGCCTGGGGCGACCTGCGCTTCATACCGCACACCGAGGGCTGGGTGCTGGACGACGACGACGTCCCCCAGTGGTTCACCGACGGCCCCGCCCCGCGCTTCGAGGACGAGTGGCACCCCTCCGACCGGCTCTTCGCGCCCATGTACACGCCCGGCGGTCCGGGCGGCTCCTGCGGCGAACTGCTCGGTGTGATCTCCGTGGACCGGCCGCGCAACGGCCGCCGGCCCGGAGCCTGGGGCCGCGAGGCCCTCCAGATGTACGCGTTCCAGGCCGCCATCGCCATCAGCAACGCGCGTCTACGTGCGAATATGCAGCGCGCCCTGGTCCGCCTGGAGCGCGAGCAGCAGGCCCTGCGCGCCAGTGAGGAAAGCTTCCGGCAGGCCTTCGAGTACGCCCCCTCCGGCATGGCCATCGCCGAGATGGGCGGCGACCAGCACGGCCGGATCCTGCGCACCAACGACGCCCTGTGCCGCCTGCTGGGCCGCCCCGCCTCCGCGATGCGCCGCTACTCCTTCTCCGACCTCGTCCACCCCGAGGACATAGGCACCCTGCTGCGGACCTCCGCCGAGGGCGGCCGCGCCGAGCTGCGCCTCGGCCGCCGCGACGGCACGTACGTCTGGGTCTCCCTGCGCAACAGCGTCGTCGCGGACGCCGCCGACGGGCCCCGCTTCCTGCTCACCCACGTCGAGGACATCGAGGAGCGCAAGCGCCGCGAGCTCCAGCTCGCCCACCGCGCCTCCCACGACTCCCTGACCGGCCTGCCGAACTCCGCCGAGCTGCGCTCGCGCCTGTCGGCCCGCCTCTGCCGGCGGCAGGCCCAGCCCGGCGCGCTGGAGTCGCTGGACGCGGCCTACGGCCACCCCGCCTTCGACGCGGTCGGCCACGGCTTCGACTTCGCGCAGGGCACGGAGGCGTTCGAAGGCTTCGACCACCATGTGCACACCATCGCCCCCGAGGACGGGCGGGACGAGGGCACCAAGGGCCTCGCGGTCCTCTTCTGCGACCTCGACGGCTTCAAGTCGATCAACGACCGGTTCGGGCACAACGCGGGCGACGCCGTCCTCATCGAGGTCGCCCGCCGCCTCAGCAGGGGCGTCCGGGACGGCGACACGGTGGCCCGGCTCGGCGGCGACGAGTTCGTGATCCTCGCCGACGGACTCGGCGAGGCGGACGCCCAGGACCTGGCCGTACGGCTGCGCAACGAGATCATCCAGCCGATCCGGGCCGAGGGCCGGGCCGTGCGGGTGGGCGCGAGCTTCGGCATCGGATGGGCACACTGTGGAATGACGGCGGACGAAGTGTTGAAATCCGCTGACGAACGCATGTACGTCGAGAAACGATCTCGTCCCAAACAGCACCGACGGGCCGGGTGACCCCCAGGTCAGCGGGTCGATGCGACCGGAGTCACCTGTTTGGGCCACACGGAGCGGGTAGGCTCGCCATTCTCACCATGTACCGCATCCACCCGCACCTGTTGAGGAGTACCTAGGGATGAGCCCCGGCGAAAACGGCCCGAGCACGCCCGAGGACGACGACCCGTTCGGCTATCTCTACGCCGACGGGCAGGCGAGGGGCGCCCAGCCGCCGTCCAGCGGTTACGGCTACCCGAACTCGGTCAGCAGGAGCAGCAGGACGCGCGCGGTCGGCGAGCGCACGTACGGCGGCCAGCAGGCCACGGCTCCGCAGCAGCAGGGCCCCTACGGCCAGCCGAACGCCCACTACCAGGCCCCGGAGACCCTCCCGGGCGGCGCGCCGACCACCCAGCAGCCGATGCCCGGCAGCGGGGGCGGCAACGGCCGGGGCCGCGGCCCGAACACCAAGGGCCTGCTGATCGGCGCGGTCGCGGTGGTCGCCGCGGTCGTCGTCGGCATCAGCGTGGCCATGATGAACGGCAACGGGGACGACGACAAGAAGGCCGGCAGCGAGGTATCCACCGCGCCGACGCAGTCGGAGAGCGCGAAGCCCAGCCCCTCCAGCAGCGGCTCGCCGGCGAGCTCGGCAGACCTGCCCAAGAGCGACGCCAAGGCCCTGCGGCTGGACGGCGGAGCCGCCACGGCCTCCGACGTCAAGGGTGCGAAGGCCGACGGTGGCTTCTACGTCACCAACTTCAACCAGGTCGGCGCGGCCCTCACCTGGAACCTGAGCGACATCCCCAAGGCGGGCAAGTACACGCTGTACGTCAACTACGGCGTGCCCGGCAAGGACGGCAACGCCACACTCACGGTCAACGACAAGGCCCAGGACCGCCCTCTCAACCTGGCGAACTTCGCCAAGGCGCCGGAGGGCGACTACGAAAAGGGCTGGACCAACACCTGGGGAAACATCATCCTCAACAAGGGCACCAACACCATCAAGATCTCCTGCGAGCAGGGCAACAACTGCGACGTCAACTTCGACCAGCTCTGGCTGAAGCCGGGGTGGAAGGAGTAGGGCGCGCTTTCGGTCTCTGTCAGGCCGCGCTGACCAGCCCCGTCACCTCGACCCGCCCCACCACCCCCTCGTAAGCCCCCCGGTCGAACTCCCCCGCCACCGGTGCCACCACGGTCGCCGTCGACAACGCGACCGCACGGGTCAGCCGGTCCGGCCAGGGCAGGCCTTCGACCAGGCCGGACAGCAGGCCCGCGACCGCGGAGTCGCCGGCGCCGGTGGGGTTGCCGTGGACGTGGGCGGGTGGGGTGGCGCGCCAGCGGCCCTCCGGGGTGTGGGCGAGGAGGCCGTCGGGACCCAGGGAGGCGACGACCGCGTGGGCGCCGCGGCGCCGGGCGTCCTGGGTGGCGCGCAGCGGCTCGTGGGAGCCGGTGAGTTCGGCGAGTTCCACGGCGTTCGGTTTGACGATGTCCGGGCGGGCCGCCACCCCGCGGCGCAGTGGTTCGCCGTTCGTGTCCAGGAGGACGGGGACACCGGCGGCCCGGGCGGTGCGTATCAGCCCGGCGTACGCGCCCACCGGCACTCCCGGCGGCAGGCTGCCGCACAGGGCGACCGCCGACGCCGAGGCCAGCAGCCGCCCGTACGTCTCCTGGAAGGCGGCCCACTCGGCCGGGGTGATCTGCGGGCCGGGCTCGTTCAGCTGGGTGGTGTCGCCGCACAGTTCGTCGACGACGGCGACGGTGCGCCGGGTGGCCCCGCCGACCGGCACCAGAGCGTCCACCACGCCCGGGGTGTCCGCCAGCCGGTCCCGGACCGCGCGCCCGGTGGCGCCGCCCGCGAACCCGGTGGCCGTCACCTCGTGCCCGAGGGCCGCGAGCACCCGTGCCACGTTCAGGCCCTTGCCGCCCGGCCGTTCGACGACCTCCTGGACGCGGTGGGAGGCGTGCGGCCGTAGGGACCGTACGCGATAGGTGATGTCGAGAGCGGTGTTCAGTGTGACCGTGAGGATCACTCGGGCCGGCCTCCCCTCGGGCGTGACACGTGTCTTCCGTTCATCGGAAGCCGCATCATGCCAAAGAGACGGCGACCGGCCCAGTCCACAGAACCGGCCACCGCCTCCCGACTGGGGGACGGATCAGCCCAGTTGGGGATCGACCACCCATTCACCCCGGCGCATCACGCCCTTGGGGTCGAACTCCTCGTCCAGCAGCACCAGGTCGGCGTACTTGCCGGGTTCCAGGGAGCCGACGCGGTCGGCCAGGCCCAGCAGGCGGGCCGGGTTGGCGGACAGGGCGGCCACCACGTCCGCCACGGGCAGCCGGTCGATCGTCACCGCGCGCTTGAAGGCACGGTCCAGGGTCAGTGTCGAACCGGCGATGGAGCCGCCCTCGACCAGCCGGGCCACACCCTCGCGGACCTCGACCTCCAGCGGGCCCAGCATGTAGCGGCCGTCGCCGATGCCGGCCGCGTCCATGGCGTCCGTGATGAACGCCACCCGTCCCGCGCCCGCGTGACGGAAGGCCAGTTCCAGGGCGGCCGGGTGCAGATGCGTGCCGTCGTTGATCAGCTCGACCGTGACCCGCTCGTCCTGGAGCAGGGCGGCGATCGGGCCGGGGGAGCGGTGACCGAGGACGGGCATCGCGTTGAAGAGGTGGGTGGCGACCGTGGCGCCCGCGTCGATGGCCTCGACGGTCTGCTCGTACGTCGCGTCCGTGTGTCCGACGGCCGCGATCACGCCGTGCTCGGCGAGCAGCCGTACGGAGTCGATGCCGCCCGGGAGTTCGGTGGCGAGGGTGACCATCCTGGCCTGCCCGCGCGCCGCGTCGAGGAGCTTGCGGACCTCGGCCGGGTCCGGGTCGCGCAGCAGCTCGGCGGAGTGCGCGCCCTTGCGGCACGGTGAGATGAACGGGCCCTCGAAGTGGATGCCGGCGATGTCGCCCTGCTCGGCCAGCTCGCTCAGCAGCCCCGCCTGCCGGGCCAGGACGTCCATCTCGTCGGTGACGGTGGAGGCGACCAGCGTGGTCGTGCCGTGCCGGCGGTGGATGTCGACGGCTTTCAGGACGTCGTCCACCGGGCCGGAGAAGGAGGCTCCGCCGCCGCCGTGGTTGTGCAGGTCGACGAAGCCCGGGACCAGCCAGTGACCGCTGACGTCGACGACCTCCGCGTCCGGGCGTGCGGCGGCCGTGATCCTCGTACCCTCGACGATCACACGCCCGTCGGGCACGGTCCCGGTGGGCAGCACCACCCGAGCACCGGCGAGAACCTTGGTGGGGGGCATCAGGCGGTTACCTCCGAGTGGTCGGTCGAGTGGTCGGTGTTGTCGAGGAGATCGCTGGCGAGCAGCCCCGCGCCCAGGCACCCGGCGGTGTCCCCGAGGGCCGCGGGGACGACGGACGGCAGTTTCTGGAAGGTGACGCGCCGCCGGACGGCCTCCCTGAGCGGTGTGAACAGGGTTTCCCCGGCCTCGGCGAGCCCGCCACCGATGATCAGCGTGCGCGGGTCCAGCAGGGTGAGCGCGGTGACCAGGCCGTCGGCCAGCGCGTCCACGGCCTCCTGCCAGACCCGGACGGCGTTCGGGTCGCCGGACACGACGGCCTTCGCGCAGTCGGCGGCGTCCGCTTCCGGGTCGCCGGAGGCCGCCGCCCAGGCCTCGCTGACCGCGGCGGCGGAGGCGTACCGCTCCAGGCAGCCGTGCTGCCCGCACGGGCAGGGGATGCCGCCGGGCCGTACGACGACATGGCCGATCTCGCCCGCGAAGCCGTGCGCGCCCGACTCCACCCGGCCGTCGAGGCCGATGGCGCCGGCGATCCCGGTGCCCAGCGCCACGAACAGGAACCGGTCGGTGCCCTTGCCCGCACCGGTGCGGCCCTCGGCGAGGCCGCCGGTGCGCACGTCGTGGCCGAGGGCGACCGGGACGCCGCCGAGCCGGTCGGCGAGCAGATCGCGCAGGGGGACGTCGCGCCAGCCGAGGTTGGCCGCGTAGACGGCGATCCCGCGGTCCTCGTCGACGATCCCGGGCACGGCGAGGCCGGCCGCGGCGGCCGGTTCGCCGAAGCGCTCCTCGCCGCGGGCGCGCAGGTCGGCGGCGAAGCCGAGGATGGCCTCGACCACCGCGTCGGGCCCGCGCTCGCGGCCCGTGGCGCGGCGGTCCTGGTGCAGCAGCTCGCCGGCCGGCCCGATCAGGGCGGCCTTCATCCCGGTACCGCCGACGTCGAGGGCGATGACATGTCTCACGGGAACAGTGTGGCCCGCGGACCCACAAGAGGTCTAGTCCACTCACGTGGTGTAGACCTTATGGGGTTCACATATTGAATGACGAGACAGCAGGGTTTGGGGCAAGAGCAGTGGGTCGTCGTACGGCAGGAACGATCGCGGCGGTCGCCGCGCTGGGCATGACCGCGGTCCTCGGTGGCTGCGGGAGCACCGGATCGTCCGACGTCACCCTGAGACTCGTCGCCGCCGACTACGGCGACTCGGCGGCCAGCAGCTCCAAGAAGTACTGGGACGAACTCGCCAAGGAGTACGAGGCCAAGCACTCCGGCGTGAAGATCGACGTCACCGTCTACTCCTGGAACGACGTCGACCGCAAGGTCAAGGAGATGGTCGCCGCCGGCAAGGCGCCCGACCTCGCGCAGATCGGCGCCTACGCCGACTACGCCGCCGAGGGCAAGCTCTACGACGTCTCCGACCTGCTCTCCATCCCCGTCCAGGCCGACTTCGTCTCCCAGCTCGCCGACGCCGGCCAGTGGAAGCACACGCAGTACGCCATGCCGTTCGCCGCGTCCACGCGCGTGCTCTTCTACAACAAGACCCTCTTCACCAAGGCCGGCCTCACCCCGCCCACCACCTGGAGCGAGCTCGCGGCCGACGCCGAGAAACTCAAGGCGATGGGCGTGAAATACCCCTACGCACTGCCGCTCGGCCCCGAGGAGGCACAGGCCGAGACCATGCAGTGGCTGCTCAGCGGGGGCGGCGGCTACACCGACGACATCGGCGGCTACTCCTTCGCCTCCACGCAGAACGTCGACACCCTCACCTGGCTCAAGGACGACCTCGTCGGCAAGGGCCTGACCGGTCCGGTCGCCCCGGCCAAGCTCAACCGGGCCGACGCGTTCACCGCCTTCGCCGACGGGCAGGCCGGCATGATCGACGGCCACCCGACGCTGATCCAGCAGGCCGAGAAGAAGGGCGTGAAGTTCGGCACCGTGCCGATGCCGGGGCGGACGTCGCAGACCAAGGCGTCCATGGGCGTCGCCGACTGGATGATGGCCTTCAAGCAGAACGGCCACGCCGAGCAGGTGGGCGACTTCCTCGACTTCGTCTACGACCAGAAGAACGTCCTCGACTTCTCCCGCCGGTACGGGCTGCTGCCCGTCACCACCTCCGCGTCGAACGTCATGGCCGAGTCGTCCCGGGACAAGGCCCTGCGGCCCTTCCTCGCGGAACTCCCCACCTCCGAGCTCTACCCCGTCGGCAAGACCTCCTGGGCGTCGGTCGCCGCCGGCATCAAGAAGGACATCGGCCAGGCGGTCACCCCCGACGGCAGCCCCCTCGCCACCCTCAGCCGCCTCCAGGCGACGGCCACGTCGGCGGACAGCAGCGCCGCGAACTGAGGCGCTGTCGGTGCCCCGCGCTACCGTTCGGGCATGGAACGGGAGCAGCTGGGCCGCCGTGAGCGGGACATCCTCGCGCTGGAACGCCGGGGCTTCGCGGGGCCCGGCGCCAAGGAGCGGGCGATACGTGAGGAGCTGGGGCTGGCCCCGGTGCGCTACTACCAGCTGCTCAACGCCCTCCTCGACGATGCGCGTGCGCTGGCTTTTGACCCGATCACGGTCAACCGTCTGCGGCGGGTGCGGGAGTCCCGCCGGACTGAACGGTAGCCCTGGGGCTCCGCCCCAGACCCCGCCAGGGACTGCGTCCCCTGCACCCCTTCGGGCTCCGCCCGTGCACGGCGGGGGCTGCGCCCCGGTTCGCATTACTCAGCCCGTCTGGGGGCGGCAGCCCCCAGTGGCGGCCCGGTTGTAGCGGGGGCGACTGTTCGGTGGGGCGGTGGGCAGCGCTCCAGGCGTGCGTTCGGGGTTGCGTGGATAGGGTCGGACTATGGGCATTGACATGACGGATTCCACGGACTCGCTGCCGACCCCCGTCACGCAGGCAGGGCGGGACGGGCTGCGCGCGCTGCTCGCCCGGCCCCGCTCCGCGGTGGTCGGACTCGACTTCGACGGGACGCTGGCCCCGATCGTCGCGGACCCCGACCAGGCCCGCGCCCACCCGGAGGCGGTCCCCGCGCTCGCCGCCCTCGCCCCGAAGGTGGCCGGCGTCGCCGTGGTCACCGGACGCCCGGCCGGTGTCGCGGTGCGGTACGGCGGCTTCGCGGGTGTCCCGGGCCTGGAGCACCTCGTCGTCCTCGGCCACTACGGCGCCGAACGCTGGGACGCCGTCACCGGCACCGTCAACGCCCCCGCTCCGCACCCCGGAGTCACCGCGGTCCGCGCAGAACTGCCGGGTTTCCTCGACCGCATCGGCGCCTGGCGCGGCACCTGGATCGAGGAGAAGGGGCGGGCCGTCGCCGTGCACACCCGCCGCGCCGACGACCCGCAGGCCGCCTTCGAGGCCCTGCGCGAACCCCTCACCGACCTCGCCGCCCGCAACGGCCTGATCGTCGAGCCCGGCCGCATGGTCCTCGAACTCCGCCCGCCCGGCATGGACAAGGGCGTCGCCCTCCTGGAGTACGTCCGCGAGGCCGGTGCCGAGTCCGTCCTCTACGCCGGTGACGACCTCGGCGACCTCCCTGCCTTCGCCGCCGTCGAAAAGCTCCGCTCCGACGGCGTCCCCGGCCTCCTGGTGTGCAGCGGCAGCACGGAGGTCACGGAACTCGCGGAACGCGCGGACCTGGTGGTGGACGGCCCGGAGGGGGTCATGGCGCTGCTGCGGGGGGTCGCGGCGGCGCTGGACTAGTGCGGCGGCAGCGGCGAGGGTTGCCCGCCGTCGCCCGCCCACCGGCCTCCTGCCCGTGGGCACTCGCCGGTACCCGCGATCGGGCTGTCAGCCGTCAGCCGTCCGGCCGCCGCCCAGCCGTCCGGCCGCCGCCCAGCCGTCGGCCGACGCGCCGCAGGCGCCCGTCACGCGTCCAGGGCGTGCAGCTGGTCCAGGAACCACTGGGCCGGCGGCAGCGCCGTGGCCGCGGCGGCGAGGCGCTTCGTGCGTTCCGCGCGTTCGCCGTCCGGCATGGTCAGCGCCTGGTGGAGGGCGCGGGCCGTGCCCGTGATGTCGTACGGGTTCACGGTGAGCGCGTCCTCGCCCAGCTCCTCGTACGCGCCCGCCTCCCGTGACAGCACCAGCACGCAGCCCGCGTCGGAGACCACCGGGATCTCCTTGGCGACCAGGTTCATGCCGTCCCGGATCGGGTTGACCAGGGCCACGTCGGCCAGCCGGTACGCGGCCAGGGAGCGGGCGAAGTCGTCCTTGACGTGGAGGACGACCGGGGTCCAGTCCGGCGTGCCGTACGCGGAGTTGATCTCCTCCGCGACCCGCTGCACCTCGGCCGTGTAGTCGCGGTACACCGCGAGGTCCTGCCGCGAGGGGTAGGCGAAGGCCACGTGCACCACCCGCTCACGCCACTCCGGGTGGTCGTCGAGGAGCTGCCGGTAGGCCAGCAGCCCGCGCACGATGTTCTTCGACAGCTCGGTGCGGTCCACTCGGACGATCGTCTTGCGGGCCCCTCCGTCGGGCGCCGCACCGATCTCCGCCCGCAGCGCCGTCATCCGCTCGGCCACGTCCGGCCGGTGCGCCCGCTCGCGCAGGAAGTCCGCGTCCGCGCCGAGACCGTGCACCCCGATGCGCGTACCGGAGGGGATGCCGGGGCCGAGGACCGAGTGACAGCAGGCGGTGAACGCGTCCGCCCAGCGCTGGGTGAGGAACGCCGCCCGGTCCGCGCCCAGGATCCCGCCGAGCAGCTCGGCCGCGATGTCGTCGGGCAGGAGGCGGAAGTAGTCCGGCGAGGCCCAGGGGGTGTGCGAGAAGTGGCCGATGCGCAGGTCGGGGCGGAGGTGGCGGAGCATCCGGGGGGCCAGGGCCAGGTGGTAGTCCTGGATGACAACGGACGCGCCCTCGGCCGCCTCCTCCGCCAGGGCCTGGGCGAACGCCCGGTTGTAGGCCTCGTACGACGCCCACTGCCGCCGGAACTCCGCGTCGAAGACCGGCTCCAGCGGGGTCTGGTACAGCATGTGGTGGACGAACCACAGCACCGAGTTCGCGATGCCGTTGTAGGCGTCGGCGTGCACGTCGGCCGGAATGTCCAGCATCCGTACGCCCGGCTCGCCCACCCCGCGCCGCACCGCCTCGCGGTCCCCGTCGGACAGCGCGGCGCACACCCACAGGGCGTTCGCGTCCGAACCGATCGCCGACAGCCCGGAGACCAGCCCGCCGCCACCCCGTTTGGCGTGCAGCGAGCCGTCCCCGACGTCGGGGCGTACCTCGTACGAAACCGGGCCGCGGTTGGACGCGACCAGCACCTCAGCACCGTGCGTGGAAGCCGTGGAAGCCGTGGAAGCCATGAGTCTCAACCTAGCCCGGGCCGGAAACGCTCAAACGTACGGTTACCTTCCCGCACCTTCCCGGCGGATCGCCACCGCCCGGGTCAGGCCACCCGGCGAGCCGCGTACTCCGCGATCTCCGCCATCGGCGGCCGCTCCTCCGTGTCAACGGAGAACGTGCGCGGCTCGAAGCCGTCCTCGCCCCGCTCGAACTGGGTGAGGGAGGGCCGGATCAGATGCCCGCGGGCCAGCCGGAGCTGGGCGGTGCGGTAGATGGCGGCGGCCATCCGGCCCAGTGCCTGCCCGTCCTGGTGGCGGTGCTTGCGTACTCCCACGTCCACCTGGGCGAGGGCGTCCAGGCCCACCAGATGCAGTGCGTCGACCAGCATGCCCAGCTCCACCCCGTACCCGACCGGGAAGGGCAGCTGTTCGAGGAGCGAGCGGCGGGCCGCGTACTCCCCGCCGAGCGGCTGCACGAAGCCGGCCAGCTGCGGCCAGTGCATGTTCAGCAGCGGGCGCGCCATCAGCTCGGTGACCCGGCCGCCCTGGCCCGTAGCGCCGCCGAGCGGGCGGTCGTACATGCCCTTGACCAGGTCCACGTCCGGGTCGGTCAGCAGTGGGCCGACGATCCCCGACACGAAGTCGGAGGAGAACTGCCGCAGGTCGGCGTCGATGAAGCAGACGATGTCCCCGCTCGTGACCAGCAGCGAGCGCCACAGGACCTCGCCCTTGCCGGGCACGGCCGGGATCCGCGGCAGGACGGTGTCGCGGTGGACGACCCGGGCGCCGGCGGCGGCGGCCACCTCGGAGGTGCGGTCGGTGGATCCCGAGTCGACGACGACGATCTCGTCGACCAGCGGGGCCTGCCGCATCAGGTCGTGGCGGATGATCGCGACGATGTCGCCGACCGTCTCCTCCTCGTTGAGCGCGGGCAGCACGACGCTGACCGACTGGCCTGTTCGCTGCTTTGCGGCCAGGATCTGGTGGAGCGGGCGATCGGTGACGGACCAGGAGCGGTTGCTCAGCCAGCGCTCGACTTCTTCCAGCACGGTGGGCGGCTCCTCACTGTTTGTCTCGCGGTACGGACGACTATCTCAACTGTCCCGGCCTTCGGTTACAGTCTTGGACAACGCGGATGACCATCGCATGTCCGAGGTCGCCGTCGTTCACAACCGCACAACAACCGCATACCGCTCATCCAGAGGGGCAGAGGGACACGGCCCGATGAAGCCCCGGCAACCCTCCAGCCGGTCTCGTAGATCAGTGTTGATCGTTCCGCGAGGCTCCCGGCTAGGGAAGGTGCCAAATCCGTCTCACGGCGAGATGCGTCGTGAGGAAGATGAGGAGAAAGGGCCTCGCCTCACATGGCTGTGCAGACTGTTGCAAGCACCACTGACTCCACCGTAGACCTTGGCCCCGCCGCGGCGCTGAGCTGTCGTGAGTGCGGCCACCGGGTGCCGCTCGGACCGGTCTTCGCCTGCGAGGAGTGTTTCGGCCCGCTGGAGATCGCCTACGACTTCTCGTCCTACGACACCGAGGAGCTCCGCCGGCGGATCGAGGCGGGCCCCGCGAACATCTGGCGTTACGCGCCTCTCCTGCCCGTCCCCGCGGACGTGGCCAACAAGCCGAACATCAACCCCGGCTGGACCGCCCTCGTCAAGGCGGACAACCTGGCCCGCGAGCTCGGTATCGAAGCGTCGCACTTGTACGTGAAGGACGACTCCGGGAACCCGACGCACTCCTTCAAGGACCGCGTGGTCGCCCAGGCGCTGGAGGCGGCGCGCGCCTTCGGTTTCACCACCCTCTCCTGCTCCTCCACCGGCAACCTGGCCGGCGCGGTGGGCGCCGCGGCGGCCCGCGCCGGCTTCCGTTCCTGCGTGTTCATCCCGCACGACCTGGAACAGGGCAAGGTCGTCATGGCCGCGGTCTACGGCGGCGAGCTCGTCGGCATCGAGGGCAACTACGACGATGTGAACCGTTTCTGCTCCGAGCTGATCGGTGACCCGGCGGGCGAGGGCTGGGGCTTTGTCAACGTCAACCTGCGGCCGTACTACGCGGAGGGGTCCAAGACCCTGGCGTACGAGATCTGCGAGCAGCTCGGCTGGCGGCTGCCGGACCAGATCGTGGTGCCGATCGCCTCCGGCTCCCAGCTCACCAAGATCGACAAGGGTCTCCAGGAGCTGATCAAGCTCGGTCTCGTCGAGGACAGGCCGTACAAGATCTTCGGCGCCCAGGCCGAGGGCTGCTCGCCGGTGTCCACCGCGTACAAGGCGGGGCACGACGTGGTACGCCCGCAGAAGCCGAACACCATCGCCAAGTCCCTCGCCATCGGCAACCCGGCGGACGGGCCGTACGTCCTCGACATCGCGCGCCGCACGGGCGGCGCGGTGGAGGACGTGACGGACGAGCAGGTGGTCGACGCCATCAAGCTGCTGGCCCGCACGGAGGGTATTTTCGCGGAGACCGCGGGCGGCGTGACGGTGGGCGTCACGCAGAAGCTGATCAAGAACGGCGTCCTCGACCCGACCAAGACGACCGTCGTCCTCAACACGGGCGACGGCCTCAAGACGCTGGACGCGGTGGCAGGCACCGGCCTGACCGCCACGATCCGCCCCAACCTCGATTCGTTCCGAGAGGCAGGCCTCGCATGAGCGTGACCGTCCGTATCCCGACCATCCTGCGTACCTACACGGGCGGCCAAGCCGAGGTCCAGGCCGAGGGCGCGACCCTCGCCGACGTCATCTCCGACCTGGAGAAGAACCACACCGGTATCGCCGCCCGCGTCCTGGACGACCAGGGCAAGCTGCGCCGTTTCGTCAATGTGTACGTCAACGACGACGACGTGCGTTTTGAGCAGGGTCTGGAAACGGCGACCCCGGACGGCGCGGGCGTCTCCATCATTCCGGCCGTCGCCGGCGGCTGACCGAATGACAGAACATTACCTTCGGTAACACAGGTTACCGAGAGTTCATCGAATTGCCCCCTCCGTGAGAGAAGCGGAGGGGGCAATTCTGTGTGATTGAGCGCGGTACAGTTGGGGAACGCGCTCCTGAACCCCGGGTCGAGAACCCCGGATTCGCACCGCACACCCGACAAGAAGTAGCCAAAGTGTGCGTATCTTTTGCGCCTTATGAGCCTTTTGTGGGGCCCGAATTGCCCTGAATTCGGCCGAATTTTTGGCAGATTCCCGACCGTGCCCGTCCAGATTTCTCGTCCGATTGACCTGTTGCAGACGGCAGTTGGACAGATACATTCAGCCGCGGTCGACGCGTTCCGGCGCACGCCCCCAATCCTTGGGGGGTGAGGTCTGACCCGGATCCGCGAGGTGTGGATCTGTGCAAGGGCCAGTAATAGGGGAGTTAGGCATGGCTCAGGGCACCGTCAAGTGGTTCAACGCGGAGAAGGGGTACGGCTTCATCGCGGTCGACGGTGGTGCGGATGTTTTCGTCCACTACAGCGCGATCCAGATGGACGGTTACCGCACCCTGGAAGAGGGTCAGCGGGTCGATTTCGAGATCTCGCAGGGCCAGAAGGGGCCGCAGGCGGACATGGTTCGGCTCGCGACCAGCTGAAGCACGCGCCGACTGACAGCGACGTTCTTCTGTACATCTTCGAAGGGCCCGTACCTCCCGGGGTACGGGCCCTTCGGCCTGCCCGGTGGCCCTCCTGCCTGCCGGGTGGCCCTCCGGCCCGCCCGGACGCCGTGCGTGCCCGCTGTTCACCTGGGTATCCGCTCGAGCCGCTTGCACTCGGCATGGGCGAGTGCTAATCATTGGCGTTAGCACTCTGAAGGTGAGAGTGACAACGAAGGACCGGGTCGGTGAGGCCCGCAGGCCAAGTGGGGCAAGGAACCACGGGGCCCGCGAGCCGTCCGTCGCGGGCGCGGGCGCGGTCCGAAGGAATCACCCCCAGTCCTGGAGGGACCACTTCACATGGCCAAGATCATCGCGTTCGACGAGGAGGCGCGGCGCGGCCTCGAGCGCGGCATGAACCAGCTCGCGGACGCCGTGAAGGTGACGCTCGGCCCGAAGGGCCGCAACGTCGTCCTCGAGAAGAAGTGGGGCGCCCCCACGATCACCAACGATGGTGTCTCCATCGCCAAGGAGATCGAGCTCGAGGACCCGTACGAGAAGATCGGCGCCGAGCTGGTCAAGGAAGTCGCCAAGAAGACGGACGACGTCGCCGGTGACGGTACGACCACCGCGACCGTTCTCGCCCAGGCCCTGGTCAAGGAGGGCCTGCGCAACGTAGCCGCCGGCGCCAACCCGATGGCCCTCAAGCGCGGTATCGAGAAGGCCGTCGAGGCCGTCTCCGCCGCCCTGCTGGAGCAGGCCAAGGATGTCGAGACCAAGGAGCAGATCGCTTCCACGGCCTCCATCTCCGCCGCCGACACCCAGATCGGCGAGCTCATCGCCGAGGCCATGGACAAGGTCGGCAAGGAAGGCGTCATCACCGTCGAGGAGTCCCAGACCTTCGGTCTGGAGCTGGAGCTCACCGAGGGTATGCGCTTCGACAAGGGCTACATCTCGGCGTACTTCGCCACCGACATGGAGCGGATGGAGGCGTCGCTCGACGACCCGTACATCCTCATCGCCAACTCCAAGATCGGCTCCGTCAAGGACCTGCTCCCGCTCCTGGAGAAGGTCATGCAGTCGGGCAAGCCGCTGCTGATCATCGCCGAGGACGTCGAGGGCGAGGCCCTGTCGACCCTGGTCGTCAACAAGATCCGCGGCACCTTCAAGTCCGTCGCGGTCAAGGCCCCGGGCTTCGGTGACCGCCGCAAGGCCATGCTCGGCGACATCGCCATCCTCACGGGCGGCGAGGTCATCTCCGAGGAGGTCGGCCTCAAGCTGGAGAACGCCACCCTCGACCTGCTGGGCAGGGCCCGCAAGGTGGTCATCACCAAGGACGAGACCACCATCGTCGACGGTGCCGGCTCCTCCGACCAGGTCAACGGCCGCGTGAACCAGATCCGCGCCGAGATCGAGAACAGCGACTCCGACTACGACCGCGAGAAGCTCCAGGAGCGCCTGGCCAAGCTCGCGGGCGGCGTGGCCGTCATCAAGGCCGGTGCCGCCACCGAGGTCGAGCTCAAGGAGCGCAAGCACCGCATCGAGGACGCCGTCCGCAACGCCAAGGCGGCCGTCGAGGAGGGCATCGTCGCCGGTGGCGGCGTGGCCCTGCTCCAGGCCTCCGGTGTCTTCGAGAAGCTGGAGCTCGAGGGCGACGAGGCCACCGGTGCCGCCGCCGTCAAGCTGGCGCTCGAGGCCCCGCTGAAGCAGATCGCCGTCAACGCCGGCCTCGAGGGCGGTGTCGTGGTGGAGAAGGTGCGCAACCTGACCCCGGGCCACGGCCTGAACGCCGCGACCGGCGAGTACGTCGACCTGGTCAAGGAAGGCATCATCGACCCGGCGAAGGTGACCCGCTCTGCCCTGCAGAACGCCGCCTCCATCGCCGCGCTCTTCCTCACCACCGAGGCCGTCATCGCCGACAAGCCGGAGAAGGCCGCCGCGCCTGCCGGTGGCGGCATGCCGGGCGGTGACATGGACTTCTGATCGACCGGTTCCGGTTGATCTGCGTCCTTACCGAGGGCGGTATCCCCTGTTCCGGCAGGGGGTGCCGCCCTTGGGCGTTTCAGTCGGCGTACCGCTTGAGCGGCTCGGTGTCGAGGGTGATGCTCACCGGGGGCGGGAGCTCGATGACCGCTCCCCAGGGGTACGAAGGGGACTGCTGGTAGTGGCCGTCCTTGGGTTCGCTGTAGACGACGACGGTGCAGTTGTCGCGATCGACGAGGAGGTAGACGGGGATGGTGGCCTCCGCGTAGCCGACGGGCTTGTCGACGCGGTCGCGCTGGTTGGTGTCGCGGTCGTGCGAGGTGATCTCCAGGGCCAACAGGATGCCCTCGGTTTCGGACCATTCGCCGTGGTCGACGAAGTGGTCCACGGGTGCGAGCGCCGCGTCGGTGCGGGCACGACCCCTGCGATACGCCTCGACCTTGACCCCGGACTCGGGTACGAGATCAAGGTCTGGGCGGTGGAGCAGGAACTGGCGCACCAGCCACACGTAAATCGAACGGTGCTTGCCGTCCGGCATCGCCTTGACCTCTAGTTTTCCGTTGATGTACTCAAGCCGGACCGTCTCCGGCGCACGCCGCTCCAGTTCCTCGAAGTCCTCGACGCTGAGCGGATCCTTGGTGCGGACCCGGCCGTCGACGAATTCGAGCCGCACCCCGTCGGGGGCCACACTGGCCAGTTCCTCGAAGTCCTCGATGGGCATCGGCGGGCGTTCAGCGGTGCTGGGGGTCATGGCTTCGCCTCCTCCCCTCCATCGTGCCCGTGTGTGGTGTCGTCGGACCGTAGGCGCGGTCATACAGGTACCTTCTCTCCTCGTCGTAGGGACATCGCAGCGCGGATCTCGCCTGCGCGGACCTGGACTGCGGAAGGGGACAGGGGCGTGTTGAGGCGGGCGGGGGAGCGGTCGCCCCGGCATGCGCCGCAGAGGCCGCCCGGCAGGGCTTCCGGAGGGCCGGGAGTGTGGCACTCCGCGCACTCCAGGACCCGGAGTGGGGGGCGCGGGGCGGGAACCGGGGGAAGTTTGGTGGTCAGGCGGCGGTGGAGCAGGGCCGCCGGATGGTGCACCGGGGTGGGCAGGCCGGCGGTCAGGGCGGTGCGTACGGTCTCTTCGGTCGCCCCGCGCTCGAACCACTCCGCCACCAGCGGCGCGAGCTGCGCGCAGTCGGCCTCCGAGAGCGACAGGGCGGGGGCCGTACGGCCGAGGGCGGCGAGCAGGATGTGTGCTCGGGAGCGGGTGGGGCGGGCGCGTTCCGGCGGTGGTGCCTCCGGTACGTCGCCGCGCGTGAACGCCGCCCACCAGGCGTCGTCTCGTGCCGTACGGGACCACCACGATCGGGTGATCCAGCGCGAGCCGCCCGAACCGGCGATGTTCTCGCGACCCCGCCGCAAGTGGCCCGCCCGATGGAGGTTGTTGAGGGCCGTCCGCATCGCGCACTGGCCGTACGGCAGCTCCTTGGCCAGCGTCTTCACCGAGATGTCGGCGCCGTCGGGGAGCCGGTCGACGTATGCGGCGATGGCCGCCTCGCGGGGTGGGAGGTGGGCGAAGTCGTGGTTGGTGCGGGGGAGTTGGTCCGGTGCGGAGCGTTTGCCGTAACCCGGATTGGCCATGGGGTGCGTGGGCACGACGGCAGCACTAAGCTTGGCTTCAGCCATGGGATCGACTCGCATTCGATCTTGGTGGTCAAGCCCCCGCAGGTGTTGGTAGCGCCTGGCGGGGGCTGTTCGTTGTGCGGGACGTTAGAGCCTTGTGACTGTGCGTGGCAAATCGGTTGCGTCAAGTCAACGCGCCGGGTGGGAGGGTGGGTTGAAGCCCTCCACCCATTCAAAACAAATAGGGCTCAAGGCTCGGCGCCCGAAGCTCAGAGCCTGCCGTCCTTGAGGTTTTCGACGAACGCCGACCATGACTCCGCCCGGAACACGAGCTTCGGGCCGAGGGGGTTCTTGGAGTCGCGAACGGGGGTGATGGCGGGGTGACCGTCCGCGACTTCGAGGCACTCGTTGCCGCCTCCGCCGCTGTAGCTCGACTTGCGCCAGGAGGCTGTGCTCAGGTCGTGGTCAGGGGTGTTCCTCATGGGCGTAATCCTGCGCCACCGCCTCGATCAGGGCTAGGGACTTCTCCGGCGAGAGTGCCGAGGCCGTGAGGAGGTCGAAGGTGAACCTCAGCTTGGCGACGGTGGCCGGGTCGTCCTCCAGCCGTCCGGTGCTGGGCCCTTCGAGGTAGACCAGCGGAGGAGCGTCCTCGAAGTCCATCAGCCTCATCGAGCCCTCCATCGCCTTGTGCGCTCCCGCGCTGAACGGCAGGACCTGCACGATGACCCGGCTCCGGCGGGCCAGGTCCGCGACGTGGCGCAGCACCTCCGCCATCACCGCCCGGCCACCGGTCTCCCGGCGCAACACCGCCTCGTCAAGCACCAGCCACAACAACGGCGTTGTTGGATGCTTCAGTAGACGGGTGCGCGCCATCCGGCCCTCCACCCACTCGTCGATGGTTTCCTCCGGTGCAGTCGGGTCGTATGCGCGGTTCACGGCCCGTGCGTACGCGGGCGTCTGGACCAGGCCGGGGACCAGCATCGGCGCGTACTGGCGGATCGCTGTGGACAGCGCTTCCGCCTCCGCCGCCTCGGCGAAGTGTTCGGGATAGCGGGACTTGTTCGTCGCCCCGCAGTTCCGCTGGAAGAAGTCGCCCGTCCCCAACGCCTCGTCCAGCATCCGCGCGAGCTCCGGCCGCATTCGCCGTGTCCCCGCCTCCAGCTGCCCGACGAACGCGCCGCTCACGAACAGCCGCTGGCCCAACTGCTCCTGGCTCAGCCCTCTCCGCTCGCGGACATGGCGTAACTCGGCCCCCAGCAAGGCTCGCGGCGACGACGACGGGTCGAGGTCCTTCGGTCCTGGCATGGGTGCCTCCTGGTCCTACAGACGTGGTTGTTGGACCGCCGTATCTGGCCAGGCTAGAGCCGCATCAACCACGCTGTGTGGTGAACGTGAACACTCAGCGTGGAGGGATTGGCTCAATGGAGTCGAAGGAAACCACGGCGGACGAACGGCCCGCCCGCTCCGCCGAGGAGGCCGTCGAGCGGCTGCGTGCTGCCCTGCGCGACGTCGGGATCGTCCTGCCGTCGTTGCGCGTCGACCCGGTGACCGGCGCGCACGGCGACCCCTACGCGCTGGTCGACCTCGGCCGGTGCAACCTCGGCGTGGCCTCCCGGCTGGCCGCCGTCCTGCGCGCGCGGAGCGTGGACGCGTGAGCGGTGGTGGTGCGCCCACGTACGCCGTGGACGGGCGGGACGGCCGGATCGGTGAGGTCATGGGGCGGGTGGGCGGGTACGTGCAGCTGCGGCCGGTGGGTGGCGGGCGGGAGTGGGACTGTCCGCCCGAGGAGCTGGCGGAGGCGGCGCCGGCGGACGTGCTGCGGGAGCGGGTGCGGCGGCTGAACCGGGACGCCCGCTCGCGCGCGTGACGGCCGGGTGTGTGCTGGATCACGTGGTGGTGGGCCGAGGTGGAGGAATGCGCGACGCGGGGTGGGGAGTTCCTTAATGAGGTGCAACAATGCGCGTGCACATACCTTCCGGTTAAACCGCCGTCTCACGAGGAGCCCCCACGTGACAGCCACGCCCCCCGCCTCCCGCGCGGCCCAGATCCTCTCCCGGCCGACGACGATCAACGGCCTGACCGTCCCGAACCGCATCGCGATGGCTCCGATGACCCGCATGTTCTCCCCGGGCGGCGTCCCCGGCGAGGACGTGCTGTCGTACTACGCCCGCCGTGCCGCCGCCGGGGTGGGCCTGATCGTCACCGAGGGGACGTACGTCGGCCACGAGTCGGCGGGCAACAGCGACCGCGTCCCCCGGTTCCACGGCGAGGAGCAGCTCACGGGCTGGCAGAAGGTCGCCGAGGCTGTGCACGAGGCGGGCGGCACGATCGTGCCGCAGCTGTGGCACATCGGCATGGTCCGCGAGCAGGGCCAGGCACCGTTCGCGGACGCTCCCGCGGTCGGGCCGTCCGGCCTGGTCAGCGAGGGCGCCGAGCCCACCGGCAAGGCCATGACGCAAGCGGACCTGGATGACGTCATCGCCGCGTTCGCCCAAGCCGCCGCCGACGCCGAGCGCATCGGTTTCGACGGTGTCGAGATCCACGGCGCCCACGGCTACCTCGTCGACCAGTTCCTGTGGGCGGGCACCAACCGCCGCACGGACGCGTATGGGGGCGACCCGGTGGCCCGCACGAAGTTCGCCGCCGAGATCGTCGCCGCGGTCCGCGAGGCGGTGTCCCCCGACTTCCCGGTCCTCTTCCGCTACTCGCAGTGGAAGCAGCAGGACTACACCGCCCGCCTCGCCGAGACCCCCGAGGAGCTGGAGGCCATCCTCGCCCCGCTCGCCGCGGCCGGTGTGGACGCCTTCCACGCCTCCACCCGTCGCTACTGGGTCCCGGAGTTCGAGGGCTCGGACCTCAACCTCGCGGGCTGGACGAAGAAGCTCACCGGCAAGCAGGTCATCAGCGTCGGCTCGGTCGGCCTCGACGGCGACTTCATCAAGGCCTTCCAGGGCGAGGGCTCCGCGGTCAAGGGCATCGACGACCTCCTCGACCGCATCGAGGCCGAGGAGTTCGACATGGTCGCCGTCGGCCGCGCGCTGCTCCAGGACCCGGAGTGGGCGGCGAAGGTCCTCGCGGGCCGCTTCGACGAGCTGAAGCCGTACGACGCCGCCGCGCTGAAGACGCTGAGCTGACACTCCGCGAGCGGGCTACAGATTGCCCATGGGCTCGATGTCCACCTGTACGGGCGTGCCCCACACCCGCAGCACCTCGTAGTCGGTGAACTCGTGCACCAGCCGGTACGCCATCGCGGGCCGCGATCCGCGCCGCGCGGCGGCGAGGTAGAGCTCGGCCTCGCGGCGGTCCCGCCTCGGCGTGCCGCACAGCTGCCACTCGCGGCCGTTCCACAGCTCCGGCAGCCAGCGCTGCTGGGGCTGGGGGCGGTCGGCGCGCACCCCGTAGCGGGAGGAGGCCGAGGGGGCCGTGACCGCCGGCTGCGGCGGCCGGCCGCCGCCGTACTCGGACCGCCGGGCGGCCCGCCGCCGGGTCTCGCACAGCAGACACAGGTCGGGGGCGCTCTTGTCGACGGGCCCCGTGGGGTGCTCGGCGCACCGAGTGGTGGTGGCGGCGCCCGTGACGCTCTCGTCCAGCAGGTCCAGCGCCCGCCGCAGGTCGGCCTTCACCTCGTGCAGTTTGGCGTCCGGCGTGTCGGCGGTCAGCGCGTCACCGTGCTCGCCGAGCACCCGCAGGGCACGGCCGAGGGCGGTGAGCTGGGCGTGGTTCATGGGTACGCCTCTCCATCGGCTCGACCGCGCGGCGGACGCCGACGGCCACTGCCGACTATAGGAACCTCCGGTCAGCGGCCGGCCTGACGGCCACGTACGTCGCCAGGAAGCCCACCGTGTACCCGGTCAGCAGACCGCCCGCGTAGATCGCCGCCGTCAGGGCCGGGCTGCGGTTCCCCGCGAGCAGCGGGAACAGGGCCCAGCCCGAGGGTCCGATCGCCGTCGCGCCGACCCGGTCGCCCAGCATCGCGAAGAACCCGACGAAGCCCCCGCCCGCCGCCCCGCCCACGCAGGCGGTCAGGAACGGCCGGCCCAGGGGGAGCGAGACGCCGTAGATGAGGGGTTCGCCGACGCCCAGCAGGCCCGCCGGGAGCGCCGACCTGATCGTCGTGCGCAGGGAGGTGTCGTGGCGGAGGCGGACATACACCGCGAGGGCCGCGCCGACCTGCCCGGCGCCCGCCATGGCGAGGATGGGCAGCAGGACCGTGTAGCCCTGCTGTTCGATGAGGGTGGTGTGGATGGGGATCAGGGCCTGGTGCAGGCCCAGCATGACCAGGGGGAGGAAGAGGCCGCCCAGGACCAGTCCGGCGAACGCGCCGGTCGTCGTCAGCAGCCAGTCGGCCGCCGTGCCGATCGCCGCCGACACGACGCCGGCCGCGTACATCAGCCCGTAGAGCGTCACCAGCCCGGCGGTCAGGACGGTCACGGTCGGGGTCAGCAGTACGTCGAGGGCGCCCGGCACCCGCCCCCGGCACCACCTCTCCACGTACGTTCCCAGCAGTGCCGCCGCCAGCGCGCCGAGCACCCCGCCCTGGCCGGGTGCCAGGTGCACGCCGAACGCGGTCACCTTCGCCACGCCCGGGTACACCACCACGGCCGCCACCGCCCCGCCGAGCACCGGCGTGCCCCCGAACTCCTTCGCCGTCTGGTAGCCGACGAACACCGCGATGAGCGCCATGAACGCGGAGGCGATGGCGGCGAGGGCGGGGGTCAGGCCCGGTAGCCACCCGGCGTTCGTCAGCAGCCCGACCAGGCCGGCGAGGATGCCGCAGCCGATCAGCGCGGGGATGAGCGGGACGAAGACGTTCGCGATCCGGCGCAGGGCGGCCTTGGCCGGGGTCGCGTTGCGCCGGCGTCGCCACTCCCGCAAGTCGGCGCCCAGGGAGGCCAGTTCCTCGGCCCGCGTGCGGGGCGCCAGCAGCGCCTCGAACCGTGCCGCGACCTCCGTCACGGCTCCCGGGCCCAGCACGATCTGGTACGTGTCGTCGTCCACCACACCGAGGACGCCGGGCAGCGCCCGCAGCGCCGGCTCGTCCACCAGCGACCGGTCGGCGAGACCCAGCCGCAGCCGGGTCACGCAGTGGGCGACGGAAGTGACGTTCGCGGGGCCGCCGACCAGGGGGAGGAGGGCGACGGCGGTCTCGTTCGAGGTCTGCACACCCCGAGCGTGCGGTCAGCCGGCCGCCGCCGCCAGCGCGGCGCGCAGATGGCCGCCGGACTCCTCCAGAAGGCGGGCGGCCGTCGGGCCGTCGACACCGGCCAGGAGGACGAGGATCGCGTTCTTCACCTCGCCGCCGGTCCGGGTGAGCGCCTTCTCGATCTCCTCGTCCGCCGCGCCCGTGGCCAGCGCGACGATACGGTGCGAGCGGGCCCGCAGCTTGTCGTTCGAGGCCCGTACGTCGACCATCAGGTTCCCGTAGGTCTTGCCCAGCCGGATCATCGTGATCGTCGACAGCATGTTCAGGACCAGCTTCTGGGCGGTGCCCGCCTTCAGACGCGTGGAGCCGGTGATCAGCTCGGGGCCGGTGACGACCTCGATGCCGTGGTCGGCCGCCGCCGCGAGCGCGCTGTCCCGGTTGCAGGACAGACCGACGGTCAGGGCGCCCTGGGCGCGGGCGTGTTCCACGGCGCCGATCGCGTACGGGGTGCGGCCGGAGGCGGAGACGCCGACCACCGTGTCCTCGGGGGTCAGCTTGAGCGCGTCCAGGTCGCGGTGCGCGAGCTCCTTGGAGTCCTCCGCGCCCTCCACGGAGGTCACCATGGCGTCCGGGCCGCCCGCGATCAGGCCGACGACCCGGTCGGGGTCGGTGTTGAAGGTCGGCGGGCACTCGGAGGCGTCCAGCACACCGAGCCGTCCGGCGGTGCCCGCGCCCGCGTACACCAGGCGGCCGCCGCGCCGCATGCGGTCGGTGACGGCGTCGATCGCGGCCGCGATCCGGGGCAGCTGCTCGGCGACGGCGGTGGGCACGGCGGTGTCCTCGCCGTTCATCAGGCGGGCGATCTCCAGGGTGGGCAGCCGGTCGATCTCGGCGAGCTCCGGACGGAAGGCCTCGGTGGTCAGGGACGCCAACTGGGCGCGCAGGTCACGGGGGCGGGAGGTGGAGGTCATGGGGGCAGCTCTTTCCAGTGCGGGGCGGTACAGCTTCCCAGGGCCCGGCTCTATCGTGATCCGCTCCGGTGCCTGTGGGCCAGCGCCTCGTACGAGGCGGCCAGCGCCGGCGCCGCCGTCTCGTAGGTCCGCTGGGCGACACCGACGAACAGACAGTCCACCACGAGGAGCTGACCGGTCCGGGACGACATGGCCGCCGGCCGCAGTTCGCTCTCCCGTGCGGTGGACGTGGTCAGCACGTGGTCGGCGTACTGGGTGACCGCGCTGTCCGGGCGGCCCGTCACGGCGACGGTGGTCGCCCCGCGTTCGAACGCGACCCGCAGCGGCTCTATGACGTCGCCCGTCGAACCGGAGTGCGTGATCGCGATCGCCACGTCCCCCGCCCGCAGCTGCACGGCGTTGGTGACGGCGAGGTGGGGATCGCTGTGCGCGTGGGCTATGAGCCCTATCCGCAGCAGCTTCTGGGTGAGGTCCTGCGCGACGAGCCCCGACGCGCCTATCCCGTACACGTCGGTCCGCCGGGCCCCGGCGAGCGCGGTCACGGCGGCGCCCAGCTGCACGGTGTCGAGGCCGGCGGCGGTGTCGGCGAGGGTCTGCTGCTCGTCGTAGGCGAGCTTGGCGACGACATCGGCGATCGGGTCGTCGACCGCGATGTCGGTGGTGATGGCGGGCGCACGTCCGGACTGCTGCTGGGCGGCGAGGCCGGCGAGCGCGAGGCGCAGGTCGCGGTAACCCGGATAGCCGAGCAGGCGGGCGGTGCGTACGACCGTGGCCTCGCTGGTGCCGGTGAGCTCGGCGAGGCCGGTGACCGTGAGGGCCGCGCAGCCCGCCGGGTCGCTCGCGACGGCCTCGGCGACGCGCTGCATGGAGCGGGTCATCGACGGGGCGAGCGTGCGGACCTTGGCGGCCAGGGCTCCCCCGAAAATTTCCTTCACGTCCTGGGTCACCCCTGAAAGATATTTTCGGCTCGGTGTCCCGGTCAAGAGTGCGCACAATGGGTTCATGGACCCCATCAGCCCCCTGGAGCAGGCCCTGCATGCCGCCCGCGCCCTCGTCCTGGCCGACCTGGTCGCCGGTGACGTGGCGGAGGCCGACGTCGTCTCGCTGGTCGAGGAGTCCGTCGTGCAGCGGCGATGGTGGGTCGAGCAGTGGCCGGAGGGGGCGAGTTATGTGGCCGGGCTGGTCGCGCAGGACGTACAGGACGCGCTCCTCGACCGGTACGGGCGCTGGCCGCTGTGCCCGGTGTGCGGCCACGGCGACCCGCACGCGCTGGACGTCGAGCCGGAACTGGGGCCCGACCCGCACTGGGTGTGCCACAAGGCGGGCGTGAAGGTCGCCGCCGTGGGGGCGCTGGGGTCGGCGACGGGCGGGGAGCCGCCCTCGTGAGGCGCCCGTGACCGTCTACATCGATCCCCCGGCCTGGCCCGGGCACGGGCGCATGTGGTCGCACCTGGTGAGCGACGTCTCGTACGACGAGCTGCACACCTTCGCCGCGGAACTGGGCGTGCCCCGGCGGGCCTTCGAGCGCGACCACTACGACATCCCCTCCCACCGGTACGCGGACGCCGTACGGGCCGGGGCGGTGGAGATCAGCAGCCGCGAGGTGGTGCGGCTGCTGCACAAGTCGGGGCTGCGCGTACGCAAGCACCGCCGGGCTTAGGTGCCCTCAGGCCCGCCGCAGATACAACTGGAGCACGCTGTCCATGTCGTCCTGCTCGCGGGCCGTCCGCTCCTCCTCCACCGTCGCCCGGTCGTAACCGCACCGGGTGACCACGGCCTGCGAGGGAAGGTTCTCCCGGTCGACGGTGGCCATCAGCAGCCGTACGTCGTCCCGGGCCAGCGCCCACTCCGACAGGGCGCGCAGGGCTTCGGTGGCGTAGCCCTGGCCGCGGGCGGCCTCGACGAGGTCGTAGCCGACCTCCGCGCGGCCGTCCTCGTCCGGGGCGCCGTGGAAGCCCATGCCGCCGACCGCGCGGCCGTCCTCCCTGCGGACGAGCGCGAACAACCCGAACTCCGGCCGGTGCACGCCCGATTCGTACGCCTTGACCACCATCCCGGCGGCCTCCCGCGTGCCCTGGAACGGTCCGCCGTCCAGCCACTCGAAGCCGCCGTCGCCGCCCAGCCGCAGATCGCGGGCGGCGGCGGGCCGGACGCCGACCAGGGTGAGGCGTTCGGTGGGGATGACCAGGTTGTTGCGCCAGCGCCACTCGGTGACCGGGGCACGGCCCGGCAGTTCACCCCGGCCCGTGGCCCACAGCAGGGTCGGCCAGGCGGCCGGGCCGGGCTGGACGTGCGGGAAGAGCCAGGTCAGGACGGACTCGGCCAGCTCCTCGGACGGCTCGTAGGCGAGCCCCAGGGCCTGGGCGATGTCATGCGTGTGCAGCAGCACCTCGGCGACGCCCATCGCGGCGAAGCCCTCGCGGTCGGCGCTGCGGAAGGGGTAGGGGTGGAAGGCGCGGACCTCGCGCGGGGCGGTGCGGACGGCGGCGGCGAGCAGGGCTCCGCTCGCCTCGATGACGTGCAGCAGGCCGGTGTTGTCGGTGCCGTCGTCGAGGGTGATCTCGAAGGGTACGTAGTCGTCCTGGGCGCGTCCCGCCAGGTTGGCGGCGTATGCGACGAGGTCCTCGGCGATGTGGAACGCCGTCTGGTGGCAGCTCCACTCCAGCCCCGCGGCCTGCACGCCTTGCCAGTCCCGCTCCACCGCCGGCCGCAGCGCCGCCACGCAGCCCGCGACGGCCTCTTCCACCTGATCCCCACCTATGGCACGCATGGGCCGCACACTAGGCGCGCCGAGCCGCTCAGGTCGACAGCATTTCCAGCTCGCCCGCGAGGTTGTAGCGGGCCGTAGCCTCCCACTTCTCCTGCCCGTACGGCGTTCTGAACAGCCTGGGAAGATCCAGGAGTTGGCGCAGGATCGCGGCCCGGCCCGTGCGGAAGGCGTCGCTCGGCACGAAGTGGTACTCCTCGCGGACGGCGGCGGTGTACGCGGCGTACGCGGAGGGCGGCGCGGCGAGGACCGCCAGGTCGGCGTCGCACAGCACCTGGCCGTCGCGGTCGTCGTCGGCGGGGTCGTGGGTGACGGTGAGCCTCACCAGCCGGGCGACTTCTGTGGTCTTTCCCGCCGGGACTCCGGCCTCGGGGAGCGCGCGCTCGGCGAGCCGGGCCGAGCGTTCCTCGTTCTCGGAGCGGTCGGGAAGATAGACGGCGTCGTGGAACCAGGCGGCGAGGCGTACGACGTCCGGGTCGGACGCGTACTCCTCCAGCGCGTCGATGTGGTCGAGGACCGCGGTGAGGTGCGTGAGCGTGTGGTAGTGGCGCTGCGGCTCCTGCCAGCGGGCGAGGAGGCTGTCGGCGTACGGCTCCGGCGCGGGGCCGCCGCCGGGTGCGCGGGCGCCGTCCAGGGCGCGGGCGAAGCGGGCGCGGAGGGCGTCGAGATCGGCCATGGGGTCATTGTCCCGCGGCTGCCGCGCCGCTCCGCTCCGCCGCCGTGGGGGGTTCGCCCCCGCCGCCCCTACCCTTCCCGTCCCCAGGGGCTCCGCCCCTTCGACCCCGCCAGGGGCTCCGCCCCTGGACCCCGGGGGTTTCCCACCCACCCACCCATGACGGCCGACTGGGAGGTTGCCGCCCCTGGGGCTCCGCCCCAGACCCCGGCGGGGCTCCGCCCCTGCACCCCGGCGGGGCTCCGCCCCTGCACCCCTCGCGGGGACTGCGTCCCCTGCACCCCGGCGGGGCTCCACCCCCTGCACCCCGGCGGGGCTCCGCCCCTGCACCCCTCGCGGGGCTGTGCCCCCGTACCCCCTGGCGCCTCGGCCTGGCTGCGGCGCCGGGGACGCCCTCGCGGGGCGGTGGGTTTTCGACGTACTCTGAGATTGGACTAGACCTGTAGCCGCCAGGGTGCATCGACGGAAGGGGTCCGATGAGTATGAGCACGCGTGCGGTCCTGGAGGTGATCGCGCTCGATCCCGAGGACGCGATCGCCGCCCAGGCCGGAGGCGCGGACCGGCTTGAGCTGGTTACCGACATGGCCGCTGACGGGCTCACCCCGGCGGCTCGGACCTTCGCCGGGATTCGTGCCGCCGTCGATCTCGACCTGCGTGTGATGCTGAGGCTCGCCGACGGGTTCGCGGCGGGGGACGTGGATCGGCTCGTACGCGTGGCGGGGGAGTTGCGGGCTGCCGGGGCCGACCAGTTCGTGCTCGGCTTCCTCGGTCCGGACGGCGGCGTGGACATCGAGGCCGTGGAGCGGGTCGTAGGTGAACTGGACGGCTGCCGCTGGACCTTCCACCGGGCCATCGACCGTGCCGCCGACCGCGCCGCCCTGCGCAAGCAGCTGGCCGACCTGCCCGGCCTGGACTGCTACCTCACCGCCGGTGCCGCCTCCGGGGTGGACGACGGTCTGCCCACGTTGCTCGCCGAGGCCGGGCGGAGCGGCGAGCCCGGGTACGGGCAGCGTCTCCTCGTCGGGGGCGGCCTCCGCCTCGACCATGTGCCGGCCCTGCTCGCCGCGGGGATCGACGGCTTCCACATCGGGGGAGCGGCCAGACCGGGAGGCTGGGGCGAGCCGGTGTCGGCGGCGGCCGTGGCTCGGTGGCGGCGGGTCGTCGACGGCCTCTGACCGTCTCCTCATCGGTGGGCGCACGGCGGGGCGTAGGGGAGTTGCGGGATGTATGTGTGCCAGAGGGCGGGCGTCAGCAGGTCGCCCGTCGCCCGGCAGACGTAGTCGACGGCGGCCCGGGTGGTGAAGGGCAGGACACGTACGTCGTACACGCCGTCGCCGATGAAGAGTTGGCGGCCGTCCGGGGAGAACACGATGGCGTTGACGTAGTTGGCGACGACGGTCACAGGCATCCCGTAGGGCCGTGCGTGTGCCCGGTCGTGGATGTCCCAGAGCCGGATCGTCCCGTCGAAGCTGCCGCTGACCAGGGTGTTTCCGTCCGGGCTTACGGCCAGGGTGTAGACGGTGTCCGAGTGACCGGTCAGGGGTGGGCCGGTCGGCCGGGGGGCGGCGCGGTCGCTGAGGCTCCACAGGCGGATCGTGCCGTCGCCGCCGCCGGTGGCGAGGGTGTGTCCGTCCCGGCTGAAGACGAGGCTGAACATCGGGTCCGCGCTGACGTGCTGCGGCGCTCCCAGCGCACGGGGGCGCGCGGGCCGGGCGATGTCCCAGACGCGGAGCGTGCCGTCGTACGCGACGGCGGCGAGTGTGCGGCCGTCCGGGGCGATGGCCAGGCGGTTGATCCGGCCCGCGTGCGTGTCCAGCGGCGACCCGAGGGGTGCCGGATGTGACGGGTCGGAGACGTCCCACAGCCGTACCGTGCCGTCGACGTCGCCGCCCGCGAGGGTGCGCCCGTCCGGGGTGAACGCGGTGACCAGGAAGTTGTCCCGTGCACTCGTCAGCGGCTTGCCCAGGGGCCTGGGCCGGGCCGGCGCGGTGACGTCCCACAGCCGGATGTCCCGCCCGGCCGCGACGGCGAGCACCCCGCCGTCCGGGCCGAAGGCGACCCAGTTGACGTACGGTGTGCGGCCACGGATCGACGCGTCGACGAGATTGGGGCGGTCCGGGTTCCGGACGTCCCAGAGCCGGACGGTGTTGTCCTCGGAGCCGGAGGCGAGGAGATGCCCGTCGGGGCTCAGGGCGACGGTGTCGACATAACCGGTGTGCCCGGTGAGGACGGTGCGCGGGATGGTCCACAGCCGGACGGTGTGGTCTGCGCCCGCGCTGGCCAGCATGGTGCCCTGCGGGTTGAAGGCCAGTGACTGCACATGTCCGGTGTGGCCGTTCAGGGCGGCGGTGAGGTTCTGGACGTTCCTGGGGTCCGTCACGTTCTCGAGCCAGATGTCGTCGTCGTCCCCGCCGAAGGCCATGAGATGGCCGCTGTGGGAGAAGGCGACGGTGTTGACCACGTTGTTGCTGTACGCCTTGCCCAGCGCGGCAGGCCTGGCGGGGTGCGTGACGTCCCAGAGGTGGGTGGTCTGGTCGCTGCCGGCCACGGCCAGGGTACGGCTGTCCGGGCCGAAGGCGACCGACTGGGCGGAGCCCGGGTTCCCGGCCGCGAAGGCGATGTCGGACGTCCGGCCGAGAGCTGACGGGTGTCGCCGGTCCGCCACCTTCCACAACCGCACCGTCGCATCGCTCCCGCCGGACGCCAGCAGCTTTCCGTCCGGGCTGAAGGCCACTCCGTTCACCTCGTCCGACGAGCCCTTGAGCGGTTTGCCGAGGGACTTCGGGTGCGCGCGGTCGGCGGTGTCCCACAGGCGGATGCGGCCGTCGTGTCCCGCCGCCGCCAGGACGTGTCCGTCGGGGCCGAAGGCAAGTGTCTTCACGGCGCCGTCACCGCCCCGCACTGCCATGACCGGGTGCCGGGGGGCGCGTACGTCCCACAGGCGGACGGTGCCGTCGTCGCCGGCGGCGGCGAGGAGGCGTCCGGCGGGGCTGAAGTCGAGCGCCCGTACGGCTCCCCGGGGGCCGCGCAGCGAGGCGCCGAGCAGGGTAGGCCGGCCGGCGCGGGCGGTGTCCCACAGCCGGATCGTGCCGTCGCTGCCCGCGCCGGCCAGCAGCCCGCCGTCCGCACTGAAGTCCACGGCGTTCACCCGGCCGTTGTGACCGGTCAGCACGGTGGCCAGAGCCGTGTTCTGGGCGCCGAGCAGGCGGGTCCCGGTCGACTCGGCCGGGCTCATCCGCTGCGCGACCAGGTCCAGTTGGGCGGCCAATGACGCGTCGGTCGCGCGCACCTGATCGGCCTCGGCCCTGATCTCGCCGAGGATCGCCGTGTTGCGTTCGTGCTGTGCCGTGTCGGCCTGCTGGAACGCCAGCGCCGCGGAGAGCGCGGCGAGTACGGCCAGCGCGGTCAGCCCCGCGATGACCCCCTGCCGGATCCGGCGCGCGCGCCGCCGCTGCCGTACCGAGGCGGCCAGAAACGCGGACACCACCGGATCGAGCTCGCCCGTCTCCTCGTCCCCGGCCAGCGCACAGGCCTCCTCCAGCCTCCCGCCCCGGTACAGCAGACCGGGGTCGCGGCCCGCCTCCTCCCAGGCGGCGGCCGCGTCCTCCAGCCGCTGGCGGGCCATGTACTGGGCGCGGTGCGCGTCGATCCACTGCCGCAGGCGCGGCCAGGCCTGCAGCAGCACCTCGTGGGTGATGGTGACCGTGTCCTGTTCCCGGGTCAGCAGCCGTCCCCGGGTGAACGTCTCGATGACCCGGGCCGCTTCTTCGGAACGCGCGCCGTGGCCCACCAGTTCGGCGTACCGCACGGGGCGGCGCGTGTCGTCGGTGCCGTCGCCGAACTTGACCAGGCGCAGGAACACGGACTGTGCCGTCTGCCGCGCCGGCGGATCCAGCCGGTCGAACCAGCGGTCCGCCTCCGCCGACAGGCTGTGCGCGATACCGCCGGTCGACTCGTAGCCGTCCACGGTGAGGACGTGGCCCGCCCGGCGCACCCAGGTGGCCCGCAGCGCGTGGGCGAGCAGTGGCAGCCTTCCGATCTCGTAGGCGGCGGATTCGTCCGCGTCCGCGCTCCCGTCGTCCGCCTCGGCCGCGCCGAGGTCGCGCAACAGCACCTGCACGAGGCCCGGTTCGACGTCCAGCCCGACCGCGCGGGCGGGGTGCAGGATGGCCTCTCGGACGCCGATACGGGACAGCGGCCCCACCATCACCTGGTTGCGTTCCACCGCGTCGAGGAGCCCCGGATGGGTGGCGCACTGGGTGTAGAAGTCCGAGCGCAGGCCGAACACGACCAGGGCGGCGGGCGGTTCGCCGTCGGGGCCTGCCTCCGCCAGGCCCATGACCGCGTCCAGGAACTCCCGCCGCTCCCGCTCGTCGGCGCACAGCGTGAACAGTTCCTCCAGCTGGTCCACGACCAGGACCAGGCGGTGTTCCCCGGCCGTCCGGCCGCTCTGCGCCGGGAGCGTTCCGCCCGTCACCTCCGGCAGGCGGGCGGTGAGGACCGCCATGGGATGGGCGGTCGGTGTCAGCCACACGCGGAGCCAGTGCGCCGAGCCGGGCAGGGCGCCGCGCGCGAGCTCGGCCAGGAGTCCCGCTCTGAGCAGCGAGGACTTCCCGGCCCCGGAGGGCGCGACGACGACAAGGGCCCCGCCCACCGCGAGGCTGGCGTCCAGCCGGATCAGCAGCTTGGCCACCAGCGCGTCCCGGCCGAAGAACCACTGGGCCTGTTCGGTGCTGAAGGCGGCCAGGCCGGGATACGGGCACTCCTCGGAGATCTCGGCGGCGCGGACCCGGCGGGCGCCGCGCACGCCGTCCTCGTAGTGCACGTGCAGGTCCCGCTCCGACGAGTACAGATCCCGGCGCGCCTGGTAGATCCGGGCCCGGTCGGAGGCGTGCGCCTCCAGCCGGATCTCCTCTCCGGACGCGGGCTGTCTGCCGGCGGTGCTCATGGCCCGTGGATGTGCTGGTCACGGCCGGACTGGTACACCCGGCCGTGTCCGGATGCCTCGGCCCGGAACTCGTGCGAGCCGGTCCGGGCGCCGCTCTCGTGGCCGAGGAGCGGGGCGATCTCCTCCTCGATCAGCCGCCGCAGCCCGTCCACCAGCGCGGGGTCGTCCCGCAGCAGTGCGGTCAGCCGGGACCCCCAGGCCGCGACCACGTGCGACTCCGCGTCCTCGTCCCCTGCCCGGCGGGCCGTCAGCACCCGGTCGCGGGACTCCACGAGCGCCGCGTCCACCCGGCCCGCCTGACGTGGACGCACCCGACGCCACCAGGTGACGAGGGCCGCGCGGGCCTGTTGCCATGCGTCGGTGGTCATGGCCCCCACCAAGGCCGTGGCTGCCGACGATACGATCTCATCCATCGCCATCAACCTCGTTATGTCCTGCTTATTACTAATGTACTCAACAGGGCTGATATCAAGCGAATTTGTTGAAGCGGGAAACAGTCGCGCTAGGCCAGCTGCTCCGGCAATGCGGCCGTGTGGGTGACGATCAGGCCAGACACCGCTCGGGTCAGGGTCACGTACAGGCGGCGCAGGCCCGTGCGTTCGTCCGGTTCGCCGTCGACCACGGCCTGGGGCTCGTCGAGTACGACGTAGTCGTACTCCAGGCCCTTGGCGAGTGAGGCGGGGACCAGGGTGAGGCGGGTGTCCGCCGTCGTCTCCTCGCCCGGGGACAGGTAGGTGATCCCGGCCTCGGTGAGCGCCTCGGTGAGGGCGGGGATCCGGGCGTCGGCGGCGATCAGGCCGGTCGAACCCTCGTTGCGGAGGAGTTCCTCGCACGCGGCGACGACGTCGGCGGTGCCGTCGGTGGCGCGGACTTCGAAGAAGCCCGGGTTCTCGCGGACCGAGGCGACCGGGGTGAGGCCGGGGGCGATGTGCGGCAGCAGCCGCGAGGCGTAGGTGATGACGTCCGTCGGGACGCGGAAACCGGCGGTCAGTTCCTCCACCACCCCGTCCGTCTTGCCGAGGTGGGCGAGGGCCTCGTCCCAGCTCCGGGTCGCCCATGGGGTGGTGCCCTGCGCCAGGTCGCCGAGGACGGTCGCGGAGCCGGTGGTGCAGCGGCGGCCGACGGCCCGGTACTGCATGGGGGACAGGTCCTGCGCCTCGTCGAGGACGACGTGCCCGAGCGAGTGCGTGCGCTGCACGAGGTCCGTCGCCTCGTCGATCAGCACCGCGTCCGCCGCCGACCACCTGGCCGACTTCACGCTGCGTACCGGCTTCGACCACAGGATCGTCTTCTGTTCGCCCTCGTCGAGGATCCCGTCCGCGTGCGCGGCGAGGAAGTCGGGATCGGTGAGCAGCCGTAGGACGAGCTTCGCCGGTTCCACCGCCGGCCAGACCTCCTTCACCGCCGCCTTCACCGCGCTGTTGCGGGCCACCGCGTCCTGCACCCGGTCGTCCGGGGCCTCGCCCGAGCGCTCCATCTGCACCAGCACCGCGTGCGCGACGCGCTGCGGCAGGGCCTCGCGGGCGGCGCCGTAGCGGATGTCGCGGTCCAGCAACTCGCGCACCAGGGATTCGAGTTCGTACGCCGGGACGCGCCAGCGCCGGGAGCCTCGCACCACGACCACCGGCTCGGTGGGCATGGTGACGTGCGAGTAGAGGGCCCTTCTCAGGACCTCCGCCATCCGCGCGTCACCCTTGACGAGCGCCGCCGCCGCGTCGTCGGTGCCGCGCACCTCGACCTGGCCCACGAGGTCGTCGACGGTGGCCTGCCGGACGGCCAACTCGCCGAGCGCCGGGAGCACTTGCTCGATGTAGTGCAGGAAGGACCGGTTCGGCCCGATGACCAGGGTGCCGGTGCGGGCGAGCCGCTCCCGGTGGGCGTAGAGGAGGTATGCGACCCGGTGCAGGCCCACGGCCGTCTTCCCGGTCCCCGGCCCTCCCTGCACGCAGACCGTGCCGCCGAGCCCGCTGCGGACGATCTCGTCCTGCTCCGGCTGGATCGTGGCGACGATGTCGCGCATCGGGCCGACGCGCGGGCGCTCGATCTCCTGCTGGAGCAGCTTGCTCGTCGCGGCGGCCCCCGATGGATCAGCGGGGTCGGAGAGGTGCTCGTCCTCGTACGCCGTGAGGTCGCCGCCGGTGTACCCGAAGCGGCGGCGCAGCCCGATGTCCATCGGGTCCTTCTTGGACGCCCGGTAGAACGGCTGCGAGACCGGCGCGCGCCAGTCGATGACCATCGGGTCGCCGTCGGCGTCGTGCACATGCCGCCGCCCGATGTAGAACTGCTCCCCCTCGGCGCCCTCGGCCTGTTCGGCTCCGGGGGCGTGCAGATAGTCGAGGCGGCCGAAGAACAGCGGGGTGCCGCTGAGGTCGGCCAGCGCCTTGATGCGCTCGTCGATCTGGCGGGCGAGCACCTCGGCGTTCACCCAGTTCGCGGTGACGTCCTTGATGTCGAGCGACTCCACGTCCTCGCGCATGGCGCGCAGGGCGGCACGGGAGGCGGCGAGGTGGGAGCGTTCCCGGGCGAGGGGGTCGTGGGCGGGCGTGGACAAGGGGGTGCCTCCGGAGCCGGGCCTGCTGGGCGCGTGTGTGTGGTGGGTGCGTGTGCGTGGGTGCCGAGCGGTTTCCGGCCGGACGGCGGCACTCCGTGAGGAGGCGGGCAAGAGCGAAGATTGTAGTGAGGGCGGCTCGGCGGTCGCCAATCCTTTTCCGTCCCCTAGGGGGGTCGTACTCCGGGCCTAGGGGAGGGGTGGCGAGGTCCGACCACGGGTGGACCGAAACATGCCCGGGATCGGGCCTTGGGGCCGATGCGATCCCTGTGTCCGGGTTCCACCATGGAGACATGAGCGCAGCAACCATCCACCCAGCCCCCGCCCGGCCACCGGCCGGAGCCACAGCCGTCGACGGCGTCCCCCACCACCGCCTGGGCGACGCACTCCGTGCCGTCAAGGTCTTCGTGAGCGCGGCGTTCAACGTCGTCGTCCTCGGCGAGTACGGCGAGGAAGCGGGCATACGCCACAGGTGACCGCATAAGTTCATCGCCGTGCCAAAACGGTCGGTGATGTCCTGCGTCCTCCTCGTCGTCTCCCTCTCCTCCCTCACCGTCCTCTGCCTCTGGCAGCGCGTCCCGATGGCCGACGCGCTGGTCTACCGGGCCGAGGGCGAGGCCGTCGCCCACGGCGGCGACCTCTACGGCCTCACCGTCACCGAATGGCATCTGCCGGCGACGTATCCGCCCTTCGCGGCGGTCCTGTTCGTCCCCACGACCTGGATCCCCGTCCCGGCCCTCAAGCTCACCTTCCTCGCGGGCAACGCGCTCCTGCTCGGCTGCCTCGTCACCCTCTCCGCCCGCCTCGCGGGGCGCACCCCGTCCCCGTCCGCCGTCCGCACCGCCACGGCACTCGCCCTCTGGCTCGAACCGGTCTTCCAGACCCTCGTGTTCGGCCAGATCAACCTGGCGATCATCTGCCTGACCCTGTGGGACCTCACCCGGCCGGCCGGCGCCCGGGCCAAAGGGGCCGCCGTGGGCATCGCGGCCGGGATCAAGCTCGTGCCCGCCGTGTTCATCGCCTGGCTGATCGTGCGCCGACGCCACCGGGAGGCCGCCACGGCGACGGCCGCACTGACCGCGACCGTCCTGCTCGGTGCCCTCGCGCTGCCCGCCGCCAGCGTCGACTTCTTCACGCGCCGCCTCTACGAGACCGGCCGCGTCGGCAAACCCTGGATCATCGACAACCAGTCCCTGCAAGGCCTGATCGCGCGGGCACTGGGCGACCCGGCCCCCGGCCCGGCCTGGCTGCTCCCGGCGGCGGCCCTCGGCGTGCTCGGCCTGTGGCTGGCGGCCCGCGCCCCCGAGGACCGCTGGGGAATCCTGCTGACCGCCTTCACCACCCTGCTCGTCTGCCCCATCAGTTGGTCACACCACTGGGTGTGGTGCGTGCCTCTCATCGCCGTACTCCTGGCGGAGGGCCGCGCCCGCCTCGCGGCGATGACGACAGCCGTGTTCACGGTCCGCACGATGTGGCTGGTACCGCACCAGGGATCCCTGGACCTCCGGCTCCCCTGGTGGCAGCAGCCGGCGGCGGCGCCGTATCCCCTGCTGGGCCTGGCCCTGCTCGTGCTGTGCGCCCAGTCGCGCACCACGACCCCGGGGGACGAGTACGCGCACACACGCACCGGTGTTCCCCGCGGGGCTTGACCGACCGCTGGCCCCGGGCGCCGGTTCAGCCTCCGGCCAGGAGCTCGTCCGCGTCCACGATCCGGTACGCGTAGCCCTGCTCCGCCAGGAACCGCTGGCGGTGGGCGGCGAAGTCCTGGTCGAGGGTGTCGCGGGCGACGACCGAGTAGAAGTGCGCCTGGTGGCCGTCGGCCTTCGGGCGGAGCACCCGCCCGAGGCGCTGGGCCTCCTCCTGCCGGGAGCCGAACGTCCCCGACACCTGGATGGCGACGGTCGCCTCCGGCAGGTCGATGGAGAAGTTAGCCACCTTCGACACCACCAGCACGCTGATCTCGCCCTCCCGGAACGCGTCGAACAGCTTCTCGCGCTGCGCGTTCGAGGTCTCCCCCTTGATCACCGGCGCGTTCAGGTGCTCGCCCAGCTCGTCGAGCTGGTCGATGTACTGCCCGATGACGAGGATCTGCTGCCCGGCGAACCGCCGCACGATCGCCTCGGTGACCTTCCGCTTGGTCTCCGTCGTCGCACAGAAGCGGTACTTCTCCTCCGTCTCGGCGGTCGCGTACGCCAGCCGCTCGGAGTCCGTCAGATTGACCCGGACCTCGACGCAGTCGGCGGGCGCGATGTACCCCTGCGCCTCGATCTCCTTCCACGGCGCGTCGAACCGCTTCGGCCCGATCAGGGAGAACACGTCCGACTCCCGGCCGTCCTCCCGTACCAGCGTCGCCGTCAGCCCGAGCCGCCGCCGCGCCTGGAGGTCGGCGGTGAACTTGAAGACCGGCGCGGGCAGCAGGTGCACCTCGTCGTAGACGATCAGACCCCAGTCCCGGGAGTCGAACAGCTCCAGATGGGGGTAGACGCCCTTCCGCTTCGTGGTCAGCACCTGGTAGGTCGCGATGGTGACCGGCCGGATCTCCTTGCGGGTACCGCTGTACTCGCCGATCTCGTCCTCGGTCAGCGAGGTCCGCTTCACCAGCTCGTGCTTCCACTGCCGGGCGGAGACGGTGTTCGTGACGAGGATCAGCGTCGTCGACTTGGCCTCCGACATCGCCCCGGCCCCCACCAGCGTCTTCCCGGCGCCGCAGGGCAGCACGACGACACCGCTGCCGCCGTGCCAGAAGTTCTCCACGGCCTGCTTCTGGTAGGGCCTGAGCGCCCACCCTTCCTCGGCCAGCTCGATCGGGTGCGCCTCACCGTCCACGTACCCGGCGAGGTCCTCCGCCGGCCAGCCCAGCTTCAGCAGCGTCTGCTTGATCTGCCCGCGCTCGGAGGGATGCACGACCACGGTGTCCGGGTCGATCCGGGCGCCGACCAGCGGAGCGATCCGCTTGGACTTCAGCACCTCCTCCAGCACCGGCCGGTCGGTGGTGGTGAGCACCAGCCCGTGCGCCGGGTGCCTGGTCAGCGTCAGCCGCCCGTAGCGGTCCATCGTCTCGGCGATGTCGACGAGCAGCGCGTGCGGCACCGGATACCGGCTGTACTGCACGAGCGCGTCCACGACCTGCTCGGCGTCGTGTCCCGCCGCGCGCGCGTTCCACAGCCCCAGCGGCGTCACCCGATAGGTGTGGATGTGCTCCGGCGCCCGCTCCAGCTCGGCGAACGGCGCGATGGCCCGACGGCAGTCGCCTGCCCGCTCGTGGTCGACTTCCAGGAGCAGGGTCTTGTCGGACTGGACGATCAGCGGACCATTCACGTACGTCATTCCTTCCGCATGGACCAAACGTCCAGTGTGCCGCACCGGGCCCCGAAACGGGGGCCCGCTCCTTCCCGGACCGCTTGCCGCGCAACTGCACGCACCGTTCGGATGTCTCACCACGTGAGCGGCGGCGCGGTGTGCGCGGGCGCGGGGCGGTGAGGAGTTCGCGGATGTCGGGACGCAGATGGGCGACCGGGGTGGGAGCCGTCGTGGTGCTGGCCGTCACGGGCACCTGGGCGATGCGGCCGGCGGACGTCGACACAGGGCGGCCGGCGGACGTCGACACCCGGCTGTGGGGCGAGGTACGGCCGGTGATCGAGGCCCGCCTCGTGGCGGAGGCGCACGGCAGCGGCTACGGCGAGGCCGTGCCCGGGCTCGACGCCCGCTGGTTCTGCCGCGCGGAGCCGCTCGGCCTGGAGGAGCACGGGAACGTCGTACGGGCGGGCGTCGACACGCTGTGCGCCGAGTACGCAGTGCACGGCCACACCCTGGTCGAGTGCGGCGGCGGGCACGTCCCGCAGGTGGTGCGGCTGGCCCGGGACACGGACGGCCGCTACCGGGTCGTGTCCCGGGAGGAGGCCCCCGACGGCGCGGGAAACGCCCAGTGGACGAAGGCACACCTCGGGGTCTTCGCCTCGTCGCTCGACGACTCGATGCCCTCCGCCGCCCTGGAGACCGCCGCCCGCACCCACTTCGGCCTGGCCGCGGACGCGCCCGTCGGGGACTGCTGAGACCGACGGCCGGTCCGGTCAGTCGTCGGCGAGCTCCGCCACCCCCGTCACCCGGTGCAGCGGATACGTCCGCACCTCGTCCGCCGTGTGGTCGTACGCCGTCACGAAACCGCCCTCGACCCGGATCGGGGCGATGACCCGCTGACTGGCGGTGCCCTCGGCGTTCACATAGCCGATCCAGAGGGCCTCGCCGGTGAGGACGGCCGCCTGCATGGTGGCGAGGGTCTCGGCGGAGCTGGTGCGGGGCAGGTCGCCGTCGGAGACCGGAGTGCCGGCGGCGGGCTTGCGGGGGGCGGTGGCGGCGAGATCACCCGCGCGGATCGCCCGGATCGCGGCCGACAGCAGAGTGCCGTCGGGCGGCGGCGGGCCGTCCGGAACCGGCTCCGGGGCGGTGCGCGGCGGGGTGCGGTGGGCATGGGCGCGGGTGATCAGCACATCGCCCTCGGCGGACTCGGCGGCCGGGGCGAACCCCATCCCGCGCAGGCCCTCCAGCAGCGTCGCCGGATCGGCCTGGGCCGCCAGCACCGTCGGCGCCAGCCGGCGCAGCCGCAGGGCCGCCGCCCGCCGGTCGGCGAGGATCTCGCTCAGCAGCGCGTCGTCGTCGCAGCGCACATAGGCCGACGCGGCCCCCACCCGCAGATGCCCGTGCTTACGGGCCACGTCGTCGATCAGATAGGCGAGCGGCTGCGGCACCGGCGTACGGGAGTGCGCGGCGAGGAAGGCATGCAGGTCGGAGGCCGCACGCCCGGCGTCCAGGGCACGCCGCACCGAGGCCGGTGTGAACCGGTAGACGGTGGCACCCCCCTTGGACTCCACGTCCGCGAGCACACCCAGCATGTCGGCGAGCGGCCGCTTCAGCGGGCCCGGCGCCACCGCCGTCAGGTCGGCCTGGAGCAGCACGTGGTCCAGGGGCTCCGGGAGCAGCGGGGCGAGCACCCGGGCGGCGGCGGCCGTGGCGACGGCCTGCTCGGCCGCGGACAGGGGCTCCCGGACGGCCGGCTGGTGATGACGGTGATGCACGGGCAGCTTGTCACCCGGCCCGGCGGGCGCCTCCCCGGCCGGGTGCGGAGCCGGCGCCCCGATCAGGGCACGCCCGTGCCCGGACAGCGCGCCCCGGCCCGTCACCCCGAGCAGCTCCGCCTCCGACAGCGTCCACGAGGCCAGCCGGGACCGCAGATCGTCGTCCCGCTGCGGCCCGCGGAGCGGCCGCTCCCAGCGCAGCCGCTCCAGCACGGCCTCGGCGGACGGCGCCCCGCCCGCGGGCAGCCCCGCCAGCAGCGACAGCACCCGGTGCCGCACCTCGGGTGCCGCCGACCGGTCGAGACCGGGCCCCAGCGCCGACAACGTACGGTCCTTCGCGTCCCGCCCGCCGATCACCCCCGGCGTCCGCGTCACCGCCAGCCACGTCTCGGCCAGCCGAGCCCAGCGCTCGGCCGGGGGCCGCTCCAGCCACTCGTCGTACGCCGGGGTCGGCGCGAACCGCTCATCCGCCTCACCGTCGGAGGCCAGCAGCCCCGCCGCGTAGGCCAGCTCGACCCAGAACGCGGCGACCGGCTCGGCCACGTCCAGGGCGACGGCCGTCCGCTTCAGGTCCCGCACGCTCAGGCCCCCGGCCCGCAGCACCGCGGGCCCGCCCTCGTCCCAGTCCTTCAGCAGCTCCTCGACGGTGGCCAGCGCGGTGTACGCCTGCCCCGCCGCCGTCGCGTCCACCATCTCGGGCCGGTGCGACGAGGCCGGCTCCACGGCGGGCGGCACCGGCTCCGGGGCCCGGTGGGCGCGGCCCGCACGCAGATGCAGGGCGACCTCCCGGGGCAGCACGACCGTGCCGGGCGCCGTCGGCAGCAGCAGGCCCCGGTCGAGCAGCCAGCGCAGCCGGGCCGCCGGATCGGCGGTGACCTGCCCGTACGGCGGCCCCCACACCAGCCGGTCCAGCACCTCCAGCGACTCCGCGGGCGCCTGGTCCAGCAGCGCCGCCATCCGCTCCCGGTCCGTGAACAGGGCGGTCAGCGCGGCCACCGCGGACACCGAGTCATGGGTGGTCGGCAGCCCCGCGGTGGTCACGATCTCCTGGATCCGCCCCGGCGACATCCCCGACGTCGCCTCCTGCACGGTCGGCCCCAGCCCCGTCGGCGACGGGTGCTGCGCGGACGGCGCGAGCAGCTCACGGGCGGTCCGCACCAGCCGCAGCCGGTCGTCGCCGCCCCACACGAGGGCCTGCTCGCGCAGGACCCCCAGGGCGCGGGGCAACGCCGCCGTGACGACCGGATCACCGGCGTCCCCCGCCATCAGCCCCAGCACCTCGTCGTACGTCGCCGGATCCGCGGCCACGGCCAGTGCTTCCGCCGTCTGCAACGCGAACCGGTCCAGCCGCTCCAGCGCCCGCAACACCGAGGCCCGCGTCCCCGCCCGCGTCGCCAGCTGCGTCAGGTCGGTCGGCACGGGCGTGATGAGATCCGGCCGGGCGCGCAGCAGCCCGGCCAGGGACGCGTCGTCACGCCCACGGAGCGCTTCCGCGAGGGAGCGGGGCGCCGGGCGGTCCTCGGTGCTCATCTGCCCCACGTTAGCGGGTGGGTACGACGGTGGCCCCGGTCCGCACACTCACCCCGGTCCGTATCACTCAGCCCGTCCGGCGTTTGAGGACGAGGCCCGTTCAGGGCCGAAGCGGGGGTCTGGGGGCGGCAGCCCCCAGCGGGCGGCCACTGCACCCCGCCGGCACGCGGTACCTTCGACCCGGGGAAATAACGGCCGAACCCCCGGAGGGACTTCGTGGGGATTGAGAGCGACCAGGTCGTCTACGAATACCTGAGCCGCGTCGGCGACGTGGCCCAGCAACGCCAGTTGCCGTCATCCGCGCGGATGCGCCTCGTGACGGAGCTGCGCAACGAGATCGACCGGCACCGGGCGAAGACCACGGTGGACAGTCCCGCCGCGGTCCGCCGCATCCTGGACCGTCTCGGCACCCCGGACGAGGTCGTCACGGCGGCGGGCGGCACCGCCGGGACCCCCGAGGCGCCGCCCGCCGCGGTGCCCGTACAGCGGGACGGCGAGGAAGGCACGCGGCCGAAGGGACCGAAGGGCCTGCGCCGGGTCGTACCGCGCCCGCGCCCGCCCGAGCCGGCCCCCGCCCCGCCCTCACCCGCCGCCTCCCCGCCGCACCTGGCGGGCACGGACGAGCTCGGCGACAGCGCCGCGCAGCCCGACTGGTGGCGGCTGGACAGCGGCCCCTTCGGGGCGGGCGACAGCGTCCCGGGTTTCGTCGGCGGGGTGGAGATCCCCGAGCTGCTCAAGCCGCCGCCGAGCCTGGAGAAGGAACCGGCCAAGGAACCGGCGAAGGAGTCGGCGGCCGCCGAAACCGCCGGTGACACGGTGGCCGCCGAGGACCCCGCCGTCCCCGCCCGGCGCCGTGGGCTCCCGCTGCCCCGCCCCGCCGCAGGCTGGACCAACCCGCTCCTGCTGCTGGCCGCCGCCGCCCTGGTGGCCGGGGCGGTCATGGGCAACCCGTTCGTGCTGATCCTGGGCTGGCTCATCGCGTACGGCTCCCGCCGGCTCACCCCGGCGGAGAGCAAGTGGGCCGTGATGGGCGTGCCGGGCCTGGCGCTCGCGGCCGGCCTGGTCTGGCTCTGGGGCCGCGACAACGGCCGCTGGGGCACCCCCATCGCCCAGGGCCACATGAACGACGCCCTCGCCGAGACCTGGCCGTGGGTGGTGCGCGGCGCGGCCGTGGCCTCGGCGCTGTTCCTGGTGTGGCGCTCGCAGAGACGGTGACGGTTGCCCAGCTCACAGTCCCGGCGGGCCTGGGTGCCGTACCGCCTGGGCACAATGGCCCATATGACCTCACGCCCGCTGACCGTCGGCTTCGACCTCGACATGACCCTGATCGACTCCCGCCCCGGCATCCGGGCCTGCTACCAGGCGCTGTCGGAGCGGACGGGGACGTACATCGACGCCGACCTGGCGGTGACCCGGCTGGGGCCTCCGCTGGCCGACGAGCTGATCAACTGGTTCCCGGCCGAGCAGATCGCGCCGATGAGCGAGCTGTACCGGGAGATGTACCCCACGATCGCCATCGCCGCGACGCCCGCGCTGCCGGGCGCCCGCGAGGCCATCGACGCGGTGCGGGAGGCCGGCGGACGGACGCTCGTCGTCACCGCCAAGTACGAGCCGAACGCCAAGCTGCACCTCGCCCACCTCGGCATCGAGCCCGACGCGGTCGTCGGCGACCTGTGGGCCGAGCAGAAGGCGGGGGCGCTGCGTGAGCACGGCGCGGGCGTCTACGTCGGCGACCACGTGGGTGACGTACGCGGGGCGCGTACGGCGGGCGCCCTGTCCGTGGCCGTGGCGACGGGTCCGTGCGACGCGCAGGAGCTGCGCGCGGCGGGCGCGGACGTGGTCCTCAAGGACCTGACCGAACTCCCGGCCTGGCTCACGGAGTACCGCCAGGCCGCCTAGGGCCCCTAACGCGGAGCGGCCTCCCGGGCCTGTCGCCGCCCCGCCGCGACCGAGCGGAGCACGCCGGCGCCCGCGACGAGGAAACCGACGCCCATCAGCATGCACAGGCCGTACATGAACGCCGGAAATGGTTTCGCGCCGAGGAAGAGCGGGGCCACGGTGACCAGAGTGGCCACGGCACCGATGAAGAACACGACCGCACCGGCGCGGATCAGTCCGTCACCGGGTGCGGCGGAATTCGTTTGGGTTTTGTCACGCACCCGACCAGGGTAGTTCCCAGCGCGAAGGAACAACCGGGCGACGTCTTGTCAGCCGCCCCAAGACCATTAGCCTTGGTACCGGCGGGTCATGGTCGACCCGCCCCAGTGCTATCAAGAGCCGTTCCAGCGCTGTTTTCCGAAGCAGTTTTCCGACGAGTACGAGGACGAGGACAGACGTGCCTACCGGCAAGGTCAAGTGGTTCAACAGCGAGAAGGGCTTCGGCTTCCTCTCCCGCGACGACGGCGGTGACGTCTTCGTCCATTCCTCGGTCCTCCCCGCCGGAGTCGACGCGCTCAAGCCGGGACAGCGGGTGGAGTTCGGAGTGGTCGCCGGCCAGCGCGGCGACCAGGCGCTGTCGGTCGTCGTACTGGATCCCACGCCCTCGGTCGCGGCCGCGCAGCGCAAGAAGCCGGACGAGCTGGCCTCCATCGTGCAGGACCTGACGACCCTCCTCGAGAACATCACCCCGATGCTCGAAAAGGGCCGCTACCCCGAAAAGGCCTCCGGCAAGAAGATCGCCGGCCTGCTGCGGGCGGTCGCCGACCAACTGGACGTGTGACCCGCCCGCTCAGGGAAACGACAGCGCGTCAGGCCCGAGGGGCGGCACCAGCCCCTCGGCCGCCGCACGCGGCCACCTCTTTCTGCCGTCCTTGCGGCGCTTCGCGGGCTGCGGACGGCTGTGCCGGACTCCGTCCGGCGGCCCGCTGTGGTGTGCGCCGGTTCAGGGAAACGACAGCGCGTCGGGCCCGAGGGGCGGCACCAGCCCCTCGGCCGCCGCACGCGTCAGCAGGCCCCGTACGGCCGCGTATCCGTCTTCTCCGAGTTCCGAGGTGAACTCGTTGACGTACAGGCCGATGTGCTGGTCGGCGACGGACGGGTCCATCTCCTGGGCGTGTTCCATGACGTACGGGCGGGAGACCTCGGGGTCGTCCCAGGCCGCGTGGACGGACGTACGGATCGACTCGGCGAGCCCCCGCAGCGTGTCCGCGCCCAGTGACCGCTTGGCGACGATCGCGCCCAGCGGGATCGGCAGCCCGGTGGTGTCCTCCCAGTGCTCGCCCATGTCGGCGAGCTTGTGCAGCCCGTAGTTCTGGTACGTGAAGCGCGCCTCGTGGATGACGAGTCCAGCGTCGACCTTCCCGTCCCGCACGGCCGGCATGATCTCGTGGAACGGCATGACCACGATCTCGCCGACCCCGCCGGGCAGGGTGTCCGCGGCCCAGAGCCGGAACAGCAGGTAGGCGGTCGACTTCTCGCTCGGCACCGCGACCGTACGCCCCGTCAGGTCCGTGTCCGCCTCCCGGGTGAGCACCAGCGGCCCGCAGCCCCGGCCCAGCGCGCCGCCGCACGGCAGCAGCGTGTACTCGCCGAGGATGTACGGCAGTACCGCGTACGACACCTTCAGCACGTCGAGCTCACCGCGCTCGGCCATGCCGTTGGTGATGTCGATGTCCGCGAAGGTGACGTCGAGGGCGGGCGCGCCCGGGACCCGGCCATGGGCGAGGGCGTCGAAGACGAAGGTGTCGTTGGGGCAGGGCGAGTACGCGATCCGCAGCGACTCGGGCTCACCGTGGGCAGTCATACCTGTTTCCAACTCTCCAGTACGGGCGTCAGCTTCCCGAACCCCTCGGTCAGGGCCGCGAGGGCGTCACCGATGCGCCAGGCGGCGCGGTCGCGCGGGCCGACGGGGTTGGAGACCGCGCGGATCTCCAGCACGGGCGTGCCGTGCGCGGCGGCCGCCTCGGCGACCCCGAAGCCCTCCATGGCCTCGGCGAGGGCACGGGGGTGGCGGGCGCGCAGCTCGGCGGCGCGGGCCGCGGTTCCGGTCACGGTCGAGACGGTGAGGACGGTCCCGGCGAGCGCGCCGGTGGCCGCGGTCACCTCTCGTACGAGTGAATCCGGCGGACGGTGGGTGACGGTCCCGAAGCCCAGCCCGGTGACCGGAACGAACCCCTCCGGTGTCGTGGCGCCCAGGTCGGCGACGGTGATCTCGTCGGCGACGACGAGCGAGCCGAGGGACGCCTCGGGCAGGAAGCCGCCGGCGATCCCGGCGGAGACGACCAGGCCGTAGGGGGTGCCGCGCAGCGCGGCGGTGGTCAGGGCGGTCGCGGTGGAGGCGGCGGCGAGGGCGGGGCCGACCCCGGCGGCGACCACATCGGCACCGGGAAACGCCCGGGCCACCGCGTCCCGTTCAGCGGGAACCGCGGTGGCCACCAGGACCCGGAGACCGGCCGAGGACGACGTGGTCAGGACTCCTTCTTCAGCTTGAAGGACCACAGACCCGTGACCGTCTTCTCGCCCTCCTTGATGGACACCAGGGTCGAGTTGCCCTGGGCACCGTACTGGGCGTTGAAGAACACGCTGCCCGGGATGGTCCGGTACGTCTTCTTGCTGGAGTCGGTCAGGGGCTGGCCGTTCATCAGGATCGTCCAGCCGTTGTCCGCGATCTTCGGGTCCACCCCGAAGCGCACGGTCTCGTCCGGGTCCACCTTGATGGACTTGATGTCGGTGTCCTTCAGGCACTTCGTCAGCGACGCCGTGTCGAGGGCGTCGCCGTCGTTGTAACAAGTGGCCTCGGAGTTGACCGAGCTCGTGCCGACGGTGACCGTCGACATCGGCGACGGCTTGTCGCAGGCCGACAGCAGAAGCAGTCCGGCGGAAACGGCGCCGGCGGCGGCGACGGCGCGGCGGCGTCGCACAACAACGGAGTGCAGCGTGGTCATGTCCGAAGGCTATCTGGCGTGTCCCGACCCTTCCCCACGCGGGGTGCGGCGTGCCCGGTTCGTTACGCCACTCGCGGTCGCGCCCGGCCGCCGTGCCGCGCCGAGCTCAGCAGACCGCGCACCGTGGTCAGCCAGCCCACGGCGACGAAGGCGCCGCCCACCGCCAGCCCCAGCGTGCCGTTGAGCGGCATCACGATGCCCACCGCGCCGCCGAACACCCAGGCCATCTGCAACAACGTCTCCGACCGGGCGAACGCCGACGTCCGCACCAGCTCCGGCACGTCCCGCTGGATCAGCGCGTCCAGGCACAGCTTGGCCAGCGCCTGCGCGAACCCGGCGACCGCGGCCAGGCACGCCACCAGGAACGCGCCGAAGAACACCGCCGCGACGACCGCCGCTCCCAGCACCACCGCCACCACCGTCACGATGATGATCTCCGGCGCCCGGTACCTGAGCCATGACCCGACCGCCGTACCCAGCGCGTTGCCCGCGCCGGCGGCCACGCCCACTATCCCCATCGACACCGCCGCGCTCTCGCCGGTCAGCGGGTGCTCGCGCAGCAGGAAGGCGAGGAAGAAGATCAGGAAGCCGGACAGGCAGCGCAGGGCGGCGTTGGCGCCGAGCGCGTTCGTGACGGCGGGCCCGACCGTGCGCAGCCCCGGCCGCTTCAGCTCCTCCTTCTTGCGGTGCGGCCCGTGCAGATGCCGCTCGTCGGCGGCGAGCAGCGCGATGTCCTCGTCCTTGGCCGAGTCGACCTTCGCGGGCAGGGAGAACGACAGGAACGCTCCGGCCACGTAGATCACGAAGGCGCCGTAGAGCGGCCAGGGGGAGCCGATCGACTGGAGCCCCGCCCCGATGGGCGCGGCGACCCCCGTGGCCAGCAGCCCGCCCAGGGTCACCCGCGAGTTCGCCTTCACCAGCGAGAAACGCGGCGGCAGCAGCCGCGGCACCACGGCACTGCGCACCACCCCGTACGCCTTGGACGCGACCAGCACCCCCAGCGCCGCCGGATACAGCTCCAGGCTGCCGCCGGCCACGGCCCCCGAGATGATCAGCGCGAGCAGGGCACGGGCGAGCATCGTCCCGGCCATCGCGGCCCGGCGGCCGTGCGGCAGCTTGTCGAGGAGCGGGCCGATCACCGGCGCGAGGACCGTGAACGGGGCCATCGTGATGGCCAGGTAGAGCGCGACACGCCCCCGGGCCTCGTCGGTGGGCACCGAGAAGAACACCGTCGAGGCCAGCGCGACGGTGATCATGACATCGCCCGCGCCGTTGACCGCGTGCAACTCGATCAGCTTGCCGAGCCCGGACTCTCCGGCGCCGTGCGCGTGCGTGGCCTTGCGGATGCCTCGTGCGGCCCCGGTCACCGGGAAGTGCAGGGCACGACCGACCGCGCGGGCGGCCCCGCGCACCGGACCCGCACCGCCACCTCGACTGCTCCCCCCGGCCCCACCGGTCCTCCCGGTGGCACCCTGGGGCGGCCTCGTGGCTGCCACGACGTTCATAGTGCCCCGAGACGGGCGTTGATAGTGCGGTTTGAAGCCAAGCGAGTCGAACGGCCGGGCCGGAAACACCACCGCGAACCGGCGAACAACTCCGTCGGTGTAGGCCGAGCGCCGGTGACCGGGTAGCGTGCGTATCTCAGCCATCCCGCAGAATGGATGACAGAGGTGCGCCCGAGCGCGATCGGACGCGGACGTCGATGCGGCCCACAGGTCCGCTCCGTCCGTTCCACCGCCTTCAGGCAGGCGCACCCGTGAGACGGCGTAGGAGAGAAGCGATACCTGTGAGCGCAGCGACCACGCGAAGCCGCACCCCCGACCGTCTGTGCGCCGAGGCCGTCGACCTCGCCCGTGCCGCAGCCGAGGAGGCGGCCGCGCCAGGCGTCGTCGGCGAGCATGTGGGCCTGGTCGCCGAGGGCGACCGCGTCGTCACGCACTTCTTCGAGTGCAAGGAGCTCGGGTACCGGGGCTGGCGCTGGGCGGCCACCGTGGCCCGGGCGTCCCGCGCGAAGATCGTGACGCTCGACGAGGTGGTCCTCCTCCCCGGCCCCGACGCCCTCCTCGCCCCCGAGTGGGTGCCCTGGAGCGAACGCCTCCGCCCCGGCGACATGGGCCCCGGCGACCTGCTCCCCACCGACGCCGAGGACCTCCGCCTGGAGCCCGGCTACACCGGTGAGGAGCAGCCGCTGCCGAGCTCCCCGGTCTCCGAGGAGATGGCGGAACTGGCGGACGCCGAGGACGCCGACGTCACCCCCGGCACACCCGCCGTACAGCCGGTGACCCCCGCCCGCGGCACGATCGCCGCGATCGCGGAGGAACTGGGCATGCGCCGGGCCCGCGTCCTGTCCCGCTACGGCCTCCACGTCGCCGCCGACCGCTGGGACGACGCCTTCGGAGCCAAGACCCCCATGGCCCAGGCGGCGCCCGCCTCCTGCGCCAGCTGCGGCTTCCTGGTCCCCGTCGGCGGCTCGCTCGGCCAGGCCTTCGGAGTCTGCGCCAACGAGTTCTCCCCGGCTGACGGCCGAGTCGTCTCCCTCGCCTACGGCTGCGGCGGCCACTCCGAGGCCGCGGTCATGCCCAAGCCGCCCCAGCCGGCACCTCCGGTGGTCGACGAGACGAGGGTGGACCCCTTCCCCCTCCGCCCGTCCCCGGACTCGGGCTCGGTCCCCCCCACCGGCGACGAGGCCTCGGCGGAACTGGGCCACTCGTAACCGGGCCGTCTGCTGGGGGCTGCCGCCCCCAGACCCCCGCGTCGGCCCTGAACGGGCCTCGTCCTCAAGCGCCGGACGGGCTGGGTAATGCGGACCTTGGCCGAAGGGGTGGGGACGCAGTCCCCGCCGGGGTCTGGGGCGGAGCCCCAGGAAGCGCCCTCCGCCCGGGCCCACCGGCCAAGCCCAGCGGCAGCGGCGCGGTACCTTCGTGGTCAGCCGACGAGGAGAGTGAACGTGAGCAAGTACGTGCGCCCGGCGACCGAGGGCGCCGACCCCTTCGCCACCGCCCGCCTCCGCCGCGGGGTTCTCGACGCCTGGGCCACCAGCCCCGCCCGATTCCGCGAGGACGCCAACGCCGAGGAGGACCTGGTCCTCGGCGGCTACCGCGACCGCCTCGTCGTAGAGCTGGCCCAGAACGCCGCCGACGCAGCGGCCCGCGCCCACGTGCCCGGCCGGCTCCGCCTCACCCTCCGCGACGGCGTGCTGGTCGCAGCCAACACCGGCGCCCCCCTGGACGCGGCCGGCGTCGAGTCGCTCTCCACCCTCCGCGCGTCCGCCAAACGCGAGGCCGAGGTACAGGAACCCCGCGCCACGGTCGGCCGCTTCGGCGTCGGCTTCGCAGCCGTGCTCGCCGTCACCGACGAGCCCGCGGTCGTCGGCCGGCACGGCGGCGTCCGCTGGTCCCTCGCCGAGGCCCGCGAGCTCGCCGTCGACACCGCCCGCCACAGCCCCGGCCTGGGCGACGAGATCCGCCGCCGCGACGGACACGTACCGCTGCTGCGCCTGCCGTTCGCCGCCGAGGGCAGCGCCCCGGACCCGTACGACACCGCCGTCATCCTCCCGCTGCGCGACACGGCCGCCACCGACCTCGCCGAACGCCTCCTGCACGCCGTCGACGACGCCCTCCTGCTGGCCCTGCCCGGCCTGGAGGAAGTGGTCGTCGAGATCGACGACGACGCCCCCCGCACCCTGCGCCGCCGCACCGAGGGCGCCCACACGGTCGTGAACGACTCCCGTGACGGCACGACCCGCTGGCGCACGGTCTCCGCGCACGGCCCGCTCACCCCGGACCTGCTCGCCGACCGCCCGGTCGAGGAGCGGCTGCGCCCGTACTGGTCGGTCACCTGGGCCGTGCCCGACCCGGACGGCACCCCGGCCCGCCCCCGCACCACGCCCGTCGTGCACGCCCCCACTCCGAGCGACGAGCCCCTCGGCGTCCCCGCCCTGCTCATCGCCTCCTTCCCGCTGGACACCACCCGCCGGCACGCGGCGCCCGGCCCGCTGACCGACTTCCTGGTGCAGCGCGCGGCGGAGGCGTACGTCGAACTCCTCGCCGGCTGGCGCCCGGTGACCGAGGGCATCATCGACCTCGTACCCGGCCCGCTCGGCAAGGGCGAACTCGACGGCGCCCTGCGCCAGGCGATCCTCGACCGCCTCCCGCGCACCGCCTTCCTGCCCCCGGCCGCGACCCCGAAGCGCCCTGCCGAGGGCGCGGGCGTTCCGGACCACGAGGTCGCCGCCGAACTCCCGGAGTCCCTGCGCCCCCGGGACGCGGAGATCGCCGAGGGCGCCGGCGCCGAGACCGTCCGGGTCCTCGCCGAGGTGCTGCCCACGCTGCTGCCCGCCGGCCTGGAGCGCCGCGCCGAGCTGCGCACGCTGGGCGTCGCCCGCCTCCCGCTCGCCGACGCCGTCGACCGGCTGGCCGGTCTGGAGAAGTCCCCCGACTGGTGGTGGCGGCTGTACGACAGCCTGGCCGGCGTCGACCCCGACCGGCTCTCCGGACTGCCCGTGCCGCTGGCTGGGGGCACCTCCCAGGCTTTCGGCTCTGGGGGAGGCCGGACGACGATCGGGCCCCGCCAGGTCCTGCTGCCCACCGCGGACGCGGCCGCCGTCGACCCGGAGGTGCTGGGCCGGCTCGGCCTGAAGGTCGCTCACCCGGACGCCGCCCACCCGCTCCTGGAGAAGCTCGGTGCGCTGCCCGCGACCCCGCGCGCCGTCCTGACCACCCCGCAGGTACGGGCCGCCGTCGCCGCCTCCCTGGACGACGAGGGCGCGGTGGCCTGGGAGGAGGACGGCCTCGACGCCGAGGAACTGGCCGACGCCGTCCTCGCCCTGGTCCGCGACGCGGGTCTGGAGCCGGGCGACGAGCCGTGGCTGGGCGCCCTCGCCCTGCCCGACGAGGACGGTGAACTCGCCCCCGCCGGTGAACTCGTCCTGCCCGGCAGCCCGTTCGCCCAGGTCATCCGCGAGGGTGAACTCGCGGCGGTGGACGTCGAGTTGGCCGAGAAGTGGGGCGAGCAGCCGCTGGCCGCCTGTGGCGTGCTGGCCGACTTCGCCCTCGTACGGGCCACGGACGTCGTCCTCGACCCGGACGAACTGGAGCCCCGCGAGAGCGACTTCGCCGAACCGGACGACGCCGGTCTGCTGGACGCCGTGGACGTGTGGTGCGAGGACATCCTCGACCGCTTCCCCGACACTCCCGTACCCCCGGTCGCCACCGAACTCGTCGCCGTCCGCGACCTCGACCTCGTCGACGACGACCACTGGCCGCAGGCCCTCGCCCTGCTCGCCCGCCCGCCGCTGCGCGACGCGCTCACCCAGCCGGTGCGGATCCTGCTGCCGGACGGCACCCACGAGGTCGTACGGCCGTACACGGCGTGGTGGCTGCGCGGGCACCCGGTCCTCGACGGCCGCCGACCGGCGGGCCTCCTCGCGGCCGGCGGCGACCCGCTGCTGCACGGCCTGTACGACGAGGCGGACGCCACCGGCTTCGAGGACGAGCAGGTCCTCAAGGCCCTCGGCGTGCGCACCTCCGTCGCCGCCCTGCTCGACGAGCCCGGCGGCGCCGCCGAACTGCTGGACCGCCTCGCCGACCCGGAACGCCGGGTCACCCCAGCCCAGTTGCACGGCCTGTACACCGCGCTGGCCGACCTCGACCCAGAGCAGGTCACCCTGCCGGACGAGCTGCGGGCCGTCGTCGACGGGCGGGTGGCGGTGGTGGACGCCGGCGGCGCCGTCGTCGTCGACTCGCCCGACCTGCTGCCGTTCACGTCCGGGGTCCCGCTGCTGCCGGTCCGCCCCACCCGGGCCGCCGAGCTGGCCGAACTGTTCCAGGTGCGGCGGCTGAGCGAATCCGTGACCGGGGAGGTGGACTCCGAGGGCGCCGAGCACGACGTACCCGAGTCGGTGCGCGTGCTGCTGGGCCCGCGCACCCCGGACACCTACGTCGAGCACGACGAACTCGTGGTCGACGGCGTGGAGATCGACTGGCGCCTGACCGACGACGGCGTCCTGCACGCCGCCACCCTCGAAGGCGTCGCCGCCGGCCTCGCCTGGGCCGCCGGCCAGTGGCCGCGCCGCTTCGAGGTCGCGGCCCTGCTGGAGGACCCGTCACGCACGGAGGAGCTGGCACGGGACCGCTGGTTCGACTGAGTCGCGCCTTCGAGGTCTTCGCACGAATTCTTCAATCGCGTACAACCATTGCCCCTGATGGCGAATCTGATCACCTGAGTCAACAGACTCCCCGATCACTTGGGCCCCGCGCCCATCCTTCTCCATCAGGGGAAACACATGCGCATTCGTGCCACTGTGGCCGCCGTCTCCGGCGCCCTGGCCCTCTCCGCCTTCGCCGTACCGGCCGCGCAGGCCGACGCTTCCTCCTACCGCGCGGAAGCCGCCGCCGCCGTCGCGCACGCCGCTTCCGGCAAGACGGCGTTCACCGCCACCACGGCCGCGGACCTGAACGTCACCTTCTCGAACTTCAAGATCGCCAAGGCGGTCAAGGTCGGCACCACCAACCACGTGGCCACCTCGGTCACCTACACGCTGACCCACGGCGCCGACGTCGACATCACGTCCGAGGACTTCGCCAACGGCCCGTTCATCTACAAGGGCTCCGAGGACGCCCCGGACAACGTGCTGTTCGGTGACGCCCCGGCGACCTGCGCCGCGACCTCGGCGACCACCGCCACCTGCAAGGGCGACATCGACATCTACCCGGGCCCGGACGACGAGGAGCTGCTGAACTCCGACGCCGGCACCTGGCACGGCGGCGCCCTGGCCCTCAACTACACCACCGAGGACACCGCCGCCCAGTTCGGCCTCGGCACCACCCTGGTGCAGCGCTACTCGAAGCTGACGGTCAACGCCTCGCCGGAGCCGGTGAAGAAGGGCAAGACCATCACGGTCACGGGCAAGCTGTCCCGCGCCAACTGGGAGACGCACAAGTACGCGGGCTACACCAACCAGTCCGTCCAGCTCCAGTTCCGCAAGAAGGGCTCCAGCACCTACACCACGCTGAAGACCATCAAGTCGGACTCCACCGGCAACCTGAAGACCACGACCACCGCTTCGGTCGACGGCTACTTCCGCTACAGCTTCGCGGGCACCTCGACCACCCCGGCGGTCAACGCCACGGGTGACTTCGTCGACGTGCAGTAAGCAGTAAGCAGTAAGCAGTGCCCTTTCGGCCCCAGGACGCAGCCGGCGTCCTGGGGCCGAAACGCTTCCTCTCCCTCTGCTTCTGGCCATCTGCATGCAATGACCACGCAAAAACTGGCCGGATCCGGTCACCGGCGTACAACCAGCCGCAGGCGTCACTGATCAGAGCTGTCGAGTCAAGAGACTCCCCGATCACTCCTCCCACATGGGGAACGCAATGCGCATCCGTGCCACCGTGGCCGCCGTCTCCGGCGCCCTGGCCCTTTCCGCCCTCGCCGTGCCCGCCGCGCACGCCACCGGGTCCAGCGGTACGCCGTACACCATGGACGTCAGCTTCTCCAACCTCAAGATCGCCTCGGCGATCAAGGTCGGCACCACCAACAAGGTCAGCACCACGTACTCGTACACGCTGACCCACGGCGCCGACGTGGACGTCACCGCGTCCGACTTCTTCAGCGACGCCTACCTCTACCGCGGCACCCTGGACGAGCCGAGCAAGACGCTGGAGGGCGACGACTTCGCCACCTGCACGGTCACCTCGTCGACCACCGCCACCTGCACGGGCACCGTCGACATCCACCCGGGCGAGGGCGAGCTCAAGAACGCCGACGCCGGCAGCTGGACCGTCGCCGCCGAGGCCTACGCCTTCAACGGCCAGGACCCGGACAACCCCGACCTCAGCAAGGTCGGCTTCAAGGACCAGGGCAGCCTCGCCACCAGCAACGTGCAGCGCTACTCCAAGCTCACGGCCGACGCGGGCCCGGAGCCGGTGACCAAGGGCACGACCCTCACCACCACGGGCAAGCTGTCCCGCGCCAACTGGGAGGACGGCCTGTACCACGGCTACACCAGCCAGCCGGTCAAGCTCCAGTTCCGCAAGGCGGGCACGACCACGTACACCACCGTCAAGACGGTGACCTCGGACTCGTCCGGCAACGTGAAGGCCACCGCCACCGCCCAGTACGACGGCTACTGGCGCCTCTCCTTCGCGGGCACCACGACCACCCCGGCCGTCAGCGCCACGGGTGACTACGTCGACGTGCGGTGATCAAGGCGGCCTTCGCCTCATCGAAGGCCGCCGCGTCCGCGGGCCGTACGTCGATCCGCCCGCCCACCCGTTCCAGCAGGACGAGCCAGGCAATCAGTGATCTCCAGGCCGAGGCCGAGGACAGGATCCTGTGGCCCGCGGTGTGACGCTCACGCGGGAAAGCGGCGGTCGACCCACTTCCACAGGAACTCCAGGACGACCGCCGCCACCGCGGCGACGGCCACCGCCGTCCACGGCATCGCGACGCCCACCAGCTTCAGCGCGAAGAAGGCCTGGAGGGCGGGCACGGCCAGGACGCACACGAACGCCACGCCCATCGAGGCCACCAGGACCACCCGCCACCAGGTGTACGGGCGGGCGATGATCGCCAGGACCCACATGGAGATCAGGAAGAGGGTCAGGGTGGCCGCGCTGGTCTCCGCCTCCAGGGAGCCGTCGCCGGTGTAGTAGTGCCGGGCGACGAGATACGTCACGAAGGTCGCCACCCCGGCCACCAGCCCGCCCGGCACCGCGTACCGCATCACGCGCCGTACGAAGTGCGGGCGGGCGCGTTCCCTGTTCGGCGCGAGGGCCAGGAAGAAGGCCGGGATGCCGATGGTGAGGGTCGACAGCAGCGTCAGGTGCCGCGGGAGGAACGGGTACTGCACCCCCCAGCACACCACCAGGACGGCCAGCAGTACCGAGTAGACCGTCTTGACCAGGAACAGGGACGCCACCCGGGTGATGTTCCCGATGACCCGCCGGCCCTCCGCGACCACCGACGGCAGCGTGGCGAAGCTGTTGTCCAGCAGCACGATCTGCGCGACCGCGCGGGTGGCCTCCGAACCCGACCCCATCGACACGCCGATGTCGGCGTCCTTCAGCGCCAGTACGTCGTTCACGCCGTCGCCGGTCATCGCGACCGAGTGCCCCTTCGACTGGAGCGCGCCGACCATCTCCCGCTTCTGCTGCGGGGTGACCCGGCCGAAGACGGTCGCCCCGTCCAGCGCGTCCGCCATCCCGTTCCGCTCGGCGGGCAGCCGGCGCGCGTCGACCACCGAGCCGTCGAGCCCGAGCTTGGCGGCCACGGCCCCCACGGAGACCGCGTTGTCACCCGAGATGACCTTGGCGCGGACGTCCTGGTCGGCGAAGTAGCGCAGGGTGTCGGCGGCGTCGGCCCGCAGCCGCTGCTCCAGTACGACGAGGGCGGCGGGCGCGGCCCCGTCGACGACGTCGGGGACGTCCAGGTCGTCCCGGCCCGCGCGGGCCAGCAGCAGGACCCGCAGACCCTGCTCGTTGAGCCGCTCGGTCTCGGCCAGGGCGGGATCACCGGCCGGCAGCAGGACATCGGGCGCGCCGAGCAGCCAGGTGCTCGTCTCGCCGTCGCCCTCGCTGAACCTCGCGCCGCTGTACTTGCGGGCGGAGGAGAAGGGCAGCGACTCCACGCAGCGCCACTCCTCGCTGTCCGGGTAGGCGTCGATGATCGCGCGGAGCGAGGCGTTGGGGCGGGGATCGGACTCGCCGAGCGCGCCGAGGACCTGCCGTACGTACGCCTCGTCGTGCCCGTCCACGGCCCGCAGTTCCATGACGTCCATCCCGCCCTCGGTGAGCGTGCCCGTCTTGTCCAGACAGACGGTGTCGACGCGGGCGAGACCCTCGATGGCGGGCAGCTCCTGCACGAGGCACTGCTTGCGGCCGAGCCGTATGACGCCTATCGCGAAGGCGACGGAGGTGAGGAGCACCAGCCCCTCCGGGACCATCGGGACGATGCCGCCGACGGTCCGGGCGACCGAGTCCTTGAGCCCGTGCTGCTTGACCACGAACTGGCTGATGACGAGGCCGACCGCGGTCGGGACCATCATCCAGGTGACGTACTTGAGGATGGTCGAGATACCCGAGCGCAGCTCGGAGTGGACCAGCGTGAAGCGGGAGGCCTCCTCGGCGAGCTGTGCGGCGTAGGCCTCGCGGCCGACCCTCGTCGCCCGGAAGGCGCCGCCGCCCGCGACGACGAAGCTGCCGGACATGACGCGGTCGCCGGGGGCCTTGACGACGGGATCGGCCTCACCGGTGAGCAGCGACTCGTCGATCTCCAGGCCGTCGGCCTCGACGCACTCGCCATCCACGACGATCTTGTCGCCGGGTCCGATCTCGATGAGATCACCGAGCACGATCTCGGACGTCCTCACCTCCGTCGTGACGCCGTCACGGCGGACGGTCGGTCTCACCTCGCCGATGACGGCCAGCGAGTCCAGGGTCTGCTTCGCGCGCCACTCCTGGAGGATGCCGATGCCGGTGTTGGCGAGGATGACGAACCCGAAGAAGCTGTCCTGGATCGGCGCGACGCACAGCATGACCAGCCAGAGCACGCCGATGATCGCGTTGAACCGGGTGAGGACGTTCGCGCGGACGATCTCGGCGAGGGAGCGGCTGCTGCGTACGGGGACGTCATTGACCTCACCGCGCGCGGTGCGCTCCGCTACTTCGGCCGAGGTCAGGCCGCCGGCCCGGGTGGGCGCGTGCAGCCTCGCGCCGGGCGCGTCGATGTGCGTCATGCAATCGACGGTACGTGCGGATTTGGGCCGGCACCTGCCGAATGGGGGTACGGCGGGGTGGCCGCCCTTGGGGCTCCGCCCCAGACCCCGGGGTTTCCCACCCACCCACCCATGACGGCCAACTGGGAAGTCACCCCACCCTGGGGCTCCGCCCCAGACCCCGGCGGGGCTCCGCCCCAGACCCCGGCGGGGCTCCGCCCCAGACCCCGGCGGGGCTCCGCCCCAGACCCCGGCGGGGCTCCGCCCAGACCCCGGCGGGGCTCCGCCCAGACCCCGGCGGGGCTCCGCCCAGACCCCGGCGGGGCTCCGCCCAGACCCCGGCGGGGCTCCGCCCCTGCACCCCTCGCGGGGACTGCGTCCCCTGCGCCCCTCGCGGGGACTGCGTCCCTGCACCCCTTCGGGCTTCGCCCGTGCACCCCTCGCGGGGCTTCGCCCCTGCACCCCTTCGGGCTTCGCCCGTGCGCCCCTCGCGGGGCTTCGCCCTCGCACCCAGCCAGGGGGCTTCGCCCCCACCCCCCAGGCCCAGGTCCGCATTACCCAGCCCGTCCGGCGTTTGAGGACGAGGCCCGTTCAGGGCCGATGCGGGGGTCTGGGGGCGGCAGCCCCCAGCAGACGGCCCGGCTGTAGCGGGGCGACTATTCGGCGGGGCGGGGGCCCGGCTGGACCGTTGCCGCCCGCTTGATGGCCGCGTCGCGGCGGCGGACGTACCACACGCCGATGAGGCCGAGGCCGCCGCCGGCGAGGCAGGTCCAGATCCACCAGGCGTGGCCGCGGTCGGCGTACCAGCCGTAGAAGGGGAGCTGGGCGAGGAAGAGGACGAACCAGACGATCGTGCCACCGGTGATCGTGGCGACCACGGGGCCTTCCAGCGGCTCCGGTGCCTCGTGCTTGGGGGTCCACTTCTCCATGCGCACAGCTTACGAGGCGATCAGGTCTACGCGCGGAGATAGCGCTCACGGGCTTATATGTTCATACTGAAACGGTTTGCGTTTGGCAGCTTATATTCGTAGGAAACACCAATCGGGCTAGGGGGACGCCCGCCGGTGAACGAAAGGTCCCTGATGTCCACCTCGGCCCCAGCCAAGGTCCCCGCCCCGGAACAGCCGGGCGGCACGCCCGCGTACGGCGCGATCGACCGCTACTTCAGGATCTCGGAGCGCGGCAGCACGCTGTCCCGCGAGGTCCGTGGCGGTTTCGCCACCTTCTTCGCGATGGCGTACATCATCGTGCTGAACCCGATCATCCTCGGCAGCGCGAAGGACATGTACGGGCATCAGCTCGACAACGGCCAGCTGGTCACGGCCACCGCCGTCACCGCCGCCTTCACGACCCTCCTCATGGGTGTCATCGGCAACGTGCCGATCGCCCTCGCGGCCGGTCTCGGCGTCAACTCGGTCGTCGCCCTCCAGCTCGCCCCCCGGATGTCCTGGCCGGACGCGATGGGCATGGTCGTCCTCGCCGGCTTCGTCGTCATGCTGCTCGTCGCCACCGGCCTCCGGGAGCGCGTGATGAACGCGGTGCCCTACAGCCTGCGCAAGGCGATCTCCATCGGCATCGGCCTGTTCATCATGCTGATCGGCCTCGTCGACTCCGGCTTCGTCAGCCGTATCCCGGACGTCGCCCAGACCACCGTCCCGCTCCAGCTCGGCGCCACCGGCCACCTCAACGGCTGGCCGGTACTGGTCTTCATCCTGGGCACCCTGCTCACCCTCGCGCTGATCGTGCGTAAGGTCTCCGGCGCGATCCTCATCTCGATCGTGTCGATGACCGTGCTGGGCCTGATCGTCAACGCGGTCGCGCACGTGCCCACCTGGGGCCTGACCACCCCGAAGTGGCCGGGCAACCCGGTCGGCACCCCCGACTTCGGGCTCATCGGCCAGGTCAGCCTCTTCGGCGGCTTCGGCAAGGTCGGCGCGCTGACCGGCATCCTCTTCGTCTTCACCGTGCTGCTGTCCTGCTTCTTCGACGCCATGGGCACGATCATGGGCGTCAGCGACGAGGCCAAGCTCACGGACGCCCAGGGCCAGATGCCCGGCATCAACAAGGTGCTGTTCGTGGACGGCATCGCCGTCGCCGCCGGCGGCGCGAGCTCCTCCTCGGCCACCACCTGCTTCGTGGAGTCCACCGCCGGTGTCGGCGAAGGCGCCCGCACCGGCCTGGCCAACATCGTCACCGGCGGGCTGTTCGCCCTCGCCCTCTTCCTGACCCCGGTCGCCACGATGGTCCCGTCCCAGGCGGCCACCCCGGCGCTGATCGCGGTCGGCTTCCTGATCCTGGCCGGCTCCGTCAAGGAGATCGACTGGAGCGACTACACCCTCGCCATGCCGGCCTTCGTGACGATGGTGATGATGCCGTTCACCTACTCGATCACCAACGGCATCGGCATGGGCTTCATCACCTTCGTGGTGCTGCGCCTGGCGGCCGGCCGCGGGCGCGAGATCCCCGTACCGATGTACGTCGTCTCCGCCGTGTTCGCCTTCTACTACCTGATGCCGGCCCTCGGCCTCACGTGACCCCGTAGAACTTCTCCGTCTCCTCGACGGCGGCCTGGAACCGCTCGTCGAAGTCGTTCCGAATGAGCGTCTGGACCACGTAGTCCTGGACGCTCATTCCCCTTTTGGCGGCCTGTTGGCGAAGCCGTTCGAGCAGTTCGTGGTCTATGCGCAGGCTGAGCACGCTGGTCCCCATGCCTACGAGGGTCGCGGCACCCTTCGGCGCGTTGCGTCACGTTCCGCAGCGGGATCACCCGAATGAGTGATTCTGAGGCCCAGTGGCCAGGGTCACGGGTGTATGGCCGCGTACCCGGTGGTCTTTAGGGAGAGTAATGAGTTACTCTAAAGACATGCCGGACCTTACCCATGGCGACGACGCAGCCGCCGTGAACTCACTGCGCTCCGCCGTGATGCGACTCTCCCGTCGCCTCAAGCACCAGCGCGTCGACGAGTCACTGAGCCCCACCGAGATGTCGGTGCTGGGCACCCTGTTCCGCTGCGGCAGCGCCACCCCGGGCGAGCTCGCCCGCAAGGAGCACGTGCAGCCGCCCTCGATGACCCGCATCGTGGCCCTGCTCGAGGCCAAGGGACTGGTCCGTCTGGAACCGCACCCCGAGGACCGGCGCCAGAAGGTCGTCACCCAGACCGAGCAGGCCGAGGCGATGCTCGAGGAGAGCCGTCGCAAGCGCAACGCCTTCCTGGCCGGCCTGGTCGACGGCCTCGACGAGGACGAGTGGGCCAAACTGCGCGCCGCCGCCCCCGTGCTGGAGAAACTCGCACACCTCTGAGCAGTACCGAGTGCCTATCGCAAGGAGGCGAACCCTTTTGAGTACGGGATCCGGAGCAGCTTCCGCCCCCGCACCTAGCCACCACGACTCCCCACCCGCCCCCCGGCGCAAGTCCTCGATGTTCAGCTCGCTGAGGATCCGGAACTACCGCCTCTTCTTCATCGGCCAGGTCGTCTCCAACACCGGCACCTGGATGCAGCGCATCGCCCAGGACTGGCTCGTACTCAGCCTCACCGGCTCCTCCGCGGCCGTCGGCATCACCACGGCCCTCCAGTTCCTGCCGATGCTGCTCTTCGGCCTGTACGGCGGTGTCCTCGTCGACCGCCTGCCCAAGCGCCCCACGCTGCTGGTCACCCAGGCGTCCATGGCCCTCACCGGTCTCGCGCTCGCCGCGCTCACCCTCACCGGCCACGTCCAGGTCTGGCACGTCTACCTCGCCGCCTTCGCCGTCGGCCTCGCCACGGTCGTCGACAACCCGGCCCGCCAGTCCTTCGTCTCCGAGATGGTCGGCCCCGAGCAGCTTCAGAACGCGGTCAGCCTGAACTCGGCCAACTTCCAGTCCGCCCGTCTGGTCGGCCCCGCCGTCGCGGGCGTCATGATCACCGGCGTCGGCACCGGCTGGGCCTTCCTCTTCAACGGCCTCTCCTTCGTCGCGCCCATCGCCGGCCTGCTGCTGATGCGCGCCCGCGAGCTGCACATCGTCGAGCGGACACCGAGGGGCAAGGGACAGCTCCGCGAAGGCCTGCGCTACGTCGCCGGCCGCCCGGACCTCATCTGGCCGATCGTCCTCGTCGGCTTCATCGGCACCTTCGGCTTCAACTTCCCGGTGTGGCTCTCCGCCTACGCCGACGACGTCTTCCACGCGGGCGCCGGTGCCTACAGCCTCTTCAACACCCTCATGGCGGTCGGCTCACTGGTCGGCGCCCTCCTCGCCGCCCGGCGCGGAAACGCCCGGCTGCGCGTGCTGATCGCGGCCGCCGCGTCCTTCGGCGCACTGGAGATCGTGGCCGCGCTGGCCCCGTCGTACTGGCTGTTCGCGCTGCTCATGGCCCCCATAGGCATCGCCGGCCTGACGGTCAACGTCACCGCGAACACCGCCGTCCAGATGGCCACCGACCCGGCCATGCGCGGCCGGGTGATGGCCCTGTTCATGATGGTCTTCATGGGCGGTACGCCGCTGGGCGCCCCGGTCGTCGGCTGGATCACCGACACCTACGGCCCCCGCGTCGGATTCATCCTCGGCGGTGCCATCTCGGCCGCCGCCGCCGTCACCATCGGCCTGGTCCTGGCCCGCATCGGCGGCCTGCGCCTGTCCGTGGGCTGGCACCACGGCCATCCGAGCGTCCGGTTCGTACCACGCGAGCGGGAGCAGCTGGCGACGGCGGCGTGACGAGGGGCGGGGCCTGACGAGGATGGGGCCTGAGGACGAGGCCTGAGGACGGGGGCCGGTGACACCCTGGTCCCCATGAGACTCTTCGCCGCTGTGCTGCCCCCACAGGACGTGACCGAGCAACTCGCCGCCGAAGTAGCCGAACTGAAGAGCCTCCCCGGGGCGGACGCCCTCCGCTGGACCGGCCGCCCCGGCTGGCACTTCACCCTCGCCTTCTACGGGGAGGTCGACGAGGAACTCGTACCCGACCTGTCGGCCCGCCTGAAGCGCGCGGCCGACCGCACCCCGCCCTTCCCGCTGGCACTGCGCGGCGGCGGCCAGTTCGGTCACGGCCGGGCCCTGTGGGCCGGGGCCGACGGCGACCTGCCGACCCTGCGGCTGCTGGCCGAACGCGCGGAGGCGGCCGCGCGGAAGGCAGGCGTGCCGATGGGGGAGCACCGCCGGTACAAGGCCCACCTGACGGTGGCCAGGAGCCGGGACGCGCTGGACGTACGCCCGTACGTGGACTCCCTCACCGGATTCACCAGCGCCACCTGGACGGTCGGCGAGCTGGTGCTGGTCCGCAGCAACCTGCCGAGGTCCGGGGTGCCCGGGGAGCAGCCCCGGTACGAGGCGGTCGACCGCTGGGCTCTCGGCGGGGGCACCGGCGGAGGGGCCACCGGCGGAGGGATCACCGGCGGTGCCGGTTAGGCTCGGGCACGTGGACCCGAAAACCCGGAACCGGATCATGGCCGGTGCGCTCGTGCTGATGTTCGTGTTGGTGGCGGTGGCGGCGGCGGTCGGAAAGTAGACCGCCACCGTCACGTTGCTGTGCCCGCCGGTCCTGCTACCAGGCGAAGGCCTCCGGTGACGGCCCCGGGCCCGGGAAGATCTCGTCCAGCCCGGTCAGCACCTCCGCCGACAGCTCCAGCTCCACGGCCCGCACGGCCGACTCCAGCTGCTCGGCCGTGCGCGGACCCACGATCGGACCGGTCACCCCGGGCCGGGTCAGCAGCCACGCGAGCGCGACCTCGCCCGGCTGGAGGCCGTGCTTGTCGAGGAGGTCCTCGTAGGCCTGGATCTGATTCCGGATGGCGGTGTTGGCGAGGGAGTCGGCGGCCCGTCCGCTCGCCCTGCGCCCGCCCTCGACCTCCTTCTTGATGACCCCGCCCAACAGCCCGCCGTGCAGCGGCGACCAGGGGATCACCCCGAGCCCGTACTCCTGCGCGGCCGGGATCACCTCCATCTCGGCGCGGCGCTCGGCGAGGTTGTACAGGCACTGCTCGCTCACGAGACCGATGGTGCCGCCGCGGCGGGCGGCGATCTCGTTCGCCTGGGCGATCTTGTAGCCGGGGAAGTTCGAGGACCCGACGTACAGGATCTTGCCCTGCTGGACCAGGACGTCGATCGCCTGCCAGATCTCCTCGAACGGGGTGCGGCGGTCGACGTGGTGGAACTGGTACACGTCGATGTAGTCGGTCTGCAACCGCTTCAGGCTGGCGTCCACCGCCCGCCGGATGTTCAACGCGGAGAGCTTGTCGTGGTTGGGCCAGGCCTCGCCGTCGGCGGCCATGTTGCCGTACACCTTGGTGGCGAGCACGACCTTGTCACGCCGGTCGCCGCCCTTGGCGAACCACTTCCCGATGATCGATTCCGTACGACCCTTGTTCTCGCCCCACCCGTACACATTGGCGGTGTCGAAGAAGTTGATGCCCGCGTCCAGCGCCGCGTCCATGATCGCGTGGCTGTCGGCTTCCTCCGTCTGCGGGCCGAAGTTCATGGTGCCGAGGACGAGTCGGCTGACCTTGAGTCCGGTACGTCCGAGCTGCGTGTACTCCATGGGGCACAAGCCAACGGCTTGGAGTGCGCTCTATGCAAGCGATCAGCGGGGTTCAGCGGCAGCGCCCGAACTCGAACCCGAGCCCTCGCCACCGCCCCGCAGGAGTCAGTCGCGAGGGAAGTCGTCGGTCTTCAGGACGAGGTCGACGACTGTGCCGGTCAGGTCGATGTCGGTGCCGAAGTCCACCGGAACCCTGTTCTCGTAGTCGCCGTCCTTGGGGCCGGTGTAGACGTAGCACCGCCCCTGGTAGGGATCGGCGACGACGTAGACGGGGACCTCGGCGTTCGCGTAGGCGGTCTTCTTCGGGCCGTAGTCGTTGGGAGCCGTGCCCTCGGAGATGACCTCGGCGACGAACTCGACGTCCTGGTACCGCCAGTGGCCTTCGCCGTCCGGCTTCGCCGAGTCCTTGAGCATGGCGACGTCCGGGCAGAAGCCGTTCTGGTGGCCCGGGAAGTCGATGCGGACGTCGGAGAACACCATGACGTCCCTGCCGAACCTGTCCTCGACCGCCCACAGGAACCGGCGGATGATCTGCCAATGCGTGTTCCGCTGCGGCGTCATGAAAACGTTGCCCCCGACGATCTCGACCCTGAATCCTTCGGGGACGGGCATGCGCTCGAGACGCTCGAACCACTCGTCCAAACGCTCGGTGTTGGCGTCGGCGTCGGCCATCTCGATCCTGTCTTCAAGGACGGTCATCGTGGCGCTCCTCCCCGGCCGCTCCACGGACAGACGCAGCCGCGCAGAACAACGATACGCACCGTGACCGGGAGACGCCCGAATCAAGTCAACCCGTTCCAGCCGCGCACATCTGTCCGACGCCACTGTCCGGTCCCGCAGCGCCCGAGCCCGAGCCCGAGCGAGCCCGCCCTTGAAGCTGTCAGTCCTGGGGGAACTCGTCCGTCTTGAGGACGAGGCCGACCACCGTGTCGGTGAGGTCCACGTCGTCGCCGAAGTTGATCTTCGTCTCGGTGGTGTAGTCGTCGCCCTTGGGCTGGGTGTAGATGTGGCACCGGCGCTGGTACGGGTCGGCGACGAGGTACACGGGGACCTCTGCCTTGGCGTACGCGCTCTTCTTCGGGCCGTAGTCGTTGGTGGCGGTGCCCTTGGAGATGACCTCGGCGACGAACTCGACGTCCTCGTAGCGCCAGCGGCCTTCCTCTGTCTTGGCGGCGCCCTCGGCCATCACGGTCACGTCGGTCGCGAAGCCGTTCAGGTGCCCCGGGTAGTCGATGCGCACGTCGGACTTCACGCGCTTCCGCGGGTACTTGGTCCGCAGCTGCTCGACGATGTCCAGGATGATCTCCCAGTGGGTGTCCCGCTGTGGCGACATGTAGACGAACCCCTCGACGATCTCGACCTTGTATCCCTCGGGGACGGGCATCGTCTCGAGCCGCTCGAACATCTCGTCGAGCGTGATCGTGTCGTCGCTCTCGGCCATCGCGATCCTGTCTTCAAGGACGGTCATCCTGGCGCTCCTCCCCGGCCGCCCCCGCACGAGTGCAGCCGCGCAGTACAACGATACGCACCGTGACCAGGGCACGCCGGGATCAAGTCATCATGTTCCAGCCACGTACTCGTGTCCGATCCCCCACTCCTCCCACATCGCCCCCGCGAACACCCCCGCCAGCTTCCGCTCCCCGCTCTCGTTCGGGTGGGTGCCGTCGTAGGTGTCGGTGTGGATGTCGTACGACTCCGGGATCGAGGCCAGCAGGACGGAGGAGGAGGGCTCGTCCAGGTCCGCGACCGTCTTCGCGAGAAGGTCGTTGAAGGCCGTCACCTGCTCGGCGAAGGAGTCGTCCTCCTCGGCCCGGATGTTCGGGATCACCGGCAGCAGCACCATCCGCACCCGCGGATCCGCCTCCCGCGCCTGCCTGACGAACTTCCGCACGTTCTCCGCCGTCTGCTCGGCGTTGGTGTAGAAGCCCAGGTCGATCAGGCCCAGGGAGACCAGCAGGACGTCCGGCCGGTGCTCGCGTACCGCGTCGCCGATCAGCGGAACCATGTGGGCCCAGCCCTCGCCCCAGCCGGCCAGGTGGGCGCGGGGGAAGTCGGGGTCGGCGTAGGCGTACGAGGTCGGGGCGTCCGTCGTCTTGTCGTGGAGCGTCTCGCGCGGGCCGACGAAGGTGAAGGGGCCGCCGTGGGTGGCGCGGAGGTGCTGCCACAGCCGGTAGCGCCACGTGTATTCGCCCGCGCTTCCGATCGTCATGGAGTCACCGACGGGCATGAACCTGAGCATCCGCTCATGATGAACGATCACGGGACCGGGTGGGATGTGAGGCCCACCACGCCCGTCGCAGGTCCCCCCGGTCGGCCGTCCGTCCCTCAACGGTCCGCCGGGATGGCAGGCTTGGCGGCATGCGCCGATCGCTCGCCCTGCTGGCCGGGGTTCTGCTCACGGGTGTGTTCGCCCTGCCCGCCTCCGCCGTGGCCTCCGCCGCCGACGGTGACGGCGCCGGTGACCAGGGATTCACGATCAAGGACCCCAAGATCACCGAGTCCAGCGGCCTCGCCGCCTCCCACCTGCACCCCGGGATCTACTGGACGCACAACGACAGCGACGACGGCCCGTACATCTACGCCGTGGACAGCGGGACCGGCAAGACCGTCGCCACCCTGACCCTGAAGGGCATCGGTTCCCCGCGGGACGTGGAGGCCATCTCCATAGGGCCCGGGAACGAGATCTACGTCGGGGACATCGGTGACAACCTCGGCGGCAAGTGGCCGTATGTCTGGGTCTACAAGCTGCCCGAGCCGAAGGTGCTGAAGGACCAGACCGTCACGGCCACCCAGTACGTCGTCAAGTACGCGAACGGGCCACGGAACGCCGAGTCGCTGCTCGTCCATCCCAAGACCGGGCGGGTCTACATCATCGACAAGAACGAGGACGGGGGGCACCTGTACGAGGGGCCGGCCCGGCTCTCCTCCTCCGGCAGCAACATCTTCAAGCCCGTCGCCCCCGTCGACCTGTGGGCGACGGACGCCGCCTTCTCGCCCAACGGCAGGCAACTCGCCGTACGCGGCTACTTCGGCGGCATCTACTACGACTGGGACGGCGGCAAGATCAAGCGGCGGGGGCGGCTGGACGTGCCCTTGCAGGGTCAGGGGGAGTCCGTCAGCTACTCGCTCGACGGGACCAAGCTGATGTACGGCAGTGAGGGCGCCGACAGCTCCGTACAGGCGGAGGACGCGCCCAGCGGTGCCTCGGCCGGTAAGTCCTCCTCGGACAAGGGGGGTTCCGCCTCCGTGGGCGGTGGGGGCGGCGGCTCCGTCGACGGCTTCAAGGTGGGCGCCGTCGCCGTCGCCGCGGGTGCCCTCGTCCTCTTCGGGGTGCGGCGGCTGCGGCGCCGGGGCTGAAACCGACCACGGCGCGATGTCTTGACGTGAGCATGGTGGCTCAGTTTGCTGGTGGTGCGCGGCGCATGGGAGCGCTCCCATATGTTCCGGGGCCGCGCCTCCCCCGAGAGGACCCAGCCATATGTTCCGCAGCCTGCGAAGAGCACTGTGCGCTGCCGCAGCGGCGCTCCTCGTCCCCCTGGCGGGCGCGCAGACGGCGCACGCCGGCACCGCCGCCGCCCCTGGAGCCGGTTACTGGCACACCAGCGGCCGGCAGATCCTGGACTCGGCCGGGCAGCCGGTCCGGATCGCCGGGATCAACTGGTTCGGCTTCGAGACCGGCAACCACGTCGTGCACGGCCTCTGGTCACGCGACTACAAGAGCATGATCGACCAGATGAAGTCGCTGGGCTACAACACGATCCGGCTGCCCTACAGCGACGACGTCTTCAAGAGCTCCACGGTCCCCAACAGCATCGACTTCTCCAGCGGCAAGAACGCCGGCCTCCAGGGGCTCAACTCCCTCCAGGTCATGGACAAGCTCGTCGCGTACGCCGGGCAGGACGGCCTGAAGGTCATCCTCGACCGGCACCGGCCCGATTCCGGCGGCCAGTCGGCGCTCTGGTACACCTCGTCCGTCCCGGAGTCGACCTGGATCGCCGACCTGAAGTCCCTGGCGGCGCGGTACAAGGGCCAGGACACCGTCATCGGCATCGACCTGCACAACGAGCCCCACGATCCCGCCTGCTGGGGCTGCGGCGACCAGGCCACCGACTGGCGGCTCGCCGCCCAGCGCGCGGGCGACGCCGTCCTCTCCGTCAACCCGGACCTGCTGATCTTCGTCGAGGGCGTGCAGTCGTACAACGGCGTCTCCGGCTGGTGGGGCGGCAACCTGATGGGGGTCGCCCAGTACCCCGTGCGGCTCAGCGTGGCCAACCGGGTCGTGTACTCCGCCCACGACTACGCCACCAGCGTCGCCCAGCAGAGCTGGTTCAGCGATCCCACGTTCCCCGCCAACATGCCGGGCGTCTGGGACAAGTACTGGGGCTACATCTTCAAGCAGAACCTCGCGCCCGTGTGGGTCGGCGAGTTCGGTACGACCCTCCAGTCGACCGTGGACCAGAAGTGGCTGGCCGCGCTGGTGAGTTATCTGCGGCCCACGTCGACGTACGGCGCCGACAGCTTCCACTGGACCTTCTGGTCCTGGAACCCCGACTCCGGTGACACCGGCGGGATCCTCAAGGACGACTGGGCGACCGTGGACACCGTGAAGGACGGGTACCTGGCGAGCGTCAAGGCGTCGCCGTTCCCGGGGACGGGCGGCGGAAGCGGCGGTGGAGGCGGCGGTGGAGGCACGAGTGCCGCCTGTAGTGCCTCCTACGCCGTCAGCAGTGACTGGGGCAGCGGCTTCAACGCGCAGGTGACGGTCAGCAACACCGGGACCGTGGCCCTGAAGTCCTGGAAGGTGTCCTGGACCTGGAGCGGATCACAGCAGATCACGTCCATGTGGAACGCCTCGTACACCCAGAGCGGGTCGGCCGTCACGGCTGTGAACGCCGATCACAACGGCAGTGTGGCCCCGGGTGGTTCGACGAGCTTCGGGTTCGGGGGCGCTCCGGGAGGTGGCGGGGTGCCGGCGGTCACCTGCGTGGCGAGCTGAGAGACGGGCGCCCGGTGCCACACCGGGCGCCCGGTGTGGCACCGGGCGCCCGTCCGAGGACCGTGTGGCCCGTCAGGGCCGAGTGGTCAGAAGCGGGGCGCTCCCGGGGTGTACGGCGGCACCGGCACGATGGGCCGGCTCACGCCGGGGCCCGTGCGACCGGACGCCTTGCAGGTGACGTCCTGCGCGGGAAGCCGTCCGTTGCTCAGGTAGGCGTTGACGGTGCGGTCGGCGCAGGAGTCCGGGTCCGTGCCGTAGACGCCGTGGCCCTCGCCGCCCTTGACGTACACCATGCGCGAGCCCTTCAGCGCGCGATGCATACCGAGGCCGCTGACCAGGGGTGTCTGGGAGTCCCACTGGTTCTGGACGGTGAGCAGGCCGACGTTGTCGGCCACCCGGGTGACGGGCTCGGCGGGCTTGTCCCAGAACGCGCAGGGCATGATGTTGGAGCCGAAGTCACCGTAGAGCGGGTACTTCGCCTTGTTCCGGATCGCGTCACGCCGGTACTGCTCGGGGTCGCGCGGCCAGGCCGCGGTGTCACCGCAGACCACACTCCAGAACACGGCGACGCCGTTGTCGGCCGGCGGCTGGGCGGCGCGCGTGGTGGACCGGCTCGGGCCCGGCTGGTCGTCCGGTGCGGGGAGACGGCGGAGGGCCGCATGGCCGTCGGCGGCCTTCTTCAGGTCGACGACCGACTGGGCCGCCGCCTCGGGGCTGAAGAACTGGGCGCGAAGGAAGGCCCGGATGTCGTCGCCGGTGATCTTGTGGTCACCGTCCACGATGGGGGTGCGGTCGGCCCGGGCGACCAGGTCCCAGAACGTCTTCTTCACCTTGGCCGGGGTGGCGCCGAGTCCGTAGGTGCGGTCGTGCTGGGCGGTCCACTTCGTCCAGCGGGTGAACGCCGGCTCGGTGCCCTCCGCCCAGACCTGGATCATGCCGCGCCAGACGCGTGCGGGGTCGACCGAGCTGTCCAGTACGAAGCGGTCGGTCTGCTTGGGGAACATCTGTGCGTATACGGCGCCCAGGTAGGTGCCGTAGGAGAAGCCCAGGTAGGAGATCTTCTTCTCGCCCAGAACGGCACGGATGACGTCCATGTCGCGGGCGGTGTTGCGCGTGGTGACGTACCGCAGCGTGTCGCCGTTCTTCGCGCGGCACTTGTCGGCGACCTTCCGGGCCCACTTGACGTCGTTGCCGAACGTCTCGGCCCGGTAGGCGTGTTCGAAGTTCTGCTCCGTGTCGTTGAGACCGCATGTGAGGGGGCTGCTGCGACCCACGCCCCGCGGGTCGAACCCGACGAGGTCGTACTGCTCGCGGACCTTCTTGGGCAGGACGTCCTTCACCATGGCCGGCATGTCGAGGCCTTCGCCGCCCGGACCGCCGGGGTTGGACAGGAGCACACCGCGCCGCTTGCTCGGGACGCTGGTCTTCATGCGGGAGATGGCCAGCTTGATCGTCTTGCCGTCGGGGCGGCTGTAGTCGAGCGGGACTTTGATCGTCGCGCACTGGAGCGCGGCGGGCGTCGACGTGTCACATCTGTGCCACGCGGGCGTCTGGTGGGTGAATCTCCCCAGCGGTTCCGCCGCTGATGCCTGAGCCGGAGCGAGGGCCGGGACCAGCGTCGCCGTGATCCCCACGGCGAGCCCGGGCGCGAGGCGTCCTATCCGCACGATGGCCGTTCCTTTCGGTGAGTTCCAGGACGGCTCGACGATTTCGTGTCGGACAGGTGGGCGAATCCCTCTGCGGTGCTGTCTTGCTACTCCTCGCGGAGGACAGGGAAAGAGACGTACGGAGGAGAACCCGAACGGGCTGATTTCCCTCCGCACCTACCGGTGACGGGTACGGCGAGGGGCGCCCCGCGGTACTCCGCGGGGCGCCCCTCAACGCCCGTACTGGCGTACGAGCTTGCGCAGAACGTGCTCTGCGCGGCTCAGAGCATGCTCAGAGCTTCTCGATCACGTAGTCGACGCACTTCGTCAGCGCCTCGACGTCCGCCGGGTCGATCGCCGGGAACATCGCGATGCGCAGCTGGTTGCGGCCGAGCTTGCGGTAGGGCTCGGTGTCGACGATGCCGTTGGCGCGCAGCACCTTGGCGACGGCCGCCGCGTCGATCTCGTCGGAGAAGTCGATCGTGCCGATGACCTGGGAGCGCTTGGCCGGGTCGGAGACGAACGGGGTGGCGTATTTCGACTCCTCCGCCCAGCTGTACAGGCGGGTCGAGGAGTCCTTGGTGCGGCCGGTGGAGAAGGCCAGGCCGCCCTGGCCGTTGAGCCACTCCAGCTGCTGGCCCAGCAGGAAGAGGGTGGCGAGGGCCGGGGTGTTGTACGTCTGGTTCTTGCGGGAGTTGTCGATCGCCGTGGGGAGCGAGAAGAACTCCGGGACGTGGCGGCCGGACGCGTGGACGCGCTCGGCGCGCTCGATCGCGGCGGGGGAGAAGACGCCGATCCACAGGCCGCCGTCGGAGGCGAAGGACTTCTGCGGGGCGAAGTAGTAGACGTCGGTCTCGGCGATGTCGACCGGGAGGCCGCCGGCGCCGGAGGTGGCGTCCACGAGGACGAGGGAGCCCTCGTCGGCACCGGCCACGCGCTTGATCGGCATGGCGACGCCGGTGGAGGTCTCGTTGTGGGTGAGGGCGTAGACGTCGACGCCCGCCTCGGCCCGGGCCTCGGGGTGGGTGCCGGGGTCGGCGGCGATCACGGTGGGCTCGGCCAGCCAGGGGGCGAGCTTGGCCGCCTTGGCGAACTTGGAGGAGAACTCGCCGAAGTTGAGGTGCTGGGACTTGTTCTCGATCAGTCCGTGGGTGGCGATGTCCCAGAAGGCGGTGGAGCCGCCGTTGCCGAGGACGACCTCGTAGCCCTCCGGGAGGGAGAACAGGGAGCTGATGCCTTCGCGGACCTGGCCCACGAGGTTCTTGACCGGGGCCTGGCGGTGCGAGGTGCCGAGCAGCGAGCTGCCGGTCGCGGCGAGCGCGTCCAGCGCCTCGGTCCGCACCTTGGAGGGGCCTGCGCCGAAACGTCCGTCGGCGGGCTTGATGTCAGCGGGAATCTGGATGTCGGCCACGAGTCGGAGGGTATCCGCTGGGCGAAACGGGACGGAACCGTGTCCGTCGGATGAGACGAGATCGCCGAGCTGTGGACTTGTGGGGTTGTACGACGATACGAGTGGGGCTGTGGACAACCCGCTGTGACTGTGCGTGAGCGGATGCATTCTGGACGCATGACGGATCACACGGGGCTTGAGACGGAGCTGCGCGAGGCCGTCCGGGGCGAGGTCGGCTTCGACGTCACCGCCCGGGCGCTCGTGACCATGGACGCGTCCAACTACCGGCGTGTCCCCCTGGGCGTGGTGGCCCCGCGGGACGCCGAGGACGTGGCCGCCGTGCTGGAGGTGTGCCGGGCCCGCGGGGTGCCGGTGGTGGCGCGGGGCGGGGGCACGTCGATCGCGGGACAGGCGACGGGCACGGGCGTGGTGCTGGACTTCACCCGGCACATGAACCGGCTGCTGGAGCTCGACCCCGGTTCCCGTACGGCGGTCGTCCAGCCGGGGCTCGTGCTGGACCGGCTCCAGGAGGCGGCGGCCCCGCACGGGCTGCGGTTCGGCCCGGACCCGTCCACGCACAGCCGGTGCACGCTCGGCGGGATGATCGGCAACAACTCCTGCGGCTCGCACTCGGTGGCCTGGGGGACGACGGCGGACAGCGTCCATGAGCTGGAGGTGCTCACCGCGCGCGGTCGGCGGCTGCGGCTCGGCAAGGACTGGTCCGGGGCGCCGGACGGGCTGCGTGCGCTGGTGGAGGGCGAGCTGGCCCGGCTGCGCACCGGCTTCCCGGAGCTGCCCCGCAGGATCTCCGGGTACGCGCTGGACGCCCTGCTCCCCGAGAAGGGCGCCGACGTGGCCCGCTCCTTCTGCGGTTCGGAGGGGACGCTGGGCGTGCTGACGGAGGCGGTCGTGCGGCTGGTCGAGGCGCCACGCGCGCGTGCCCTGGCCGTGCTGGGTTACGCCGACGAGGGCGCGGCGGCCGATGCCGCCGCCGGGCTGCTGCCATGGGGGTCCCCCCGCTCGAGCGAAGCCGAGAGTGGGGGACGCCCGCTCACGGTGGAGGGCATGGCCGCCGACCTGGTGCCGTCCCCGGCCGGGCTGCCCAAGGGGGCCGCCTGGCTGTTCGTGGAGACCGGCGGGGACACGGCGGCCCAGGCACGCGCGCGTGCCGAGGCGATCGTCCGCGCGGCCGATGTCGTGGGCGCGTCCGTCGTCACCGATCCGGGTGAGCAGCGCGCCCTGTGGCGCATCCGCGAGGACGCCAGCGGCACGGCGACCCGTATGCCGGACGGCTCGGAGGCATGGCCCGGCTGGGAGGACTGCGCGGTACCGCCCGCCCGGCTCGGCGCCTACCTGCGCGACTTCCGGGCTCTGCTGTCCGAGCACGGCCTGCGGGGCACTCCGTACGGCCACTTCGGGGACGGCTGCATCCACGTCCGCATCGACTTCGACCTGCTCACCGCGGCGGGCGTCGGCCGCTTCCGCCGGTTCTCCGAGGAACTCGCCGACCTGGTCGTGGCCCACGGCGGCTCGCTCTCCGGCGAGCACGGCGACGGGCAGGCCCGCGCCGAGCTGCTGCCCCGGATGTACGGCGACGAGCTGGTGGCCCTCTTCGAACGCGCCAAGGCCCTGTGGGACCCCGACGACCTGCTCAACCCCGGGATGCTGGTCCGTCCGGCACCACTGGACGCCGACCTCCGCTTCGCCGTGCTGCCGCGCGAACCGGTCGACGTGGCCTTCGGCTACCCGGCCGACGGCGGCGACTTCTCGGCCGCCGTCCGCCGGTGCGTCGGGGTGGCCAAGTGCCGGACGACGGCGGCGACGGGCCCCGCCGTCATGTGCCCCTCGTTCCGCGCGACCGGCGAGGAGGAGCACTCCACCCGCGGGCGGGCCCGGCTGCTGCACGAGATGCTGGCGGGCGAGCTGGTCACCGACGGCTGGCGCTCCACCGAGGTCCGGGACGCGCTGGACCTGTGCCTCGCCTGCAAGGGCTGCCGGTCCGACTGCCCGGTCGAGGTCGACATGGCCACGTACAAGGCGGAGTTCCTGCACCACCACTACCGGGGCAGGCGCCGCCCCGCCGCGCACTACGCGATGGGCCGACTGCCGCTGTGGCTGCGCTGGATCGACCGCACCCGCACCGCGCCGCTGCTCAACGCCCTCGTGGGGATACGGCCGCTCGCGCGCGTGGCCCGGCGGCTGGGCGGGATCGCGGCCGAGCGGGAGATTCCACGGGTGGCGGGCCGGACGTTCAGCCGGTGGTGGCGACGGCGGGACCGGGCCCCTGGCGCCGGCCCCGGCAGCGGGCGTCCCGTGGCCCTCTGGCCGGACACCTTCACCGAGCACCTCTCGCCCGAGGTCGGCCGGGCGGCCGTACGGGTGCTGGAGGCGGCCGGGCTGCGGGTGGAGACACCCCGGGGCGGGGTCTGCTGCGGGCTGACGTACGTCTCCACGGGCCAGCTCGACCACGCCCGCAAGGTCATGCGCCGCACCCTCGACCTGATGGGCCCGGTCCTCGACGCGGCGACGCCGGTCGTCGTCCTCGAGCCGAGCTGCGCGGCCACCCTCCGCGGCGACCTGCCCGAGCTGCTGCACGACGACCCGCGCGCGGCACGGCTGGCGTCGGCGGTGGTCACCTTCGCGGAGGCGCTCCAGCGGTACGCCCCCGACTGGACCCCGCCGCCCGTGAACCGCCCGGCGGTCGGCCAGACCCACTGCCACCAGCACGCGGTACTCGGCGACACGTCCGACCGCCGGCTGCGCGCGGCGGCGGGCCTGACCGGCGAGCTGAGCGGCGGCTGCTGCGGACTCGCGGGCAACTTCGGCTTCGAGTCAGGCCACTTCGAGGTGTCGCGGGCCTGCGCGGAGGAGCAACTGCTGCCTTCGGTCCGGGAGGCGCCCCAGGGGGCGGTGGTCCTGGCGGACGGGTTCTCCTGCCGTACGCAGCTGGAGCAGCTGGGCGGAGTACGGGGGCGGCACCTGGCGGAGGTGCTGGCCGATGCCCTGCCCGAGGCGGACGCCGACCGCTTCGGCGCGGAACGCTGAGGCGCCTTTCTCAGGCTTTTCAAAGGAATCACGGGCTTCCCCAAGCGGCTCCCAGGTTCACAAAGCAACTCCAAGGTTCTCCCAGGGAGTTCACAGCCCTCCTTTGCCATTTTTGCCGTTCCGGCGCATGAGAAGTGTGTAAGTTTCTCGGTGTCGGGTTCCGGAAACGGAATTCAACACCTCACGTACAGCGCGACATGAAGGAGTCGGAAATGAGCCTCAAGAAGCTCGCCCCGCTGCCCCCGAAGCCGAAGTCGAAGCAGCTGCCTCCCCCGCCGAAGCCGAAGCCCAAGAAGAAGCACGCGCCGGCTCCCGCCCCCAAGCCGCTGCCCGGCCAGGACCGCTGAACCGGCTGATCGAGCGATAAAGAAAAAGGGGTCGATGGTGCACCGTCGGCCCCTTTTCTTCATTCCGGGAATTCTGGAGACGAAAAGCGGAGAAGGGACGGGAAATGAACCTGGACGAGGATGACGGCGAGGAGTACGAATACGAGGACACGCCCACCATTCCCGCCCGTGCCGCATTCCGCCGTTTCTGGCCGCTGACCAGAGGCCTGCGCCGTTGGCTCCTGGTTGTCTGGATCTGCACCGTGCTCGCCGCGCTGGCCGAGACCGAGGCCATCCTGCTGTTCGGCGACCTCACCGACAACGCCCTGGAGAAGGGGTCGCTGGGCGCGTTCTGGTCCCCGGCGGTCAAGTGGCTGGGCATCGCGGCGGTCGGCGCGGCCGTCGCGTACGCGGGCAACTCCCTCGCCGCCTGGGCGACCGAGCGCTTCGTCATGCGACTGCGCGAGCACGTCTTCGACCACGTACAGCAACTGCCCCCGCACTTCTTCCAGCGGCACCGCCAGGGCGATCTGCTCTCCCGTCTGACCAGCGACGTCGAGGCGATCGAGACGATGGTCGTGTCGGGCCTCGTGGGCGCCGCCTCCGCCGCCTTCTCCGCCCTGTTCTACGCGGTCGCCGCGTTCTGGCTGCGCTGGGACCTGGCCGCCGCCACCTTCGTCCTCGCCCCCCTCTTCTGGCTGGCGGCCCGCCGCTTCTCCGGCTCCATCAAGGACGTCTCCCGCGAGGGCCGGGTCGCCGACGGCGCGATCACCTCGGTCGTCGAGGAGTCCCTCGGCAACATCGTGCTCACCCAGGCCTACGACCGCCGGGACGCGGAGCGCCGCCGCCTGAGCGAGGAGGCGAACGCCTGGTTCCGCGCCTCGGTCCGCTCGACCCGGCTGAACGAGGCGTACGAGCAACTGGTGCAGGTCATCGAGACGGTCTGCGTCCTCGCCGTGATCGGCATCGGCGCCTGGGAGATCTCCACCGGCCGCATGACCCTCGGCCAGCTCCTCGCCTTCTCCGCGTTCCTCGGCTACCTCTACCCGCCGGTGCGCGGCCTGGCCCAGCTCGGCCTCACCGTCACGGCGGCCACGGCGGGCGCCGAACGGCTCATCGAGATCCTGGACGTGCGGCCGGCGGTCACCGACCCCAGGCACGGCGGCCCGGAGACCGGCCGCCCCGACGGCACGGTCGAGGTGCGGAACGTGTACTTCGGCTACCCCGGCACGGAGAAGCCCGCCCTGAAGGACCTCTCCTTCACGGTCAGCCCCGGCGAGCTGGTGATCATCACCGGCCCGAGCGGCGCCGGCAAGTCCACGGTCTCCAAGCTCCTCCTCCGCTTCTACGACCCGGACGCGGGCGACCTGCTCCTCGACGGCGTGCCGCTGCGCGACTTCCCGCTGGCCCGTCTGCGCGAGTACGTCACCCTGCTCCCCCAGGAGACCCTGGTCCTGCACGACACCGTCCGCGCGAACATCGCCTGCGGCCGGCCCGGCGCCAGCGACCAGGCGATCGAGGAGGCGGCGAAGGCGGCCGACGCCCACGACTTCATCGTCCGGCTCCCCGAGGGCTACGACACCAAGGTCGACCCGAACTCGGCCCGCCTCTCCGGCGGCCAGCTCCAGCGCCTGGCGATCGCCCGCGCCATCCTGCGCGACGCGCCGGTCCTGGTGCTGGACGAGCCCACGACGGGCCTGGACGCGATGGCGGCCCGCCGTGTCGTCAAGCCCCTGCGCCGTCTGATGAGCGGCCGTACGACGATCATGATCACCCACGACCTCAACCTAGCCCCCGACGCCGACCGCATCCTCGTCGTGGACCGGGGCCGCATCGTGGAGACCGGCCGGCACGAGGACCTGCTCGCGCGGGGCGGGGCGTACGCCCGACTGCACCGCTCGCAGAACAACGCGGTGATGGACACCGGGGAGCTGCGCCTGCCGCTGTCCTTCGAGACCGGTCAGGGGACGTACGTACAGGACGCGCCCGCCCAGGGGAACGGGGGGAACGGTTACGGCGCGTACGGCGCGTACGGCGCCGCGGCGGGGGCCTGGCCCGAGCCCGCGTATGCGAACGGGTACGAGCACGGGTACTACGGGTACGAGCAGGGCCGCGGGCACGGATCTGTGTACGGCAACTCGGAAGGCCACCCGTACGGCGCCGACCCCTACGCCCCCGTCCCCACCGCCCTCCCTGACGGACGCCCCCTGTTCCGCGACGAGACAGTCTATTACCCTGGACCTGAAAGTACATCGTGATGAACGATCAGGGTCGCCTCTGATCCGAACCAGCCCCAGGACCGCCCGTGAGCACCTCCCGCGCCGCCACTCCCTCGTCCCCACCCGTCGTCTCCGGGTCCGGTGGCGGTGGCCCCCGCCGGTCCGGTTCGCTCGGGCCGGTCGGGCTGGTGCTGGCCGGAGGCGTCTCCGTGCAGTTCGGCGCCGCCGTCGCCGTGACCCTGATGCCCCGGGCCGGCGCGCTCGGCGTGGTGACGCTGCGGCTGCTCGCGGCGGCGCTGGTCCTGCTGATCGTCTGCCGCCCCCGGTTGCGGGGCCACTCGCGCACCGACTGGGGCACGGTGATCGTCTTCGGCATCACGATGGGTGCGATGAACGGCCTCTTCTACGAGGCGGTGGCCCGCATCCCGCTGGGCGCCGCCGTCACCCTCGAGGTCCTCGGCCCCCTCACCCTCTCCGTCCTGGCGTCCCGCCGCGCCGTCAACGCGGTCTGGGCCGGTCTGGCCCTCCTCGGCGTGTTCCTCCTCGGCGGCGGAGGCTTCGGCGACCTCGACCTGGTGGGCGTCGCCTTCGCGCTGGGCGCGGGGTCGATGTGGGCGGCGTACATCGTCTTCAGCGCGCGTACGGGCCGCCGCTTCCCGCAGGCGGACGGGCTGGCGCTGGCCATGGCGGTGGCGGCGCTGCTGTTCCTGCCGCTGGGCGTCGCCGAGTCGGGCGGCAAGCTCCTCGACCCGGTGACGCTCGGCCTGGGCTCGGCGGTCGCGGTCCTCTCCTCCGTCCTCCCGTACACCCTCGAACTCCTCGCCCTGCGCCGCCTCCCCGCCTCCACCTTCGCCATCCTCATGAGCCTGGAACCGGCCATCGCCGCGACGGCCGGCTTCCTGATCCTCGACCAGGCCCTCGCCCCCCTCCAGGCACTCGCCATCGCCCTGGTCGTCGCGGCGAGCATGGGCGCGGTACGCACGCAGGTGGGGCGGCGCGAGACGGTGGCGCCGGACGCCTGAACGGCCGCGGGCGCCTGAACGGCCGCGGGCGCCGGGGCGGGCTCGCACGCGGTCCGTCACACTCCTGATTGGGACAGAGCTGGACGGAAAGGCGACAAGGACAGCCACCGGCGCAAACCTTCCGGCAGGAGGCCCCATGACGTCCGAACGGGACACCACACACAAGCCTCTGAAGATCACGGCCCGCGGCAGGGCCGTCCTCAGTGACCCGCGGCTCAACCGGGGCACCGCGTTCACCGAGGAGGAACGCCGGGCCCTGGACCTGGTCGGACTGGTGCCGCCACACGTGCTCACCCAGGACGAGCAGGCCGACCGCGCCTACGCCCAGTTCCGCGAGCAGCCGGACGACCTCGCCCGGAGCGTCAACCTGACCGCCCTGCACGACCGCAACGAGGTGCTGTTCTACCGGCTCGTCAGCGACCACCTCGAGGAGATGCTGCCCATCGTCTACACCCCGACCGTGGGCACGGCCATCAAGCGCTACAGCTACGAGTACCGGCGCCCGCGAGGGGTGTACCTGTCCGTCGACGCGCCCGACGACATCGAGCGCTCGCTGCGGGCCGCGGGCCTCGGCGCCGACGACGTCGACCTGATCGTCGCCACCGACGGCGAGGCCATCCTGGGCATCGGCGACTGGGGCGTCGGCGGCATCGACATCGCCGTCGGCAAGCTCGCCGTCTACACGGCCGCCGTCGGCGTCGACCCGCGCCGCACCCTGGCCGTCATGCTCGACGTCGGCACCAACCGCCAGGAGCTCCTCGACGACCCCCTCTACCTCGGCAACCGGCATCCCCGCGTCGACCGCGACACCTACGACGCCTTCATCGACGCCTACGTCACCACCGCCACCAAGCTCTTCCCCCGGGCCCTGCTGCACTGGGAGGACTTCGGCCCCGCCAACGCCCGCCGCATCCTCAACCACTACCGCGACCACGTCTTCACCTTCAACGACGACATCCAGGGCACCGGCGCCGTCAATCTCGCCGCCGTCCTCTCCGGCGCCAAGGCCAGCGGCATGCCCCTGCGCGAGCACCGCATCGTCGTCTTCGGCGCGGGCAGCGCGGGCATCGGCATCGCCGACCAGCTCCACGACGCCCTGGTCTCGGAGGGCCTGTCGGCGGACGAGGCCACCGCCCGCTTCTGGTGCGTCGACCGCTACGGCCTGCTCACCGACGACCAGGGCGACAAGCTCCGCGACTTCCAGGTGCCCTTCGCCCGCCCCGCCGACGAGGTCTCCGACTGGCGGCGCGACGACGACCTGCCCGGCATCCCGCTGGACGAGGTCGTCCGCCGGGTCCGCCCCACCATCCTCGTCGGCACCTCCGGCCAGGGCGGCGCCTTCACCGAGACCGTCGTCCGCGAGATGGCCCGGCACACGGACCGCCCGATCATCCTCCCGCTCTCCAACCCGACCGACCTGTCCGAGGCCGAGCCCGCCGACCTCCTCGCCTGGACCGACGGCAAGGCCCTCGTCGCCACGGGCAGCCCCTTCGACCCGGTGGAACACGGCGGCACGACGTATCACATCGGACAGGCCAACAACGCCCTCGTCTTCCCCGGCCTCGGCCTCGGCGCGATCGTCGCCCAGGCCTCCCACGTCACCGACCGCATGCTGCGGGCGGCGGCGGACGCGGTCGCGCGGCAGACGGACGTGACCGACCCGGGCGCGCCCGTACTCCCTCCCGTCCGCGACCTGCGCGCCACCTCCACGGCGGTCGCCGCCGCGGTGGCCACGGCCGCGGCGGAGGACGACGTCGCCCGGGCCGACCTGAAGGACGTGGAAGCGGCCGTGCGCGAGGTGATGTGGGCGCCGGTCTATCCGCCGGTCGAGGCGGTGTGACAGAGGACAGAGGACAGAGGACAGAGGACAGAGGACGGAAGACGGGGAACGGGGGCGGCGACGGCGAACGTGTCGAGTCGTCGGGCCTCCGGGCCTCCGGGCCGTCGGATAACAAATTCATGCAAGCACGCTTGATTGTTTCCACCGCCACTGCCATGCTCCCCGCATGGCCGACCCGACGCCCGTGATCGATGATCTGTGTGCCGAGAGCGACGAACTCGACCGGCTGGTAGCCGAGTTGGAGCCCGAACAGTGGGCCCTCGCCACCCCGGCGCCCCCCTGGACCGTCGCCCACCAGATCGCCCACCTCGCCTGGACCGACCACTCCTCCCTGCTCGCCGTGACCGATCAGGACGCCTTCGCCCGCGAGGTCGAGAAGGCGCTGGCCGAGCCCGGGGACTTCGTGGACAACGGGGCGGAGGACGGGGCCGCCAAGCCCCCCGCGCAGCTGCTCGCGGACTGGCGGGCCGGGCGCGAGGCCCTGGCGGAGGCGCTGCGCGCGGCGCCCGCGCGGGCGCGTTTCCCCTGGTACGGGCCCCCTATGTCGGTCGCCTCCATGGCCACCGCCCGTCTGATGGAGACCTGGGCGCACGGCCTGGACATCGCGGACGCGCTGGGCGTGTCGCGCGCCCCCACCGACCGGCTCCGGCACATCGTCCGCCTCGGCGTCCGCACCCGTGACTTCGCCTTCGGCGTGCACGGACTGCCCGCGCCGTTCGAGGATTTCCGTGTCGAACTGACCGCGCCGTCCGGCGAGTTGTGGACGTACGGCCCCGAGGAGGCCACCGACCGCGTCACCGGGCCGGCCTTCGACTTCTGCCTCCTGGTCACCCAACGCGCGCACCGCACCGATCTGGCGCTGCGGGCCGTCGGCCCCGACGCCGACCGCTGGCTGGACATCGCCCAGGCCTTCGCGGGCCCGCCCGGCCCCGGCCGCACCCCGAAGGGCGGCACCGCGTGACCCTGCGCGTGGGCAACGCCTCCGGCTTCTACGGCGACCGCTTCGACGCCATGCGCGAGATGCTCACCGGCGGCGAACTCGACGTCCTCACCGGCGACTACCTCGCCGAGCTGACCATGCTCATCCTCGGCCGGGACCGCCTCAAGGACCCCGCCGCCGGTTACGCCCGCACGTTCCTGCGCCAGCTGGAGGAGTGCCTCGGTCTCGCCCACGAGCGCGGCGTCCGGATCGTCGCCAACGCGGGCGGGCTCAACCCCACCGGACTCGCCGATGCCGTACGGAAGCTGGCCGACCGCCTGGGCGTCCCCACCCGTGTAGCCCACGTCGAGGGCGACGACCTCAAGGGCCGGTATCCGGACAGCCTCGCCGCCCACGCCTACCTCGGCGGCTTCGGTATCGCCGCCTGCCTGCGGGAAGGCGCCGACGTCGTGGTCACCGGGCGGGTCACCGACGCGGCCCTCGTCACCGGGCCGGCCGCCGCCCACTTCGGCTGGCGGCCGGCCGACCACGACCGGCTCGCGGGCGCCGTCGTCGCCGGTCACATCCTGGAGTGCGGGGCGCAGGCCACCGGCGGCAACTACGCGTTCTTCGCCGGGTCCGGCCGGGACGTCCGCCGCCCCGGCTTCCCGCTCGCCGAGATCCACGAGGACGGCACCAGCGTCATCACCAAGCACCCCGGCACCGGCGGTTTCGTCGACGTCGGCACGGTCACCGCCCAGCTGCTGTACGAGACGGGCGGCGCCCGGTACGCCGGGCCCGACGTCACCGCCCGGCTGGACACCGTACGGCTCACCCAGGAGGGCCCGGACCGCGTCCGTGTCGAGGGAGTGCGCGGCGAGGCCCCGCCCCCGACGCTCAAGGTCGGCCGCAACCGGCTCGGCGGCTTCCGCAACGAGGTCGTCTTCGTGCTCACGGGACTCGACGTCGAGGCGAAGGCCGAGCTGGTGCGGGCGCAGATGACCGACGCGCTCGCCAAGTCCCCGCCCGCGGGCATCCGGTGGGAACTCGTCCGCACCGACCGCCCCGACGCCGACACCGAGGAGACGGCCGGCGCGCTGCTCCGGCTCGTCGTACGCGACCCGGACCAGGAGGTCGTGGGGCGGGCGCTCAGCGGAGCCGCCGTCGAGCTGGCGCTCGCGAGCTACCCCGGCTTCCATGTGCTCGCGCCACCCGGAAAGGGCTCGCCCTATGGAGTCTTCGAGGATGCGTACGTGCCCCAGACGGATGCCGACCATGTGGCCGTCCTCCACGACGGGCGCCGCGTCCCCGTGCTCCCGGCCCACGAAACCCGGGTACTCGACGACGTGCCGCAACCGCCCCTCCCGGCCCCCCTCCCGTCCGGCCCCACCCGACGCGCCCCCCTCGGCCTCGTCGCCGGCGCCCGCAGCGGTGACAAGGGCGGCAACGCCAACGTCGGCGTCTGGGTGCGCACGGACGAGGCCTGGCGGTGGCTCGCGCACACGCTGACGGTCGAGCGGTTCCGGGAGCTGATCCCGGAGAGCCGCGACCTGCCCGTCACCCGGCACGTCCTGCCCGACCTCCGCGCGCTCAACTTCGTCGTCGAGGGTCTCCTCGGCGAAGGGGTCGCCGCCCAGCACCGTTTCGATCCGCAGGCCAAGGCGCTCGGCGAGTGGTTGCGCTCCCGGCACCTGGACATCCCGGAGGCCCTCCTGTGACGGTCGTCCCGTCCGCCCTGGACACCCAGAGCCCCGACTACACGGCGAACCGCGAGGCCATGCTCGCCAAGCTCGCCGACCTGGACGCCGAGCACGCCAAGGCCCTCGCGGGCGGCGGCGAGAAGTACGTGCGGCGGCACCGCGAGCGGGGCAAGCTGCTCGCCCGGGAGCGGATCGAGCTGCTCCTCGACCCGGACACGCCGTTCCTGGAGCTGTCGCCGCTGGCGGCCTGGGGGAGTGAGTACGCCGTCGGCGCCTCCCTCGTCACCGGCATCGGGGTCGTCGCGGGCGTGGAGTGCCTGATCACCGCCAACGACCCGACCGTGCGCGGCGGCGCCAGCAACCCGTGGAGCCTGAAGAAGGCCCTGAGAGCCAACGACATCGCGCTCGCCAACCGGCTGCCCTGCATCAGCTTGGTCGAGTCCGGGGGCGCGGACCTGCCCTCCCAGAAGGAGATCTTCATCCCCGGGGGCGCGATCTTCCGGGACCTGACCCGGCTGTCGGCCGCCGGGATCCCGACCGTCGCCGTCGTCTTCGGCAACTCCACCGCCGGCGGTGCCTACATTCCGGGCATGTCCGACCACGTGATCATGGTCAGGGAGCGGGCGAAGGTCTTCCTGGGCGGGCCGCCGCTGGTGAAGATGGCGACCGGGGAGGAGAGCGACGACGAGTCGCTGGGCGGCGCCGAGATGCACGCGCGCGTGTCGGGCCTCGCGGACTACTTCGCCGTCGACGAGCAGGACGCCCTGCGGCAGGCCCGGCGGGTCGTGGCCCGGCTCAACCACCACAAGGCCCACCCCGACCCCGGCCCCGCCGAGCCGCCCAAGTACGACCCCGAGGAACTCCTCGGGATCGTCCCGGGCGACCTCAAGACCCCCTTCGACCCGCGCGAGGTCATCGCCCGGCTCGTCGACGCCTCCGACTTCGACGAGTTCAAACCGCTGTACGGGACCAGCCTCACGACCGGCTGGGCGGCCCTGCACGGCTACCCGGTGGGGATCCTGGCCAACGCGCAGGGCGTGCTGTTCAGCGAGGAGTCGCAGAAGGCGGCCCAGTTCATCCAGCTCGCCAACCAGCGGGACATCCCCCTCCTCTTCCTGCACAACACCACCGGCTACATGGTCGGCCGGGAGTACGAACAGGGCGGGATCATCAAGCACGGCTCGATGATGATCAACGCGGTCAGCAACTCCCGGGTGCCGCACCTGTCCGTCCTCATGGGCGCCTCCTACGGTGCCGGGCACTACGGCATGTGCGGGCGCGCCTACGACCCCCGTTTCCTGTTCGCATGGCCCAGCGCCAAGTCGGCCGTGATGGGTCCGCAGCAGCTCGCGGGCGTGCTGTCGATCGTCGCCCGCCAGTCGGCCGTCGCGAAGGGCCAGCCCTACGACGAGGACGCGGACGCCGCGCTGCGCGCCATGGTGGAGCAGCAGATCGAGTCCGAGTCGCTGCCGATGTTCCTGTCCGGGCGGCTGTACGACGACGGCGTCATCGACCCCCGCGACACCCGCACCGTCCTCGGCCTGTGCCTGTCCGCGATCCACACGGCCGCCTACGAGGGGGCGCGGGGTGGATTCGGCGTCTTCCGGATGTGAGGGACCACAAGTGATCACTTCTGTGCTCGTCGCCAACCGGGGCGAGATCGCCTGCCGTGTGTTCCGCACCTGCCGTGAGTTGGGAATCCGGACGGTCGCCGTGCACTCGGACCCCGACGAGAACGCCCTCCACGCGCGCGTGGCCGACACGGCCGTACGGCTGCCGGGCGCGGCGCCCGCCGAGACGTATCTGCGTGGCGACCTGATCGTGAAGGCCGCCGTCGCGGCCGGCGCCGACGCCGTGCACCCGGGCTACGGCTTCCTCTCCGAGAACGCCGACTTCGCGCGTGCCGTCCTGGACGCGGGCCTGGTGTGGATCGGGCCGCCGCCGCAGGCCATCGAGGCGATGGCGTCCAAGACGCGCGCCAAGGAGCTCATGGGCCTCGCGCCCCTCGGCGAGGTCACCGAGGCCGACCTGCCGGTGCTGGTCAAGGCCGCGGCGGGCGGCGGCGGGCGCGGGATGCGGGTCGTGCGGCGGCTCGCCGACCTGGACGCCGAACTGGCCGCCGCGCGCGCGGAGGCGGCGAGCGCCTTCGGCGACGGCGAGGTCTTCGTCGAGACGTACGTGGAGAACGGGCGGCACGTCGAGGTGCAGATCCTCGCCGACACCCACGGCACGGTGTGGACACTCGGCACGCGAGACTGCTCCCTCCAGCGCCGCCACCAGAAGGTGATCGAGGAGGCCCCGGCACCGGGTTTGAATTCCCGACTCACCGGTGAGCTGTACGAGATGGCGGTGCGCGTCGCCCGCTCCGTGTCCTACGTCGGCGCCGGGACCGTCGAGTTCCTGGTCGCCGACGGCAAGGCCCACTTCCTGGAGATGAACACCCGCCTCCAGGTCGAGCACCCCGTCACCGAGGCCGTGTTCGGCGTCGACCTCGTCGCCCTCCAGATCCGCGTCGCCGAGGGCCACGCCCTGGAGACCGAGCCGCCCCCCGCGCGCGGCCACGCCGTCGAGGCCCGCCTCTACGCCGAGGACCCCGCCCGCGACTGGGCCCCGCAGACCGGCACCCTGCACCGCCTCGCCGTACCCGAGGGCGTCCGCCTCGACACCGGTTACGCCGACGGCGACACGATCGGCGTCCACTACGACCCGATGCTCGCCAAGCTCGTCACCCACGCCCCCACGCGCGCGGAGGCGATCCGCGCCCTCGCCGGCGCCCTGGACCGGGCGACGGTCCACGGCCCGGTCACCAACCGCGACCTCCTCGCCCGCTCCCTGCGGCACGAGGAGTTCACCACGGGCCGCATGGACACCGGCTTCTACGACCGCCACCGCACCGCCCTCACCCCGCCCACCGCCGACCCGTACGCCCCCCTGGCCGCCGCCCTCGCCGACGCCCACGGCCGCTCCCGCTTCGGCGGCTGGCGCAACCTGCCCTCGCAGCCGCAGACCAAGCGCTACCTGATGGCGGGCGAGGAGCACGAGGTCCGCTACCGGCACACACGGGAGGGCCTGACCGCGGACGGGGTCCGGGTCGTGCACGCGGACGCCCGTCTCGTCGTACTCGAAGTGGACGGCGTACGCAGGAAGTTCGAGGTGGCCCGCTACGGCGACCAGGTCCACGTGGGCGCCACCGCCCTCACCGCCCTGCCCCGTTTCCCCGACCCCACCGCCCACCACGCCCCCGGCTCCCTCCTCGCCCCCATGCCCGGCACGGTCGTCCGCGTCGCCGAAGGACTCACCGAGGGGGCCGCCGTAACGGCCGGAGACCCGCTGATCTGGCTGGAGGCGATGAAGATGCAGCACCGCATCGCGGCACCGGCCACCGGCACGCTCACCGCCCTGCACGCCGTGCCCGGACAGCAGGTGGAGGTCGGCGCGTTGCTCGCCGTCGTACAGGCCGTAGAGGTCGCCCGGGCCACACAGGTCGCACAGGCCACGAAGGTCGCACAGGAGGAGGTTCAGGACAGTTGACTACCACCCTGGAAACCGAGGAGCAGGGCGCCCTGCGCGCCGCCGTCGCCACCCTCGGCAAGCGTTACGGCCGCGACTACATCACCCGCGTCGTCGCCGGGGGCGGCCACCCCGAGGAACTCTGGTCGGAGGCCGCCAAACTCGGCTACCTCGGGGTCAACCTCCCCGAGGAGTACGGCGGCGGAGGCGGCGGCATCACCGAACTCTCCATCATCCTGGAGGAACTCGGCGCCGCCGGCTGCCCCCTCCTCATGCTCGTCGTCTCCCCGGCCATCTGCGGAAACGTCATCGCCCGCTTCGGCACCGACGAACAGAAACGGACCTGGCTGCCCGGCATCGCCGACGGCACCCGGCTCATGGCCTTCGGCATCACCGAACCCGACGCCGGATCCAACTCCCACCGCATCACCACCACCGCCCGCCGCGACGGCACCGACTGGCTGCTCACCGGCCGCAAGGTCTTCATCTCCGGCGTAGACAGGGCGGACGCCGTCCTGATCGTCGGCCGCACCGAAGACGCCCGCACCGGGAGCCTCAAACCCTGCCTGTTCATCGTCCCGCGCGACGCCGAAGGCTTCACCCGCCGGCCCATCGACATGGAGCTGACCGCCGCCGAGAAGCAGTTCGAGCTCGTCATGGACGACGTACGGCTGCCCGCCGAGGCACTCGTCGGCGACGAGGACGCCGGGCTGCTCCAGCTGTTCGCCGGACTCAACCCCGAACGGATCATGACGGCGGCGTTCGCGATCGGCATGGGCCGCTACGCGCTGGCCCGCGCCGTCGAGTACGCCCGCGAACGCACCGTCTGGAAAGCCCCCATCGGCGCCCACCAGGCCATCGCCCACCCCCTCGCCCAGGCGCACATCGACCTGGAACTGGCCCGCCTGATGATGCAGAAGGCCGCCCACCTCTACGACACCGGGGACGACGCCGGCGCCGGCGAGGCCGCCAACATGGCCAAGTACGCGGCGGGCGAGGCGTGCGTGAAGGCCGTGGACCAGTCCGTCCACACCCTCGGCGGGAACGGCCTCACCCGGGAATTCGGCCTCGCCTCCCTGATAACCGCCGCACGCGTGGCTCGTATTGCCCCGGTGAGCCGGGAGATGATTCTCAACTACGTCTCCCACCAGACCCTGGGCCTGCCCAAGTCGTACTGACTCGGCACGGCGCGAGGAGGAACCATGTTCCGCAGCGAGTACGCAGACACCCCGGCCGTCGAACTCCCCATCCACGAAGCAGTCCTGGGCCGCGCCGCCGAGTTCGGCGGCCTGCCCGCCCTCGTCGACGGCACCGACGGCACCACCCTCACCTACGAACAGCTCGACCGGTTCCACCGCCGCCTCGCCGCCGCCCTCGCAGACGCCGGGGTACGCAAGGGCGACGTCCTCGCCCTGCACAGCCCCAACACCATCGCCTTCCCGACCGCCTTCTACGCCGCCACGCGCGCGGGAGCCACCGTCACCACCGTGCACCCGCTCGCCACGGCCGAGGAGTTCGCCAAACAGCTGCGGGACTGCGCCGCCCGCTGGATCATCACCGTCTCACCGCTGCTGGAGACCGCCCGCCGGGCCGCCGAACTCGCCGGCGGAGTCGAGGAGATATTCGTCTGCGACACCGCGAGCGGACACCGCTCGCTCATCGACATGCTCGCCACGACCGCCCCCGAACCGGCCGTCGACATCGACCCCGCCGAGGACGTCGCCGCCCTGCCCTACTCCTCCGGCACCACCGGCGTCCCCAAGGGCGTGATGCTCACCCACCGGCAGATCGCCACCAACCTCGCCCAGCTCGAACCCGCCGTCCCCGCCGGACCCGGCGACCGCATCCTCGCCGTACTGCCCTTCTTCCACATCTACGGCCTGACCGCGCTGATGAACGCGCCCCTGCGCCAGGGCGCCACCGTCGTCGTCCTGCCCCGCTTCGAACTGGAGAGCTTCCTCGCGGCCGTCCAGACCCACCGCATCACCGGCCTGTACGTGGCCCCGCCGATCGTGCTCGCCCTGGCCAAGCACCCGGCCGTCGCCCGCTACGACCTGTCGTCGCTGAAGTACGTCATCAGCGCCGCCGCACCCCTGGACGCGGACCTGGCCGCCGCCTGCTCCGAGCGTCTGGGCCTGCCCCCGGTCGGCCAGGCCTACGGCATGACGGAACTCTCCCCGGGCACCCACGTCGTCCCCCTGGACGCCATGCGCGACGCGCCCCCCGGCACCGTCGGCAGGCTCATCGCCGGCACCGAGATGCGCATCGTCTCCCTCGACGACCCCGACAAGGACCTCGGCATCGGCGAACCCGGCGAGATCCTCATCCGCGGACCCCAGGTCATGAAGGGCTACCTCGGCCGGCCCGACGCCACCGCCGCGATGATCGACCGCGACGGCTGGCTGCACACCGGCGACGTCGGACACACCGACACCGACGGCTGGCTGTTCGTCGTCGACCGCGTGAAGGAACTCATCAAGTACAAGGGCTTCCAGGTCGCCCCGGCCGAACTCGAAGCCCTCCTCCTCACCCACCCCGGGATCGCGGACGCGGCCGTCGTCGGCGCCCACAACGACGAGGGCAACGAAATCCCGCACGCCCACGTCGTCCGCCAGCCCACCGCACCCGACCTCACCGAGGGCGAAGTGATGATGTACGTCGCCGAACGCGTCGCTCCCTACAAACGCGTCCGCCGCGTCACCTTCATCGAAGGAGTCCCCCGGGCCGCCTCGGGCAAGATCCTCCGCCGCCAGCTGCGGGAGCTCCCGGACCCCCGGGAACCCCAGGACCTCAGGGAACTCACGGAGGAAGCATGACGTCGATCGGACGCACGCACGCGCGTGGCATCGAGACACTCAGCCTCGACTCGACGGACACCCGCAACGCCCTGTCCGCCGCGCTCGTCGGCGAACTCGCCGACGCCCTCACCGACTGCGCCAAGGACACCGACGTACGGGCCGTCGTCCTCACCCACACCGGCACCACCTTCTGCGCGGGCGCCGACCTGCGCGACCCACCCCACCCCGACGCCCTGGTCGCCCTGCTCCGGCAGATCCTCGAACTCCGCAAACCCGTCCTCGCCCGGATCACCGGACACGTCCGCGCCGGCGGCCTCGGCCTGCTCGCCGCCTGCGACATCGCCGCCGCCTCCACCCGGTCCGACTTCGCCTTCACCGAAGTACGCATCGGAGTCGCCCCCGCCGTCATCTCCCTCACCGTCCTGCCCCGCACCGACCCACGCGCCCTCGCCCGCCACTACCTCACCGGCGAACGCTTCGACGCGGCGGAAGCCGTACGGCTCGGCCTGCTGACCGCGGCCGGCGACGACGTCGACGGCGTACTGGAACCCGTCCTGGACGGCCTGCGCCGTTCCTCCCCACAAGGCCTCACCGAGACGAAACAGCTGCTCACAGCTAGGGTGCTGGAAACCTTCGACCGGGACGCGGCCGACCTCACCGCGCTCTCGGCCCGGCTGTTCTCCTCCCCGCAGGCCCGCGAGGGGATGACGGCCTTCCTGGAACGACGGGATCCCTCATGGGCTCTGTGAGCACAGACGAACAACAAACCGGAACGCAAACCGAACGTACCGCCGAACGCGTCCCGAAACAGGACCGCAGCCGGGCCACCCGGCAGCGGCTCCTCCAGGCCGCCGTGGCCTGTCTCGCCGAACACGGCTGGGCGGGCTCCACGGTCGCCGCCGTCGCCGAACGCGCCGGCGTCTCCCGAGGCGCCGCCCAGCACCACTTCCGCACCCGCGAGGACCTCTTCACCGCCGCCGTCGAATACGTCGCCGAAGAACGCTCCACCGCCCTGCGCGCCCTCTTCCCCGAAGGCGCCACCGACCGCCGCGCCGTCGTCTGTGCCCTCGTCGACCTCTACACCGGCCCCCTCTTCCGCGCCGCCCTCCACCTCTGGGTCGCGGCCTGTGACGAGGACCAGCTCCGCCCCCGCGTCACCGAACTCGAAACCCGCGTCGGCCGCGAGACCCACCGCATCGCCGTGGACCTCCTGGGCGCCGACGAATCCCGCCCCGGCGTCCGGGAAACCGTCCAGGGCCTCCTCGACATGGCCCGCGGCCTGGGCCTCGCCAACCTCCTCACCGACGACCGGGGGCGACGGGAACGGGTGGTGGCGCAGTGGGCGGAGATCCTGGACGAGGCACTGGGCTGACCACGCAGTACCCTGTCCGCATGCTTCCGATGCTCGTCCGACGCCGGCACGTGGACTACGTGCGCGTCACGAGCATGGGCTGTCGGCGTTCCGCCTGAACCCGGACCCTGAGACAGCCCCCTTCACCCTTCCCACGGCACCGGGGCTCCGCCCTACCCCGGCGGCCGCCCGTGCCCCCGTACACCCCGCGGACACACTCATGACGCACACCGTGACGCGCACGGCGGCGAACCCGTCGTCCTACGCGCAACTCCCCATCATCGATCTCTCGGCCGCCGACCGCGGCCCCCAGGCCCGGAAACTGCTCCACGCGCAGCTGCACAGCGCCGCGCACGACGTGGGCTTCTTCCAGCTCATCGGGCACGGCGTGACCCGGGCCGAGACCGACGCGCTGACCACCGCGATGCGGGCCTTCTTCGCGCTGCCGGAGGCCGACCGCCTCGCCCTGGACAACGTCCGCTCCCCGCACTTCCGGGGCTACACCCGCACCGGCGACGAGCGCACCGCCGGCGCCCGGGACTGGCGGGACCAGCTCGACATCGGGGCGGAGCGCCCGGCCCGGATCCCCGGGCCCGGTGAGCCCGCGTACTGGTGGCTCCAGGGGCCCAACCAGTGGCCCGCCGCCCTGCCCGAGCTGCGCACCGCCGCCCTGGCCTGGATCGAGAAGCTGAGCGGTGTCGCACAGCGGCTGCTGCACGAACTGCTCACCGCGATCGGCGCGCCCGCGGACTTCTACGACCCGGTCTTCGGCGAACGGGCGCACCCGCACCTCAAGCTCGTCCGCTACCCGGGCAGCGCGGGCGACGGCACCGACCAGGGTGTCGGCGCGCACAAGGACTACGGCTTCCTGACCCTGCTGTTGCAGGACACGGTCGGCGGGCTACAGGTGCAGCGCGAGGACGGGCTGTTCCACGACGTGCCGCCGCTGGAGGACGCCTTCGTGGTCAACCTGGGCGAGCTGCTGGAGGTCGCCACCAACGGCTACCTGATCGCCACCAACCACCGCGTCGTCAGCCCGCCCCACGCGACCGAACGTTTCTCGGTGCCGTTCTTCTACAACCCGAGCCTGGACGCGCGCGTGGAGCCGCTGCCCTTCCCGCACGCCTCCAGCGCGCCCGGCATCACCGACGACCCGGCCAACCCGCTGTTCGCCGAGTACGGCTACAACGAGCTGAAGGGCAAGCTCCGCGCCCACCCGCTGGTCGCCGAACGGCATCACGCGGAGCTGCTCAGCCCCGCGTGATGCCGCCGTGATGCCGGCCGGCCCGGCCTCAGTGCGCGATGGCCGCGTAGCCCTCGATCTCCTGGGGGCCGCGCGGGCCCGGGCCCACATAGCGCGCGGAGGGGCGCACGAGCCGTCCCGTGCGCTTCTGCTCAAGGATGTGCGCCGACCAGCCGGCCGTACGGGCACAGGTGAACATCGACGTGAACATGTGCGCCGGGACCTCGGCGAAGTCCAGGATGATCGCCGCCCAGAACTCCACGTTGGTGGCCAGCACCCGGTCCGGACGCCGGTTGTGCAGCTCCTCCAGGGCCGCCTTCTCCAGCGCTTCGGCGATCTCGAAGCGGGGCGCGCCCAGCTCGCGGGCGGTGCGGCGCAGCACGCGCGCGCGTGGGTCCTCGGCCCGGTAGACCCGGTGCCCGAAGCCCATCAGCCGCTCGCCACGGTCCAGGGCGTGCCGGACGTACGCCTCGGCGTCCCCGGTCCGCTCGATCTCCTCGATCATGTGCAGCACGCGGGAGGGCGCGCCGCCGTGCAGCGGCCCGGACATGGCGCCTACCGCGCCGGAGAGCGCGGCGGCCACGTCGGCGCCGGTGGAGGCGATGACGCGGGCGGTGAAGGTGGAGGCGTTCATGCCGTGCTCGGCGGCGGAGGTCCAGTAGGCGTCGACGGCGGCGACGTGCTTGGGGTCCGGCTCGCCGCGCCAGCGGATCATGAACCGCTCGACGACGGAGTGCGCCTTGTCGATCTCCCGCTGCGGCACCATGGGCAGCCCCTGGCCGCGCGCGGACTGGGCGACGTACGACAGGGCCATCACGGCGGCGCGGGCGAGGTCGTCGCGGGCCTGCCGCTCGTCGATGTCGAGGAGCGGTTTGAGGCCCCAGACGGGGGCGAGCATGGCGAGCGCGGACTGCACGTCGACGCGGATGTCACCGGAGTGCACGGGGATGGGGAAGGGTTCGGCGGGCGGCAGGCCGGGGTTGAAGGCGCCGTCGACGAGCAGCCCCCAGACGTTCCCGAACGAGACGTGGCCGACCAGGTCCTCGATGTCGACGCCCCGGTACCGCAGGGCGCCGCCCTCCTTGTCCGGTTCGGCGATCTCCGTCTCGAACGCGACGACTCCTTCGAGCCCGGGTACGAAGTCGGACATCAGGCGGCTCCTAGTGAGGTGTGCGTGAGGTCGGCGGTGCTCTGCGGCGCATGAGCCGTCACGGTTCCACGGTCCCACTCGCACGATATCGGTGAGTGCCACCAATGGGGAGACCGTACGGCACTGAGTGCCACACAACACGGTAGGTGGATACGGCAAGATGACCGCGTGACCGACCGTGACGTGACCGACCGTGACACTTTCCGTGACCCCGCCGCGATGCGCAAGCAGTACCGGGCGGAGGGTCTCGACGAGCACGAGCTGGCCCCGCACCCGATGGACCAGTTCACCCACTGGTTCGAGGACGCGGCGCGGGCGACCCTCCAGGGCACGCTGCACGAGCCGAACGCCATGGTCGTCTCCACCGCGGACGCCGCCGGTCGGCCCAGTTCACGTACGGTCCTGATGAAGCAGTACGACGTCCACGGCTTCGTCTTCTTCACCAACTACGACTCCCGCAAGGCCCGCGACCTCGCGGAGAACCCGCACGTCTCCCTGCTCTTCCCGTGGCACCCGATCGCCCGCCAGGTCATCGTCACCGGCACCGCCGTCCGTACCGGCCGCGACGAGACGGCCGCCTACTTCCGCACCCGCCCGCACGGCTCCCAGCTCGGCGCCTGGGCCAGCGCCCAGTCCTCGGTGATCGACTCCCGCGCCGAACTGGAAGCCTCCTACGCCGAGCTCGGCGACCGCTACCCCGAGGGCGAACAGGTCCCGGTCCCGCCGAACTGGGGCGGCTTCCGCGTCGCCCCGCGGTCGGTGGAGTTCTGGCAGGGCCGGGCGAACCGCCTGCACGACCGTCTGCGGTACGTTGCCGAGCCGGAGGGCGGCTGGCGGGTGGAGCGGCTCAGTCCCTGAGCCCCTGGGGGCCCGAAACGCAGGCGACCCGCGAGCTCGGGTCCCTCCGCCTTGCGGCGGGGGAGCCGGCCGGACGTACCGGCGAGCTCGCGGGTCGGGTGACTGCTTGGGATTGGCCGGCTGCACGCTTCTCACGTGCCGGTCCGGCACCGCACTTCATGTGGTGACGGGCCGCTAGCCCGCAGCCACCTCACGCGTCCGGTTGTCATACATCTGCCGAACCACCTCCCTTCTCGTGTGCTCCACACCCTAAGAACCGCTCGGCGCCCGATCAACCACTTTTTGCCGGCGGATCCCCGGATGAAGATCGAGACCGAGGCGTACGCGCGGACGAGTGGGACGAGTGGATCGGCCTTGGGGTGGGCACTCTCCCAGTGAGGGTTGATCTACAACGATTCCTTCAATCTTGTGGGAACCAAGTGTGCGCTGCGTCACGTTCGAGTTGAATGAAGGTGAGTGAGCGAACCTTCGTGCCGTAACCGCGGACACAGCCTGCAGGGGGTCCAGGTGAGTGCTTCCCGGCGTAGTGGGACCACCGATGAGCTGGGGCCCGGCGAGCCCGAGCGGGACGGATCCGATCTGCTTGCCGCGCTGCTGGACGGGATGGACGCGGCCCTGTGCGCTTTCGACGCGGACGGGGTCGTGACGCACTGGAACCGTGAGGCGGAGCGGATCCTGGGCTGGACGGCCGCCGAGGCGGTGGGGCGCAAGGGGTTCGCGGGCTGGGCGGTGCGCAGTGCCGATGCCGAGGAGGTCGAGGGGCGGCTGTTGTCGGCCATGCGGGCTCCGGGGCGGCAGGTGCACGAGTTCGCGTTGGTGACGAAGGACGGCGGGCGGGTCCTGGTGCGGACCCAGTCGGCTGCCGTGCGCGGACCGGACGGCAAGCCCGCGGGGGTGTACTGCGCGTTCAGCGAGGTGCACGCGCAGATCGATCTGGAGCGGTCCATCGCGTTGAGCGAGGCGTTGTTCGAGGACGCCTCGTGGGGGGTCGTGCTGGTCGACGCCGATCTCCGGCCCGCCGTGGTGAACGCGCACGCGGCGCGGGCGTTGGGGATCGGGCGTACGTCGGTGCTGGGACGGCCGATCGGGGAGCTGCTCTCGCAGGGCGTGGAGGAGCTGGAGGGCGCGCTCACGCATGTGCTGGCCGAGGGTGCGCCGCCGGCGCCCGCCGAGATGTGGGTGGGTGTGCGCACCGCGGAGGGCGAGCGGCGCAGGTGCTGGCGGAGCTGGTTCCTGAGGCTGGCGTCGCCGCTGGCGGAGGAGCCGGTGCCGCTCGGGGTGAGCTGGATGTTCCAGGACGTCACCGAGGCCAAGCAGGGTGAGCAGGAGGCGGCGCTGCTGCGCTTCCGCACCAATCAGCTGCACCGGGCGGCGCGGGCGGCGGCCGAGTGCGAGGACCCGGCGGAGGCGGCCACGGTCCATCTGGACTTCGCGCTGGCCGGGTTCGCCGACCATGCTCTGATCGACCGGGTCGCGGCTGCTCCGGCCGCGGAGGCGTCCGCGGAGGCGGAGGTGGAGGCGGAGGCGTCCGCGCGGGTGCGGTTGGTGCGGCTCGCGGCGACGCCGTCCGGGGCGCCGGGGCCCAGTCTGCTGACGGGGGCGGCCGGGTTGCCCGTGCGGTACGAGGAGGGGCATCCCGCCTTGCAGTGCGTGGAGCGCGCGGGGACCGTGCGGGCGGATGCCGGTGAGGTGCCGGCCGAGCGGAGCCGGGAGTGGGCGCTGGCCCGGCAGTGGCCCGCGGACAGTGTGCATTCGCTGTGCGCGGTGCTGCGCAGTCGGGGGCGGACGTTGGGTGTGGTGACGTTCCTGCGGGGGCGTGGCCGGAGTCGTTTCGAGCGCTCGGACGCGACGTACGCGGAGGATGTGGCGGTACGGATCGCGGCGGCGCTGGATCTGGCCGGGGTGACGGGGGCGGCGGCGCAGGAGTGAGCGCGGGCGGCCGCGACCGCTCTCAGCGCCGGTAGAAGATCCGGTCGCCGTACTGCGCCATGACCCGGCTGTTCCATTCGAGGCCGCCGTCGACGTTGCCGGAGCGCAGCAGCGGGGGTTCGACGCCCCGGTCGGCGAGGGTGGCGGCTGCCGTGGCCATGACCGCCTGGAGGAGGGCGGCGGTGACGACGGTGGAGGCGGGGGCGAAGGGCGCGGGGACGGTGTCGAGGGTGAGTTCGGCGTCGCCGACGGCGATCTTGGAGTCGAGGACGATGTCGCAGTGGTCCTTCAGGAAGGTTCCTGAGGTGTGCCGGGACTTGGTCCCGGTGGTGTAGGCGAGCGAGGTCACGCCGATGACGTTGACGCCGAGGGCGCGGGCGCCCGCCGCCATCTCGACGGGCAGGGCGTTGCGGCCGGAGAGCGAGATGATCACGAGGGTGTCGCCGGCGCGGAGGGGTGAGGTGTCCAGGACGGCGGCGGCGAGGCCGTCGACGCGTTCCAGGGCGGAGCCGAGGGTGGCGGGGGTGACGTCGACGCCGACGACGCCGGGGACCGCGAGCAGGTTCATCAGGGCGAGGCCGCCGGCGCGGTAGACGACGTCCTGTGCGGCGAGCGAGGAGTGGCCGGCGCCGAAGGCGAACAGACGGCCGCCCGCCTCGACGGTGTCGGCGAGGAGTGTTCCGGCGGCGGCGATGGCCTGCGGCTCCTCCTCCTTGACGCGGCGCAGCAGCCCGATGGCGGCGTCGAAGAACTGGTCGGCCGGCGTGCCGTCGGTCATGCGTTGCCCCTTCGCAGCGTCTGTGTCGCGGATCACCGTGCGGTCTGGACCAGTGTGCTGTCAATACGGCGTGGTGGCCCGCGGACGGCCTCGAGTACGCGTACTCGTCAGGGTGTGGGTTTCGGCGGCGCGGCACGGTTGTCAGTGGTATGCGTCAGAATTGAGTCCAGGGCCAGCGCACGCGCCGGTGAGCCGTGAGCTTCCGGCAGAAGCAATCGAGGGGCACGTATGTCCGGACTGATCGACACCACGGAGATGTATCTCCGCACCATCCTCGAGCTCGAGGAGGAAGGCGTGGTCCCGATGCGCGCCCGGATCGCCGAGCGGCTCGACCAGAGTGGGCCGACGGTGAGCCAGACGGTGGCGCGGATGGAGCGCGACGGTCTGGTGTCGGTGGCCAGCGACCGGCATCTGGAGCTGACCGACGAGGGGCGTCGGCTGGCCACGCGCGTGATGCGCAAGCACCGGCTCGCGGAGTGTCTGCTGGTCGATGTGATCGGCCTGGAGTGGGAGCAGGTGCACGCGGAGGCGTGTCGCTGGGAGCACGTGATGAGCGAGGCCGTGGAGCGTCGCGTGCTGGAGCTGCTGCGTCACCCGACCGAGTCGCCGTACGGCAATCCGATCCCGGGCCTGGAGGAGCTGGGCGAGAAGGACCATGCCGATCCGTTCCTGGACGAGGGCATGGTGTCGCTCGCCGATCTGGACGCGGGCGCGGACGGCAAGACGGTCGTGGTGCGCCGGATCGGCGAGCCCATCCAGACGGACGCGCAGCTGATGTACACGCTGCGCCGGGCGGGTGTGCAGCCGGGCTCGGTGGTGAGCGTCACGCAGGCGGCGGGTGGTGTGCTGGTCGGCAGTGGCGGTGAGGCGGCCGAGCTGGAGGCGGATGTGGCGTCCCATGTTTTCGTGGCGAAGCGCTGATCTGCCGTAGCTGGTCTGCCGTAACCGGTCTGCTGTGGCCGGTCTGCTGGGGTCTTTCGCCGGATGCCGGGTGCCGGTTCGCCGGTAAGCGCTGGTCCGCCGGAGGCGGCCGGTCGTCCTGGAGTGCTGATCGGCCGGGCGGTAAGCGCTGATCCGTCCGGAAGCGGCCGGTCCGGTGGGTGGTGTCGAGGCCGTCTGTGCCGAATCGCAGCGCGCGGACCGTTCGCGTGCCAGGCTGTGCCGCGAGGCATATGACCTGAGGGGGCGGGGAGCATGCGGCCGCAGACAAGGGGATGGCCCCGGCGCCGTCTGGCGCCGGGGCCGGTCCTCCCCTGTGCTGACCCGGAGCCCCGAGCTCTCAGGGTCATTCCCCGCGGACCGGTTTCCCCGAGCGGTCCGCCCCCCGCTGAGAAGATCCCCTGGGCGGCGGCGATCATTCCTTGAGGGGTGTCACTCGATAGAGGGGTGTTGACCGCAGAGACGGAATTTTCGAATAGCTATTCGATAGTGTGCGGGTGTCCGAGCGGAGCTAGGGGGGCCAGACCCATGGCACGGCGCATCGATGTGACGGGAGCGGGCGGTGTACGGCTCGCCGCCTGGGAGTTCGCGGACCCTCCCAAGGGCGACCCGGCCTCAGCGGATTCCGACCGTACCCAGCCCGGCGTGCTGTTACTGCACGGCCTGATGGGCCGCGCCTCGCACTGGGCGTCCACCGCCCGCTGGCTCTCCGAGCGACATCGCGCCGTCGCGCTCGACCAGCGCGGCCACGGCCAGAGCGAGAAACCCCCACAGGCCGCCTACACCCGCGACGCGTACACCGAGGACGCCGAGGCCGCCGTCGAGCAGCTCGGTCTCGCGCCCGCCGTCCTCATCGGCCACGCCATGGGCGCGCTCACCGCCTGGCAGCTCGCCGCCAAGCGCCCCGATCTGGTGCGCGGCCTGATCATCTGCGACATGCGGGCCTCCGCGCTCGGCGCGGCCTCGCAGCGCGAGTGGGCCGACTGGTTCAGGTCCTGGCCCGTCCCCTTCGCCACGCTCGCCGACGTACGCAAGTGGTTCGGCGAGGACGACCCCTGGGTGGAAAGGCCGAACCCCCGCCGGGGGGCGTTCTACGCGGAGGTCATGCACGAGACGCCGGACGGCTGGCGGCCGGTCTTCGAGCCCGAGCAGATGCTCAAGTCCCGCGAGACCTGGGTGTACGACGCCCACTGGGAGGAGCTCGCACAGGTCCAGTGCCCCGCGCTGGTGGTGCGCGGGCTCGACGGGGAGCTGGGGCGCGCGGAGGCGCAGGAGATGGTCCGGGTGCTGCCGCGCGGGAAGTACGCGGAGGTCGCGGACGCGGGGCATCTCGTCCACCATGACCGGCCGGAGGCTTGGCGGGGGGCGATCGAGCCGTTTCTTGATGCGGTGCTCGGGGTTTGAGGGCCCATTCGTCTGCGTGGTGCTGTCGCATGGCGAGTGCCGGTGCGTTGTGGCTTGTCGCGCCCACGCGGCGGTAGCCGCATATCGACACAGCCCCGCGCCCCTCAGGGGCGCCAAAGGTGCCGTCAGCCCTTGCTCACCGCCGTCAAGATCTCCGGCAGCCTCGCCGCCGTGCGCGGGGCCGCCAGGTGCAGGCCTGCCCAGGTGATCGCCGTGCCGTAGGCCGCGCCCAGTGGGAGCAGGAGCCAGGTCCACGCGTCGCCGTCGGCGGTGACGTTCAGCCAGATCGTCGTCGCGATGACGGGGGCGCACAGCAGGGCCGCGCCGACCATGCCGCCGAAGATGGAGATCCAGGCGAGGCCCGCCTGCCCGGGGGCCACGTTCTTGTAGCCCTCCTGCGGGATGGAGTACGGGAAGCGGGCCGAGGTCCACGCGCCGGTCGCCAGCATCGCCCCGATCAGCGCGAAGGACAGGCCGAGCGCCTCGGGCAGCCGGGGCCAGTCGCCGAGGATCGCGGTGGTCAGCACGGTCACGAGCGTGGCGTACGGCAGGGTGATCACCAGCAGCGCCAGTGCCCGCCCGCGCAGCTCCACGTACGCGTCCCTGGGCTCGGAGATCGTGAGCGCGACCAGCCAGAACGCGGAGGTGTCCTGACCGAACTGGTTGTACATCTGGATGCCGAGCATTCCGGCGGCGAAGCAGGCGAAGTAGATCGATCCGGTGCCCTGCGCGGCGTTGAACACGGGCACGATCAGTCCGATGGCCAGCGAGGTCACCCAGGCGGCCTTGGTCTTGGGGTCGCGCCAGACGTAGCGCAGGCTGCGCCGCATGACGGTGCCGGTGCGCCCGCCGGGCAGCAGGCGCGCGGGCCCGCTCGCCGGCCGCCGCTGACGGGTCCGGGTGTCGGCGGCCTGGAGGGTGGAGCCGTCGGGCGAGACCATCAGCCGGGTCAGGGTGCGTGCCCACGCCGCGAGCAGCAGCGCCAAAGCGGCACCGCTGACCAGCAGTTGGGCGACCGCCGTGCCGTACGAGCCCTCGCTCGCCGACCGTACCGCGCCCACCGCCGACGCGGGCGGCAGCCAGCCCAGTACGTCCGCCACCGGCGTGAGCCGCCCGAGTCCGGCCGAACCAAGGTGCTGGGCACCGAAGTTGACCAGCTGTGTGCCGATCGCGATGACCAGTCCACTGAGCACGGCCAGATCGCGGCCCTTGCGGCTGGTCAGCAGGCGGACGTTGGCGGCGGCGACGGCCCGCGCGAGTGCCACGCACACCAGGAGCGCGAGGCAGACGGCGACGACGGTGACGCCGTACGCCACCGCCCCGTCCGCGACGGACAGCGCGCAGCCGGTCAGCACGAGCAGGGTGAACAGCGGCCCGATGCCGACGAGGGAGGCCGCGAGCAGGGCCCGGACCAGCGGGCGCGGTCTGAGCGGGAGCAGGACCAGGCGGGTCGGGTCGAGGGTTTCGTCGCCGCTGGGGAAGAACAGCGGCATCACCGCCCAGCCCAGGCCCAGTACGGCGGTGCCCAGGACGGCGACGGCGTCGGTGTGCGGGTGGCCGCGCAGGGCGAGCAGGCCGAGCAGTTGCAGCACGCCGAACAGGAGGGCGACGACGGCGGACGCGACGAACGCGGCCCGCCGGCCACCGGACTGGCGCAGCCCGCCGCGCAGCAGGGACAGTTTCAGCCGTACGACGGTGGAGGTGACGCCGGTCATCGGATTCCACCGCCCAGCCAGTCCAGACCGGACCCGGCGTCCCGTCCCCGGGCGCCGACCAGTTCGAGGAACGCCTGTTGCAGGGTGGGGTGTCCGCCGCGTACCTCGGCCAGTGGGCCGTGGGCCCGGATGCGGCCCGCGGCCATGACGGCGACCCAGTCGCACAGCGACTCGACGAGCTCCATGACGTGGGAGGAGAAGACGACGGTGGCGCCGGAGGCGGTGTAGCGCTCCAGGACGCCCCGGATGGTCTGCGCGGACACCGGGTCGACGCCCTCGAACGGCTCGTCGAGGAAGAGGACTTCCGGGTTGTGCAGGAGCGCGGCGGCGAGCCCGATCTTCTTGCGCATGCCGGTGGAGTAGTCGACGACGAGTTTGTGCCGGGCCCCCGCCAGGTCGAGCACGTCCAGCAGCTGGTCCGCCCGCCGGTCCACCTCGGCCCCGGGCAGTCCCCGCAACCGGCCCGCGTACCCGAGCAGTTCCCAGCCGGACAGCCGCTCGAACAGGCGCAGTCCCTCGGGCAGTACCCCGATCCGTGCCTTCACGGCCACCGGGTCCCGCCACACGTCGTGCCCGACGACCTCGACGGACCCCTCGTCGGGTCTCAGCAGCCCGGTCACCATGGACAGGGTGGTGGTCTTCCCCGCCCCGTTGGGGCCGACCAGCCCGATGAACTGCCCGGCGGGCAGCTCCAGGTCGATCCCGCCCACGGCGACCTGCTCCCCGAACCGCTTCCACAGCCCCCGCAAACGGACGGCGACGGCACCTGCCTCTGCATCATCGGCCATGCCCGAACAGTACGGGGGAGCGGGATCAGCGGTCGCGGCCGCAGGCGTAGGCGAGGGGCGAGATCAACTCCTCCGCGTCCGGCAGCCACCGGTTGGCGTGGGTGGGCCGGCGCGCCCACTGGACGGCGCCCCGGGAGCCGAAGCGGGTCGGGGGCGCGGCGACGTAGCCCCCCTCGCCGAGCGCGACCAGGTCCAGCGCCTGGGGGGACCAGCCGAGCTTGCGCACCAGATCCGGCACCTTCACGGAGGCCCCCGGGAGGACGAAGAAGTGCATCCGCCGGTCGGGGGCGAGCGTCACCGGCCCGAGGGCGAGTCCCATCCGTTCCATCCGGGCGAGCGCGAGGAAGCCGGCGGTCTCCGGGACGGACAGCGTGTCGAACGTCCGCCCGGTCGGCAACAGGATCGACGCCGTCGGCTGCTTCTGCCACATCCGGCGTGCGACGGTCACGCTCCCGGTCGCCTGCGTCGCCCAGTCCGGCCGCGCGGGGTGCGCCCCGGGCGCAGGGCAGGCGGTGTCCCCGCAGGAGCAGCGCTGAAGCCCGTCGACGGCTTCCAGCCAGGTACCCGAGAACACTTCCCAGTGACGTTCCTCGACATAGCGAACGGCGGTCTCCAGCAGCGATTCCCCACGCTGCTGGGGAATCTGACCGACAGTCGGACTGGCTTGGGTACCCACGATCGTTTCTTCCACGCCCCACTCAACTCCCGCACCCACCTGTGGTTACGGGGGCGGGCCCAGTCCGAGGACAGGACCCGCGCGCGGGGGAGGAGCATCGATCCCCCGGCCGGGGCGCATGGGGGCATGTGTGGGGGCGCGCGGTAGGAAGCGGGGCTTGCGTTGGGTAGCCAGAGGTGGGGGGTGGGGACTCTTACCCCGGCAATCCACGCATGCCTCGCATTTTCGGTATGTCCGCTGGGCATTGATCTTCCCGGCCGGATCTTTTCGCTTCGCCAGGGGGTATCCATGGCCGCCAGGCCACTCGTCGCGCGGCAGCCGAACGAACGGTTGCAGGCGCTCATCCAGGAAGCCGGGTGCTCGAACGCCGGGCTCGCCCGCAGGGTCAACATGTGCGGCGCCGAGCACGGCCTCGACCTGCGGTACGACAAGACGTCCGTGGCCCGCTGGCTGCGCGGACAGCAGCCGCGCGGGCGCGCGCCGGCGATCATCGCGGAGGCTCTCGGACGCAAACTCGGCCGTACGGTCACGATTGACGAGATCGGCATGGCCAACGGCAAGAACCTCGCCTCGGGCGTGGGTCTCCAGTTCTCGCCGACGGTACTGGGGGCCATCGAGCAGGTCTGCGAGCTGTGGCGCAGCGACGTGGGCCGCCGGGACTTCCTCTCCGGCTCTTCGGTCGCCGCGTCCGCGCTGGTCGAGCCCAGCCGGGACTGGTTGATCTCGGCGCCGGACGCGCAGGTGGCGCGCTCGGCGGGGCCGCGGGTCGGGCAGTCCGACGTGGCGGCCGTCAGCGCGATGACCCAGGCGCTGACAGACCTGGACCACCAGTACGGCAGCGGGCACGTGCGCCCGGTGGTCGTGCACTACCTCAACAGCGTCGTCTCCGGGCTGCTCGCCGGCTCCTACCGGGAGGCCGTCGGCCGCGACCTGTTCGCCGCGGTGGCCCGGCTGACCGAGCTCGCCGGGTACATGGCCGTGGACACCGGGCAGCCGGGGCTGGCCCAGCGCTACTACATCCAGTCGCTGCGGCTGGCGCAGGCGGCGGGCGACCGCGGTTACGGCGGCTACGTCCTCGCGGCCTCCATGAGCCACCTCGCCGCGCAGCTCGGCAACCCGCGGGAGATCGCGCAGTTGGCGAGGGCGGCGCAGGAGGGGGCGCGGGGGCGCGTGACCCCGCGCGCGGAGGCCATGTTCCTCGCGGCGGAGGCGCGCGGGCACGCCCTGCTGGGTGACGCGCGCGCCGCCCAGCTGGCGTCCGGGCGGGCGGTGGCGGCCATGGAGCAGGCCGACGCCGACTCCGGGGACGACCCGGCGTGGATCGCGCACTTCGACGAGGCCTACCTCGCCGACGAGCTGGCGCACTGCCACCGCGACCTGGGGCAGGCCGAGGCGGCGGCCCGGTGCGCCGAGGAGTCCCTCGCCGGGCACCCCGAGACCCGGGCGCGGCGGCGGGCGATCGGCTATGTGCTGCTCGCCACGGCACAGGTGCAGCAGCGCGAGATCGAGCAGGCGTGCAGCACCGGCATGAAGGCGGTCGAGCTCCTGGAGACGCTCCGCTCCAACCGCGGCGCGGAGTACCTGGAGGACTTCCAGCAGCGTCTGGAGCCGTTCCGGGAGGAGGCGGTGGTACGGGAGTTCGGCGCGCGGCTGGAGTTGCAGCAGGCCGCGTGAACGCATGCCCCGCGGGCGCGTGAACGCACGGCGAACAGGCCGGTGGCGTGGGGGAGGTCACATCAACAGCGCATCGCGGGGCGGTTTTGTTACAGCCGTCACAGGGCAGCAGGTCAGGCCCTGAGCTGCGTGGCACCAGGCTCAGGGGACCCGGTAGCGTGACCCGACGTTCCGAAGGTCCCCCAATCGTAGGAGTCCCGGTGACGCAGAGTGGACAGGGCGAGGAGCCCTCGGCGCGACCCGCGCACGAAGGCATCGTGCTGCCCTCCGACGGTGGCGAACCCCTGCTGCCGGGCATGACGGGCGGACCCGCCCCCCACCCGGCCGCCCCGGCGGCCCAGCCCCCGGCCGGCCCGTCCGGCGGTCAGGCCTGGGGTCAGCCGTGGGGCCCCGAGCAGCAGCAGGGCCAGCAACAGCCCCAGCAGGGCCAGCAACAGGCCCAGCAGGGCCAGCCCTGGCCCCAGGCGCCCGCCCAGGAGTGGCCGACGCCGGAGCAGCCCGCCGGCTGGGCCGATCAGGCCTCCCAGGCCCCGAACACCGCGGGCCCGCTCCCCCCGGAGAACCACCAGGGGTACGGCGCGCCCTACGGCACCGGCGCCCCCGCCCCCCAGCCGTCGTACGGCCACGGAGCCCCCGGCGCGCACGGCGCCCCGCTGCCGCCCGCCGACGAGGGCGCCACCCAGTACCTCCCGCCGGTCACCGCCGGATCCGCGCCCGCCCCGGTCGACGAGGGCGCGACCCAGTACATACCGCCCGTGGTCCCGGGCGCGCTGCCGCCCGAGACCGGAGCCGAGGAGACGCGGTACCTGGGCCGGGCGACCCGCCCGCAGCCCGCCGCGCCGGGCCCGGACGCCGAGGCCACGCAGTACATCCCGCCGTACACCGGCGCACCCGGCGGGGACCGGCAGCCGCCCGCCGAGTTCGACAACCTCTTCCGCGGCGCCGCGGGCGGCGACGGCCCGGCCGGGGCCACGCAGATGCTGCCGCGCTTCCAGGAGCCGCCGCCCGCCTACGGCCCGCAGGGTCCGGAGGACGGCGGCGGCCGGGGAGGCCGGGGCGGTCGTACCGGATCACGGGTGCCGCTGATCGCGGCCATCGGCGTCGGCATCGCCGTGCTCGGTATCGGCGCCGGTGCCCTGCTGGGCGGCGGGGGCGGCGGTGACGACACGGACGGCAACAAGACCGTCGCCGCGTCCGCGCCCGCCACCGAGGGCTCCGCGTCCGCCGGTGCCGACCCGGCCCGGCAGCAGGCCGTCGCCCTGGACAAGCTGCTCGCCGACAGCGGCAACAGCCGCACCTCGGTGATCAACGCGGTGGCGAACGTGCGGTCCTGCAACAACCTGGGCAACGCCGCCTCCGACCTGCGCGACGCCGCCAAGCAGCGAGGCGACCTCGTCACCCGGCTGTCGAAGCTGTCCGTCGACAAGCTGCCGGGCAACGCCGACCTGACGAGCGCGCTCACCAAGGCGTGGCAGGCCTCGGCGTCGGCCGACAACCACTACGCGGCGTGGGCCGACCAGGTCTCGGGCCGCAAGGGCTGCAAGAAGGGCCAGGCCCGCGGCACCGCCCAGACCCAGGCCGGCAACCGTGACAGCGCCACCGCCAGCGCGCAGAAGGTCAAGGCCGCCGGGCTGTGGAACGCGATCGCGAACAAGTACGGCCTCACCCAGCGCCAGCCGACCCAGCTGTGAACCGAGGGGCGGGCGTCAGCCGATGTCCGCCTTCTCCAGCGTCCGCGTCACGTCGATGGTCCCGCCCTTGCCCGCCGGGACCAGCCGGCCTCCCTGCACCACCTGGAGGGTCACCTCGGCGTTGACCAGCCGGGTCAGCCCGACGGCGGCGAGCCGGCCGGACCGGGGCCACTCCAGGGTGGGCGTGAGGCCGCCCGTGCCGACCTTGATGCCGTCGTCGAGGGTGCGCCGCACGGTGTCGGCGGTCACGGTGCCGGTGCCGATCCGCTCCAGGACGGCCTTCAGGACGGTGTAGGCGATCCAGGTGGTCTGCACTCCGGTGTCCGCGGGGTCGATGCGGTTGTCACCGAAGGCCTCCTCGTTGATCACCTTCTTCATCCGGTCCCAGCGCTGGTCGGAGGCCACCGGGTACCAGCCGGTGATGTACGCCCCCTCGTACGGCCCGGACGCGCCGCCCGTCGCGTTGATCGTCGTCTGGTCGACGCTGCCCATGACGGTCGCGGTGCGCACCGCCGGGTAGCTCTCGCGGGTGCGCCGGAAGGAGTCCATGAAGGTGTCGTTGCGGTCCCCGAGCGCAGGCACCACGCAGCCCTTCCGCGCCGGCTCGGCGGTGGCCGCCTTCAGGGCCCGGCCCGACATGGTGTCGTACTCGGTGGCGTCCTCGGCCGCGAGCAGGTCGTTCGCCTCCGCGTGGCCGCCGGCCGTCAGGCCCGCGTCGAGGACGGCCGGCAGTTCGTCGCCGGCGATGCTGTCGGGCCGGACCAGGGCGATGGGGCCGCAGTTCCCGGCGAGGGCCTTGCCGAGACCGGCCAGCAGCGCGGGCTGGCCGCCGTTGACGGGGTAGGAGTAGGAGCGGGTGAGCTCGTCGTTCGTCACCCCGTAGCCGCCGATGTACGGGATGCCGGCGCCCTCCAGCGGGGCGAAGTAGGAGTCGCCGTACTGGCTGTAGGAGCCGACGACCGCCACCACGCCCTCGTCGGCCGCGCGCCGTGCGCAGCGCGCGGCGCCCACGGTGTCGTTGTGGTCGTTGCAGGTCAGGACCTTGAGCTTGCGGCCGCCGATGCCGCCGCGGGCGTTGATCCAGCGGGCGTAGGCGGCGGCCATGGCGGGCATGCCCGGTTTGTTGGTGGCGTCCGTGCCGTCCGGCGCCCACGTCATGACCTTGATCGAGTCGTCCCCGGAGCCCCCCGTGACACCGGGGACGACCCCGCATCCGGCGGTGAGCGACGCACAGGCGGCCAGCGCGCCGGCGGACAGCGCGGTGGCTCTGAGCGGCCGGTGGAAGAAGCGGGGGAAGGTGCTGCGGGTGCGTCGCCTGCCGGTCATGTACCCGCACGATTCCCTCACACCGCTAACCTGGGAGTGACCCCCGGTCAACGGACGGTGACACGGAGGTGAATTACGGGGGCCGGTGAGACCACTGGGACGGGGAACGTACGATCGATGACCGTGCAAGGTTCGGAGAACTCTTCCCGTCGCGGCCGTCGCTCATCCACCATGGGCGGCATGCCCCTGAACGACATGCCGTGGTGGCGCTGGCGCAGCAACGTGCGCTCGGCGCTGCACATGCTCTCCGATCCGGTGTTCCAGCGGGATGTCTGGCTGGCGGGTGTCGACGGGTACGGCGACGTCACCGACGCCGTGTACCGACTGGTCGAGGACACCTGGCTGGACAACTGGTCGGCCGAGAAGTACGTCGGGACGATCTTCCGGGACTCGCAGGAGGCGGCGCTGGTCGACACGGCCGTGCTGCGGGTGCTGCGGATCATGCACCAGGTGGGCCCGGACGCGCCGGTGGCCGCCTACGTCGACCACCACGGGTGGCCGGAGGCGGTGCGGGCGGCGCGGGACGCGCACGTCCGGATGGCCGCGAGCGACGGGGAGGACCCGGACGCGCCGCCGCGCACCCTCGAGGTGCTGCGGATCATGACGAGGACCGCGTAACCGGGGTCCGGTGGGCGGACGGCCGTCCGCGGTACAGGGCGGGTATGGGACCCTGTGGGGCATGAACGAGCAGTCCAACCGAGCCGTGGCGGCCCCCGCCGACCAGTACGTCCTCACGCTCTCCTGCCCGGACAAGCAGGGCATCGTGCACGCCGTGTCGAGCTACCTGTTCATGACCGGCTGCAACATCGAGGACAGCCAGCAGTTCGGCGACCACGACACGGGACTGTTCTTCATGCGGGTCCACTTCTCGGCGGAGGCGCCGGTCACCGTGGACAAGCTGCGGGCGAGCTTCGCGGCGATCGGTGACTCCTTCCACATGGAGTGGCAGATCAACCGGGCCGACGAGAAGATGCGCATCGTCCTCATGGTCAGCAAGTTCGGGCACTGCCTGAACGACCTGCTCTTCCGGGCCCGGACCGGGGCGCTGCCGGTGGAGATCGCCGCGGTGGTGTCCAACCACACCGACTTCGAAGAGCTGGTGGGGTCCTACAACGTCCCCTTCCACCACATTCCCGTGACGAAGGACACCAAGGCGGACGCCGAGGCGCGGCTGCTGGAGATCGTGCGCGAGGAGAACGTCGAACTGGTCGTCCTCGCCCGGTACATGCAGGTCCTCTCCGACGACCTGTGCAAGGCGCTCAGCGGGCGGATCATCAACATCCACCACTCCTTCCTGCCGAGCTTCAAGGGCGCGAAGCCTTACCACCAGGCGCATGCGCGGGGTGTGAAGCTGATCGGGGCGACGGCGCACTACGTCACCGCCGACCTCGACGAGGGGCCGATCATCGAGCAGGAGGTCGAGCGCGTCGGGCACGACGTGACCCCGGACCAGCTCGTCGCCGTCGGACGGGACGTGGAGTGCCAGGCGCTGGCGCGGGCCGTGAAGTGGCATGCGGAGCGGAGGATTCTGCTCAACGGGCGCCGGACGGTCGTGTTCGCCTAGCGGCTCGGGCGGTTGCTGTCTCGCGGGCGGCTGCGGGAGCGCCCCTCAGGGGCGCGGGGCTGTGTCCATATGCGGCTACCGCCGCGCGGGCGCGAACGGCCCCCACATACCCGCGGCCGCCCGCGACACAGCAACCAACCCCTACATCCGGCTCAACGACGCCGCCGCGAACAGTACGTCCCTGATCGCGTCCCGGTCCCCGAGCTGGCCCGCCGCCGCCTCCGTCGGAGACACATGCCCCGCTGCCAGGCGGCAGAACTCGACGCCGTCCAGGGCGACATGGGCGACCTCGTGCTCGGTGGAGCCCACCGCGGCGGGGGAGTCCAGTGGGATCAGCCACTCGCCGCCGCCCAGGCCCTCGATCTCCAGGCGCAGGCTGCGGCCCGGTGTGCCCGCCTCGACCAGGTGCCGGGTGGGCGCGGGGGAGGCCAGGCCCGAGCGGCGCCGGGCGGCAAGGACGGCGGGCAGCATACGGGCCGCCAGGTCGATCATGGCGTGCAGATGGCCAGGCGCGGGCGGGCCGTAGGGGTAGTCCACGGCCTCCGCGATGTCCTCCGCGTGCACCCAGCACTCGAAGGCCCGGTCCAGCATCGCGTCGTGCAGCGGCAGCGTGAAGTCACCGTAGGGGACCGGGCGTTCCCCGGTGCCGCCGCCGGTGAAGGAGACCGTCCGCACCAGGTGGTGGCTCTGTTCGCGCCACGGCGCCCGCACGGCCCGGGTGGGCGGGAAGCGGGAGGCCCGCCAGAACGCCTCGGTGCGGGCGGCGGGCCCGGTCGGCGGGCCGGTGTCGGGCACGGCGTCCGCCTCGGCCAGCGGGTCCTCCAGGCCCAGCGCCACCGCCACCAGCCCGTCGACGGACAGCAGGTGCGCGATGACCCCGGCGACGGTGGTACGGCGGCTCGTCGGCGCGTCCCCGGTGAACCAGCGCAGCCGTACCGGGGCGTGCCACTCCGCGTCCCCGAAGTCCTGGAGCAGCGCGTCCAGGCGCGCGGTCTCGGCGTCGTACGGAGCAGCCCAGTCCGGCACCGGGATGCGCGGCGGACGTCGCTCCAGGCAGCTCTTCAGTACGCGGGTGCGCAGCCCGGGGTCCAGGTCGAGGCTCTCGGGCTGGTGCAGCAGGCCCACCGCCCCGCGCAGCCGCAGCGCTTCCTCCGCGCACGGGCCGCACTCGCCCAGGTGTGCCTCGACGGCCGCCGTCTCCGCGGTCGAGCAGGCGGCCAGCGCCCACGCCCCGAGCAGCGACTTCAGGACGTCGTGCGGCAGCTCCAGCGGCGGGGGCGGGAGCGGGTCCAGTTCGGGCAGCGGCAGCCCGCTGTCCTCGACGGAGGCGCGGGGCAGCGGTATGCGCGGGGGTTCCGGGGCGGGTCCGGGGCCCTTGCCGCCGGGTCCCGTGCCGCCCTCGTCGTCGCCGGCGCCCGTGCCGTCGTGCTTCTCGAAGCCCGTCACACCGTGCCCCCGTGTCCGGGCGGCGCCGCGTCGTGGGCGGTGGAGAGCAGTTGCAGGCCCAGGCGGAGCCGGCGGCGGGCCTCGTCCTCGGTGACGCCGAGGTCGGTGGCGGTCTGGCGGTAGTCGCGGCGCTGGACGTAGGCCAGTTCCAGGGCGGCGCGCAGCGGGGCGGGCATGGAGTGGACGATGTAGTCGGCGCGGGCGGCCACCGAGGCGTGCCGCACCTTGAGCTCCAGTTCCTCGGTGCAGTCCTCCGGGGAGCCGGTCCCGCCCCGGGTGAGCGCGGCGGTCTCGGTGGCGCGCAGCCGCTGCACGGCGAGCCGATGGGTCAGCGTGGCCACCCAGGTGCGCAGGGGGCCCTGCCGGGGGTCGTAGGTCTCGGGGTGTTCCCAGACGTGGGCGAAGACCTCGCGGGTGATGCCGTCGGCGGCCCGTTCGTCGCCGAGGACGCGGTGGGCGAGGCCGTGCACGAGGGAGGCGAACCGGTCGTAGAGCTCGCCGAGGGCGGCCGCCTCGCCGCGGGCGAGCCGCTGCTGCATCCTGCGGTCCCAGCGGGGTGGCGCGTCCTTCTTGGCCATCCGGCCCTCTCCCCCTTCCCGTGCGCGTGTCCAGCCTGGATCCACCGTGTCCTCGAATGTAGTCGGCACGTCGGACGACGCACGCCCCTTTGTGCCAATGTGCGCCCCCGGACAACCCGTAGGTGGTAGGGGGCCTTCGCCGTATCTCACGTGACCTCCACTCGGCGAACACGCGATGAGCACGCCCTGACCATCTCCGATCGAACAGGATCGGACCTGACCGAAACAAGTCCCTTGACGACCGCCTGTCGTTTGACGTCAGGGGTTTCCGGGAACGGCCGGTGGGCAGCCGCGCGGAGAGAAGCGTAGGAACTGCTTCCGTTTCTGGTGGTCCAGGCGGCTCCGGGCGGTTCCGGGAGATCCGGTGAGCGGAGGGCATGCCGTGACGTTCAAGGTGACCGGCGACGAACGAGGTGAGTGGGCCGTGCTCGGGGTCTCGGGCGAACTGGACCTGATGACCTCGCCGGTGCTGCGCCAGCGGGTCCACGACGCGGTGGCCGAGGGCCACCACAGTCTCGTCCTCGACCTCTCGGACGTCTTCTTCTGCGACTCCAGCGGCGTCGGCGTGCTCATCGCGTCCCGCCGCCTGTTCCGCTCCTGCCAGGGCCGGCTGCGGCTGATCCTCCCGGCCCAGGGCGCGGTCGACGGCTCCCACGTCAACCGGGTCCTCGGCGCGCTCGGCGTACGGCGGCTGTTCGACGTCTACCCCGACATCGCGGCGGCGGTGGACGACGAGCCGCTGTCCGCCTGAACCGGCCGCGGCGACAAGCCCTGACCGCATCGTGACCGTGCCACATCGTTGTCCGCAAATTGCCCCGATATTGCCCCGGAATTGCCCCGGTCTTGGTGCAAGCTTCGCTTTCGCGTGCCCGGACGCCCCGTGGCGTCGTACGCTCCGAGCCGGACGTACCCCCACGTGAGTAAGGCGGCCCGAAAGACATGGTCAGCACCGAGTACGAGCGCAGGATCGCCGCCCGTTTCGCCACCTTCGACCAGGACGGCAACGGATACATCGACGGGCTGGACTTCAGCGGCGCGGCCAAGGCGCTGCTCGCCGAGTTCGGTGTGACGGCCCGCTCCGACAAGGGACAGGCCCTGTACGCGGGCGCGGAGGCGTTCTGGCAGGGCATGGCGGGGATCGCGGACCGGGACGGCGACCAGCGCATCACCCGTGAGGAGTTCGTCACCGGCGCGGTCAAGCGGCTGCGCGACAACCCGGAGCGGTTCGCGGAGATCGCCCGCCCCTTCCTGCACGCGGCCCTGGACGTGGCGGACAGCGACGGGGACGGCGCGGTCACGGTCACCGACACCACGCGGGTACTGCGGGTGTTCGGCGTCCCGGAGGACCTCGCGCGGACGGTCGCCGCCGGCCTCGACACCGACGGCGACGGCCACGTGGGGGAGGCGGAGATCGTCCCGGCCTTCGCCCGCTACTTCACCGTCCCCGAATAGCGCTCGCGCAGCTTGTACTTCAGCACCTTGCGCAGGGTGTCGTTACGCGGAAGGGCGTCCACCACCTCCAGCTGCTCCGGCAGCTTGTGCACCGACAGCCCCTCCGCGCGCAGATACGAGGTGACGGCGGCCAGCGTCAGCTCCCCGGCCCCCGGGGCCTGTGCCGCCGGCTCGACCACCGCGCACACCCGCTCCCCGCGCTCGGCGTCCGGCAGTCCGATCACCGCCACGTCGCCCACCGCCGGGTGCCCGTGCAGCAGGTCCTCGATCTCCTTCGCCGAGATGTTCTCCCCCTTGCGGATGATCACGTCCTTGCGGCGCCCGGTGAGCACCAGGTGTCCGGTTCCGGTCAGATGTCCGAGGTCGCCGGTGCGCAGGAACCCCTCCTCGTCGAAGGCCTCCGCCGTCTGCGCCGGGTCCAGGTACCCCCGGCACACGGCCTCGCCGCGCAGCCGCACCTCCCCGTCGACGATCCGGATCTCCATCTCCGCCGGGGGCCGCCCCTCCGTCGTCGCCAGGTTCTCCGCCGTGTCGTCCGGCGAACCCATGGTGATCATCGGAACCTCGGTCATGCCGTACCCGTGGGTGAGCTGCACGCCCATCTCGCGTATCACGGCGTGATAGATGTCCGGCGGTTTGGGTGCCCCGCCGCCCGCGAGGAGCCGTAGCGTCGGGATCACCTTCGTCCCCGGCCGCTTGCGCTGCTCGGCGAGGAACATCGAGTAGAACGCCGTCGACCCGCCGGCCACCGTCACCCCGTGCCGGCGGTAGCCCTCCAGTGCGTCCGGCAGCGCGAACTGCTCGAACATCACCGCCGGGAAGCCGTACAGCAGCAGCATCACCGTGTAGTCGGGGCCGGCGATGTGCGCGTACGGGAAGGCCATCGAGCCCACGTCGTCCGCCGTGAGGCGCAGCGCGTGTGCGAGGCAGGAACCGCCCGCGATCAGCGAACGGTCCGTGTGCAGCACGCCTTTGGGGTCGGAGGTGGTGCCGGAGGTCCAGTAGACCCAGCGCACGGAGGTGCCCTCGGCGGGCGGGGCGGGGAGCACCGCCGGATCGCCGTCGGGCAGGTCGTCGTACGCCGCGAAGACCCCCTTCGCGCCGAGCCGCCGTGCCATCTCCGTGTGGTCGTACCCCCGCCAGGTCCCCGGCACGGCGAAGAACTCCGCCTTCGACTCCCGCAGCGCGAAGCCGACCTCCCGGTCCCGGTAGAAGGGGATGACCGGCGACTGCACGGCGCCGAGCCGGGCCAGCGCGAAGGACAGCAGGGCCGTCTCGATCCGGGTGGGCAGCTGCCAGGCGACCACCGTGCCGGGGCGTACGCCCATGCCGTACAGGCCCGCCGCCACCCGCTCGGCGCCGTCCCGCAGCCCGGCGAAGCTGAGCGTCCGGTCGTCCTGGAGCAGCACGGGGCGGTCGGGGGTGAGCCGGGCGCGCCGGTCGACCAGCTCCCACATCGTGCGGACGGAACTCAGGGAATGCGGGGTCTCGTTCACGTGTGCCCCCTGCTTGGCTGACGACTCGTCAGCTGCCATGCTATCTGACGGACCATCAGATAAGTATCGTCCGACAGGCACCGCCCGGCGGAGGGGACCCATGGCGACCGAACTGCCCCGCATCATCAGCGTCGACGACCACGTGATCGAGCCCGCGCACCTCTTCGAGACCTGGCTGCCGGCGAAGTACCGCGACCGCGGTCCCAAGCCGCTCACCGCCGGCATCGGCGAACTCGCCTACGTGGGCGGCAAGTACCAGATCACGATGGACCCCGACGGCCCGCCGACCGACTGGTGGATCTACGAGGACCTGAAGTTCCCGTACAAGCGGAACATCGCCGCCGTCGGCTTCGACCGGGACGAGATGACCCTGGAGGGCATCACGCGTCAGGAGATGCGGCGCGGCTGCTGGGACCCCGTCGCACGGCTGAAGGACATGGACCTCAACCACGTCGAGGGCAGCCTCTGCTTCCCGACCTTCCCGCGCTTCTGCGGTCAGACCTTCGCCGAGGCGCACGACAAGGAGGTCGCGCTGGCCTGCGTGCGCGCCTACAACGACTGGATGGTCCAGGAGTGGTGCGGGGACAGCGGCGGACGGCTGATCCCGCTGTGCCTGATCCCGCTGTGGGACGTGGAACTGGCCGTCGCGGAGATCCGGCGCAACGCCGAACGCGGGGTGCGGGCGGTGACCTTCTCCGAGATCCCCACCTACCTCGGCCTGCCCTCCATCCACTCCGGCTACTGGGACCCGTTCTTCGCGGCCTGCCAGGAGACCGGGACGGTCGTCAACATGCACATCGGCAGCAGCTCGCAGATGCCCGCCGCCTCCCCCGACGCGCCCCCCGCCGTGCAGGCCTCGCTGTCCTTCAACAACGCCATGGCCTCGATGATGGACTTCCTCTTCAGCGGCGTGCTCGTGAAGTTCCCCCAGCTCAAACTCGCGTACTCCGAAGGCCAGATGGGCTGGATCCCGTACGCCCTGGAGCGCGCCGACGACGTGTGGGAGGAACACCGGGCCTGGGGCGGGGTGCGCGACCTGATCCCGGAGCCGCCCTCCACGTACTACTACCGGCAGATCTTCTGCTGCTTCTTCCGCGACAAGCACGGCGTCGCGTCCCTCGACGTCGTCGGGCGGGACAACGCCACCTTCGAGACCGACTACCCGCACGTCGACTCGACCTTCCCGCACACCAAGGAGGTCGCCCTCGACCATGTGAAGGGCCTCGACGACGACACGGTCTACAAACTCATGCGGGGCAACGCGATCCGCATGCTCTCCCTGGACCTCGACAAGTAGCCGCCCATGGACCTGACGTACACGCCCGAGGAGGAGGAGTTCCGGGCCCGGCTGCGGGACTGGCTGGGCAAGGTGCTGCCCACGCTTCCCGCGAAGCCCTCCCCGGACGACTGGCCGGCCCGCCGCGCCCACGACCTCGGCTGGCAGCGGATGCTGTACGACGCCGGGTACGCCCACGTCCACTGGGACGCCTCGCCGACCACGCGGCTGATCTTCCTGGAGGAGACGGAGAAGGCCGGCGCGCCCTACGTGGGCGCCAACTTCGTCGGGCTGCTGCACGCGGGGCCGACCATCGCCGCCGAGGGGACGCCCGGGCAGCGGGCGCGCTGGCTGCCGCCGATCCTGCGCGGCGAGGAGGTGTGGTGCCAGGGGTTCAGCGAGCCGGAGGCCGGGTCCGACCTGGCCTCGCTGCGCACGCGCGCGTGGCGGGACGGCGACGACTACGTGGTGAGCGGGTCCAAGATCTGGACCTCGCACGCCGAAGTCGCCGACTGGTGCGAACTGCTGGTCCGCACGGACCCGGAGGCGCCCAGGCACGAGGGCATCACGTGGCTCGCGATGCCGATGGACGCGCCGGGCGTCACCGTACGGCCGCTGCGGACGCTCGCTGGGTCGGCGGAGTTCGCCGAGGTGTTCCTCGACGAGGTGCGGGTGCCGGCCGCCAACCGGGTCGGGGCGGAGAACGACGGCTGGCGGGTGACCATGGTGACGCTGTCCTTCGAGCGCGGCACGGCCTTCGTCGGCGAGGTGGTCGCCTGCCGCCGGGTGCTCGGCGAACTGGCCCAAGAGGCGCGGCGGAACGGCCGCTGGGACGATCCGGCGCTGCGGCGGCGGCTGGGGCGGCTGAACGCCGAGTTCCGCGCGCTGTGGCGGCTGACGCAGTGGAACGTCAGCGAGGCCGAGTCGAGCGGCGGGGTGCCCGGGGTCGGCGGCTCGGTCTTCAAGCTGAGGTATTCGCACGCGCGTCAGGAGCTGTACGACACCGCGGCCGACGTCCTCGGCCCGGACTGCCTCGACCTCGACCGGCCCTGGGTGCTCGACCGGCTCTCCTCCCTGTCGTACACCATCGCGGCCGGCACCTCGCAGATCCAGCGGACCATCGTGGGCGAGCGGATCCTAGGGCTGCCGAAGGGACGGTGAACCGGGTGTGCGATTCCAACTGACCGATGAGCAGCGCGCCTTGCGGGACGGCGTGCGGCAACTGCTGGCCCGGCGCTTCGACACGGGGGCCCTGCGGGCGGCGGTCGCGGAGCCCGGCCTCGACCGGGCGCTGTGGCGGGAGCTGGGGGAGGCCGGGTTCTTCGCGCTGCGGCTGCCCGAGGCGGACGGCGGGGCCGGAGCGGGCCTGCCCGAGGCGGTGCTGGCCTTCGAGGAGGCCGGGCGGGCACTGCTGCCGGGCCCGCTGGTGGCCACCCACCTCGCGGCCGGGACCGTGCCGGGCGCGGCCGGCGGGGAGGCGGTGGTGACCGCCGTGGAGGGGGGCCTGGTGGAGTGGCTGGCCGAGGCCGACACCGTGCTCGGGGACGCCTCCGGGGCCGTACCCCTGCGGTCGGCGGACCCGCTGACACCGCTGCACCGGGTTCCCGGGGGGCCCGGCGGTTCCGGGGGCCGCGCGGCGGATCCCGTCGCCGTGCTCCTCACCGCCGCCGAACAACTGGGCACCGCCGCGCGCGTGTGCGAGCTGGCGGTGCAACACGCCCGGGCGCGGAAGCAGTTCGGGCAGCCCGTCGGTGCCTTCCAGGCGGTCAAGCACCTGTGCGCGGAGATGCTGGTCCGCACCGAGACCGCCCGGGCGGCCGTGTACGCGGCGGCCGTCACCGCCGATCCCGCGGACATCGCGGCGGCCCGGCTGCTGGCCGACGGGGCGGCCGTGCGCGGTGCCAGGGACTGCCTCCAGGTGCACGGCGGCATGGGCTTCACCTGGGAAGCAGAGGTGCATCTCCATCTGAAGCGAACATGGGTACGAGCCCAACGTGCCGGTGACATCACGGAGAGTGAGGAGTTGCTCGCCGCCGATCTCCTTGTCTGAAGCGGCCGCGAGGCGTCTGCGCTGGGAGGTCGGCGTACCGGCGGCCGGGAGGTGTCACGGATCGTGGCACACCGTGATCACGGAGCGTTGATGTCGAGTGGGCCTCGTGCGCGACTCGTCACCCCCCGGAGTCGGTGAGCGCTCCGGTACCTTGTGTGAGATGCGAGTGGCCCAGAACTCGAACCCTGCCGGTGAGGCCCCCAAGGCGGCCTCGCGAACGGCTTGTTCGACTCTCCGGGATGACCGTCGCACAGTATGCCGTACACGTACTCCTTCGCGCTGGAATATGCCCGAAGCGCTTGTTGAGGTGACTGTACGTCAACCATGCTGTCTTCCAAGGGAATCACGTTCCGTGACCCCTGCTCTGGCCGTTGTTCTGGCCATGCAGAAAATGGCTACGATCGTGGCCCCCGTCGTGGTGCTCGTCGCGACTCCGGTCGCGGCGTCCGTGTGGCGCGGGGTCATGTGTCCGCCGGTTCGGATGGTGTGAGCGGTGCAGGTGCTTCAAGTGCAGCTGGAGATCCGGCCCGACCCCGCGGAGGTGGGGCGGGCCAGAAGGTGGGCGCGCTCGCGGCTCGCCGGGTCCGGGATGGCGGACGACGAGTCGCTCGCCGAGACCCTGATCCTGCTCGTCTCCGAGCTGGTCACCAACGCCGTGGTGCACACCGGGTGCCCGGCCGTGCTGCGGCTCTCCCTGCCCGGCGCGGCGGCGGACCCGGCGACCGTGCGCCTGGAGGTGGCCGACACCAGCACCCGCGCCCCCGTGCCCCGGTGCGCGGGCGACGACGCCACCGGCGGCCGGGGCCTGGCCCTCGTCGACGGCCTCGCCGACCGCTGGGGCTGGAGCCCGGAAGGCGCGGGCAAGCGCATCTGGTGCGAACTGGACCGCTGCGAGGAGCCCGGACGGGCCGCGGCGATGACGTTCGGGCTCACGGCGTGCGACGGGCTCGCCTTCGAAGCGGTGTAGTCCCGGTGCACGGGGGTGCGGAAGGCCCCGCCGGGTCGTCGCGGCCCCGGGGTGATGCGCCGGGTGTGCATCCGTGCGCGTCCGCCGCGAATCGGGCGTAAGCAACAAATGCCCGTACGGGTGTTGACGCGTCGTTACCGTCTGATCACGCTTGTGTTCATCGATTCGCCGCGAGGGGACGGCGAGGGCCCCCGGGGGACGGGGCCCTCGTCGAGCGTGGGTCGGGGCCGGATGGCGGCGCGCGGGACCGCGCTCGGGGCGAGCGCCTGCGCGCCGCCAGCCGGATGCCCCGCCGGCGTCACAGGACGGCGACGGGCGCCACGGGCGTACCGGTCGCGCCGGCGAACGGCTCGGGCATCGCCGACAGCAGGAACGCGTACCGCCCGGCTTCTCCACAGGCTGTGGACAACTCTTCGAGATTCCAGTTCTGCCCCTGGAGCATCCCCATCTCCACCAGATCGAGGGCGTGCACCGGCAGCCACAAATCGTCGATCTCCGGCGGAAATATCTCAAAGGTGAGGGTGTCGTTGGCGACCGCGGCGACATCCCGCGCGTGGAACCACTCCGGCGTACGCACCGACAGCCCCGGCGACGGATAGCCGTACCCGTGCTTGTCCCCCGCCAGGTACACCTGCACCTGCCCGGTCCGTACGAGTACGACGTCCCCCGCGCGCACCCGCGTCCCGGCGAGCTCCTCCGCCGCCTCCAGATCCTCCGGAGTGACCGCGTGCCCGCCCTCCAGACGGTCCACCCCGCGCGCGCGTGCCACGTCCAGCAGCACCCCGCGCGAGACGATGTGCCGCGCCTTGTCGATGCCGTTGAACCCGGCGCCGCCGTGCGCGGTGACGGAATCGGCGGGGCGGCCGTTGTAGAGCCTCCCCGAGTGCGACACATGGGCCAGCGCGTCCCAGTGGGTGCCCGCCTGCAAGCCCATCGTCACGGCGTCGTCGCTGCACGCCACCGTCCCCGGGCCGAACAGCTCCTGGTTGATCTGCACCATCGCGTGCAGCGGATTGACCCGCCCCGGGATCATCCCGGTCTGCACGCCGTCCTCCTTCAGCGGCAGCGCGAGGGGGATCCGGCGCCCGGTGCGGACGGTGGCCGCCGCCTCGCGCACCACCTCGTCCGTGATCAGGTTCAGGGTGCCGATCTCGTCCTCGGCCCCCCAGCGCCCCCAGTTGTTCACGCGCTCGGCGATGTCGTGGAACTCGGGATGGAGTGCGGCCAGTGACATCTCGGTCCTCCCGGGGCTTGTCTCCTCGCGTCCGGCGCGCCATAAAATCTAACGGACCGTCAGAAACCGCGGGAAGGGGCCGGGCGTGGGGAACTTCTTGGCAGGCAGGACCGTCGCCGTGACCGGCGCCGGACGGGGCATCGGACGGGCGGTCGCCCTCGCGGCCGCGACCGAGGGCGCGAAGGTCGTCGTCAACGACTACGGCGTCGCCACCGACGGCACCTCGCCGACCAGTGAGGTCGCCGACGCCGTGGTCAAGGAGATCGAGGCGGTCGGCGGCGAGGCCGTGGCCGTCGCCGACGACATCTCCACCATGGCGGGCGGACAACGGGTCGTCGACACCGCCCTGTCGGCGTACGGGCGCCTCGACGGGGTCGTCTGCGTGGCCGGCATCCTGCGCGAGCGCATGCTGTTCAACATGACCGAGGACGAGTGGGATCCGGTCCTCGCCACCCACCTCAAAGGCACCTTCACCGTGTTCCGCGCGGCCTCCGCGGTGATGCGCAAGCAGAAGTCCGGCACGCTCATCGGCTTCACCAGCGGCAACCACCAGGGGTCCGTCTCGCAGGCCAACTACAGCGCCGCCAAGGGCGGCATCATCTCCCTCGTCCGCAGCGCCGCCCTCGGCCTGCACAAGTACGGGGTCACCGCCAACGCGGTCGCGCCGGTCGCGCGTACGCGGATGTCCGCGGGCGTTCCGACGGAGCTCAAGGAGATCGGGGAGCCGGAGGACGTGGCCGCGCTGGTCGTTTACCTGCTGTCGGAGCGGGCGCGGGAGCAGCGGATCACCGGGCAGGTGTACACGATCGCGGGGCCGAAGGTGGCGGTCTGGGCCCAGCCGCGTGAGCTGCGCTCGGCTTATGCGGAGGGTGGGTGGACCCCGGAGGCTCTTGCCGACTTCCTGCCGGGTTCGGTGGGGGTCGATCCCATGCCGATGCTGTCCCAGCTGGAGGCCATGGAGAGGGCGGCGCGGGATGGGGCTCGGCCTAACGCCTGAGAGCTCGGGGAGTGCGGTCGTTCGGCGGCTGCGGGTTGGTTGTGGCTTGTCGCGCCCACGCGGCGGAGCCGCATATCGATACAGCCCCGCGCCCCTGAGGTGGGCTTGTGCTGACCGGCGCTGAGAGGAGACGCCCGTGAACTTCGAATCCGCCTCCGAAGACGATGAGTTCCGGATCGAGGCCCGCGCCTGGCTCGCTGAGCACGCCGGGCATGCCCCGGACCGCCGGGCCTGGGAACGTACCCTTGGCGCCGCCGGGTGGATCGGGCTCGGCTGGCCTGAGTCCGGGTACGGCAATCGGACGGCGACGCTCACGCAGCAGGTCGTGTGGGCCGAGGAGTACGCCCGCTCGGCCGCGCCGGCGCGCTCCGGGCACATCGGGGAGAACCTGCTCGCGCCCACTCTCGTCGCACACGGCAGTGACGAGCAGAAGGCGCGCTTTCTGCCGCCCATCGCGGCCGGTGAGGAACTCTGGTGCCAGGGCTACAGCGAACCGGGCGCCGGGTCCGATCTGGCGGGTGTGCGCACCTCGGCGGTGCGCGAGGGGGCGTCCTACCGGATCACCGGGCAGAAGATCTGGACCTCCCTCGCCCACGAGGCCGACTGGTGCTTCGTGCTCGCCCGCACCGACCCAGGCTCCCGCCGCCACCACGGGCTGAGCTTCCTGCTCGTGCCCATGGACCAGCCGGGCCGCGTCGAGGTGCGGCCCATCCGGCAGATGACCGGCACCAGCGACTTCAACGAGGTCTTCTTCGACGGGGCACGCGCACGCGTGGAGCACGTCGTCGGCGGCGAGGGCGAGGGCTGGCGGGTGGCGATGAGTCTGCTCGGCTTCGAGCGGGGGGTGTCGACGCTCGCCCAGCAGATCGGGTTCGCCGAGGAGTTGGGGCGGGTCGTCCGGGCGGCCCTCGACACCAGGGCCGCCGACGATCCCGTCGTACGCGACCGTCTGGTCCGGCAGTGGGCCGAGCTGCGGGTGATGCGCTTCAACGCCCTGCGCACGCTGGGTGGTTCGGGCGATCCGGGTGCTCCGAGCGTGGCCAAGCTGCTGTGGGCCGGCTGGCACCAGCGGCTCGGGGAGCTGGCGATGGCGGTGCGCGGGGCGGCGGCGAGCGCGGGCCCGGTCGACTGGTCGTCGTCGGCGCCGTACGAACTGGACGCGTTCCAGCACCTGTTCCTGTTCTCCCGGGCCGACACCATTTACGGCGGCTCGGACCAGGTGCAGCGCACGATCATCGCCGAGCGCGTGCTCGGTCTGCCGAGGGAACCGAAGGGCTGAGGGGGCCGAGCGATGCGCGGTGTGGTGTTCGACGGCGAGCGGGCGCGGGTCGTGGACGACCTGGCGGTACGGGATCCGGGACCGGGCGAGGTGCGGGTGGCGATCTCGGCGGCCGGGCTGTGCCACAGCGACCTGTCCGTGCTGAACGGGACCATTCCCTTCCCCGTGCCCGTGGTCCTGGGGCACGAGGGCGCCGGGGTGGTGGAGTCGGTCGGCGCGGGCGTCACGCATGTCGCCCCCGGCGACCACGTGGCCCTGTCCACGCTGGCCAACTGCGGCACGTGCGCGGAGTGCGACCGGGGGAGGCCGACGATGTGCCGGAAGGCGATCGGACGGCCGGGGCGGCCGTTCACCAGGGGCGAGGACACGCTGTACCAGTTCGCGTCCAATTCCGCGTTCGCCGAGCACACGGTGGTGCAGGCGGTGCAGGCGGTCCGCATCCCCAAGGACATCCCGCTGCCCTCCGCCGCGCTGATCGGGTGCGCGGTGCTGACCGGCGTGGGCGCCGTGCTCAACCGGGCCCGGGTGGAGCGCGGGGACACCGTCGTGGTGATCGGCACCGGCGGGATCGGGCTGAACGTCCTCCAGGGGGCGCGGCTCGCGGGCGCCCTGCGGATCGTGGCCGTGGACAACAACCCGGCGAAGGAGACGGTGGCCCGGCAGTTCGGCGCCACCGACTTCCTGACCTCGACGGAGGGAGTGAAGGAGCTGCTGCCCACCGGCGCCGACCACACCTTCGAATGCGTCGGCCGCATCGACCTGATCCGCCGGGCGATCGACCTGCTCGACCGGGAGGGCCAGGCGATCCTCCTCGGCGTCCCCCCGGCCACGGCCGAGGCGTCCTTCCTGGTCTCCTCGATGTACCTGGACAAGGCGATCCTGGGCTGCCGCTACGGCTCCTCCCGCCCCCAGCGCGACATCGCCCTCTACGCCGAGCTGTACCGCCGGGGCGACCTGCTCCTCGACGAACTGGTGACCGCGGCCTACCCGGTGGAGGACTTCGAGAAGGCGTGCGAGGACGCGCGGGCGGGGCGGGTCGCACGGGCCGTGCTCACGTTCTGAACCGCGGCCTGGAACGTCCGCCGGTACGCCGTCGGTGTCACCCCCAGCGCCGCCTGGAGGTGCTGCCGCATCGACTGGGCCGTGCCGAACCCGGCGTCCCGTGCCACCTGGTCGACGGACAGGTCGGTGGACTCCAGCAGGTGCCGGGCCCGCTCGACGCGCTGCTGGGTGAGCCACTGGCCGGGGCTGACACCGACCTCCTCGCGGAAGCGGCGCGTGAAGGTCCGTACCGACATCGACTCCTGCGCGGCCATGTCCCGCAGCTGGATCGGCTGGTGCAGCCGGCCCAGCGCCCAGGCACGGGCGCCGGTCGTGGTGGACTGCTGCGGGTCGGGCACCGGCCGCTCGATGTACTGCGCCTGCCCGCCGTCGCGGTGCGGCGGTACGACCGTACGGCGGGCCACGTCGTTGGCGACCGCCGTGCCGTGGTCGCGGCGCACCATGTGCAGGCACAGGTCGATGCCGGCGGCGACGCCCGCCGAGGTGAGGACGTCGCCGTCGTCGATGAACAGCACGTCCGCGTCCACCTGGATGTGGGGGAAGAGCCGCTGGAAGCGGTCGGCGTCGGCCCAGTGCGTGGTGGCGGGGCGGCCGTCGAGGAAGCCGGCGGCGGCCAGGACGTAGACGCCGGTGCAGATGGAGGCGAGCCGGGTGCCGGGGCGGACGCGGGCGAGCGCGGCGGCCAGGTCCTCGGTCAGCACGCCCTCCTCGAAGACCGGGCCCAGTTCGTACGAGGCCGGGACGATCACCGTGTCGGCGTTGGCCAGCGCCTCGGGGCCGTGCGCGACGTGGATGGCGAAGTCGGCGTCGGTGTCGACCGGGCCGGGCGGCCGGACCGAGCAGGTCACGACCTCGTACAGGTGCCGTCCCGCCGCGTCCTTGGGGCGGCCGAAGATGCGGTGCGGGATGCCCAGCTCGAAGGGGAGCAGGCCGTCCAGGGCGAGGACGACGACGCGGTGCGGGCGGAAGCCCGTGGCCGTTTCCATGGCCCGATCCTAGCGAATGCTGTCCTTCGGGCCACTCGATGCGTTCGGGACCACGACGGATCCTTTATGGCGTGACCCAGACAACCGAGGCCGTGGCCACCCCAGAGGACACTTCAGCAGCCCACAAGCCGCGCCTCCACAGGGCGTGGTTCGTCGCCGCCGTCACCTTCGTGACGATCATCGGCGCGGCGGCCTTCCGCTCGCTGCCCGGACTGCTCATCGACCCGCTCCACCAGGACTTCGGCTGGTCGCGCGGCACCATCGGTGCGGCCGTCTCCATCAACCTCGCCCTGTACGGGCTCACCGCGCCGTTCGCCGCCGCGCTGATGGACCGCTTCGGCATCCGCCGGGTGGTGGCCGTCGCGCTGACCGTGATCGCGCTCGGCTCGGGCCTGACCGTGTGGATGACGGCGGCCTGGCAACTGATGCTGTGCTGGGGCCTGCTGGTCGGCCTCGGCTCCGGCTCCATGGCGCTGGCCTTCGCCGCGACCGTCACCAACCGCTGGTTCACCGAGCGCCGCGGCCTGGTCAGCGGCATCCTCACCGCCGCCTCCGCCTCCGGCCAGCTGATCTTCCTGCCGGTGCTGTCCTGGCTGGTCGAGAACCACGGCTGGCGCCCGGCCGCCGTGACGGTGGCGCTCGCCGCCCTCGCGGTCGTGCCGTTCGTCTGGCTGCTGCTGCGCGACCACCCGGCCGACGTCGGCCAGAAGCCGTACGGCGCGCAGGAGTTCGTCCCCAAGCCGCCCCCGGTCACCGGCGCCGCCCGCCGCACCCTCACCATCCTCGCCTCCGCCGTCCGCACGGGCCCGTTCTGGCTGCTCGCCGGCACCTTCGCGATCTGCGGCGCCTCCACCAACGGCCTCATCCAGACCCACTTCGTGCCAGCCGCCCACGACCACGGCATGCCGGTCACCACGGCGGCCTCCCTGCTCGCGGTCATCGGCGTGTTCGACGTGGCCGGCACGATCGCCTCCGGCTGGTTCACCGACCGCTTCGAACCGCGCCGCCTGCTCGCCGTGTACTACGCGCTGCGGGGCCTCTCCCTGCTCTTCCTGCCGATGCTGCTCGGCCCGAGCGTCCACCCCCCGATGATCTTCTTCATCGTCTTCTACGGCCTCGACTGGGTCGCCACCGTCCCGCCCACCCTCGCCCTGTGCCGCGAGCAGTACGGCGACGACAGCGCCATCGTCTTCGGCTGGGTCCTCGCCTCCCACCAGGTCGGCGCCGCCCTCGTCGCCTACCTCGGCGGCGTCGCCCGGGACGTCTTCGGCTCCTACAACATGGTCTGGTACGCCTCCGGCACCCTGTGCGCGGCGGCGGCCCTGATGGCCCTGGTGATCCGGCGGCGGCCCGCGGTCCCCGTGCCGGCCCTGGCCTAGCGGCGGCTCACAGGAAGCGCCCCTTGTGGAACAGCAGGGGCGCTTCGTCGTGGTCGCCCGTCCCCAGCGCGGCCACCCGCCCCACCACGATGAGGTGGTCGCCCCCGGTGTGCACCGCGTGGACCGTGCAGTCGATCCAGGCGACCGTGCCCGCCAGGCGCGGGGAGCCGGAGACCGGGGCCGCGTCGTACTCCACGCCCGCGAACTTGTCCGCGCCGCTCACCGCGAAGCCGCGGCACAGCTCGCCCTGGTGGGCGGCGAGGACGTTGACGCAGAAGGCGCCCGCGCGGGCGATGCGCGGCCAGGTCGTCGACGCCCGGCCGACCATGAAGGCGACCAGGGGCGGGTCGAGGGAGAGGGAGGAGAAGGACTGGCAGGCGAAGCCGGCGGGCGAGGGGGCGCCGTCGGCGGACGGTGCGGTGATCACCGTCACGCCCGTCGCGAAGCTCCCGAGGACGCGCCGGAACTCGGTCTGGTCGACGGGGGCGCGTTCGTCGGCGCCGACGCAGCGCAACTCCGGGCGCGGCAGCGCTTCCACGGTGGCCGGGGTCCCGGCCGACCTGAGATAACGGACGGCGGCGGCGGCCGCCCCTGCGTGTCCCATCACGCCTCCATTGAAACTGACGGCACGTCAGATGGGAAGGGTCAGCGGCCCTCGTACTCCGCGCTCCTGCGCTCCACGAACGCGGCGAGCCCCTCCCGCGCGTCCGCCGTCGTCATGTTGATCTCCTGCGCGGCCGCCTCCGCGGCGAAGGCGCCGGCGCGGTCGGTGTCGAGGGAGGCGTTGACGAGCTGCTTGGTCAGGGCGAGGGCACGGGTGGGGCCGGCCGCCAGCCGCTCCGCCCACGCGCGGGCCGTCTTGGCCAGCTCCTCGTCCGGCACCACCCGGTTGACCAGCCCGAGCCGCTCGGCGCCGGCGGCGGTGAGCGCGTCGCCGAAGAACATCAGCTCCTTGGCCCGCTGCGGGCCGATCAGCCGGGGGAGGAGATAGGCGCCGCCGCCGTCGGGTACGAGTCCGCGCCGCACGAACACCTCGATGAACCTGGCCGACTCCGCCGCCAGCACCAGATCGCAGGCCAGCGCGAGATGGGCGCCGAGACCGGCCGCCGTACCGTTCACGGCGGCGATCACCGGCTTCTCGCAGTCCAGGACGGCGGCGGTCAGCCGCTGGGCGCCGAGGCGGAGCACACGCGCCACGTCACCGGCGACCCGCCCGCCCGCCCCCGCACCGCCCCGCAGATCGGCCCCGGCGCAGAAGCCGCGCCCCGTCCCGGTGATGACCACGGCCCGTACCTCCGGGTCGGCCGAGGCGTCCGCCAGCAGCGCGATGACACGTTCCCGCTGCCCGGGGGTGAGGGCGTTGAGGGCCTCGGGCCGGTTGAGCGTGATGCACGAGACCTGGCCGGCGATCTCGTGCAGCACCGACGCATCCTCCACCCACGTCTCCTCCGTCGGCTCACCCATCAGCGGCACACCGCCAGCGCGTCCAGCGCCACCGCGCCCTGTCCCCGGGGCAGCACCATCAGCGGGTTGATGTCCAGCTCGGCGAGCTCGTCCCCGAGCTCCAGGGCCATGCGCTGCACCCGCAGCACGACCTCCACGAGCGCGTCCAGATCGGCGGGCGGCCGTCCCCTGACCCCGTCCAGCAGGGGCCGCCCGCGCAGTTCGGCGAGCATGTCCCGGGCCTGGTCCTCGCCGAAGGGCGGCACACGGACGGCCGCGTCGCGCAGCACCTCCACCAGCACCCCGCCGAGCCCGACGGTCACGGTCGGCCCGAACAGCTCGTCGTGGGTGACGCCGACGACCATCTCCACGCCCCGCTCGACCATCTGGCACACCAGGACGCCGTCCAGCGAGACGCCCTCGTAGCGGGCGATGTCGGTCAGCTCCCGGTAGGCGTCCCGGACCTGGCTGGCCGAGGTCAGGCCGATCTTCACCAGGCCGAGCTCCGTCTTGTGGGCGATCTGCGCGCCGGAGGCCTTCATCACCACCGGGTAGCCGACCTGGCCCGCCGCCCGCACGGCCGCCGCCGCGCTGGTCACCAGCTGCTCGCGCGGCACCCGGATGCCGTAGGCGCGCAGCAGCTGCTTGGCCGCGTGCTCGCTCAGCTGCTGGCCGGGCCGCATCAGCATGCGCGCCTTGCGGAAGGAGGGCGAGGGGGTGCGGGGCGCCTCGTCGAAGGGGGAGCGGTAGGCGTGGACGAATCGGTGGTGGTCGAGGTAGGCGCGGACGGCGGTGAGGCAGTTGCCGACGGTGCGGAAGGTGGCGACCCGGGAGGACCCGAGCAGCACCTCCCGGTACGCGGGCTCGGTGCCGACCGGTGACCCCCACACCACGCACACCAGCTTGTCCGAGTGCTCCGCGGCGTCGACGAGGTCCTGCACGAGTTTGTCGCTCAGCGGCGGGAAGGGCCCGGTGACGGGGCAGATCAGGACGCCCACCTCGGGGTCGTCGAGGATCGCGTCGATGATCTTCCGGCCGCGTTCGTCGCCGACCGGGTGGCCGCCGTTGTCCACCGGGTTGGCCACGTTCAGGTACTCGGGTATCCACTGGTGCAGCTCGGCCTGCCTGCCCTCGGACAGCACCGGCAGCCTGAGGCCCGCCCCGGCGGCCAGGTCGGCGACGTGCGCGCCGGTGCCGCCCGAGATGGAGTAGACGACGACCCCGTCGGCGCGCGGTGCGCGGGCGCGGGCCAGCAGGGCGGCGGTGTCCTGGAGTTCGTCGAGGCCGTCGACCCGGATCACGCCGTACTGCCGCATCGCCGCGTCCACCACGTCGTCGGCCCCGGTCAGCTTGCCGGTGTGGGAGGCGGCGGTACGGGCCCCGGCCTCGGTGCGCCCCACCTTCACGGCGACCACCGGCACCTTGCGGCGGGCGGCCCGGTCGGCGGCGAGCAGGAAGGACCGGCCGTCCTTCAGGCCCTCGACGTAGGCGGCGATGGCGCCGACCTCCGGTCGTTCGGCGAAGTAGGAGATGAAGTCGGCGGTCTCCAGGTCGGCCTCGTTGCCGGTGGGCGCCCAGTGGGAGAGCCGGATGCCGAGCTCCTGGAGGGCGAAGACCGGCCGTCCCTGGTGTCCGGACTGGGTGATGAGGGCGATCGCCGGGCCGTCCAGGTCGTCCCGGAACCGTTCGAAGGCGTTGAGGTTGGTGTTCGGCCCGAGCAGCCGGAGGCCGGAGCGCCGGGCGGCCGCGGCGAGCCGGGCCTGGGCGCGGGCGCCCTCCTCGCCGGTCTCCGCGAACCCGGAGGCGAAGGCGACGGCGAACCGTACCTTCGCCTCGGCGAGTTCCTCGATCACCGGCACGGGGTCGGCGACCAGCAGCACGGCCAGGTCCACCTGCTCGGGCAGGCCGGCGACGGAGGGGACGCAGGGGACGCCGAAGACGGCAGGCCGGCTGGGATGCACCGGATGCACCCGCGCCCCCACCCGCTCGGCCCAGCCGAGCAGTTGTCCGGTGATGCCGGTGTTGGGCCGCCCCTCCGCGTCCGAGGCGCCGATCACGGCGACGGATCCGGGCCGGAAGAACCGGTCGAGATCGGGTACGTCCCGGTGCAGCGGACGCCCGCTGACGTCGAGCTCGTCCACGTCGGCGGCCCGGCCGTGAACGGCGGGCCCGGTACGGGGCTCACCGCAGGCGATGACCCGGGCCCGGCGGGAGTCGGTGGTGAGGGTGCCGTGGGTTGATCCAAGCATCGGTCCGCCCGCTCCTGTGTGACAGCCATTCAACTGACGCTCTGTCAGATTACTGAACTGACGTACTGTCAGGAACTGGTCGTGCACGCAAAGATGCCCCCAGGATGACCGGAGCGGCTGGTAGCGTCCAGGCCGTGGGCGACGGTGTGTACGTGGGGAACGCGGGCAAGGACGCGGCGCTGGACCGGGGGTGGCTCCTCGGGCACTTCAAGGACACCGGCGACCCCCGGCACAGCGAGGCCGTGGAGATCAAGTGGGGCGTCCACCCGCGCGGCGACGAGAGAGCGGCCTGGGTGGAGGGGGAGGAGCGCACGGCCCTCCTCGTCCTCGTCAGTGGCCGCTTCCGCGTCGAACTCCCCGGCCGCAGCGTCGTCCTGGAACAGCAGGGCGACTACGTCGTGTGGGGCCGCGGGGTCGACCATTCCTGGTTCGCCGAGGAGGACTCGGTGGTGCTCACGGTGCGCTGGCCGTCCGTGCCCGGTTACGCGGTGACGCAGGAACCTTCCGGGCGCGACTAGGCTCTGTCGTTTGGATCAGGCCGGCCGTAGGTCACGGCGCCTTCCAGCCGACCCGAGCGGGGTCTGGTGCGTGCAGCTGCAAGGCGGAGGAGGGCGCCGACGCGATGGGGGTCCCCCCGCTCGAGCGAAGCCGAGAGTGGGGGAGTTGGCAACCGACGACAACGCCGCAGATGTGCGTGCCAGACCCCGCGACGCCGGGATGATCCAAACGACAGGGCCTAGCTGCCCGGCAGCGCCGACAGCTGCCCGGCGCCCCGCTTCGCCACCGCCTTCGCGATCCGCTCCGCGTCGATGGCCAGCTCGCGGAACATGCCGCTGATGGGGTTGGTGAAGCCGGTGAAGTACAGGCCCGGGGCGTCCTTCGGGGCGTGGGGGCCGTGCACGACCGGCCTGCCGCGGGCGTCGAGCACGCCGAGGTGGCCGACCAGGCCCTCCAGGGCACGGACGTACCCGGTCGCGGCGATCACCGCGTCCGGCGACAGGCGCGTACCGTCGGCGAGGGCGACCTTGCCGTCCTCGAACCCCTCGACGGCGGCCACGACCTCCACCGTGCCCTTGCGCACGGCGTCGATCAGCCCGACGTCCTGCACCGGGATCGACCCCTGCCGAACCCTGCTGTACAGCCCGGTGTCCGGGCGGGGCAGGCCCTGGGCGGACAGATCCGGCACGCTCAGCCTGGCCATCGGCCCGGCGAGCCTGTCGACGAGGGCGACCGGCAGCCGCCGCACCAGCACGCCCGTGTACTGCGCCGCCCACCCGGCGGTCGACCGGCGCACGATGTGCGGCGCGGTCCGCACCGCCAGCCGCACCCGGGAGGCGCCGCCCTCCACCAGGTCCACGGCGATCTCGGCGCCGGTGTTGCCGACCCCGACGACCAGCACGTCCCGCCCGGCGTACGGCTCGGCGTTGCGGTACTCGCCCGCGTGCCGGAACTCACCGCCGTAGTCCTCCAGGCCCGGCCAGTCGGGCACGCGCGGGGTGTGGTTGTAACCGGTGGCCACGACCACCGCGCCACCGGTCAGCTCCCGCCCCCCGGAGGCGTGCAGCAGCCAGCCCGTGCCGTCGGCCGTCCGCTCGATCCGGGAGACCTCCACGCCGGTGACGACTTCCAGGCCGTGGTGCTCGGTGTACTTCTCCAGGTAGCGCACCACGTTGTCCCGGGACACCCACCGCCCGAACCGGCGCGGCATCGGCAGACCGGGCAGCGCCGAGAGGCGGCGGGTGGTGTGCAGGTGCAGCCGGTCGTAGTGGCGCCGCCACGACGCCCCGACCCGGTCGGACTTCTCCAGCACGACCGCGCGTATCCCCCGGGCGCGCAGCGCGTACGCGGCGGCCAGGCCACCGGGGCCGGCGCCTATGACGTAGACGGGTCGGTCGGTGGGGGACGCGGACAGGGGAGAGTCGGCCATGAGCGCGAGCGTAATCACGCACCGGGTTGATGGGTCTCGGTCAAGACCGGAATTGGTTGCGGATTGATCACGGCTGTAAGAGGTGTGAGTGGGACCGGTGCGGAAGAGCTGCGGAAAAGCCCGCGACGCCGGGCTCCGGTGCGCTGGAGCACGGCGTCGCGGGGGTGGGCGGCGTCCGATGACAGACGGGAAACGGACGCCGCGGCTTTCGGGGGTGCTACTTCTTGCGGGCCCTGTGCCCTGTCACCTTGGCGATCCACTTGATGAAGTCGCCGGGGTCGGTGTTGGCGCCGTGTCCCTGGTCCCAGTAGTAGAGATGGTTCACGTCGTCGCCGAGGCTGCCCGCGGCGGCGGCGATATTGGCGGAGACCGTCAGCGAGGTGTCGGAGTCCTTGGTGCCCAGGCGGATCCACCAGTGCCTGGTGCGGTTCGGGTTGGGCTTGCCGACCAGGTGGGACATCGGGTTCATCAGCCGCAGCAGCTCGGGGATGTCGCTGTCGAGGCGATTGCCCGCGTTCCCGGTGGTGTCGTGCTCCAGGCCGTACGCCGTGAAGTGGCGGGCCTCGGTGGTGCCCTTGCCGAACTCGTTGTTCTCGCCCGTCGACAGGTCGAAGGCGTCGAAGGAGGGCGCGTCCTTCTTGCGGGCGCCGACGTGGGTGAGGAAGTCGTCCCAGGAGAAGCGGGCCTTGCCGTTCTGCCAGGTGATGAAGGCGTTCGCGGCCAGGTAGGTCGCGCGGTCGGAGTCCGACAGGCCCGTCAGGTACGTGGTCGCCGACGGCTCCAGGTACTGCTTGACCAGGTACTCGTCGTAGTTGCGGGCGGTCAGCGGCCCGAAGCCGCCCAGTCCCTTGAGCTTCAGGCCGGCCTGGTACTCCGCGAACTGCGCCCTCAGCTCCTTGGAGACGGTCTGGTCGACCTGCTTGCCGGTGCTCAGCTCGTTGGTGCCCCAGTTCCACTCGTAGGCGCCGTCGGCGTGCTCCAGGTCGGTGATCGGGCACCAGGCGCCCGTCGCGAAGATCGCGTCGGAGGCGTCGGCGGCGCCGATCTCCTTCAGGTACTCGTCGTAGATCGGGCTGTCGCCGGAGGCGCCGAGCAGGGCGGACACGGCGCCGCCCGCGCTGGTGCCGGCGGAGACGATGCGGTCGACGTTCCCGGGGATGCGGCCCTTGTTGGACCTGATGTACCGCACCGCCGCCTTGAGGTCGACGATCACGGCGGGGGCGACGCCGTAGTACTCGCCGTCGGAGTTCTTGAGGGTACGGCCGCGGGCGCCGGGCTCGATGACGACGTACCCCGCGCCGAGGGCCAGGTACTGGTTGGTGTTCAGGGCGCCGCCGTTGGCGTTGGTGTCGCCGCTGGCGCCTGGTGCGGAGGCGGAGGCCGAGGCCGAGGCGCTGGGCGTGGCGCCGGCGGGGGCCGTGCCGCCGGGGGCGCCCGGGCCGCCCGGGCCCACCGGACCGCCGGACGCGCCGATGCCGGTCGCGTCCGCCACCGAGGACGGCATGTACCCGCCGACCGAGTTCGCGAGCAGGATCGGCGCGTTGCTCGCGTCGACCGCCTTGCCGTCGATCTCGACCGGCACGCTGACGTTCAGGCTCTGGTACTTCTCGTCCACCGGCTTGGCGACGTAGGTGATCGCTTTCCAGAAGTGGTACTTCACCTCGTGCTCGGTGCCGTCCGGGTCCGTGACCGTGGCCGTCAGCTCGGTGTAGCCGTCCGGGTCGAAGACCAGCGAGTCCGGGGAGGACGAGGTCGACGAGCCGTCGGCCGCCTGGGCGCTGAGGGCGATGCCGCCGACCGCCGCGGCACCGGCGGTGGCGCCGAGACCCATGACTACCGTCCTGCGCTTGACTGCCCTGTACTTCACCTTGTCGCCTCTCGTCCTTCGGGGTCCTTGGCGTTGTGCCTGCGAACGTAAGTTGGCGCCGACCAAATTTTCAACAATTTCGCCGGAACTCAGGGGAGACGCACAGCTTCACCGGCGGGCCACAGGATTTCCCGACCCGCCCCTCGGCTTTCCGTCACATCTGACGTACCGTCAGATGTCATGGACGCGATCTGGCTGAGCGGTTCCGAGTGGCTGGCCGTGCTCCGCATCGGGCTCGGCCTGTGGTGGCTGGAGAGCTGGCGGCACAAGGACAGGAAGAGCTGGTTCGAACGCGGCACCGGCATCGCCTGGGCAGCGGACGTCGCGGCGAAACACCGCTGGCACGCGGTCCGCTCCGGCTTCCACGCCGTGGTCGAGCCACGACCCCGGGTCATGGCGTACGTCGTGGTGTACGCGGAACTGGCGCTCGGCCTCGGCCTGGTGACCGGCTTCCTCACCCCCGTCGCCCTGGCCGGCGGCCTGCTCCTCAACCTCCTCTACCTCATCCTCATGATCCACGACTGGGCCGAGCAGGGGCAGAACTCGATGATGGCGCTGATCTCGCTGGTCGCGCTGTTCGGGATGTCCTGGCAGGTGTGGTCCGTCGACCACGCCCTGGGATGGTTCTGATGGCGGCCGTACGGTTCGACGTCCCCGAGCCCGACGCCTTCACCCGCGCCTACTGGGACGCGGCGGCCGAGGGCCGGCTCCTCCTGCGCCGCTGCGGCGCGTGCGGCCGGGCGCACCACTACCCGCGCGAGTTCTGCCCCCACTGCTGGAGCGACGACGTCATCTGGGACCGGGCGACCGGCCGCGCCACCCTCTACACCTGGTCCGTCGTCCACCGCAACGACCTCCCCCCGTTCGGCGAGCGCGTCCCGTACGTCGCCGCCGTCGTCGAACTCGCGGAGGGCCCCCGGATGATGACCGAGGTGGTGGAGTGCCCGGCCGGGGAGCTGCGCGCGGGGATGGAGGTCGAGGTGGCGTTCCGGGACGGGGTGCCGGTCTTCCGGCCGGCGTGGGAGTGAGCGGAGGCCGCGCGATTGAATGGGTGTCATGGTCTCTGTGAATGAGCAGCCCACCGTCGACCCCGCCTCCGAACCGCACGGTCACGGCCTGCGCCTGTGCCGCTGGGACGCGGAATCCGACGCCGATGCGGCGGCCTGGCTGCGCGGTCTGGCGGATCCGGAATTCCTGCGCTGGAACACCCCGTTCAAGGTAGTCAAGGACCTGGACACCGCCCGGGACTCCCTGCGTGCGCTGGCGGCGAGAGCCGCGAACGACGAATGCGTGCCCTTCCGCGTCACCGACGCGGACACCGGTGCCACGCTCGGCCACATGGGCCTGAACACCATCGAGCGGGTCATGCGCGTCGCCCGGGTCGGCTACTGGGTCCTTCCGGAGGCGCGGGGGCAGGGCGTCGCCACGCGGGCGCTCGCCCTCGCGAGCCGCTGGGCGTTCACCGAACTCGGCCTGTACCGGCTGGAGCTGGGGCACGCCCTCGGACACGACGCGTCGTGCCGGGTCGCGGAGAGATGCGGGTACCCCTACGAGGGGACGCTGCGCGGGGCGATGCCCGAGGCCGGGCGGCTGGACGCGTTCCGGGATGTGCACCTGCACGCGCGGATCGCCACCGACCCGGAGCCGGCCGTGGAGTAACCGGAGCCGGCCGTGGAGTAAATGTGAGGCGGGGCACGGGGGCGGGACGGGAACATGAGGCATGAATCCCGATCACTGGCATCTCACCGAAGACCTCGACGAATTCCTCTCCCGCGCCGGTGACTTCCTGCGCTCACGGCCCGCGTCGCACACCGTGGCGCTGACGGTGACCGACGCGCTGCGCAAGCGCGGACTGCGCCTCTACGGCGACGAGGCACCCGTGTTCGGATGGCTGGCGGAACCCGGCGACCCGGTACGGGCGGCGCTGTTCCGAACGCCTCCGCACCCGTTGAACATCACCGCGGTGACCGCCGAGGAGGCCGACGCCCTCGCCGCCCGGCTGCTCGACCTCGGCCATGCCGTCCCCGGCGTCTCCGCCGAGCACGGGACGGCGGCCGCGTTCGCGGCGGCGTGGGAGCGGCGGACGGGGGACGGCGGTGCGCTGCGGCAGCGACAACGGCTGTACCGGCTGGCCGACTTGACGGTGCCGGAACCCGCGCCCGACGGCCGGGCCCGCGTGGCCGGGGCGGCGGACCGGGAGCTGCTGGCCCGCTGGTGCGAGGAGTTCGCCGACGCCGTCGGCCAGCGCGGGTTCCAGGAGCCCGGCGCCTGGGCCGACGCCCGCATCGCCAGCGGCGGGGTCACCCTCTGGGAGACCCCCGACGGCGCCCCCGTCGCCATGGCCGGGGTGACCCCCGAGGTCGCCGGGCAGGTCCGGGTGGCGCCCGTCTACACCCCCGCCCACCTGCGCGGACGCGGCTACGCGGGCGCCGCCACCGCCGAGGTGAGCCGGGTCGCGCGCGACGCGGGGACGGAGGTGCTCCTCTTCACCGACCTCGCCAACCCGACCAGCAACGGGCTGTACCAGCGCATCGGCTACCGGCCGGTGGCCGACTTCGCGGTGTACGGGTTCGAGGCGGGGTCGCGGGGTTAGGGACGCAGGGGCAGGGGCAGGGGCGCAGCGTCAGGGCCACAGCAGGGTCCGCTCCCAGCCGAACGCCGTGTGCCGGTAGGCGAGCCGCACGTGGCGCCGCTCGGGGTCGCCCTGGAAGAACTCGACCTCCTCCGGCCGCAGCCGGTACAGAGTCCACGTCGGGGACGGGGCGGTCGGGTTCTCCCGTGCCTGCTCCCAGGCCGCCTGCGAGGCGGACCGCAGCTCCTCCAGCGACGGCAGGACCTCGCTCTGCCGGCCGGTCAGCGCCGCCGCGAGCGCTCCCGTCGAGCGGGCGTGCAGATCGGCCTGGCTCTCCGGCGAGGGCGCCGCCGTGATCCGGCCCCTGACCCGGACCTGCCGGCCGAGCACCGGCCAGTAGAAGTTGAGGGCCGCGTACGGACGGGCGGCGAGCTGCCGGCCCTTGCGGCTGGTGGCGTGGGACGCGAAGGACCAGCCGTCGGCGTCGGCGCCGTGCAGCATCACGATCCGCACGTCAGGACGGCCCTCCTCGTCCGCCGTCGCCAGCGACATCGTGTGCGGCTCGGCCTGCCCGGCGGCCACCACCTCCGCGAACCAGGCGGTGAACAGGGGGAGCGGGGTCGGGGGCGCGGTCGTCGGGTCGAAGGCGGGTAGCTCCGTGACCTGGGGGTCCCAGACCCGCAGTGACCTCAGAAGTTCGTGGAGATCGGTTGCTGCCATGGGGCGAGTATCACTCCGGGGCCGCCGTGGAGGCGCGAGCGGGTGCGTGCGGGCGTGTACGGGCGTTGTACGGGGGCGGGGCGTGCGGAACAGCCCGCTCGCCGCTTCACCCGCGCCCCAGGATCGCCGCCCCAGGATCGCCGCCCCAGGATCACCGCCCCAGGACCACCGTCCCGGACGAGCAGAACCACCCCCCGGTCCCGGACGCCACCGCCAGTCGCGGCAGCTCGCCTCCCGCGCGGCGCACCTGCCGTTCCGCGCCCTCGCCCCGCAGTTGCCGTACCGCCTCCACCAGCAGGAACAGGCCGCGCATGCCCGGGTGTTGGGCGGACAGGCCGCCGCCGTCGGTGTTCACCGGGAGCTCCCCGCCCCGCACCAGCAGCCGGCCCTTCTCGACGAACGTCCCGCCCTCGCCCTTCGCGCAGAAGCCGAGGTCTTCCAGGGTGACCAGGGTCATGTAGGTGAAGGCGTCGTAGATCTCCGCGAAGTCGATCTCATCGGGGTGGACGCCGGCCCGCTCGAAGGCCAGCCGGCCGCTGACGGCGGCGGGGGAGACGGTGAAGTCGGGCCACTCGGACATCGTCGCGTGCGAGATGTGTTCGCCCGTGCCGAGGATCCAGACGGGGGCGGTACGGCAGTCCCGCGCGTACTCCTCGGCCGCCAGCAGTACCGCCGCGCCGCCGTCGGAGCGCAGACAGCAGTGCAGCTTGGTGAAGGGGTCGGCGATCACCGGGCCGGACAGGACGTCGTCGACGGTGATCGGGTCGCGGAACATCGCCTCGGGGTTGAGGGAGGCGTTGGCCCTGGCCTGCACCGCGACCTGGGCCAACTGCTCGATGGTCGTACCGTGTTCGATCATGTGGCGGCGGGCCGCCATCGCGTACTTGGCGATCAGCGTGTGGCCGTAGGGCACCTCGAACTGGAGCGGGCCGCGGGCGCCGAAGGACAGGTCGCCGGTCCGCCGGCCCGCCTTGATGTCGGCGCGTGCCGTGGAGCCGTACACCAGCAGGACGGCGTTCGCGTGGCCCGCCGCTATCGCGTCCGCCGCGTGCCCCGCCATGACCTCCCAGGTGGAGCCGCCGACTGAGGTGGAGTCCACCCAGGTGGGGCGCAGGCCCAGGTACTCCGCCACCTCCACCGGGGCCAGCGTGCCGAGCCCCGCCGAGGCGAAGCCGTCCACGCGCGCCCGGTCCAGTCCCGCGTCCGCGAGCGCGCGGCGGGCAGCCTGGGCGTGCAGCGTGTACGGGGTCGCGTCGGCCACGCGGCCGCAGTCGGAGAGGGCTGCACCCACCACGGCGACTTTCCGGCTCCCTCGCGTCATGAATCTGACGGTACATCAGATCTGCTGCCCCGCGGCAGCCGGCGTACCCCTGGGCATCTCCTTCCGCCCGCCCTAACATGACGCTCCGTCAGATCTGGTCGGGAGGGAACAGCCATGGACACACGCCTCACCGCCGAGCAGGACGAGATCCGCCGTACGCTGCGCGAGTTGCTGCACAAACGCTGCGGGGCGGAGGAACTGCGGGCCGCCGTGGGCAGCCCGGCCGGGCACGACCCCGTCCTGTGGACCGCCCTCGCCGACCAGCTCGGCCTGCCGGGCCTGGCGCTCCCCGAGGCGTACGGCGGTGTCGGCTGCCCCGTCACCGATCTCGCCCTCGCCTGCGAGGAGGTGGGGCGGGCGCTCGCCCCCTCACCCCTGCTCGCCACCGCCGTCCTCGCCGCCCCGCTGATCCTCGCCCTCGGCACCGACGCCCAGCGCGCCGGTCTGCTGCCCCGCCTCGCCTCCGGCGCGCTCACCGCCGCCCTCGCCGTCCCCGGTGCCGCCCTCACCACCGCCCTCGCCCTGACCGGCGGCAACGGCGGTCAGTGGGCGGGCGGGGGCCGGGCGGGGGGTGTGCAGGCCCGCCGGGACGGGACGGGGTGGCGGCTGTACGGGCAGGCCGACCAGGTACTGGACGGGCACAGCGCCGGTCTGCTGGTCGTCGCCGCGCACGCGGGGGGCTTCGCGCGGTCCCGGACCCTCCTCTTCCTCGTGGAGGTGGAACTCGTGGAAGCGGAAGCGGACGCGGCGGGGCTCGTACGGGCCCGGCGGACCGCGCTCGACGCCACCCGGCCGCAGGGGCGGGTCCAGCTGCGGGACGTGCGGGCCGAGCTGCTCGGGGACGAGGACACCGACGTGCTCGCCGCCCTCGCCGCCCACGGGGACACCGTCGCCACCGTGCTCGCCGCCGAGGCCGTCGGGGCCGCCGACCGGGTGCTGGAGCGGACCGTGGAGTACGTCGGGCAGCGCGAGCAGTTCGGGCGGGCGATCGGCTCCTTCCAGGCGGTCAAGCACCGCCTCGCGGACGTGTACGTACAGGTGCAGGCGGCCCGGTCGGCCGCGTACTACGCCGCATGGGCGACGGCCCATGGGGAACGCGTGGGCGGGCTCGCGCTGGCGCAGGCCCTCGACGCGCTGCGGTGTGCGGCGGGCGAGGCGATCCAGTTGCACGGCGGGATCGGTTTCACCTGGGAGCACGAGGCCCACCTGTACTTCAAGCGGGCGGCCGGGGACGAGCTGCTGTTCGGGCCGGTGCACCGGCTGCGGGCACGGGCGGCCGAGGCGGCCCGGTTCTTCGAGCGGGAGGGGGTGGCGGCCCGATGACCGCCGTCGGAGTGCGTCTGGTGCAGAAGGTGTCGTCCACCCGGGGCTTCGCCAAGGTCGCCCCGCACGTGGTCCCGGCCATGGACCGGGCGGTCCACCGGCTCACCCGGGGCCGGGTGCTGCTCAGCGCCCGGCTGCTGCCCGGGGTCGTCCTCACCACGACCGGCGCTCGCAGCGGCCTGGCCCGCCGTACCCCGCTCGCCTGCATGCCGGAGAAGGGCGGGCAGGCGGCGGGCATGGAGAGCTGGCTGCTCGTCGGCTCCAACTTCGGGCGCACCGACCACCCGGCCTGGACCGCCAACCTCCTCGCCCACCCGGACGCCTCCGTCAGCTGGAAGGGCGAGGACATACCCGTGACGGCCCGGCTGCTGGCGGGGCAGGAGCGGGCGGCGGCCTGGAGGGCACTGCTGGAGTTCTGGCCGCCGTACGCGGCGTACCAGGCGCGGGTGGAGCGGGAGATCCGGGTGTTCCGGCTCACGCGCCGCGCGTCATAGCGCCGCCGGGGTCTCACAGCGCCGCCGGGTCTCACCGAGCCGTCGGCCGTCTCACAGCGTCGCCAGCGACCTCACAGCGTCGCCAGCCGCTCCACCAGCAGGAACGCGCCGATGCCGAGCATCGCCGCCCCCGAGGTGCGGGTGACCGCGCGGGCGGCGGCGGGGCGGGCGGCCAGGACGGCGTGGGCGAGGACGCCGACGGTCAGGTACACGGCGGCGCAGCAGGCCATGTGGAGCAGGCCCAGGGCGGCCGTCTGCACGGGGACGGGCAGGTGGTGGCCGCGGAGGGTGAGGAACTGCGGGAGCACGGAGAGGTAGAGCAACAGGCCCTTGGGGTTGAGGCCGCTGATCGCGGCGCCGCGCAGGAAGACCCGGGAGCCGTCGGCCTCGGCCGCCGTCCCTGGCACGGCCGGGCGGCGCAGCACACCCCACCCCAGCCACAGCAGGTACCCGGCGCCCGCCACCGTCAGCACGGTGAGCAGCCGGGGCGAGCCCGCCACGAGCACCGCGAGGCCCGCCGCGGCCAGAACCGTGTGCACCGCGTACCCGGCGACCAGGCCCGCCACCGCGCCCGTGACCCGGCGGCCGCGCAGGCCGGCCGCGATCACATAGGCCCAGTCGGCGCCCGGTACGCACACCAGCAGCAGGTCCAGGGCGAGGAAGGAGAGGAGGCTTGCGGATTCCATGAAGGGGACATTAGGCGTGAATGGCCCGAATGTGTTCCCGAAATTTGCCCATGATCGCGGATGCTGAGCAAATATCTTCTTCATGGACGACGTCGATCAGAAAATCCTTGCCGAGCTCCAGCAGGACGGGCGGCTGACCGTGACCGAGCTGGCCGCGCGGGTGCGGCTGAGCGTCTCGCCGTGCCACCGGCGACTGCGCGAGCTGGAGCGGTGCGGCGCCATCCGGGGCTACCGCGCGGTCGTGGACCCGGCGGCCCTCGGGCTGACCTTCGAGGCGCTGGTCTTCGTGTCCATGCGGCAGGAGGACCGGGACACCGTCGCGGATTTCGAGCGGGCGGTCAGCGAGGTGGAGTACGTCCTCGACGCCCAGCGGCTCTTCGGCGAACCGGACTACCTCCTGCGGGTCGCCACCGCCGACCTCGCCGCCTTCCAGCGGCTCTACGACGAACGGCTCGCCACCCTGCCGGGAGTGCAGCGGCTGACGTCCACGCTGGTGATGAAGCACGTGGTGAAGGACCGACCACTCCCGGCGTGACCCGACCGACGGCCCGGGCACCCCGCGCCGGACAACCAGGAGAACCCCGACGACGGCTCCCCGGCCGAGTGCCACCGGCCTGGTCCCGGCCGACGTGGCGGCCGGGCCGCCCGCGCGGCGGGAACCACCCGGCGCGGTGCCGGTGCCGGCTCCGGTCGTCGGTGTCGTCGAGCCGGCCGGCGGGCGGCGCGTTCGCCGGGGCGGAAAGCACGACAGGCGGTGGTCCACTCGCGTGAACCACCGCCTGCCAGACAGGACTTGGTGTCGGAAAAAGGGGTGCCGGAAGGGGTGCGGCCGAACGGCCTATTTCGTCGGCTTCCGGCCCGTCACGCCCAGGTGCACCAACAGCGCCAGATTCGGCTTGAGTTCGGCCTGCTTGACGCCCCAGGACGAGAAACCCTTCTGGTGCCCGGCCACCGCCGCGAGCATCGCGACCAGCGAGCCCGCGACCGCGGCCGGGTTCACGTCCTTGTCGACCCTGCCCTTGGACTGAAGCTCGGTGATGGATTCCGCGAGGGAGTTGTTCACCGAATTCAGGATCTTCATGCGGATCTTGTAGAACCGTTTGTCTCCCTCGGCGGCGCCGAGGTCCACGACGCGCAGGATGGCGTCGTTCTTCCGCCAGAACTCAAGGAATCCGTCCACGAGTTCCTGTGCGGTCTGCCAACCCGCCTTGCCGGCCCAGGACCGCCCGGCGACCAGTTCGGTCAACCCGGCGCCCTCGGCGGCCATTTCCTCGGCGATCTCCAGGACGGCGCCCTCGACGTCCGGGAAGTACTGGTAGAAGGTCGCGGGCGAAGTGCCCGCCTTCCGGGCCACATCGATGACCTTGACGTCCCGGTACGGGGAAGAGCTGAGCATCTCGCTGAGGCAGTCGAGCAGCTTCTGCCGGGTCGCCTGCCCACGCCGACCGGCCACGCGGCCGTCGACGGTACGCACTTGTCCTGTCATGTCGTCAGCTTACCGAGGGGTGATGGGAGCGCGATTCGGCCGACTGCAAATGGGGTGCAAGGACGCGGATGAGGTGGTGTGCCTGGTCTGCGCGGTGCGCGAGGCGCGGTTACTTTGGCGACATGGCCGAAAACAGGGCATCGGTGTACGGAGAGGGCGTCCCCTGCTGGATCGACGCGCAGCTTCCCGACGTGGCGGCCGGGAAGCGGTTCTACGGGGAACTCTTCGGCTGGACCTTCGAGGAGGCGTACGGCACCTCCGTATGGGCGCGGCTGGACGGTGAACCCGTCGCCGCCCTGACACCCAAGACGGACGGCCGTATGCCCACCGTCTGGACGGTGTACTTCGCCACCCCGGACGCCGAGGCCCTGTGCCGGCGGATCGTCGCGGCCGGCGGGCAGGTCGTCGCGCTGCCGGCACCGGTCGACGACCTGGGCGCGGCCGCGCTGGCCACCGACCGCGAGGGCGCCGTCTTCGGCCTGTGGCAGCCGGGCGACCACCCCGGTTTCGTCCTGCGCCACGCCCCGGGCACCTTTGTCTGGGCCGAGCTGTACACCCGGGACACCGAGGCGGCCAACGCCTTCTACGGCGGCCTCTTCCACGACGCCCTCTTCGGCACCGAGGCCGAGCCCGACTTCGGCCGCGCCCCCGTCTCCGCCGTCTTCCCCGCCGAGATGCCCCCGCACTTCCTCGTCCACTTCCGGGTGGACGACCTCGAGGACGCCCTCGGGGCGGTCCAGCGGCTCGGCGGACGGGTGCAGGTGGCGCCATTCCGGGCCTCGTACGGAACCGTGGCCGTCGTCACCGACAATCAGGGGGCGTCCTTCGCGCTGCTCCACCGCTGAAACCGTGGGCTTTTGCCTCCCTTATAGGGAGACACCCCGATTTGTCACCGGGTTCGCAACATGGACCCCGGCCAGGAAGAATCGGGGTGCGTGCCGCCGCGGCGGTGCGGTGGTGAGACGCTGCACGGGGTCGCGTACATATGAAGGTGACGCGGCTCGTACGGGGAGGTGGCAGGCAAGTGGTGGATCAGCTGACGCAGCACGATCCGCGGCGGATCGGGCCGTTCGAGGTGCTGGGCCGACTGGGCGCCGGCGGCATGGGGCTGGTCTATCTCGCGCGCTCGGCGTCCGGCCGGCGCGTGGCGATCAAGACGGTCCGCACGGAGCTCGCCGAGGACCAGCTGTTCCGCGTCCGCTTCACGCGTGAGGTGGAGGCGGCCCGGGCGGTCTCCGGCTTCTACACGGCCGCGGTCGTCGACGCCGACCCGCGCGCCGCCGTGCCGTGGCTGGCCACCGCCTACGTCCCCGCGCCCTCCCTCGAGGAGATAGTGAACGACTGCGGGCCGCTCCCGGCCCAGGCGGTGCGCTGGCTCGCGGCGGGCGTCGCGGAGGCGCTCCAGTCCATCCACGGCGCCGGGCTCGTGCACCGGGACCTCAAGCCGTCCAACGTGCTCGTGGTCGAGGACGGCCCCCGCGTGATCGACTTCGGCATCGCGTCCGGCGTCTCGAACACACGTTTGACGATGACGAACGTCGCCGTCGGCACCCCCGCCTACATGTCCCCCGAGCAGGCCAAGGACTCCCGCAGCGTCACCGGCGCCAGCGACGTCTTCTCGCTCGGCTCCATGCTGGTGTTCGCCGCCACCGGACACCCGCCCTTCCACGGCGCCAACCCGGTCGAGACCGTCTTCATGCTGCTGCGCGAGGGCCCCGACCTCGAAGGCCTCCCCGACGAGCTGCGCCCGCTCATCGAGTCCTGTATGCAGATGGAGGCCACGGGCCGCCCCAACCCCGCCGACCTCCAGGCCCAGCTCGCCCCCCACCTCTTCGGCTCCGGCTCCGACGACAGCGGCACCGCCTCCGCCTGGCTGCCGGAGAAGGCGGTCGCCCTCATCGAGAGCCGCCGCAACGGCCGCCCCGCCCAGCCGCCCCCGTCCGGCGCCCGCGGCGGCGCCCGCCCCGCGCTGCCCCCGCCGCCCTCGTACGACCCCGCCGTCCCGGCACCCGGCCCGGGCCCCGTCCCGATGCCGACCCCCGCCCCCACGGGCGCCCCCGACACCGGCCCCGTCCGGCTGGCCGGCGCCAAGGTGCCCATCGGCCCCGGCCCGCGCGTCACCGACACCCGCGCCGCCGCCGTCAAGGCGCCCCCGCCCGAGTCCGGCCTGGTCGCCAGCTGGTCCCGGCCCCGCCCCGGCGTCAACGGCGCCGACCCCGCCGTACCCGCGCCCCCGCCCCCGGAGACCGCCACCGGCTGGCGGCCCTGGCGCTTCCGCATGTCCAACGACGTCTGGGGCACCCCGGCCGTCGACGGCGACCTCGTCTACGTCACCTCCTTCGAGGTGCACGCCCTGGACGTGGCCACCGGCCGCCGCCGCTTCAAGACCCGGGACGTCGCCTGGTCCATGGACGTCGCCGACGGCCGCATCCACGCCTCCGACGGCCCCACCCTGTTCGCCCTCGACTGCCGCGAGGGCACCGACCTGTGGCGGCTGTCCACCGACGCCTGGGTGTACTCCCTCCACGCCGACCGGGGCACCGTCGTCACCGGCACCCGTGGCGGCGGCGTCCAGGCCTGGGAGGCCTCCACCGGCCAGAAGCTGTGGGAGCTCACCGGCGTCCAGACCGACTTCGAGTCCCCCGAGGCCGGCCCCGCCCTGCACGACGGCACCGCCTTCGTCTGGCAGGACGCCCGCCTGCGCGCCCTGGACGCCCGCACCGGAGAGGAACGCTGGTCGTACCCCATCGGCGACGCGGCCTCCTGCGGCGGCGTACCGGTCCGGCTCACCCACGCCCCCGACGGCCACGTGTACGTCTCCGCCGGCACCCGCGTCCTCGCCATCGACGTGGCGAGCGGCATGGTGCGCTGGCACTTCGAGGCCCCCGCGGCCTTCCTCTGCCCGCCCACCTTCGCCCCCGGCCCCGCGGTCACCGGCGGAGGCATCTACCTCGCCGACTACCTCGGCACCGTCTACGCCCTCGACGCCACCGACGGCCGCGACCGCTGGCGCATCGCCACCGAGTCCCGCGCCTCCATCGAGCCGGTCCTCGTCGCCGCAGGCCACGTCCACGTCGGCAGCGGCAAGGGCCTCTACACCCTGGACGCCGTCACCGGCACCCCCAAGTGGCGCTTCCAGGCGGGCGGCGACGTCGTGGGCTCCCCCGCGGTCGCCGAGGGCCGCATCCACTTCGGCTCCACCGACCACCTCCTCTACACCCTGAAGGCCGACGACGGCCGCCTCCGCTGGAAACTCGCCACCGGTGGCGAGATCACCGGCTCCCCGGTGGTCAAGGACGGCGTGGTGTACGCGTGCAGCAAGGACCGCTGCGTGTACGCGCTGGACGCGGAGAAGGGGACGGGCACCGCGCGGACGACGTGACTCGGTCATCCGGGACGGCCGCCGTGGCAGTAGTCGCACGGAAGGGGCTGCGGACGGCGGCCGTCGCTCCGGGAGAGGGCTCCTCGCTCTCACAGCAGACGCTACGCCCGGTGCGCGCTCACCGCCAGACGGTCACTCACCGTATCCGCGGCTCGGCCCGTCCCCGGTGGGCGAACAACTCGGCCTGCCGCTCACCCGGCAGATTCCCCAGCGCGATCAGCTGCGGCGCCACCGCGAACCCAGGCACCCGCACCGCCTCCCGAGCCGCCCACAACGCCCGCACTGTCCCCTGCACGGCCTCCGCCGGACACCCGGCGATGACCCGGGCACACCGCACGGCCCCCTCCAACGCCCGCCCCACCTCCGTGACTTCGCTCACGAGCCCGATCTCATGCGCCCGCCGCGCCCCGATCCGCTCGGCGTTGCCCATCAGCACCATCCGCGCGACCTCCCCGTACGGCATCCGCTGCGCCATCAGCACGGATTCGTAAGCGCTGACCATCCCGTACGTGGTGTGCGGATCGAAGAAGGTCGCTGTCGCGTCCGCGACGACGAACTCGCTCTCGCCCAACAAATAGAAGGCACCACCACAGGCCATCCCGTTCACGGCGGCGACGACGGGCTTCCACAGATCGTTGGCCTTCGGCCCGACGGCCAGCAACGGATCGTCCTGCATGTACGGCGACGAAGGCTGCGGCACGACGACGTCCCGGTCGATCCCGGTACAGAAGGCCCGCTCACCGGCCCCGGTGAGCACGACGGCACGCACCCTCTCGTCGAACCGCAACGCCCGCCACAATGCCACGAGTTCACCGGCCATCTCCAGATCGATGGCGTTGAGCCGCTCGGGCCGGTCCAGGGTGACGACGGCGACACCGGCGTCCTCGTCGACATCGAGGCGCAGAGTCTTCATCTGTCCGGGGCTCACGCCATGACCCACTGCGGAAGCCCGTCGGCGAACACCACCTGAACGCGTGCGCCGATCCTCAGTGCCTGTGGATCGAGGGAGTTGAGCGGCGCCCCGGCACGGGCGACGAGATTCCCGACGAGCCGCACCCGGGGGGCATCCTCCAACTCCACCACGATCACGTTGTACGGCGCCTGCTCCGCGTACTCCGGCAACAGCGGCGGATGCGGAACGACATACGACCAGACCCGCCCGCGCCCCGAGGTGACCCGCCACTCGCAGGCGAAGGACTGGCAGTGCGGACAGCACGGCCGGGGCGGGAACCGCGGCTCCCCGCACTCCGCACAGGCCTGGACGCGCAGCTCGCCCTGGGCGGCGTACCGCCAGAAGGGAGCGCCGTCGGTGTCGACGACAGGACTCAGCACGGGCGGTCAACTCCTCAGCAGAAGGGCGGAGGTCGGTACCCCCTCGCCGGCGGTGACGAGGCAGGTGGCGGCGCCGGGCACCTGCGCGGTACTGGTGCCGCGCAGCTGTTTCACGCCTTCGTTGATGAGGTTGAACCCGTGGACGTACGCTTCGGAGAGCCCACCCCCACCCGTGTTGACGGGCAGCCGCCCCCCGATCTCCAGCGCACCGCCCTCTGTGTACGCCCCACCCTCGCCCCTCCCGCAGAAGCCGTACCCCTCCAGGGAGAGCGGTATGAGGGCGGTGAAAGCGTCATAGATCTGGGCGACATCGACATCCTCCGCCGTGAAGTCCGCGTGCTTCCACAGATGTCGGGCGGCGGTCCAGGCGGGCCCGGTGAGGGGGTCGTCGTTCCAGTAGTTGACCATGCCGTGGTGCTGCGCGGGGAGCCCCTGCGCGGCGGAGTGGACGTAGACGGGCCGCTGCCGGCAGTCCAGGGCCCGCTCCCGGCTGACGACCACGCAGGCGAGGGCCCCGTCCGTCTCCAGGCAGTTGTCGAAGAGGCACAGGGGCTCACTGATCCACCGGGCGGTCATGTACATCTCGCGGGTCAGCGGCCGCTCGTACATCACCGCCGCCGGATTCTGGTTCGCCCGGTTCCGGCAGGCGAGAGCGACATTGAAGAAGTGATCCCGGGTGGCGCCGTACTCGTGCATGTAGCGCCGCGCGAGCATGGCGATCTCGTCCGCGGGCCGGAGGAGACCGAAGGGCCGGGTCCACTGGGCGGGAGTGGGCAGCTGGACGGCGGTGTTGGTCCAGGGCCGCGGCCCGCTCCCGCGTTTCCGCGACCGCCAGGCGACCCCGACGGTGGCCTGGCCGCTGGCTATCGCACCGGCAAGGTGGGCGACGGTGGCACAGGAGCCGCCGCCCCCGTACCCCACCTTGCTGAAGAAGGTGAGATCCCCGAACCCGACGGCCTTCGCGAGCTCCACCTCGTCGGTCTCCTCCATGGTGTAGGAGGCGAGGGCGTCGACCTCGCCGGGTGCGATCCCGGCGTCGTCGAGGGCGGCGAGGACGGCACGGCAGGCGAGGGTCTTCTCGTCCTCGGGGAGCCGCTTGGCGAAGGCGGTCTGCCCGATGCCGACGATGGCGGTGGCGTCCTTCAGCCCTGGTCCTGTCATGGTGCCTGCCATGGTGCCTGCCATGGTGTCTCCCATGGTGCGCCCACCTTCCTCCTGCTGACAGTGCGTCAGGTTACAGCTAATCTGACGGTCAGTCAGCTAAACGGCAGGGGCTTGGGGGCTGCTATGAGTGACTGGGGCGACTGGGGCACCGTTCCTCGGCTGGTGCGATGGTCGGCCGAGCGGTACGCGGACACCGAGGCGGTGGTCGACGGCCGCACGAGAGTCACGTACGGGGAACTGGGCGCCCGGGTGGAACGCGCGGCGGCGGCCTGCATGGCGAACGGCGTGACGGTGGGCGACCGGGTGGGCATATGGGCCCCCAACTCCCTCGACTGGATCGTCGCGGCACTCGGGGCGGTCTCCGCGGGTGCGGTGCTGGTCCCGCTCAACACCCGCTTCAAGGGCACGGAGGCGGCGGACGTGCTGGGAAGGAGCGGGGCGCGACTGCTGTTCGTGACGGGGACGTTCCTGGGCACGTCGTACGTGGCGTCGCTGAGGCGGGCGGCGGGGGAGGGAACCGGGGGCCTCGGCCCCTTGTCGGGTCTGCCCGGGCTGGAGCAGGTAGTGGTCCTCTCGGACGACGCCCCACCCGACTTCCGCACCTGGAAGGATTTCTTGGCGAGCGGGGAGGCGGTGGAGGCGACGGAAGTCCTCCGCCGGACCACCGATATCACCGGCGACGACCTGTCGGACATCATCTTCACATCGGGCACGACCGGCCGCCCCAAGGGCGCGATGATCACCCATGGGCAGACGCTGAGGGCCTACGAGATCTGGGCGGACCTCGCGGGATTGCGTGCGTCCGACCGCTACCTCATCGTGAACCCCTTCTTCCACACCTTCGGTTACAAGGCGGGCGTGATCGCCTGCCTGATGCGCGGCGCGACGATGATCCCCCAGCCGGTCTTCAACGTGGACACGGCACTGGCGAACATATCCGCGGAACGGGTCTCCGTGCTCCCGGGCCCCCCGACCCTCCACCAGTCCCTCCTCGACCACCCGGCCCGTGACGCCCACGACCTCTCGGCCCTGCGCCTGGTGGTGACCGGCGCGGCGGTGGTCCCCCTGCGCCTGGTGGAACGCCTGCGCGGGGAACTGGGCGTGGGCACGGTCCTCACGGCATACGGCCTCTCCGAGGCGAGCGGCATCGTGACGATGTGCCGCCGAGGCGACGACCCGTCGGTCATCGCGTCCACTTCGGGCCGGGCGATACCCGGCACGGAACTGAAGGTGGTCGACGCCGACGGTTCCCCGGCCCCGACCCACACCCCCGGCGAGGTCCTGGTCCGAGGCTTCAACATCATGCGCGGCTACTACGAGGACGAGCCGGCGACGACGGAGGCGATCACGCCGGACGGCTGGCTGCGCACCGGCGACGTGGGCGTCCTGGACGAGGCCGGCAACCTCCGCATCACCGACCGCATCAAGGACATGTACATAGTCGGCGGCTTCAACGCCTACCCGGCCGAGGTGGAGCAACTCCTCGGCCTACACCCGGACGTGGCCGACATCGCGGTGATCGGAATCCCCGACGCGCGCCTGGGAGAGGTCGGCAAGGCCTTCGTGGTCCGGCGACCGGGGTCGGTGGCGACCGAGGACGACCTGATCGCCTGGGCGCGCCGCGAGATGGCCAACTACAAGGTGCCCAGGGTGGTGGAGTTCGTGGGCGAGCTCCCCCGGAACGCGAGCGGCAAGGTGGTGAAGGGGGAGCTCCGGGTGGGTGATCGGAACCCCGGTTGATGGGTGACCGTGGGGCCGCCCGCTTCTTTGCCAGTGTCGGGATTCCGCGACCCGCGTCAAGGGCGCTCCCGTTCCGCTTCGCTCCACTCCCGCGTCGGCTACGCCGATGGCCCTACGGGCCACCCTTGACCCGGCCCACGGAATCCCGTGGAAGAAGCGAGCGGGCAGCCCGAGGAAAGCGGGGGCCGAGGTCGGTGTTCCCTTCCGCCGACTGGGCTGCGGGGCGGGGTTGGGGGGCGCGGTCGCGCCTCGCCTGCACGCCGGGACGGCTTAGCGGCGATCGGTGGGTGGGTGGGTGGGTGGGTGGGTTGGGGTGTGCGGTGGCGCCTCGCTTGCACGCCGGGTGGGTTCGGCGGCTTGCGGTGGGTGGGTGGTGGGGGTGTGCGCTGGGTGGGCTTGGCGGCCGGCGGTCGGTGAGTGGGGCCGGCGGTCGGGGTGGTGGGCCGGCGGCTGGTGTTGTGGGCCGGCGGTTGGGCAATGGGGCTGGCGGTCGGGGTGGTGGGCTGGCGGTTGGGGAGTGGGGCTGGCGGTCGGTGTGGTGGGCCGGCGGTCGGTGGGTGGGCGCGGGTTGGGGGGCGCGGGTACGCCGGGTGGGCTCAGTGGGGATTGCGCGGCGGGACCTGGGGCGCTGTGTGGGGTGGGCCGCCGTGGGCCTGGGCCGTCATGGGCCTTGGCGCCTCGCGCCGCTCCCGCGAGTCACAAAGGCCTCATCAGCCCCGCCCGTTCGGTGAGTGGAAGGAATGTACCGGGGGTGGAGGGAGTAGTGGCAGGCCGGTGGGCTTGAGGGGTGAGACATTCCTTCCACTCGTAGTCGCAACCCCATCCCAGCACCCCATTTAGGCCGTTTTGGATTCAGTCGCCAGTCGCCAGTCGCCAGTCGCCAGTCGCCAGTCGCCAGTCGCCAGTCCTCAGCCACCGATCGCCGCCCAAGCCCACCCCGACCCCGCCCCACCCACTGACCGTAAGCCGCGAAGCCCGCCCGGCGTGTCCGCAGCCCGTCCCCAGCCACCCACCCACCGATCGCCGCCAAGCCCGCCCGGCGCGCCCCCAGCGACCCACCCACCCACCGATCGCCGCCGAACCCACCCGGCGTGCAGGCGAGGCGCCACCGCGCCCCCCAACCCCGCCCCACAGCCCAGCCGACGGAAGGGAACACCGACCTAGGCCCCCGCTTTCCCCGGGCTGCCCGCTCGCTTCTCCCCCGTGCTGGAGCGAGCCGAGTCAAGGGTCGGCCGCCAGGCCGATCGCCGCAGGCGACGCGGAGTGCAGCGAAGCGGAACGCAGCGCCCTTTACTCGGGTCGCGGAAGCACGACACTGCAAAAGAAGCGGGCGGCCCCCACGGTCACTGTCAATGGGCGGTCAGTGCGGCAAGGGCACTGCGGATTTCCTCCACCATGTAGGCAGGCCGGTGGAAGACGACCTCCGCGCTGAAGCGGAGGAGGCTGCGGATTTGCGGGCATTGGATCAGTTGGTTGTAGCGGAGGATGTCCCGGCGGTGGGAGTCGCGGGTGCCGTGGTAGGCGTATCCCTCGATCTCTACTCCGAGCCCCTCCCTCCGGAAGAGGAAGTCGAGGTAGCGGCGTCGGCCGTCCGGAGTGCGCAACTCCGCCTGGCTCTCGGGGTGGAGGCCGGCGTCGTGCATGCGCAGTCGGGCGATGGTTTCGGCAGGGGACCCGGCGAGGGGATCGGCCAGCCGCAGCCAGTGCAGCGCTCTGTTCGTCGAACCACGGTCGGTGGTCGCGAGCGCGGCGGCGATCGTTTCGGGTCTGGTGAGCGGGGCACGGTGGAGTCGGCCGATGTCGCGGTAGGAGAAAGCCGAGTCCAGCGCGACGACCGCTTCGTCCCTCGGCCCTTGGCGGAGCAGGTCGGTGAGGGTGCGGAGCGGGGTTGTCAGCCGTAGCGCCTGTCGTTCCGCCACGTCCACGGCGGCGAGCGGCATCCGGTAAGCGCGGACGCCGCTGCCCGCACGGCGGAGCGTCAGCTGCGGGTCGATGAATTCCAGGGGTGCCTTCGAGGCGCCGGTCAGCGTTTCGACGCGCCATAAGGCGGCTGCCGAGCGGTGGCTCACGATCAGCCGGGGCTCGAGCAACTGCACCGCCCGGAGCTGAGTCACCAGGTCCGGGGTGCGGCCCGGCTCCGCCCAGGCGCCGTACCGGATCCGGGTCCAGCCCCCGGTCTGCAGCGCACGCGCGAGGCTCGGCCGGGACCAGCCGGCCGCGACGGCCCGCGAGGTGAGGAGGATTCCTCCCACCGCCAGCTTCCGTAAGTCCCTCCGCTCCACCCGGCCAAGATCGCAGAATCCCCAGCCTGCCGCTTGGCCTGTGGATAACCGGCGGGGTCAGTCCTTCAGGGAGCCGAGGAAGGTGGCCCAGGCGGGCGGGCGGAAGAGGAGTACGGGGCCGGTCTCGGCTGTCTTCGAGTCGCGGACGGGGACGAGGTCGGGGTGGGCGGTGGCAACCTCTACGCATTCGCCGCCGCTGCCGTTGCTGTAGCTGCTCTTGCGCCACAGGGCAGTGCTCAGGTCAATCCTGGTGCTTGCCATTTCGGTAGTCCTCTGCCGCTCGTTCGACCAGGTCCAGGGACGCCTCTGGCGGGAGTGCGGCGGCCCTGAGCAGATCGTACGACCTGCGGTAGTCCTTCACGAGCGCTGGAAAGTCGATGAGTTGGCCATTGTGGAGCCCTTCGGTGTAGGCCACCGGCGGAGCGTCCGGGAAGGTCATGATCCTCATCATGCCCATCATGAACGGGTGGGTGTGCGCCGTTTCCGGGAGGATCTGCAGAACGCCTTGCGTGGAGCGGATCACGTGGGCGATGCGCTCCAGCTGTGCCGCCATCTCCGCCGGATGCAGCAGGGGTTTGCGGATCAGGGACTCGTGCAGAACCGCCCAGAACGCCGGGCGCTCTTCGCGTCTCCAGATCTCCGCGCGCTTCAGTCGGGCCTGGACCTGCCTGCCGACCGTCTCGGGCGGAAGCCACGGCAGGGACGTGTGAACGACGGCCTCAGCGTACGCCTGGGTTTGCAGCAGGCCCGGCACCAACATCGGCGCCCAGTCCTCGATGGTCTCGGCGTGCCGCTCCATCTCCGCCACATCCGCGAAGTACTCCGCATGCCCCGACTGCCGTGCCCTCCGGGCGTCTTCACAGCGGCGCTCGAAAAAGCCGTCGGTCTTCAGCACCTTGTCGACGTGCCGGGCCAGATCCACCGGCATGCGTCGCTCACCGCGCTCGATCTGACTCAGGAACGGGACGCCTCGGAAGCTCCCCTCCGCCAGTTGTTCGAGCGTGAGGCCGGCCAGTTCGCGCTGGTAGCGCAATTCGGCGCCGTAGAAGGAGGGGACGTTCGCGGACGCGTCGGGGTCCTTGCGTGGGGGCACAACTCATCACCGCCGTTTGCCAGATGCGTTTGCGCAGCCGAAACGGCTTCAACGCTACGCGACTCGACGCCATGGTGTGACTGTTCCGTCACAGAGTGCACTGGAAGGTGTAAGTGACCATGCCTTCGCAACCCCCCACTCCCAGTTCCGGCGTCTATGACTCGACCCTCTGCGTGGAGGAGTTGCGCGACGCCCTCGCCGGCCATGGCATCACGTTGCCTTCCCTTCGGGTGGACCTGCCGAGCTTCGCGGCGGAGTACCGGCCTCCGGCGGAGCTCGTCGCGCTCGGCAACTGCAATGTCGCGACCGCGTACAGGCTGGCGGCGGTGTTGCGAGGTGACGGCCGGATGCCGGGTCCGCCGCCGCTGGACCTTGAGCTGCTGGCCGTACCCGAGGCGATGGCGGGCTTGCGCCGCACGGTACGCCGTCACCTGGACGTGCCCTGCGGCGATGTCCAGCTCTGCGTCACCGAACTCGTCGCCAACGTCATCCGGCACGTGGGGGAGGGCACTCCGGTCCGCGTACGAGTGGCTCGCACGGACGATGGCGGCAGTGTGCGCGTGGAGGTCACCGACCCAGACGCGCGAGCCCTGCCGGTGCTCGTGCGGGCGGCGGACGACGAGGAGGAGGGGCGTGGCCTCGCTCTGCTCGATGCGGTGGCGTCGCGGTGGGGGGTGGAGCAGGGGAGCGCCGGCAAGACCGTGTGGTGCGAGCTGGGCGGTCCGATGGGTGGTTCGATGCCACTGGGTACATGACGCTGGGTACATGACTGGGTACATGACGCTGGGGCCGAGCTTGACCTCGGCCCCAGTCGTGAGGCGTGGCGCTGCACGCCTCGGCCGCGGCGGCATCCCCTCCGCGCCGCCGCGGCCGATCCCCCGTCGTGTGCGAGAGCCTTACGCCTTCTCGGAGCCGGCGTGGTTCTCGAGGGTCTTCGCGATGCCCTCTTCCACGACGCCGGCGTGGTTCTCGAGCGGCTTGATGGTTTCGCTCTGGGTGGTGCTGCCCGCGTGGTTCTCCAGGGGCTCGACCGTGGAGCCGTCGGACGGGCTGCCGGCGTGGTTCTCCAGCGTGGTGATCTTGTGCTGCTTCGAGGTGTCGCTCATCGTCGGCAACTTTCTGTCGAGCTCTTTTTGGGGCGATCCGCCCGCCCGGCGACTCCCCCGAGGGCCTCCGGGCGGGCGTCAAGGCCGCTCACCCTAACGGTGGGGCCAAGTGCCGTGCCGTCTGCCCCCCGACGCGACGGACCGGCATGTATGAGAATGGCGATCGGCGATAAACAAACAATGAACGTCGTGTCAGGCAACCATCATGCGGCGGCGGTCGGCCTCAGGAGCGCCTTCACATGCTCCGCCTCGGCGGCGCCGAACTGCTCGTGGATGGTGAGGGCCTCGCTCCAGCAGGCCCTCGCCCGGTCGGTCTGCCCGAGCTGGTTGAGGGCCTGGCCGAGCGTCGTCAGTACGTTGGCCCGCATCCAATCACCTCCGATGACCTGGAGGGCAAGTGCCTGCTCGGCGTGGCGTGCCGCCTGGGCGTGGTGCGCGGCGACGAGATGGGTCTCGGCGATACGGAAGTTGGCCGTGCCCTCCCAAAGGCGCTGCCGGTTCTCCTGGAACAGCCTGAGCGCTTCGTGGAGTTGCTCCAGAGCCTCCGGGCCACGATCGGCGGCGCTGAGCGCGATCCCGAGGGCAAGGCGGGCGTTGGCGACACGGACGGTCAGCCCGAGCTGGTCGTAGATGGCGAGCCCTCGCCTTGCCAGCTCGACCGCGCTGGTCAGCCGCCCGAGTTTGACGTGGATGCGGGAGAGATTGCACAGCGCGCTGGCCTCGCCGGGCAGGTTTCCGTCCGCGCGGTAATTGGCTATCGCCTCTTGGAGGTGCCTCTCCCCGTCGTCGTTGCGCCCTTGGTAGAGGGCGATGATTCCCCGGTCGTTGGGAGCCCAGCAGCAGGGCGCGAGGTCTCCTGACTCCTGAGCGAGCAGGATCGCCAGGCGTGCCTCCTCATCGGCCTGTGTGAACTTGTCGGATACCAGCAGGGCATTGGTCAACGCGGTACGCGCGCGCCCTTCGGCACGGCTGTCGCCCATCTCCTGGGCCATGTCCCGCAAGGCCACGGCGGTGCTTTCGTACCGGTGGGAGTTCGCCCCGGATTCCGTGAGGTCCTTGGCGACCCACAGCAGGTCCACCGCACGCCGCAGCATGCCCTGGCCTGCGCTCTGCCGGACGCAGGCCAGGAGGCAGTCGCCTTCCGCGTACAACCAGTCCACCGCGGCCTTGGAGTCGGCGAAGGTCAGGCCCGGGTGCCGGGTGGGCTCGAGGTGGTCCACCAGCCGGTCCCCCGGCCGCTCGATCGCGTAAACCCCCGCCGCAGTGGCCAGGTAGAAGTCCAGCAACCGCGACATCGCCGCATCCCGCTCGCTCGGCGGTTGCTCGTCCCTCTCCGCGCAGGCACGCGCGTAGAGTCGGACCAGGTCGTGGAAGCGGTAGCGGCCGGGTGCCGCTGATTCCAGCAGGGACGTGTCGACCAGGGCCTCCAGCAGGTCCTCGGCGTCTTCCGCGGGCAGGTCCAGTACCGCCGCGGCCGCCGCCAGGGAGATGTCCGGTCCGTCCGCCAGGCCGAGGAGCCGGAACGCCCGGGCCTGGGCCGGTTCCAGGGCGCCGTAGCCGAGCTCGAAGGTCGCCTTGACCGCGAGGTCCCCCGCCTGGAGCTCGTCCAGCCGTCGCCGCTCGTCCGCGAGCTTCGCCGCCAGTACGGACACCGTCCAAGTACGCCGGGCCGCCAGGCGCGAGGCCGCGATCCGGATGGCCAGCGGTAGGAAACCGCACGCCGCCACCACGTCCAGCGCGGCCTCCCGCTCCGATGCCACCCGCTCGTCGCCCACGATCTTCGTGAAGAGGGCGAGCGCCTCGTCGGGGGACATGACGTCCAGGTCGACGAGGTGCGCGCCCGCCAGGTCCACCATCCGGACCCGTGACGTCACCAGCGCCGCGCAGCCCTCCGTGCCCGGCAGCAGCGGCCTCACCTGGGCCGCGTCCCTCGCGTTGTCCAGGAGTACGAGGACCCGCCGGCCGTCGAGGACGGAGCGGTAGAGCGCCGCCCGCTCCTCCAGGGAGTCCGGGATCGCCGAGTCCGCCGTGCCCAGTGCCCGCAGGAACGAGCCCAGTACCGTCTCCGGCTCCGCCGCCCTCGCGCCCGCGCCCTGGAGGTCGACGTACAGCTGGCCGTCCGGAAATGCCGCCCGCGCCTGGTGGGCCACGTGGACCGCGAGTGTCGTCTTGCCCACGCCCCCGATCCCCGCCAGCGCCGACACCGCCATCACCCGGCCGCCACCGCCGCCCTCGGGCTCGGACGCCGATGCCAGCACCTCGCTGAGCTCACCCACGAAGGCGGCGCGGCCCGTGAAGTCCGGGACGGTTGCGGGAAGCTGGGCCGGGCGTACCGGTACCACCGCGGGTTCCGCCACCGGAGCCGAGGGCTCGGCGAGGGCCGGGTCGGCCTGGAGGATCTTCTGCTGGAGCTCCTTGAGGCCGGGGCGTGGGTCGACGCCCAGCTCCTCCGCCAGCAGGCGCCGCGTGTCCGCGTACACCGCCAGTGCCTCCGCCTGGCGGCCGCTGCGGTAGAGCGCCAGCATGAGCAGCTCGCGCAGACGTTCACGCAACGGATGCGCCGCCGTCAGGGCCGTCAGCTCGGACACAGCCTCCGCGTGGCAGCCCTGCTCCAGGTCCATGTCGAGGCGGGTTTCGAGGAGTTGGAGGCGCCATTCCTCCAGGCGGACCCGCTGCGCGTCCGCGTACGGGCCCGGTACGCCCGCCAGGGCTTCACCGTCCCACAGCGCCAGCGCCCGGTTCAGTACCTCCCGCGCATGGCACAGGTCCCCGGCGCCGCGCGACTTCTCCGCCTCCGCCGCCAGGTCCTGTGCGACCGCGAGGTCCAGCGCGCCCTCGCCGAGGGAGCGCACCGCGTAGCCGCCGGACTCGCTGACCAGGACCCCGGGGTCCAGGATCTTGCGGAGTCGTGAGGCGTAGGTGCGGACCGCCGCCAGGGCCTGCGAGGGGGGCTCGGGGCCCCACAGCGCGTCGATCAGTTCCGCGGCGGTCGCCGTGCGGCCCTCGCGCAGCAGCAGGGCGGCGAGCAGGGCGCGCTGCTGGGGGGAGCCGGTGCTGAGCGGCTCGTCGCCGTGCCAGGCGCGCACCGGACCGAGCACGCTGAAGCGCAGTGCCGCCGGCTCCCCGGAGGAGGAGCCGGGGCGCCGCTGCTCCGGTACTCGCGGTACACCGTCCATGCGTTGGTCCCCCTAGGCATCCCGAACAACTCCGTCAGTTTGCCTTGTTCAGGGCGGATGCGTCAGCCGTGGGAGACGCCGATCACAGGCCGACTCACGGGAGTCCACAACCCCCTCACATGCTCTTCGCACAAGTCCGCACAGACCCCGTCATCGGAGACCGGCGTCCGCGATTGCTGACGGTCCGTCAGATGAGCGCTAACGTGGGCGTCATGGACACCCACGACGCCCGGACCGACGCCTCCGATGCCCCTGACGCCCCCGGTGACTTCCCGCGGATCATCTCCGTCGACGACCACACTGTGGAGCCCGCGCACGTCTGGCAGGACCGACTTCCCGTTAAATACCGGGACATAGGGCCGCGTATCGTCCGTGCCCCGCTGAAGGAGATGACCTTCCTCGGTGGCCGGTTCAAGCCCGTCATGGGTGAACCGGGCGGCGAGGGGCCGGTCGGCGACTGGTGGGTGTACGAGGATCTGCACCGGCCCCTCACCCGCCTCGACACCGCCGTCGGCTACAGCAGGGACGAGATCAAGCTCGAGATCATCACGTACGAGCAGATGCGGCCGGGCTCGTACGACGTGCCCGCCCGTCTCGCCGACATGGACGTCAACCATGTGCAGTCGGCCCTGTGCTTCCCCACCTTCCCGCGCTTCTGCGGGCAGACCTTCACCGAGGCCGAGGATCGTGAGCTGGGGCTGCTGTGCGTGGAGGCCTACAACGACTGGATGGTGGAGGAGTGGTGCGGGCCCGAGGCGCGCGGGCGGCTCGTCCCGCTCACCCTCATTCCCCTGTGGGACGCCGAGCTGGCCGCCGCCGAGGTCCGGCGGAACGCGGCCCGCGGTGTCCGGGCCGTCGCCTTCTCCGAGATACCCCCGCACCTCGGCCTGCCCTCCGTCCACACCGACGCCTGGGACCCCTTCCTCGCCGCCTGCGACGAGACCGGCACGGTCGTCGCCATGCACATCGGCTCCAGCAGCCGCATGCCCTCCACCTCCGCCGACGCCCCGCCCGCCGTCGGCTCCACGATCACCTTCGCCAACTGCTGCTTCTCCATGGTCGACTGGCTGATGAGCGGCAAGTTCGAGCGGTTCCCGAACCTGAAGGTGATGTACGCGGAGGGGCAGATCGGGTGGATTCCGTACATCCTTGAGCGGGCCGACGTCGTGTGGGAGGAGAACCGGGGGTGGGGCGGCGTCGCCGACAAGGTGCACCGGCCGCCCTCCGAGCTCTTCGCCGAGCACGTCTACGGCTGCTTCTTCGACGACGCCTTCGGGCTCAGGAACCTGGACTCCATCGGCCTCGGCAATGTGCTCTACGAGACCGACTATCCCCACTCCGACTCCACCTGGCCGAAGTCCCGCGAGGTCGGCGAGGCACAGATGGGGCACCTGGCCGCCGACGTGGTGGAGCGGATCGTACGGCGGAACGCGATCGAGCTGCTGGGGTTGACGGAGGACGGCCTGTGGCCCGGGAGCGGTGCGGGGGGTGCTGGTTAACGGGTGGGGAATTGCGGTCGTCCTCCAGTGCAACCTCGCCGTCGCCAGGGGTGTCGTACTCGGTGACGGCTTGGGGATCTTGACTCCCTTCGCCAGTCAGCTGACCTCAGTGAAACGGGAGTTGGGTTCCATATGGGCAAGCGCAGGTTTCGTCCCCGTCTCGGGCTCGTGGCCGCTCTGGCCGTCGCCGGGGCCGTCGTCGGACCGGTGAGCGCGCACGCGGCCGGCACGCAGGGCGCCGGGGTGCGGAGCGTGCGCGCCGACTTCAACGGCGACGGGTACGCGGACCTCGCCGTCGCCGCCTCCTCGGGCAAGGTCGGCGGGCACGCCCGCGCGGGGTACGTGAGCGTCGTGTACGGCTCCGCGAAGGGGCTGGACACCAAGCACCGGCAGATCATCAGCCAGGACACGGCGGGCATACCCGGCTCCGCCGAGGCCGACGACTACTTCGGCTCCGGCCTGGCCCTCGGTGACCTGGACGGCGACGGGTACGCGGACCTGGTCGTCGGCGCCGGCGGTGAGGACGTCGGCTCCGTGCAGAACGCGGGCACGCTGACCGTCGTCTGGGGCGGGAGGCAGGGTCTGTCCGGCGGGAAGGCGGTGGCCACGGGCGTCGCGGGCGACCGGGTCAACGCCCAGTACATCGCCGTCGGTGACTACAACGGCGACGGTCACCTGGATGTCGCCACGGCCACCCGGCTGCTCGTCGGCCCGTTCAGCCGCACCGCCGGCGCGACCCACTCCGCCGGCCTCTCCTTCGACTCCGACTACGCCACGGACGACCTCGCCGCCGGGGACGTCGACCACGACGGCGTCACCGATCTGGTCGCGCTCATCCACGACTACGGCGAGGACGGTGAGCCCGTCGGCCACCGCGTCGTCTATCTGCACGGCACCGGGGCCGGACCGGGCGACCCGGTCACCCTGAGGAAGGCCGACGGCACCAAGGTCCCCGGCGGTGCCAGTCTCGGCATCGGCGACGTGAACAGGGACGGGTACGCCGACATCGTCGTCGGGCGTCCCCTCGACGGCTCCGAGGAGGACGCGGTGGACCCGGCGCGCCTCGGCGGCCAGGTCGGGGTCGTGTACGGCTCGGCCGCCGGGCCCGACGCGTCCCGCACCACGGTCATCAACCAGAACACGGCCGGCGTACCCGGCGCGTCCGAGGCCGGTGACGGCTTCGGCTGGGGCGTCTCCGTCGCCGACGTCAACGGCGACGGGTACGCGGACGTCGCCGTCGGCTCCCCGAACGAGGACATCGGCGAGGTCGCGTCGGCGGGCGCGGTGACCGTGCTGCGCGGAGGCAGGGGCGGGCTGACCGGCAGCGGTGCCGTGTCCTTCAACCAGGACAGCGCGGGTGTGCCCGGCACGGCCGAGCAGAACGACTTCTTCGGCAGCCACACCGCGCTGGTCGACACCGACCACGACGGCCGCGCCGAACTGTACGTCGGCGCCCCCGGCGAGAACACCTTCGACGGCGCCGCCTGGGCGTTCCGCTCCACCGGCACCGGGCCGACCGCCTCCGGTTCGGTCTCCTTCGGTCCCGCCACCCTCGGCGCGCCCGTCACCGACGCCGACTTCGGGGACGACTTCGCGCGCTGACGCGAGACGCCCCCATATCTGCGCCCGCTCTTGTCTGACGGATCGTCAGCTACGACCATGTGCCCAGCGGTCGTCGTCTGACGACCCGTCAGTCATTCGCGGAGGGGGTCACCGTGCCCGTCCTGCCCGAGCAGCGCCTCGCCTACGGCATCCAGCTCCCCGTCCAGTCCCAGAGCACCCTCTACACGGAGGCCTGGGAGGCCGCCGCCGGCCCCGCCGACCTCGTCGAGATCGCCCGCGCCGCCGACCGCGCCGGCTTCGCCTACATCGCCTGCTGCGACCATGTCGCCATCCCGCGCCGCCTCGCGCCCGCGATGAGCACCGTCTGGTACGACCCCGTCGCCACCCTCGCCCACCTCGCCGCCGTCACCGAACGCGTCCGGCTGCTCAGCCACGTCGCGGTCGTCGCCCTGCGGCACCCGCTCGTCGCCGCCAAGCAGTACGCCACCCTCGACCACCTCAGCGGAGGCCGGCTGGTCCTCGGGGTGGGTGCCGGGCACGTGCGGGAGGAGTTCGAGGCGCTGGGCGTGGACTTCGAGCGGCGCGGCCCCCTGCTCGACGAGTCGATCGACGCGCTCAGGGCGGCCCTGGGGCCGGAGGAGTACCCCGAGCACCACGGCAAGGAGTACGACTTCGCGGGGCTCGGGCAGCGGCCCCGGCCCGCCCAGCCGCGGGTCCCCCTGTGGGTCGGCGGCTCCTCGCCCGCCGCCGTGCGCCGGGCCGCGCTCAAGGGCGACGGCTGGCTGCCGCAGGGGGACCCGCGGGACCGGTTGCCCGCGCAGATCGCCCGGATCCGGGAGCTGAGGGACCGGGCCGGGATCGAGGCGCCCCTGACCGTCGGTGCCATCACCGAGCCGCTGTACGTCGGCCGGCCCGCCTGGGACACCGGCCGCCGCACCCTCACCGGCGCCCCCGAGGCCGTCGCCGAGTCGCTCCGGGCGTACCGCGCGATGGGCGTGCACCAGATCCAGGTGCGGTTCCGCTGCCGCAGCCGCGCCGAACTCACCGATCAGATAGCCGCCTTCGGGGCCGAGGTGGCCCCCGCACTGGACTGAGGAGAGACATGGCCAAGCTGGACGGACGCGTCGTCATCATCACCGGCGCGGCACGCGGGCAGGGCGAGCAGGAGGCGCGGCTGTTCGCGGCGGAGGGCGCGCGGGTGGTCGTATCGGATGTGCTGGACGACCAGGGGGAGGCGCTGGCCAAGGAGCTGGGGGCGCCGTACGTCCACCTGGACGTGAGCCGTGAGGAGGACTGGCAGGCCGCCCTCGCCGCCGCGCGGAAGGCGTACGGGCGGGTCGACGGGCTGGTCAACAACGCGGGCATCCTGCGCTTCAACGCCCTGGTGGACACCCCGCTGGAGGAGTTCATGCAGGTGGTGCAGGTCAACCAGGTCGGCTGCTTCCTCGGCATGAAGACGGTCGCGCCCGCGATGGCCGAGGGCGGGACGATCGTCAACACCGCCTCCTACACGGCGCTGACCGGCATGGCGGCCGTCGGCACGTACGCGGCCACCAAGCACGCGGTCCTCGGGCTCACCCGGGTCGCCGCACTGGAGCTGGCGCAGCGGAGGATCCGCGTCAACGCCATCTGCCCGGGCGCCATCGACACCCCGATGTCCAACCCGGCCCGGCTCGACCCGGACGCCGACGCCGAGGAGACCACCCGGGCGCTGGACGAGCTGTACCGCAAGCTCGTGCCGCTGGGCCGGATCGGCAGGCCGGACGAGGTGGCCCGGCTGGCGCTCTTCCTCACCTCCGAGGACTCCTCGTACATCACCGGGCAGCCGTTCGTGATCGACGGCGGGTGGCTGGCGGGAGTGACCGTCATCTGATGAGACAGCTGACGCATCGTCAGCTATTGACGGTGCATGCGGGCGGTGCAACAGTCGGGCGGCAGGAAATCTGACGGTGTGTCAGTAAGTGTAGGGACGGTGATCCGCCTTGGAATTCGGGCTCTTTGTACAGGGATACGTGGGCAAGCGAGCCGAGACCGACCCGCTGGCCGAGCACAAGGCACTGATGGAGGAGACCGAGTACGTCATCCAGGCGGACAAGTCCGGCTTCAAGTACGCCTGGGCGTCCGAGCACCACTTCCTGGAGGAGTACTCCCACCTCTCCGCCAACGACGTCTTCCTCGGCTACCTCGCCCACGCCACCGACCGCATCCACCTGGGCTCCGGCATCTTCAACCCCCTCGCCCAGGTCAACCACCCCGTGAAGGTGGCCGAGAAGGTCGCCATGCTCGACCACCTCAGCGAGGGCCGCTTCGAGTTCGGCAGCGGGCGCGGCGCCGGCTCCCACGAGATCCTCGGCTTCCTCCCCGGCATCACCGACATGAACTACACGAAGGAGATCTGGGAGGAGACCATCGCGGAGTTCCCGAAGATGTGGCTCCAGGACGAGTACCCGGGCTTCCAGGGCAAGCACTGGCAGCTGCCCCCGAGGAAGGTGCTCCCCAAGCCGTACGGGAAGTCGCACCCGGCCATGTGGTACGCGGCCGGGTCCCCGCCCTCCTACGCCATGGCCGCGAGGAAGGGGCTCGGGGTGCTGGGCTTCAGCATCCAGAAGGTCTCCGACATGGAGTGGGTGCTGGAGCAGTACAAGACGGCGGTCGTGAACGCCGAGCCCGTCGGGGACTTCGTCAACGACAACGTGATGGTGACGACCACCGCCATCTGCGCGCCCACGCACGACGAGGCCATCCGGATCGCGGCCGCCGGCGGCCTGCACTACCTGCCCTCCCTCGTCTTCCGCTACCACGACACCTTCCCGCGCCCGGAAGGCTTCCCTCAGTGGCCGGAGACGCTGCCCGAGTACACCCCCGAGTTCGTCGAACTCCTCGTCGAGGAGGAGCTGTTGATCTGCGGCGACCCCGACGAGGTGCTGCGCCAGTGCAAGCGCTGGGAGCAGGCCGGCGCCGACCAGCTCAGCTTCGGGCTGCCGGTCGGGGTGCCCAAGGAGGAGACACTCCAGACGATCCGGCTGATCGGGGAGCACGTCATCCCGAAGATCGACACGGATCCGGTCCACCGGACCACCCGGTTCCGGGAAGCGGCGTAGGGGGCCGGGGAATGCTGGACCACGTCATCAAGGGGGCGACCGTCGTCGACGGGACGGGCGCCCCCGCCCGCACCGCCGACATCGGCATACGGGACGGCCGGATCGCCGCCGTCGGCGAGATCACCGAGGACTCCCGGACGAGTGAGGACGCCCATGGCCTCGTCCTCGCCCCCGGCTTCGTCGACCCGCACACCCACTACGACGCCCAGCTGTTCTGGGACCCCTACGCGACCCCGTCCCTGAACCACGGCGTGACGACGGTCGCCGCCGGCAACTGCGGCTTCACCCTCGCCCCCCTCAACCCGGACCGGCCCGAGGACGCCGACTACACCCGTCGGATGATGTCCAAGGTGGAGGGCATGTCCCTGGTCGCCCTGGAGGAAGGGGCGCCCTGGAACTGGCACACCTTCGGGGAGTACCTGGACGCCCTGGAGGGCCGGATCGCCGTCAACGCGGGCTTCATGGTGGGGCACTGCGCGCTCCGCCGGTACGTGATGGGCCCGGACGCGGTCGGCGGGCAGCCCACAGCGGAGCAGCTGGAGGAGATGCTCCGCCTCTTCCACGAGGCGATGGACGCGGGCGCCTGGGGCCTGTCCACCACCCAGTCGTCCACGCACTCCGACGGCGACGGCCAACCGGTCGCCTCCCGCCACGCCCGCCCCGAGGAACTCCTCGCCCTCGCCCGGGCCGTCGGCGAGCACGAGGGCACCCAGATCGAGGCGATCGTCGCGGGCTGCCTCGACCAGTTCAGCGACGCCGAGATCGACCTGTTCGTCGAGATGAGCGCGAGTGCCGGACGCCCCCTGAACTGGAACGTCCTCACCGTCGACGCGGCGGTCCCCGAGCGCGTGCCCAGGCAGCTGTCGGCGAGCGAGCGGGCCCGCAAGGCCGGCGGCCGGGTCGTGGCGCTCACCATGCCGATCCTCACCCCGATGAACATGTCCCTCGGCACCTTCTGCGCGCTGAACCTGATCCCCGGCTGGGGCGAGATCCTCGCCCTGCCCGTCCCGGAACGCATCGAACGCCTGCGCGACCCCGAGATCCGGGCGGAGATGCTGCGCCGCGCCGACTCCAAGGAGGCGGGCGTCTTCCGGCGGCTGGCGGACTTCGGGCGGTACGTCATCGGCGACACCTACAGCGAGGCCAACCGCCAACTGACCGGCCGCGTCGTCCGGGACATCGCCGAGGAGCGCGGCCAGGACCCCTTCGCCTGCCTGGTCGACATCTGCGCCGCCGACGACCTGCGTACGGTGCTGTGGCCGATGCCCACCGACAACGACCCCGCGTCCTGGGCGCTGCGGGCCGAGACCTGGCAGCACGAGGACGTCCTGCTCGGCGGCTCCGACGCCGGCGCGCACCTGGACCGCATGTGCGGGGCGCCGTACACCACCCGGTTCCTCGGCGACTGCCTGCGCCGCCGGAAGCTGGTCGGCCTCGAACAAGCCGTGAAGATGCTCACGGACGACCCGGCTCGCCTCTTCGGTCTGCGCGAGCGGGGCCGGATCCAGGAGGGCTGGCATGCGGACCTCGTCCTGTTCGACCCGGAACGGATCGACGCGGGCCAGGCCACCCTGGTGCACGACCTGCCGGGTGACAGTCCCCGGCTGGACGCCAAGGCCATCGGGATACGGGCCGTCTGGGTCAACGGGGCCGAGGTGATCCGGGACGACACGGTGACCGGGGCGGTGCCCGGGCGGGTGCTGCGCTCGGGGCGGGACACCCGGACGGTGAGCACGAAGTGAGCGAGGGCCAGCGGCTGTTCATCGGCGGTGCGTGGGTGGAGCCGGGCGCCGGCCACTACCCGGTGACCGACCCGGCGACCGAGGAGACCGTCGGCTGGGCCCCGGAGGCCACGCGGGAGCAGGCGCGGGCGGCCTGCGCCGCGGCGCGCGAGGCCTTCGGCCCCTGGTCCCGCACCCCGCCGGAGGAACGGGCGGCGGTCCTGGCCCGGGCCGCCGACCACATCCGCGCCCACCTGGCGCCTTACGCCGACCTGGCCCGCGCCGAGACCGGCGCCACCACCGGCACCGCCCGCGCCATGCAGGTCGGGGTCGCCGCGGCCCGCTTCCGCCGGTACGCCCGCGTGGAACCGGCCGAATGGGCGATCCCGCCGCAGATCAACGAGGCGGGTCCGATGGGCAAGGCCGGCGTGATGGGCGCGCTGGCCGTGCGCCAGCCGGTGGGCGTGATCACCTGCGTGACCTCGTACAACAACCCGTGGGCCAACCCGGCCGGAAAGGTCGCCCCGGCGCTGGCCATGGGCAACACGGTCGTGGTCAAGCCCGCCCCGCAGGACCCGCTGTCCGTCTACCGCATGGCCGAGGCCCTTCAGGCGGCCGGGGCGCCACCCGGCGTGGTGAACGTCGTCTCCGGCCGCGAGGTGGCCGTCGGTGAGGCGACCGTGGCCTCGCCCGACGTCGACATGGTGAGCTTCACCGGCTCCACGGCGGTCGGGCAGCGTATCGCCGAGGTGTGCGGGCGGGGCATGAAACGGCAGCTGATGGAGCTGGGCGGGAAGGGCGCGGCGGTCGTCTTCGCGGACGCGGACCTCGGTTCGGCGGTGGCGGGGATCGGCACCACCTTCTCCTTCTACAGCGGGCAGATCTGCACGGCACCGACGCGCGTGCTGGCGCAGCGGCCGGTGTACGACGCTCTCGTCTCGCAACTCGCCGCGTACGCGGGCCGGCTCAAGGTGGGGAAGCCGGGTGAACCGGACACCGTGGTGGGCCCGGTGATCTCCGCCGGACACCGGGACCGCGTGGAGTCGTACGTGGAACTCGCCCGCAAGGAGGGCGCCACGGTGGTCACCGGCGGCGAACGCCCGCCGCTCGACCGCGGCTTCTACGTCTCCCCGGCCGTGCTCGCCGACTGCACCAACGACATGCGGGCGGTCCGCGAGGAGATCTTCGGCCCGGTGGTCTCGGTCGTCCCCTTCGACGACGAGGAGGAGGCGGTCGCCCTCGCCAACGACTCCGACTACGGCCTGATCGACTACGTCTGGTCCGGCGACGTGGCCAGGGCGTTCCGGGTGGCCAGGCGGCTGCGGGCCGGCGGGGTCGGGATCAACACGGTCGGCCGCAACATGGAGGCGCCGTTCGGCGGGTTCAAGAGGAGCGGCGTCGGCCGGGACGTGGGGGTGTACGCCCTGCACGCGTACAGCGAGGTGCAGTCGATCGTCTGGCCGGGGTGAGGGGCCGCACGGCTCTACGGCCCCAGATCCACCCGTACGGTCAGCAGGCCGGTCCCCAGCACCCGCACCGCCGCGCTGTTCATCCGGGGCAGGTGACGCAGCCGGGCCACCGGGTCGTCGTCGGGCAGCAGCTGGGCGGTGCCGGTGTGCCACCGCCCCGCGATCCGGACCCGGACCGCCGGGTTCGCCTTGATGTTCCGTACGTACTGCGACCTCTCCCCGAACTCGGACACCAGCCAGAACGAGTCCCCGACCCGGCGGCCGCCCACCGGGGTCTGCCGCGGCAGCCCGGAGACGCGACCGGTGGTCTCCAGCACGGTCTGGAAGGGGAGGCGGCGCAGCACCGGATTGCCCACGCGGCGCTGGAAGCCGGTGGTGGCGCGGAAACGGAGGTCGGAGAGACGGGACATGGCCGAGAAGCTCCCTTGGAACGGGCTTGACCTGTGAGTGCAGCTTCCACGCTATGTTCGACCCGGCGTCAAAGGGGTGGGAGCTGGGGTGCAAAGGACAGTAGGACCGGTGGAGGCGGCGGAGGCGGGAGCCGCGGCCACCGAGGAGGACGCCCGCCCGGCTCCGCCCCGCTTCTGGCCGCTCCTGCTCCTCGCGGCGGCCGTACTTCCCGGTACGGTGATCGTCCTCGTCGGCCGCTGGTCGGAGGGCCCGGCGCTGCAAGCCTGGCGGACCGTGTGCCTGGCCGTCACCGTGCAGGCTATGCCCTTCCTTCTCCTGGGCACGGCCCTGTCCGGCGCGATCAACGCGTTCGTGCCCGCACGGGTCTTCACCCGCCTGCTGCCGAACCGCCCCGCGCTCGCCGTCCCGGTCGCCTCCGTCGCCGGGGCCGTGCTGCCCGGCTGCGAGTGCGCCTCCGTACCGGTCGCGAACAGCCTGATAGGCCGCGGGGTGACACCCGCCGCGGCGTTCGCCTTCCTCCTCTCCGCCCCAGCGGTGAACCCGGTCGTCCTGACCGCCACCGCCATCGCCTTCCCCGGCAACCCGGCGATGGTCCTGGCCAGGCTCCTCGCCTCGCTCGCCGCCGCCGCCGTCATGGGCTGGCTGTGGCTGTGGCGGGGGCGAGAGGAATGGCTGCGGCCGGCGGTCCGGCACACCGGCCACCGCCCGGGCCGCAGCCGCTGGACGGAATTCCGGCAGGGCTTCCAGCACGACTTCCTCCACGCGGGCGGTTTCCTCGTGGTCGGCGCCATGGCGGCGGCCACCTTCAACGTCACCGTCCCGCGCTCCGTCCTCGACACCTTCTCCGGCTCGCCCTGGCTGTCGGTCCTCTTCCTCGCCGGGCTGGCCGTGCTGCTCGCGGTCTGCTCGGAGGCCGACGCGTTCGTGGCCGCGTCCCTCACCGGCTTCTCGCCCGTCGCACGGCTCGCCTTCATGGTCGTCGGCCCCATGGTCGACCTCAAGCTGATCGCCCTCCAGACGGGCACGTTCGGCCGGGCCTTCGCGGTCCGCTTCTCCGCCGCCACGCTGGTGGTCGCCGTCCTGTGCGCCGCCCTGATCGGGGGAGTCCTGCTGTGAAGCGCCCGCTGACCGCGATCCTGCTCGCCCTCACCGGCGCGGGCGTGCTGTACGCATCGCTCCTCACCGACCTGTACCTGCGGTACGTCCGGCCGGGCATGCACCTGATGCTGGTCGCGTCGGGGGTGGTGCTGCTCGCGCTGGCGGCGGCGGAGGCGTGGTCCTGGCGGACCCCTGGGGCGGACGACTCCGACGGAGAGGACCACGGGCACGACCACTCGGGTGTCCCCCGCGCCGCATGGCTGCTGCTCCTGCCCGCGCTGAGCCTGCTCCTCCACGCCCCGCCCGCCCTCGGCGCGTACACCGCGTCCCACGCGGCCGCCAAGGAGGTCACCCGGCAGTCGCACTTCGACCCGCTGCCCGCGACCTCCCCGCTGCCGATCACGCTGACCGACTTCACCCAGCGGGTCCAGCAGGACCGGACGCAGGCCATCAAGGGCCGCACCGTGCGGATGACGGGGATCGTCACGCCCGCGGGCAAGGGCGGCGGCTGGTACCTGACCCGGATCATCATCTCCTGCTGCGCGGCGGACGCCCAGACGGTGAAGGTACGCGTCTACGGCACCCAGGCCCCCGCCGCCGACACGTGGGTCACCGTCACGGGCACCTGGCACCCGGGCGGCACCCTCGGCACGAACACCGCCCCGGCCGCCCTGGACGCCCGGACCCTGAAGAAGGTCCAGCGCCCGCTGAACGGCTACACGGACGACCTGCCGCTGCCGGGCATGGGCCTCGGCGAGTCGAGCAGGTGGTGGAACTGAGGCCACCGGCTCACGGACCGGCGCCGGTGCCGCCCCCCCGTCAACGCCCGAGGAAGATCGGGTTGGTGAGGGCGGCCAGCGCCCCCGGTACCGTGCCCGCCGCCGTCTCGTGGCGCAGCTCGGCCCGTGCGTAGGCGGCGTAGGCGGGGGTCGTGTGCCACTCCACCACCCCCGAGCCGGACACCGGCAGCGGGTCGCTCGTCAGTAGTACCCCCTGGTCGGTGACGATGCGGGCCGTGCAGCGCGGGGCGCCGGAGACTTCCAGGCGGACCGTCACCGGGGTGTCCGGGTCGGCCTCCAGTCGCTCCCCGATGCCCGCGTGCCGGCCCCGGCCGTCCGTCGCCGTGAAGGTCAGGGAGATGTTCTTGGACTCGGCGATGTACGAGCGGCCCGCGCGGATGCCCTCCTGGATGGCCTCGCGGGTCAGGTCGTCGGCCAGGACGACGGTCTGGGGGCTGCCGACGACGTCCGGGTCGCGGTGGGCGTCGCTGCTGCCCATCGCCGGGAGCCAGGCCCGGCCGCCCCGGACGGAGGCGACGAGCAGGTTGTCCCACTCGGCCAGCATGACCTCGTCGTCCGGCGTGTACGGGCCGTTCCACACCTCCACGGCGTCCGCCTCGACGAAGCCGAACTTCCAGCCGCAGCCGACGCAGGTGGCGTGCGGGTGGGCGGGGACCACCAGGCCGCCGGCCCGGTGGATCTGCCTCGCGAAGCGGCCGAAGCGGTTGTCCCGGGCGCGGTAGCGCCAGTCGACGAAGGTGCCGGGGTCGGTGCCGAGGGCCACCACGTGGCCGTTCCGTGTCGTGATCTCCTCGCCGAGCATGATCAGCAGGTCGTCCCCGGCGGCGTCCGCCCAGTGCGGGTGGGCGGAGTGCGTGTTGTGGTCCGAGGAGTTGATGAAGTCCAGGCCCGCCGCCCGGGCGAGGGCCGCGATCTCGGCCGGGGTGCGGCGGCCGTCGGAGTGCCAGGAGTGCAGGTGGCAGTCGCCCCGGTACCAGGCCCGGCCGCGGCCCTTGGCCCGGGAGGGCGGGTACACCGGGAGTGCCGTGGAGCCCGGTTCGCCGTACGTCAGCGTGATCGTGAGCTCGTACGTCAGGCCCTGCGGCGCGACCGTGTAGGGGCCCAGGGCGATGTGCCACGTGCCCTCCCGCACGGGGCCCGGGATGTAGCCGGGCGTGGCCTCGTCCGCGCGGATGAAGAACTCGGTGCGGGCGCCGCCCGACCAGCCCCTGAAGCCCCGGCCGCCGAGTTCGGTGCCGTGCTGGTCGAAGATGCCGATGTCGAGTGCGTTGCCCTGGGTGCCGGCCGGGACGGACGGCTTGTCGTAGGTGTAGGAGACCTTGATCTCCCGTACGCCTGAGGGGACTTCGACGGGTACGTACACGAAGTCCGGGGAGCCGGGCGGCAGTGTGCCCCGTACCGTCCGGGTCTCCTGGCCCTGGTCGTCCGCCGCCGCGAAGCCCACGCTTCCCAACGTAAGGGCGGCCGCCGCTCCCGTCACGAACAGGGCGCGTCTTCCGATGCCGTGCGTGTCGTCACACATGGGGTCACCGTCCTGTGCGGGCGTGAACTCTCCTCGTATGCAAGGGAATGACGAGTTGACAGCTTGTCATGAACGCACGCCCCGGTGGATGTGCCGACCAGTCGGTATGGACAGTCGACCCCCGCCCCGGTACATGTGGGACATGCGAATCGCCGTCACGATCTTCCTCACCGACGAGACCATCACCCCGGTCCGGCTCGCCCGTGAGCTGGAGCAGCGCGGGTTCGCCGGGCTGTACCTGCCCGAGCACACCCACATCCCGGTCGAGCGGACCACCCCGTACCCGGCCGGCGGCGCACTGCCGCGCGAGTACGGCCGTACCCTCGACCCCTTCGTCGCGCTCGGCCAGGCGGCGGCGGTGACCGAGCGGCTGGGACTCGGTACCGGGATCACCCTCGTGGCCCAGCACGACCCGATCGGCCTCGCCAAGCAGGCCGCCACGCTGGACCACCTCTCCGGCGGCCGGTTCACCCTCGGCGTCGGCTTCGGCTGGAACGTCGAGGAGGCCGCCGACCACGGCGTGGACTGGCGGACCCGGCGGGAACTGGTCCGGGACCGGATGGCGCTCATGCGGGCCCTGTGGGCCGAGGAGCCCACGGGGTACGAGGGCGAGCACGGGAGCGTGCGGGCCAGCCACGCCCACCCCAAGCCCGCACAGAAGCCGCGCGGGCCGGTCGCCGGTCCCCGCACCCTCGTCGGCGGGGCCGCCGGGCCCAAGCTGTTCGCGCACGTCGTGGAGTATGCCGACGGATGGCTGCCGATCGGCGGACGCGGGCTGACCGAGTCGCTGCCGGTGCTGCGCGCCGCCTGGGCCGACGCCGGCCGCGACCCCGCCGCCCTCCAGGTCGTGCCCTACGCCGTCCACCCGAGCCCGGGCAAGCTCGCGCACTACGCCGAACTCGGCATAGAGGAGGTCGTGGTGCAGTTGCCGCCGGCGGGGGAGACGGAGGTGCTGCGCGCGCTCGACGCGATCCAACCGTAAGATCTCGACTCGGGTCCGCATCGGATCGGCTTCTGACCATCGCCGATCGCAGCGGGCGGGGGGAGAGACTTCACTTGGGCAGGGTCGCGTCATGAGGCTCTACTGGCTGGTGCGCCTCGCGTTGCACATCAACCAATTCGGTTACAGCAAGGGACCGTTGCTCGGCACGCTCGGCACGGTCGCCGTGCTGCTCGGCGCCCTGGTGGCCGGTTCCGCACTGCGCCGCCACAGACCGGCCGACGTGATCGCCGGCGGCCTCGTGTGCGCCGTGGGCATCGGCTGGCTCGCCCTCCACTGAGCGCGGCGGCGGCCGGAGCGCCGGGGCGGCCCTGACTGCCCTGGTCACCGCACTCGTATGCTCGAAGGATGACGACTTCCGCGACCTCCGGAACCGGCCCCACCGAGAACTCCATGCGTCGCGCCCTCAAACGTGCCCGCGAGGGCGTCGCTCTCGACGTCGCCGAGGCGGCCGTGCTGCTCCAGGCGCGCGGCGCGGACCTCGAGGACCTCACCGCGTCCGCCGCCCGGGTGCGGGACGCGGGCCTCGAAGCGGCGGGCCGGCCCGGTGTCATCACCTACTCGAAGAGCGTCTTCATCCCCCTCACCCGGCTGTGCCGGGACAAGTGCCACTACTGCACCTTCGTCACCGTGCCCGGCAAGCTGCGCCGGGCCGGCCACGGGATGTTCATGTCCCCCGACGAGGTGCTCGACATCGCCCGCAAGGGTGCCGCCCTGGGCTGCAAGGAAGCCCTGATCACCCTCGGTGACAAGCCCGAGGACCGCTGGCCGGAGGCGCGCGAGTGGCTCGACGCGCACGGCTACGACGACACCATCGCCTACGTCCGTGCCATCTCCATCCGCATCCTGGAGGAGACCGGGCTGCTGCCCCACCTCAACCCCGGCGTCATGAGCTGGACCGACTTCCAGCGCCTGAAGCCGGTCGCCCCGTCCATGGGCATGATGCTGGAGACCACCGCGACCCGCCTGTGGTCCGAACCGGGCGGCCCGCACTACGGCTCCCCGGACAAGGAACCGGCCGTCCGGCTGCGCGTCCTGGAGGACGCCGGCCGCTCCTCCGTCCCCTTCACCTCCGGGCTCCTCATCGGCATCGGCGAGACGTACGAGGAGCGGGCGGAGTCCCTCTTCGCGCTCCGCAAGGTCTCCCGTGCCTACCACGGCATCCAGGAACTGATCATCCAGAACTTCCGCGCCAAGCCGGACACGGCCATGCGCGGCATGCCGGACGCCGAACTGGACGACCTGGTCGCCACGGTGGCCGTCGCCCGGCACCTGCTCGGCCCCTCCGCCTGCCTCCAGGCCCCGCCCAACCTCGTCGACTCGGAGTACGAGCGGCTCATCGGCGCGGGCATCGACGACTGGGGCGGGGTGTCGCCCCTGACCATCGACCACGTCAACCCCGAACGCCCCTGGCCGCAGATCGAGGAGCTGGCGCGGAAGTCCGAGGCGGCCGGATTCGAGCTGCGGGAACGTCTCTGCGTCTACCCGGAGTTCGTCACGCGCGGCGAGCCCTGGCTGGACCCGCGGCTGCTGCCGCACGTACGGGCGCTGGCGGACCCGGCGACCGGCCTCGCGGCACCGGACGCCCTGGTCGAGGGACGTCCGTGGCAGGAGCCGGAGGAGGCGTTCGTAGCGTCCGGCCGTACGGACCTGCACGCGTCGATCGACACCGAGGGCCGTACCTCCGACCGGCGCGACGACTTCGACGAGGTGTACGGCGACTGGTCCGCGCTGCGCGAGGCCGCCGCCCCCGGGATGGCGCCCGAGCGCATCGACACCGACGTACGGCAGGCCCTGCGCACGGCGGCCGAGGACCCGACGCGCCTCACCGACGAGGAGGCCCTCTCCCTGCTGCACGCGGACGGCCCGGCGCTGGACGCGCTGACCCGGATCGCCGACGACGTACGTAAGTCCGCCGTCGGTGACGACGTCACCTACATCGTCACCCGGAACATCAACTTCACCAACGTCTGCTACACCGGCTGCCGTTTCTGCGCCTTCGCCCAGCGCCGCACGGACGCCGACGCCTACACCCTCTCCCTGGAGCAGGTGGCCGACCGGGCCCAGCAGGCCTGGGAGGTCGGCGCGGTGGAGGTCTGCATGCAGGGCGGCATCCACCCCGACCTGCCCGGCACCGCGTACTTCGACATCGCCAAGGCGGTCAAGTCCCGCGTCCCCGGGATGCACGTGCACGCCTTCTCCCCGATGGAGGTCGTCAACGGCGCCACCCGCACCGGGATGTCCATCCGCGAGTGGCTGACGGCGGCCAAGGAGGCGGGCCTCGACACCATCCCGGGCACGGCGGCGGAGATCCTCGACGACGAGGTCCGCTGGATCCTCACCAAGGGCAAGCTGCCCACGGCCACCTGGATCGAGGTCGTCACGACAGCCCACGAGCTGGGCATCCGCTCCTCCTCGACCATGATGTACGGCCACGTCGACCAGCCCCGCCACTGGCTCGGCCACCTCCGCACGCTCGCCCGCATCCAGCAACAGACGGGCGGCTTCACCGAGTTCGTCACCCTCCCCTTCATCCACACCAACGCGCCGGTGTACCTGGCGGGCATCGCCCGCCCCGGCCCCACCACCCGTGACAACCGCGCGGTCACGGCGATGGCCCGCCTCCTCCTCCACCCCTGGATCCCCAACATCCAGACGAGCTGGGTGAAACTCGGCACCGAGGGCGCGGCGGAGATGCTCCGCTCCGGCGCGAACGACCTGGGCGGCACCCTGATGGAGGAGACCATCTCCCGCATGGCGGGCTCTTCTTACGGCTCCTACAAGTCGGTACGCGACCTGATCGCCGTAGCCGATGCGGCAGGCCGTCCGGCTCGGCCCCGCACGACGCTGTACGGGGAGGTACCGGAGGAGCGGCAGCGGGCGGCGGCTGCTTCGGACGGGCATCTGCCGGAGTTGCTGCCGGTGCTGGACTGACAGTCGATCTGCGCTGTCGGTCGTATGTCGGGGGGCCGTCGGTCGTATATCGGCGGCCCGTCGGCGGGGGTTGGCATCTTTCAGGAGACGGCAGCCCGGACTTCACCGGGCGGCCCGATCCCGAGGAGCGATCATGCACACCCCAGTCACGATCATCGGTGCCGGACTCGGCGGACTCACGCTGGCCCGTGTCCTGCACGTCCACGGCATCCCGGCCACCGTGTACGAGGCCGAGCCCTCCCCGCAGGCGCGCATGCAGGGCGGGATGCTCGACATCCACGACTACAACGGTCAGCTCGCCCTCAAGGCGGCGGGTCTGATGGACGAGTTCCACGCCATCGTCCTGGAGGGCCGCCAGGCGATGCGGGTCCTCGACCGGGACGGGACCCTCCTGTTCGAGCAGGCCGACGACGGCACGGGCGGACGCCCCGAGGCGATGCGCGGCGACCTGCGACGGATCCTGCTCGACTCGCTCCCGGCCGGCACCGTGCGGTGGGGGCACAAGGTCAGCGGCACCCGTAGCCTCGGCGACGGCCGCCACCAGGTGACCTTCGCCGACGGCGGCACGGTCGACGCCGGCCTGCTGGTCGGTGCGGACGGCGCCTGGTCACGGGTGCGGCCGCTGCTCTCCGACGCGATACCCGAGTACGTCGGCACGTCGGTCGTCGAGACCTACCTGTTCGACGCCGACACCCGGCACCCGGCCACCGCGCACGCGGTCGGCGGCGGGTCGATGATGGCGCCCTCGCCGGGCAGGGAGATCTTCGCCCACCGGGAGAGCGGCGACACCCTGCACGCCTACGTGGGGCTGTCCAGGCCGCGGGACTGGTTCGACGGCATCGATTTCGCCGATGCCGCCGCGGCGACCGCGCGGATCGCGGCGGAGTTCGACGGCTGGGCGCCGGAGCTCACCGCGCTGATCACCGACGGCGACACCGCGCCGATCCTGCGCACCCTCTACGCCCTGCCGGCCGAGCACCGGTGGGACCGGGTACCGGGGGTGACCCTGCTCGGCGACGCCGCCCACCTGATGGCCCCCAACGGCGAGGGCGCCAACCTGGCCATGCTCGACGGCGCCGAACTCGGCCAGGCCCTCGCCGAACACCCCGACGACATCGAGGCCGCGCTCACCGCGTACGAGCAGGACATGTTCCGCCGCAGCGCCGAGGTCGCCGCCGCTGAGGACGGCGAGCGCTACCGGATCGACTCCGAGCACAACACGGCCCAGGATCTGATCAGGATGTTCACCGAACACGGCCAATGAGCCACTCAGACCCCGAACTGCCGCTCTGCGGCGTACGGTTCACGGCAGCGATGTCGCGGATGCCGACTCCCCACGTGACGCACCGGTCAGACGCGAGCCAGTGAACGGGGGAACAGGTGGAGAACGAACGACACCGCCCTGATGCAGCGGACCTCGCCGTGGCCGGATGCGGATGGCTTCTGATCGTGGCCGTCATCGCCATGCCAGGACTCGCCCTGAACGACGGACCATTGACCGCGTACATGGCCGTCGTGGGCGGGGCGATCGGGTTCCTCTGGGTGCGCAGGAAGCTGTACCGCTGACTGGGCGAGTTACCGGCGGAGCACCACCGATGGTGCCACCGTGAGCTGAACGGACCGCCCTGAGCTGAACATCCGGCCTGCTCAGGGCGGCTCGCTGCTGCTGCGCCAGGCGCGAAGATGTCAGTCGTTCTCCTGAGCCGCCCCCGGCAGGTACGTCACCAGCAGCGCCACCCCCGTCAGCACGATCACCCGGGTCGCCGCGTCCAGGCCGTTCCACGTCTTCGACTGCCACATCGCGAACCACTCCCCGCCTATCGCGATGAACCCGGCGCCGAACAGCAGCAGGAGCATCAGCAGGCCGACGGTGGAGGCCTGGCGGGCGCGCGGGTGGTGGCGGGCCCACAGATACGTCGCCGCGATCAGGATCAGCGCCGCGAGCGTCTCCCAGACGATGATCGTCACGTACGCGGCGTCCTCCAGAGCGTGCGAGGTGATGGCACGCCACATCAGATCGTCGTCCTTGAACGTCGTGTCCATCGCGAGCACATGCCGGACGAACTGCTGGTTGGTGCCGAAGTCGGTGATGTTGCCGAAGGCGACGAGGGCGATGTAGAGGGCGACCGTGCCGGTCAGGAGGGTGGCGGCGAGCCATGGGGCACGTGTGGCTGATGTGGTCATGACCGGCTTCTTTCCCCCGGGTGACCACCGTGTCCCGTACACATTGAGCCAGAATGCGTCAGGCGGAACGACCCGCGAACGTCACGAACTCGGCCCACGGCGCGCCCTTGAGGGCGAGTTGGGCGCCGTGCTTGTTCTTGGAGTCGCGTACGTGGAACGTCTGCAACGTCACGTGGTACGGCTGACGCCCGAGTGACAGGGGCCACCGCCCAGCACGCCCGCCCCCGCACGGAACCGACCGCCCACGTTCACTCCACCCACACCCCGCCCCCGATCCGGCCCCTCTACCGACCGTCCCCGTTCGATTACAGTGCTGCGCGTACGTACGTACGGACGGTGCCACGTGGGAGGTCAGGATGGTGGCGGCATCCGGGGCCGTCTGGGGGCGTGCCGAGCAGCAGGACTTCCGTGGCCGGGTGCGGGGGACGCTGCTCGGGGTTGCCGTCGGGGACGCGCTGGGGGCGCCGGTCGACGGGCTCAAGGTGGAGGAGATCCGGGCGGGGTACGGGGTGGAGGGCCTGGTCGATCTGGCGGTGGGGTACGGGCGGCGCGGTGCCGTCACGCACCACACGCAGCTCACCCTCTTCACCGTGGACGGGCTGATACGGGCCCAGGTGCGCCGGGACACGGGGGCCTGGCATCCGCCGACCGATGTGCACCGGGCGTATCTGAGATGGGCGGCGACGCAGCGGGACTGGGGTCCCGACGAGCGGCGCAAGGAAGACGGATGGCTGGCCCGGGAGGAGTGGCTGTACGTGCGGCGGGACCCGACGCGGGCACTGCTGCTGGGGCTCGGTGACGAGACCATGGGCACGCTGGAGTCGCCCAAGAACTCGGGCGAGCTGGGGCCCGAGGCCGTGGCCCGTTCCGCGCCGTTCGGGCTGCTCGTCGGGTGGGAGCCGCAGCTGGTGGTGCAGCTGGCCGTGGAGTGCGCGGCCCAGACGCACGGACATCCCACCGCCTGTCTGTCGGCGGGCGCGTACGCGGTGATCGTGCACGCGCTGGCCCGCGGCGAGAGCCTGGACGGCGCCGTGCAGCGGGCGCTGGCCCTGCTCGCCGCCCGGCCGGGGCACCAGCCGGTGTCCGACGCCCTTCAGCACGCGTTGGGCGCCGTACGGCAGGGGATGCCGTCACCGGCCAGGGTGGAGGAGCTGGTGGGGGATGGCGCGGCGGACGGGATGCTGGCCGGCGCGGTGTACTGCGCGCTGGTGGGGGAGGACGTACGGCACGGGCTGTGCCTGGCGGTGAACCAGGGCGGGCCCTCCGGTGCCGCCGGTGCGCTGACCGGTGGGCTGCTCGGGGCCCTGCACGGCGAGACGGCCCTCCCGCCGGCCTGGCTGGCCGAGCTGGAGGGCCGTCCGACGATCCTGGAGCTGGCCGACGACTTCGCCATGGAGATGACCCAGGGTCCCGCGCTGCACGGGCCGGCGGGGTCCGCGCCGGGGTGGCTGGCCCGCTACCCCAGGGGCGGGTAGCCGCGTCAGTCCTTGGCCGGGGCGGTGACCATGTCGTCGCCCGCGCCGGCGGGTGCCGGGACCGCTGCCGTCGCGCCGTCGTCGTCCGTGTTGATCCGCTCGATGACGGCGAGGCGTTCCGGGGTGTCCTCGGGCTTGATGTAGCCGATGAGGATGTAGAGGACCAGGGAGACGGCCAGCGGGACCGAGACCTGGTACTGGAGCGGGACGCCGCCGTCGACGTTCCAGTTGATCGGGTAGTTGACCAGCCAGAAGGCGAGCAGGCCCAGGGCCCAGCTGGTGAGCGCGGCGGTCGGGCCGGAGCGGCGGAAGGGGCGGAGCAGGCCGAGCATCATCGGGATCGCGATCGGGCCCATCAGGCCGGCCACCCACTTGATGACGACGGTGATGATGTCCTTGAAGGCGGGGGAGTTGACCTGGGTCGCCACCGCCATGGACAGGCCGAGGAAGACCACCGTGGTGACGCGGGCCGCGATCAGGCCGGAGCGCTGGCCCCACTCCCGGGCCCGCTGGGAGAACACCGGCGCCGCGTCCCGGGTGAAGACGGCCGCGATGGCGTTCGCGTCGGAGGAGCACATGGCCATCGTGTGGGAGAAGAAGCCGACGATGACCAGGCCCAGCAGGCCGTGCGGCAGGAGCTGTTCGGTCATCAGGCCGTATGAGTCCGAGCCGTCCGGTTTCTTGGCGTGGACGAGGAGCGGTGACACCCACATCGGGAAGAAGAGGACGACCGGCCAGACCAGCCAGAGCACCGCCGACAGCCGCGCCGACCGCTCGGCCTCCCGCGCGCTGCCCGTCGCCATGTAGCGCTGGGCCTGGTTGAGCATGCCGCCGTTGTACTCGAACAGTTTGATGAAGAGGAAGGCGAGCAGGAAGACGGTTCCGTACGGGCCGACCAGAGGCTTGCCGTGGCCGTGCAGGGCCGGCTGGTCGAAGGCGTCGAAGAGGCCGATGCCCTTGTCGTTCAGCTTCAGTACGACCGCGACGAACATGGAGATGCCGGCCAGCAACTGGATGACGAACTGGCCGAGTTCGGTGAGGGCGTCCGCCCACAGGCCACCGATCGTGCAGTAGACGGCCGTGATCGCGCCCGTGATGAGGATGCCCTGGTTCAGGGTGACGCCGGTGAAGACGGACAGCAGCGTCGCGATCGCCGCCCACTTCGCGCCGACGTCCACGATCTTCAGCAGCATGCCGGACCAGGCGAGGGCCTGCTGGGTCTTCAGGTCGTACCGGTTCTTCAGGTACTCCAGCGGAGAGGCCACACGAAGCCGCGACCGCAGGCGGTTGATCCGCGGCGCGAACAGTTTCGAGCCGATGGCGATGCCCAGCGCGATCGGAAAGGACCACGTCACGAAGGACGTCACGCCGTAGGTGTACGCGATGCCCGCGTATCCGGTGAACATCACCGCGCTGTAGCCCGACATGTGATGCGAGATGCCGGACAGCCACCACGGCATCTTTCCGCCCGCCGTGAAGAAGTCGCTGACGTCGTCCACGCGCTTGTGCGACCAGACGCCGATCGCGATCATCACGCCGAAGTAGCCGATGAGCACGACCCAGTCGAGACTGTTCATGCGCTCCCCTCCCAGGGTCCGCCTTGTGAACTCCGCTCAGCTGGCTGGCACTTCGCATAAGCGGAGCGTGGACGGGGAAGGCCGCGAAGTGCCCGCTCATCGTGGGTGGGGTTACGCGGGCACGACAAGCGAGCGTAAGGTCAAGAGCAAGCAAAAATGTTCTGCTCACTGACCTTGGTTCATCTATATGAACAGTCCCAAGTGGCTGGAAATGGCGGGTGGGTGGTTGGCTCAGCGCATCAGCTCCCCGGCGTTCACCAGCAGCGACTGCCCGGTGATGGCCCGCGCGCGGTCCGAGGCCAGGAAGGCCGCCGCGTCGGCCACGTCCCCGTCCGTCGCCAGGTCGGGCAGCGCCATCCGCTCCGTCAGCCGCCCCAGCACCTCGGCCTCCGGCACGCCCTCCGTGTGCGCCGTGAACTGCACGTACGCCTGCACCGGCGGACCCCACATCCAGCCCGGCAGCACGGTGTTGACCCGGATCCGGTGCGGGCCCAGCTCCCGGGCCAGGGAGTACATGGCGCTGGTCAGGGCGCCCTTGGAGGCCGCGTACGCCGCCTGCTTCACCTGGCTGGGCGCGGCCACCGCCGACTGCGTGCCGATGAACACCACCGAACCGCCGCCGCCCTCCTTCAGTGCGGGCAGACAGGCCCGGGTCATCCGCAGAGTGCCCAGCAGGTTCACGTCGATGACCGACTGCCAGGTCGTGAGGTCGGCGTCCTCCAGCCCGCCGAAGTACGAGTCCCAGGCGGCCACGTGCACCACCGCGTCCAGCCCGCCGAACCGCTCCCGCGCCAGGGCGGCCAGCGCCTCGCACTGGCCCTCGTCGGTGATGTCGGTCGCCCGGTACGCGGTCCGGGTCCCCGCCGGGTCGATCTCGGCCGCGCTCTTGGCGAGGTTCGCCTCGGTGCGGGCGCCGAGCACCGCGTTCCCGCCGTCCCGTACGACGGCGGCGGCCACCTGGTGACCGAGCCCGGCCCCGACGCCCGACACGACGACCGTCTTGCCGTCCAGCAGTGACATCCGGGCCTCCCGGGGGATGGCGAAACATCTGACGGGGCGTCAGAGTATGGGCGTGCGGCGGAGGACGGAAGAGGACGGAAGAAGAAGGAAGGGGAACGGCATGAGCGAGGAGACCCGCAGCGAGACGTACGCCGAACTGGCCGCCGTCGGCCCGTACGGAGTGCGCCCCGGCCATGCCCTGATCACCATGGTCGAACCGCACCCGGGCCACGAGTACGCGTACAACCGCTGGTACGAGGACGACCACTACTACGCCGGTGCGATGGCCATGCCATGGATGTACGCGGGCCGCCGCTGGGTCGCCACCCGGGACCTCCAGCTCCTGCGCCACCCGGAGAAGTCGGCGGTGGCCCAGCCCGTCACCGCCGGCTGCTACCTCTCCACCTACTGGGTCACCGACGGCCGCTACGACGACCACATGAAGTGGACCGTCGCCATCAACAAGCGCCTCAACCGCGACGCCCGCGTCTACCAGGACCGCACCCACGTCTTCACGGCCTTCCAGGACCACGAGGCCACGGTGTACCGGGACGGCGCGGCCGGCCCCCGCGACTTCCACGCCCTCGACCACCCGTACCGGGGCCTGGTCCTCGAAGTCGTCGACGCCGACAGCGCCGGGCAGCGCGCCGAACTGCTGGAGTGGCTGCGCTCCCGCCACCTGCCCAAGCGCGTCGCGGGTTCCCCGGCGGCGATGGTGACCGTCTTCCGGCCCACCCCGCTGCCCGGCGACCGCATGACCTACGTCAAGCAGGTCGAGGGCGTCGACACCCGGTTGACCCTGCTGTGGTTCCTGGAGACGGACCCGCGGGAGTGCTGGGAGCGGTACTTCGCGGGCCTCGACGAGCAGGTGACCGGGTCGGGGCTGGGGCGGGTGGAGCTGGTGGCGCCGTTCATCCCGACGGTGCCGGGGACGGACCGGTACGTCGACCAGCTCCGCTGAGCGTCAACGGCCCGGCGGCCCCGGGCGGTCACGCGCGGACCGGGGTGGCCTCGCGCGGACCGGGGCGGTCACCGCGCGGCCCGGGCGGCTCACGGCTCCTTCAGCTCGTCCGGGCACGGCGTACCCCTGGGCAGCTGATACGGCGCGGCGAACCGGTACGTCCCCGCCTTCGGCGCGACCAGCATCGTCCACTTGTCACCCTTGGCGTCCTCCGGCGTCTCCATCAGACAGCCGTTGACGTTGTCGTACGTCTTCGGCGTGCCGTCGGACCGGTGCTTGGACGCCTGGGTCTCCTGGGGCGGCTTCATCTTCTTGCCCTCGGCGTCGACGATGCTGAGCCACGGCGAGTAGGGGATGCGGATGAGGATGCGGCCGGCCTTGCGGACCTCGATGGTCATCTCGCCCTGCTCCGCCCGGTCCACGACCGCGTTCGGCTCGGCGAGCGGGGCCGGGTCGGTCACCCGGAACAGCTGCCAGTTGGCGTCGCCCCAGATCTGCGTCAGGTACGGCATCCCGCGCCGCACGAGGGCCCGCTCCCGCTCCCCGCCGTCGCCGTCCGGCTCGTCCTTGGGCAGGACGACGAAGTGGACGGCCCAGCGCTGGAGCCACGCGTGGTAGTTCGACGAGTCGAGGGTGCCGTCGTAGAAGAGCGGGTTGCGCTCCATGTCGGCCTGGCGGAGCCAGCCCCGGGCCAGGTTGACGTACGGCGCGAGCGCGGAGGCCTCGCGGTGCGAGCGGGCCGGGACCACCTCGACGCGGCCCTTCTCGGCGCCGACGTGCTGGAGTTCGTTGACTAGCGGGGCGAGCTCGCGCGCCCACGACGCGTCCGGGGTCGTGTGGATGATGTCGTCGATCGACTTGTAGCCGATCCACCCGACGAAGCCGAGGAACGCCAGCACCGTCGTGTACCACTTGCGCGAGCGCGGCACCGTGAACGGCAGCGCCGCGATCAGTGTCACACCCGCGAACAGCATCGGCAACCGCGAGATGTTCGACCCGATCTGCGAGCTGAACAGCCAGACCAGCACCACCGCGAGGCTGAAGACGGCGGCGGTCAGCCGTACGGTCTTCCACTCCTCGGGGACGAGGAACAGGCAGAGCAGTCCGTACAGCAGCGGCATGACGACCGAGCCGATCGTCATCGGCTGGGTGCCGGAGAAGGGGAACAGCCACGTCGACACGGCGACCACCGCCGACGGCGCCAGTCCCAGCGCCCAGGCGCCCGGCCGTCTCTTCTGGAGGAACAGCGCGGCCGCGACCAGGCCCACGAACAGGCCCGCGACCGGCGACGACATGGTGGCCAGCGCGGCGAGCGGTGCCGCGACCAGGGCCTTCGCCCAGCGTTTGTACCGCCAGCGGTACGGCCAGCAGAACACGGCCGCGACCGCGCCCAGCGCGAACACCGTGCCGAGGGCGAAGGTCACCCGGCCCGAGATCGCGTTGCAGATCAGCGCGAACACCCCGGCCAGCGCGGCCCACAGCGGGTTCTTCACCGCCCGGCTGCGGATGAGGACCACCGTCAGCAGGCCCGCCGACAGCGTCCCCGCGATCATCAGCGTCGTACGGACCCCGAGCACCGCCATCAGATACGGCGACACCACGCTGTACGACACCGGGTGCATACCGCCGTACCAGGCCAGGTTGTACGCCGAGTCCGGGTGCCGGCCGACGAACTCCGCCCACGCGTCCTGCGCGGCGAGGTCACCGCCGCTGTTGGCGAACGTGAAGAACCAGATGACGTGCAGCACACCGGAGAGCGCGGTCATGGACAGGGCGGGGTGCAGGAGCAGCCGCTGCCGGAGGGGCTCGGCGGCGGCCGGCAGCCGCGTCCGGCGACCGACGGGGCTGTCCGCGACGGGGCTGTCCGCGACGGGGCCGTCCGCGACGGGGCCGTCCATGGCCGGGTCAGCCGCGGACGGGCGTATTCGCGGGCCGGTCCCCGGGCCCGTATCGGTGTCGTCGGCGCGTGTCGGCTCCGCAGTGGCCACCTGAAGGCACTCCCCGTGTCCCGTCTTCTGTTCTCGGCCGCTTCGCTCGGTGGTCCCGGCCGCTTCCTGTCCGATTGCCGGCCGCTTCCCCTCGGCCGACTACCCGCCCCGTTTCGTGACGCTAGCACGCACCCCGCCGAGGGGCTCGGTCGGCGGGGTGCGGGGGCGGCGCACCGGGCGCCGCGGGTCAGCCGATGCGGGTCAGCGGATGCGGGTCAGCTTGCTGCCGAGGCCCGGCTCGGTGAGGTCCTTCTTCAGGGCCACCGGCACCTTCACCGCACCGCTCTTGCCGTCGCCCACGGTGAGCGTGCCCACCTGGGTGCCGGCCTCCGCGGTGTGCGGTACCTCGCCGGCGGCGAAGGACAGCTTCGCCTTCAGGCCGGCCCAGCCGACCGCGGTGACGTCCTTGGTGACGACGACCGGGGTCCGGCCGCCGAGACCGTCGTCCACGTACCCGACGACGTCACCCTTCTTCAGGATCTTCGCCGAGGTCAGCGCGTCCTTCGCGGCGGTCAGCGCGGTCTTGCTGACCGCGTTGACCGTCTCGAGGATCCGGGGCTTGTGCTGGCCGAGGATCGCGCCGACGACGGTGACCGTCTCACCGCCGACCTCTTTCCTGGCGGCGAAGAGCAGGTTGCCGCCGGCCGCGGTGGTGCTGCCGGTCTTGATGCCGATCGCGCCCATGACGTAGGGGAGCGTGTTGGGGTTGGGCCAGTTCTTGTGGGTGGGGTCGTCCCAGCTGGCCGCGCTGGTGATGGCCGTCAGCACCGGGTTCTTCACGACCTCGTTGCCGAGCTTCACCTGGTCCTCGGCGGTGGAGACCGTGGTCTCCTTCAGACCCGAGGGGTCGGTGTACGTGGTGTGCGTCATACCGAGCTTCTTGGCGGTGGCGTTCATCTTCTTGACGAACGCCGCCTCGGAGCCCGCGTCCCAACGGGCAAGCAAGCGCGCGATGTTGTTCGCGGACGGAATCATCACGGCCGAGATCGCCTGCTTCTCGGTGAGCTTGTCGCCCTCCTTCACCGTGTCGAGGGTGGACTCGCCGGCCTTGTTGTAGCCGCCCTCCTTCTCGGCGGTGGCGTCCACGGTGATGGACGGGCCCTCGGCGCCCGCCTTCAGCGGGTGGTCCTTGAGGATGATGTACGTGGTCATCGTCTTGGCGACGGAGCCGATGGCGACGGGAGTCTGCTTGCCGAAGCTGCCCATCGTGCCGATGCCGGCCCCGTCCATCCAGCCCTGTCCCTCGGCGGGCCAGGGGAGGCTGGTCTTGCCGTCGAACGTGTACGTCTCCTCGGCGGTCAGCGCGAGGGTGGGCGCCGGCAGCGGGCGCATGGCCTGTACGACCGCAAAGATGACCGCCAGCAGGAGGGCCAGCGGGGTCCAGATCTTGACCCGGCGCACGATCGTGCGGACCGGGGTCTCCGGGGGCGGGGGCGTGTTCGTCAGCTCGGCGAGCAGATCCAGCGGGGGCTTCGGCGGAAGCGGCTGCTGGGTGGTGCGCTCGGGGCCGATCTGGGGGACGGGGGTGGTGGCGTCGGCGGGCGCCGGCGCGGCTGCGGGCTTTGGCGTGGCCGCGGGGGTGGGCTTGGGGGCGGTCGGCTTGCGGGTGGACGGGTCGTCGAGGGGCTTGAGCGCGACGAACTTGCTGGTGCGCTCGGGGTCCGACTCGGGGGCCTTCGGCTTGCCGCCGACCTTGAGCATGGTGGTCGGCTGATCGACCTGCCGCTTCGGGGCCTTGAAGACGGCGGTGGGCTGATCGACGGGCTTGTCCTTGCCCTTGCCGTTGCCCTTGTCCTCGGCTGCGGGTGACGCCTGCGGGGCGGAGTCGCCGTCGGCGGCCTCCGGTTCGGCCTCGGCCTCGGCTTCGGCCTCGGTGTTCCCGCCCGCACCACCCGTGCGGGTCTCGTCGTCGGCTGCGGGTGGCCCCTGCGGGGCGGAATCGCCGTCGGCGTCCTCGGGTTCGGGGTTGGCGTCCGCCTCGGGGTCAGCGGGCTTGTCCTCGGCCTCGGCTTCGCCTTCGGCCTTGGTGTTCCCGCCCGCACCACCCGTGCGGGTCTCGTCGTCGGCTGCGGGTGGCCCCTGCGGGGCGGAATCGCCGTCGGCGGCCTCGGGTTCGGGGGTGGCTTCCGCCTCGCCGGTGGCGTCGATGTCCGCTTCTGGCTCGGTGTCAGTAGGCTCGTCCGAGTCTGCGGTGGCGTCCTCGTGTTCGTCCGCCACGTCCGTCACGTCGGTCTCGGCGTCCGAGCCCGCCCGCGCGGCAGCCTCGCCGTCCTCGCCCGGGTCGTCCTGCGTCACCTCACTGCCTTCGGCCGCCGGCACGGCACCCGCGGCGTCGTCGTCCCCGGTCTTCTCGTCCTTGGCGGCCTGCGCCTCGGCGCCATCCGCTTCCGAGGCCTTTGCCCCGCCGTCTTCCGCCTTGGCGGCCTGCGCCTCGGCGGCGTCCGTCCCGGAGGTCTTCGCCTCGGCGGCATCGTCCTCGGCGGCCTTCGCCCCGGCGGCGTCCGTACCGGAGGTCTCGGCCCGTGAGGCACCCCCCGCCGGCTTCTCCTCCTCCGTCGGGTCTCCGGACCGTACCCAGGCCGCCACGGCCTCGCGGAGGCGGGTGTCTTCCTGTTGGGCGGGGGGCTTGGCGTCGGAGTTCAGTTCGCGGGTCGAGAGGACCTTGGTCGCCGTGTCCACGGCGCCGCGCTCGTCGGACTCGCGGGACACCGCGGATCGCGGATCGCGGGCCTCGGGAACCGGACCCGCCTTCCCCGACGTCGGTTCAACCGACGACTCGCGCTGCTTGGACCTGTCGGGGGACTCGCCCGCCACCGATGCCTCCTCCATGTGACGCATGTCACCGTACGCCTGCCGAACCGACCGCCGTCCGGCGGCCGAACACCCACCCGGGACAAGGCCTCCCCGCCACTGTCCGAACCATGTACCAGTGTCCTGTGTGCGGGCTTGTCCCCTGCGGTAGACGAGAACGACATACCTACCGGTTCCCTTACGAACCGGTCACGCGCTCTCGACAGACCAATGTGAGAGGGGTCACCCTGTCATTCATCCACGCGGGGAGGCATGGATGGGCAGGAGCCGCAGAACACTTCCGGAGGAGCTTCTGCTGCTGGCACTGGACCCGGCCACGGGTACCACTGCACAGCCGCAGTCGCTCGACCTAGGTCTGGCCGGAGCGCAGCTAGTGGAGCTGGCGCTGGCCGGACGGATAGCCCCAGACGGGGATCGTATCGCCGTGGTGGCACCACGGCCGACAGGAGATCCAACACTGGACTGCGCGTTGGAGTTGCTGCGAAGGCGTGGCGCTCCGGTACGGGCCGTCCACTGGATCGGCGGACCGCGTCTCGGGCTCCGCCAGGTCTACCTCTCGCATCTGGAGCGGTGCGGCATGGTGCATGCCGTGGCGGGCCAGATGTGCGGAGTGCTGCCGACGACTCGTTACCAGGCGACGGACACCGCCATCAGCCGGGAGATCCGTGCCCGACTGGATTCCGCGATCCGCACCGGCGTACCGCCGGACCCGCGGACCGCGGCGCTCGCCGCCCTGGCGCACGCGGTCGGCCTCGGCAAGCACCTGTACCCGGGCAATGAGGGACGCTCCTCACGGTCCAGGCTCAGGGATCTGATCAGGCACGACCCCATGGGCGGTCTCGTCGCGCACGCCGTGATGGACGTCCAGAACGGTGCGGCGGCCCAGCCGCGCCGCAGCCCGGCCCCGGCCGGCCGTCAGGCCGGACCAGGCGCCAGGCCCGCACCGGAACCCGCGCGCGGCGTTCCGATGCAACCGCGCCACGGATCCATGGCGCGCGTCGTGGCCCACTGAGCCGCAGTACCACGGCACCCACGCGGCACGGCAGCGCCGCAGAGCACGACCGCAACGCCGCACGACCGCACCGCCGCACAGCCGTCCCCAGACCCGGTTCGGGAGCCGCTGGTTCGAGCGGGGTGGGGGGGGCCCCCCGGGCCCCCCCCCCCCCCCCCCCCCCGGGGCGGCCGCGGCGGCCGGGGGGCCCCCCCCCCCCCCCCCCCCCGGCCGCGCCAGGGGGAGGGGCG